>JBBAQX010000018.1:0-76393 GCA_040400085.1 Lysinibacter sp. | reverse complement strand
TCTCTGATCCCGATACCTTTGCGAAATGGTTAGTGTCTCTGGGATGGTCAGCGAATAACACAAAAATAAATTCGTCGGTTGTGCTCTATGTCAGCTTTGAGGATGAACCTGTTGTGCGAGATTGGGGTGGAATCTCTGCCTTACAGAAGGCTGGCTTTAAGACTGCAGAGGGAGAACCCGGCAAGTTTTTTTTCAGTGTACGAGTAGATTCCTCCGATGCAGAGAGCAATCTCGGACCTTGGCCTGGACGGGTCCCTGAAATCCCTGAAGGGATGCTAACTCGGGTCTCCGAGTAAGCATGAGACCGCCGGTACCAACGTGCGATGACGAATAGCTGCTGATTATGTTGTCAAATCGGCCAGGAGCATCCGTCGCCGGGTATGTGAAAGACATGCCCGCAGGAATCAAGGTACTCGCCCTCGAGCAGCTCGGCGATCCTGTTCCCCAACTTGATGGCTCGCCCAACCCTGTCCGAGACGGCGTCACCACTGTGCGCGTGCCTGACGCTCTCAAACCAGGCGAAGAAGACCCTCTCGTTTCACATGACGTCTTGCGATATGCCAAAGTCGCAGAAGGACTCGACCCACAATCAGAAAGCGCACAAGCGATTGCAAAATTCCTCGGCACCGGCGAAAACCAGTCACCACATCGTTACTACGGGAAACGGTAAGACTCGATGAGAAAAAACTTACGACACATCGTTTGTGCTGCGCTGATAGGAGCGTTGATGTTTGGACTAGGCGGATGCAGCATCTTTTCCAAGTTTCAGGGACAAAGTGCGGAGCAAGCAACAGAACAATTGCGCAGCGTAGAAGGCTTGGACGGGACAATCAGAGTTGATGGCGCATACTCTGGGTTCTCGAAGAGAACATTCACCGTGTCGAGAGTTATGGTTTCATCCGATTATGAAATTGCAAATATGGATTTGTTTGCTGATTGGCTTCTTCGCCTCCTCTGGTCCGTGAACGACGAAAAAACAAATACTACGCTCATGTTCCATATTACTTTTGATGACCAACCACCCAATTTTGATTGGGGGGGGGGGGAACAGGCATTTCTGGACTTAGGCTTTTCAACGACAGAAGCAGATTCAACGGATAGCGCTATTCTAATTACAATTTCTTCCGATGAAGTTGAGAAGAACCTAGGCGATTGGCCGGGGAAAGTTCCAGAGGTTCCCGAGGGGATGCTGACTCGGGTCTCCGAGTAAGCATGAGACCGCCGGTACCAGCGTGCGATGATGAATAGCTGCGGATTATGTTGTTAACTCGGCCACGAGCATCCGTCATCGAACCCCTCACGCAGGAGTCAGAGTTTCGTGAGCGTGGCGTAGCGTTGCGAGCTATTCAACGTTCCCCGGACCTAGCCGCGTCGCTTCCGTTATCGCCGGGAACCGGGAACGCTGCTATCGACAGCCTCGGACGCGCCGCAGCCTCACTGGACGAGAGCGCGCGACGTGCAGCGTCCACCGCACGAGTGCTTTCAACGGTCGTGGGGAGCTATCAGCTTCTGGATCAGGCTTTAGCTCACGGTGCATTCATCGCAGCCTCACGACAACCAGCAGCAACACCACAGGTATCTGCGCAACCCGTATCCGTGCAGACCATCGCAATGCCCACCACACCCACCACACCCACCACACCCACCACCGATGATACTGACGGGGACGACTCTGACTCGTCAGGCGGGGTGAAGAGTCGTTTCTCCGGCGTCAACACTGATTCACCGGTACTCGGAGACATCCTAGGCGACATCACCGGATGGTGCGCGGACGTTATCGGTGGAGTGGGAAGCGTGGTAACGGCTGCCGGGGTCGCAGCGGGTTCCCTGGTGGGCGGTATCCTCGCTGACTCACCCAGGAAGAGATCGCCAAGCCCATGGGCGCTAAACAGTCGGCAGTATCAGGAATTGAAAGCTCATAATCGAATTGCACCAACCGACTAAATCGTGCGCGGCATCCGCCCCAACTGAATAGGCCATAGGGTAAAGATCTTTGCGCATGGCCCCCGTGCCCGCGAGCATGCCATCATTCTCGCCGGAGTCGCCGACCCCCTGCGCCGCAAAGCACATCCCCGTTCTCGATAGTCACGGTGCACCCTATGTCGTGAAGGCGAGGCGTTGCAGCATCCACCTACGAAATCACCGCGCCCGGCGGTACCCCGTCTGGCGAGTCCGTAAATTCTCCGTGTCTGCCAGTGCCACAATTTGCCTTCTTTGCATCAACCTTGATGGCAACACCACCCTAGTGCGACACGCCCGGGATTTTCAATTTAACTATTTATCTTGCACGGAAGTATCTTTTTGGATGATAATTACCAAGGAAGACAAATAATGATTCTTTGCACACCGCAAAAGAATGCAAGATTACTAGGTAAGGAGCGGCACATGGCCACCATGCCCGTCCAAGGAATTAGACCAAGCGAACACGGGGCACCCGCAGACGTGATCGTACGCAATGCGAAAATTCACACCGGAGACCCCGCCCGCACCCAGGCCTCTGCCCTCGCTATCACCAAAGGCGTAATATCTGCCATCGGCGATGACGACGACATCTTGGCACGGGTTGGCGCTCAAACACGCGTCATCGACGCGCAAGGGCGCCGGGTGATTCCCGGGCTAAACGACTCACACCTGCACGTCATTCGGGGTGGCCTCAATTACGTCCTCGAGCTTCGCTGGGACGGCGTACCCTCACTGAAAATAGCCCTAGAGATGCTCCGCGAGCAGGTTGCCCGCACACCCAAGGGTCAATGGGTTCGTGTCGTAGGGGGATTTACGAAAGAACAATTCGCCGAAAAACGGCTTCCAACGATCAGCGAACTTAACACCATCGCACCCGACGTTCCCGTTTTCATTTTGAACTTATACCAATCAGCAATCATGAATCGCGCTGCCGTGAAAGCAGCCGGATTCACGAAAGACACCCCAAACCCACCCGGTGGTCAGATCATGCGCGGCCATAATGGCGAGCCCACCGGCATGCTACTCGCGGCACCCGGCGCACTCATCCTCTATTCCACTCTCGCCAAGGCTCCAACGCTTCCCGAGAGTGAACGCAAATCATCAACAAAACATTTCTTGCGCGAGCTAAATCGATTTGGATTGACCTCAGCGATTGACGCTGCCGGAGGTTTCCAAAGCTTTCCCGAGAATTACGGAACGGTGATGGAACTCGCCGAAAACAACGAGTTGACAGTACGGATCGCCTATCACCTTTTCCCCCAGGTTGGCGGTCAAGAAATCGATGACCTCAAGCGCTGGGTCGGGATGATTAAGCCCGGAGAGGGCGACGCTTTCCTCCGTCTCAACGGGGCCGGAGAGAATCTGACCTGGGCAGCGGGAGACTTCGAGAATTTCTCAGAGCCCCGCCCAGAACTCGCAGCTAACTACGAGATTGAATTCGAGAAAGCAGTACGCCTCCTCCTCGAAAACGACTGGGGATTCCGCCTTCATGCAACCTACGACGAAACAATCCAGAGAGATCTCGCGGTCTTCGAGAAGGTAGCGGCGGACGGCTTGTTCTCTGAGAACACATCATGGCTCTTTGATCACGCAGAAACCATGAGCTCAGAGAGCATCGAACGGGTAGCCAAACTAGGGGGATCCGTTTCTGTTCAAAATCGCATGTCGTTCCAGGGAGAAGCGTTTGTGTCTCGCTATGGCACGCACGCCGCAGAAGCCGCACCGCCTGTGCGCGGGATGCTTGACCGGGGAATCACTGTCGGCGCAGGCACTGACGCAACGCGTGTGTCGTCTTACAATCCCTGGGTTGCGCTGCACTGGCTTGTTACCCGTAAAACGCTGGGCGGCACTTCGCTTTCTTCTCTAGCAAATGTTGTTGATCGAGCCACTGCGCTTGAGATGTATACCAGCGCGGGGGCAAAGCTCACAGGGGAAGCCTCCGTGAAGGGCATCCTCCGCGAGGGATACTACGGTGACTTATCGATATTGTCGGCGGACTTCTTTACCGTCGATGCGGACGACATTCCCCACATCGAATCACTCGTAACAATGGTTGATGGTCGCATCGTGTATGCGGCCGGTGAGTACGAAGGGATAGACGAACAGCTCGCAGCAGTCACCCCAGAGTGGAGCCCGGTAGCACAATTCGGTGGCTATTATGCCACCTCGCCACGATCAAACGGTGGTGCCGAACAAGCACAACTCATCGTTGAAGCCGCCGCAGATAGTGAGTTACAGCGGCAGTGGCGAGAGGCGCGAAACCGAGAAAACGTTCCGGTGATCGCGACAGATACGTTCGAGACGCATACGCACTAATCTCCCTAATTCCACGCTGCTGGCACCCGTCAGCGGCGGATTCCGCCCGCGCTATCAAGCAGGGCATCACAAAGAAAGAAGAAAATATAATGTCTGAGTTCACACCCGACAATGTGACAGCAACACCCAGCGACGACCTGCTTACTCCGGACAACAGTGTTTTTCTGTTCGTTGATCACCAACCACAGATGTTTTTTGGCGTAGCCAATGATGACCGTCAGTCTGTCATCAACGCAACCGTAGGGCTGGCAAAAACTGCTCGGGCCTTCAACGTACCAACGGTACTCACAACGGTAGCCGCCGAGAGCTTTTCCGGACGTCTCCTGCCCTCACTTCAGGCAGTCTTCCCCGGCCAGACCCCAATTGATCGCACAACAATGAACTCGTGGGAAGATTCCAACGTCGTTGACGCTATCAAAGCAACAGGACGCCGCAAGATTGTCCTGTCGGGCCTTTGGACAGAGGTCTGCCTCGTGCTCCCCGCTCTCTCGGCTCTCGCCCAGGGCTACGAGGTCTACGTTGTCACCGACGCATCCGGCGGCGTCAGCGACGCTGCTCACGACCACGCAATTACCCGCATGGTCGGCGCAGGCGCTGTTCCCGTGACGTGGCTTCAGGTTCTCCTCGAACTGCAGCGCGACTGGGCACGAGGAGAAACCTATGTTGCCACGACAGATATCGCGAAGGAACACGCAGGCGCGTACGGACTCGGGCTGCACTACGCAGGCGACTTCATTGGCGGAAACGCCGGTTAATTCAACAATAACAACGCGAAAGGAATCACCATGGGCATCGACATTGGGCTGCTAATTCTCCGATTGCTTCTCGGGTTCTTCCTGGTGAGCCACGGCCTCCAGAAGGTGTCCTTCTTGTTAGGGGGAGAAGGACTCGACGGTGGAAGTCGGGAGTTTGCTCGCGATGGCTTCCGCGGTGGCAAACTATCGGCACTAGCAGCAGGCGGTGGGCAAATCGCCGCCGGTATTCTCTTCGCGTTGGGCGCGTTGACTCCGATCGCGGCAGTGACCGCGATCGGAGTCATGATCGTCGCCCTTACAGTCAAACTTCCAAACGGGCTGTGGGTTCAGCACGATGGGGTCGAATACCCACTGGTATTGATCACGATATCGGTGTCTCTTGGACTCAGCGGCCCAGGCCTCTACTCAATCGATGCGCTATTCGGCATAGACGCTTTGCCCATCTGGATCGGTGTCCTTACCTCCGGAGTTGGTGTTGTCGGCGGATTCTTCGCACGCACAATACTCCACCGCCCCCTCCCACAACAGAATCAGGAATCATGACTTATTTATCACGCAAAACACGCATGGGGTCCAGAGGTGCCTTCGTGACGATGGCCCTGAGCTTCGCGCTCCTTACGACAGGTGGAACCCTTCCCATCCCGCTCTACACGCTCTGGGGTAAAGAGCTCGGCTTCGGCGCTGAAACAACAACATGGGTATTTGCATTCTATGTTTTCGGCACCTTGTTGGCGCTCATCTTCACAGGAGGGTTATCCGATCAACTCGGCCGCCGCCCGCTAATCCTTACAGCACTTGTGCTCACTGTTATCTCCACAGCATTATTTCTGATAGGCAGCTCCGTCGAGTTGCTTCTCATTGCACGTTTCGTCAGCGGTCTTGGTGTGGGAATTATTACGGCAGCCGCCACCGCAGGACTCAGCGAGGCCTACCAGGGCTCTTCCGAGGCGACGCCTCAGGTTGTGTCGACGGTTGCAAACATGGGCGGTCTGGGTCTCGGGCCTTTGCTTGCCGGGTTATTCGCTCAATACCTGCCTTCACCAACAGAACTCATTTTCATTGTGTTTCTTATCCTGACGGGAATCGCTTCAGTGGCTGCTCTCCTGCTTCCTGAAACAAACTCCGCAGCAGATCGTTCACTCTTCAAATTTCGTTTGAACGTGGGGGTTCCACGTTCAGCATTGCCCGTCTACATACGTGCCGCGTTCGCCGTATTCCCAACTTTTACGTTACTCGGCCTATTTTCTAGTCTTACGCCACGTTTCATCTCCCAGACCCTTGGGTTACATAATCTTGCCATAGCAGGATTAGCAACGTTTGTTCTCTTTGAGATTGGCGTGGTTGCTCAGTTAGTCGCACGCCGCTATCGACCCAGAACTCTCGTCTTGGTTGGCTTGCCAATGCTGATCGTGTCGCTTGTACTCGTCATCATAGGTTTCGAAACCGTCAACCTCACAGTTTTCGCACTCGGCACAGTGATCGGTGGTTTCGGGAGCGGGCTCACCTTTAGCGGCAGTCTTCGGTCAGTCGGGTCCGCCGTTCCGCACGAGTATCACGCGAAGTCTATCGCAACGTACTTTGTTGCGGCCCAGTCGGCACTCGCTGTACCCGTACTTACTATTGGGGCACTAACGACGCCCCTCGGTCTTGGGATAGCAACGCGTATTGTGCTTATCGGGGTGATAATACTTGCAACATTTGCCCTGGTTGTAAACGCAAGAGCCGAGACCCCCGCGAAACACTCACCATCGCACTAGCAACCGCGGCAAACTCTTTCCGCACGTGCGGTACGTGCGTAAGCTCAGACTCACAAATTTGGACTCTCCCACAGGCAATGCGAAAATGAGGACAATTCGCATCATGAAAATCCCTAGGGAGCAGAGCAGATGACCACACCTAAACAGCCGATCGCAAACATTTCCGATGCTGAGGCAATCGAATTGTGGGGCACCCTGATCAAGGCTGTAGGGCTTACCAACCGTAATCTACAAAAACAACTCCGCGATCAATTCGGCCTGAACGAAGCAGAGGTTGATACCCTCATCGAACTAGGCGGACGCGTCGAAGGCCGCGCGACACTAACAGAATTAGCACGAAGCGCGGCCTTTACGAGTGGTGGCTATACGAAGGTCACAGATCGTTTGTGCGATCGAGGCCTTGTTCGGCGCACCGCTCATACGAGCGACCGGCGAGTAACCGAGCTCGAACTAACAGCGGAGGGATGCAAGATGGCCGACGAGCTACGAGCACTCGTCGCAGAGATCAATCGGCGGCAGTTCATCGAGGTTATCGGGCTGGAACGAGCTCGGTCAGTAGCACAGACTCTCGAAGAGATACGCCTAGCGAACCAATAAAAGCTCATCGTAGGGAAACTCCTGCAACAAAGATCGCTACAACGTCGGAATCTTTGACGACACCAGAGTCAGCGATCCCACCTACAATCGAATAGGCTATGGGGGTGAAGATCCTTGTGCTTGGCCCCGGAGCCCGTGAACATGCCATCATTCTCGCCCTGCTCGCTGAAAACGCGGGGCACGACATCATCTGCGCCCCCGGCAACGCCGGTATAGCAAAGGATGTCACCACGATCGCCCTCGACGCGAGCAACCCCAAGATCGTGACCGAGTTCGCGATCTCAGAAGAGGTAGACCTGGTCATTATCGGACCGGAGGCTCCGCTCGTCGCCGGGGTTGCTGATCCCCTGCGCCGCAAGCACATCCCCGTTTTCGGTCCGAACAAGGCCGCCGCTGCGCTCGAAGGAAGTAAAGCCTTCGCAAAACAGGTGATGGAGGCGGCGAACGTGCCCACGGGGCGAGCGCAGGCTGTTACGGATGTGGCGAGCGCGGCATCCGTTCTCGATAGCTACGGCGCGCCCTACGTGGTTAAAGCGGACGGCCTCGCAGCAGGCAAGGGCGTGCTGGTCACGGAAGACCGCCAGGCGGCGCTCGATCACGTGGAATACTGGGCAGCGCGCGGCGACGTCCTCATCGAAGAATTCCTCTCAGGCCCCGAGGTCTCGCTCTTTGTGCTCTCCGACGGGCACAACGTCGTTCCCCTCTCGCCCGCACAGGATTACAAGCGGGTGGGCGACGGCGACACCGGTCCCAACACTGGCGGCATGGGCGCATACTCGCCCCTCCCCTGGCTGTCGGACTCGTTCGTGGACGAGGTCGTCGCAAGTATCGCGCTTCCCACCGTTCGACAGCTCGAAGCGGAGGGCACGCCCTTCATCGGACTCCTCTACTGCGGCCTCATCGTCACCGACAACGGCGTGCGAGTCATTGAGTTCAACGCACGCTTCGGCGACCCCGAGACACAAGTTGTTCTTCCGCGGCTGATTACCCCGCTGAGTTCGCTGCTCTACGCGGCTGCGACCGGTTCGCTTGCGGATGCTCCCACACCCGTTTTCTCCGACGACGCCGCCGTTACCGTGGTTCTCGCCAGCGAAAACTATCCTGATTCACCAGTCACCGGGCGCATTATCACGGGGTTGGAAGAAGCGGCAGCCGTACCAGGCGTTCAGATCGTCCACGCGGCAACGGGCGAGGACGGCGGCCTCATGATCGCCACCGGAGGCAGAGTCCTCAGCGTCGTGGCCCGCGGCGGTAGCTTCGCTGAGGCAAGGGAACGCGCGTACCGGGCGATCGGCATGATTCAGCTACAGGGCAGCCACTATCGCCGCGATATCGCCGAACGAGTTGCGGGATAGCCCACCGCGCCTCAGTGTAGTCTCGTCTACATAGCCCAGCTTAGGCGTTGGCCCGCGTTACCCCTTTTTTAAATTTCGATTCATTCTGACAACCGAAAGGCATCATCGTCATGTCAGCACCGAACCCCTATGATAGCCAGCAATACAATAACGATCCCCAAGCCCAGTATGCCCCGACATCTCAGGGATACGGTGCTTCGGCCCAGGCTCAGCCCCAACAGCCAGCTCAGGCTCAGGCTCAGGGCTATGACGCTTACGCTGCACAGCAAACACCCGCACGGCCGGCTATCCCCTCGGCGCTCATCGGTCCCTTCACGCTGCGCGAATCCCTCATCCTGCTGGTGGGCCTTCTGTTCCTCGTGAACTCATTTTTCCCTTTCGCTACTCTTCCGTCGTTCTATACCAGCTTCCTACCGTCTCTCACGTTCTGGACTATCCCAGGCTCAGGATTCGCCCTCGTATTGCTCTTCGTGTTCCTTCCGATCTCGGCCGCGGTGCTCATCCTTCTTCGCCGCCTTGCACCGAACGTAAACTGGCGCGTGGGATCGCTCTCTGTCGACCAATTCGCGTCGGTATCGGCTGTCGTCACTGGTGTGGCTTACGTCGCCTTCCTCCTCACCGCGATACAGGTTGTCGGCTCGATCTCAAACTCTTTATCCATGATGGGCGACTTCGGCGGCTCTTCTTTCTCCTCCCTCACATCAGGGAGCACGACAGTGGGATTCTCCCTAATCTTCGGCACGGTGCTGGCCCTCGGTCTCATTTTTCTGACCACGTTCGCAAAGATCATGCCTTTCTTTAGCGGCGAGTTCACATCACGACCCGAGACTATTGCGCACCCGCAGGCACGCCCGGCAGCTGCCGCGCCGCGCCGCGTGCAGCATCAGGCAACACAGTTCGCACCCGCTGCGCAGTATCCGGCTCAGCAGGCGGCTCAGCAGACGACTCAGCACCAAGAGCAGTACCCGGCGCAGGGTTTTGCTGCGGGCACGGATGCGGGTTCAGCTGCAGGTTCAGCCCCGCAGTCAGGCTATGCGCAGGCTAGCTATACACAGCCTGGCTATGTCCAGCCAGAATCCCAAGCTCAGCCACAAACACAAACACACGCTGCATTTTCGGCGCAGGAAGCACAGGGAGCACAGGAGACGCAAGTTTCGCAGCCCGCCACAGCACAGCCGACAGCAGCGCAACCGGCTGCAGAGCAACCCGCAGCAGCCCAGCCCTTTTGGATAGCAGTTCCCGACGCTAGGGATGCGTTCGATGAGGCCACCGGTACCCCCTCTTTCCGGGCGGAACCGGGAGTGTGGATCCTTGCTCTCGAAGACCGAGGAACCTCGTTGGTTATTCGCCACGACGATGGCAGGGTCGCGATCCTGCACAACATCGACGGCATCCACCGCAACTAAACCCGACCTCAGTGGGCGCGGACCTAGCCAGGTCCGCGCCCACTTTCCTCGTTAAGGACGCTCAAAACGATCAGTCGATCATGAGCTATGCGTAGTCAGTTGGAAGAGACCACTCCCCGGTTCAATTAGCGGGATGCCTGTCCCCAGGCTCGCGTCTCAGTTCCGGTATCGGTGTCCTCGAGATCACCGTCTTCAAATTCGCCGTCTTCACATTCGCTGCCCTCGACCTCGTTGTCCTCGACCTCGCTGTCTTCCAAGTCCCCATCGTCGAGACTTTCATCGTCGAGATCCTCGTCGTCATGCAGCTCTCCCGCAACAAATGCCCGCAGATCTTCGAGGTGGTATCCCCAACCTTCCTGATACTCCATGGCACGCCTGGCCGCAAAGTCGAGCATACCCAAACCGGTTTCCGTAACGGTAAGAATCGTCCGGTCGCCGTCGGTTTGTGCGACGATGAGCACAGACGTGGCATAGTTATCATCCGACTCCTGCCAGTTGAAGCCCAGCGAGTGACCATCAATCACGATATCGACAGCACCGACCGCGTGCCGAGCGCTATCCGCTTCTTCCCAGATTTCGCTCACTGCTCCGCCGACAACGGCGTCAAGTTGCAGATCAGGCCACCAAATCGCCGTCTTACGTGGATCCACGAGAGCTTCCCACACCTCTTGCCGAGGAGCTGGCAACACAACGCTAGCAATAACCGGACCAACTGGCATAACAGAGATCTCCCTTTACATAAGCAGAGCCTTATTAATAGTCAAGCGTACATGCACATGCCTACTCAGGTTAATTTCAGTCCGGGACATTTCACGGCCAAATGATGCGATCCCGTGACTGGAAGTACTTTTTTGCATCAGGTGGGGAGAAATCGTGCGGTTGGAAAGGAAAAACACACGTTTTATCCCCACCTGATTCGAGAAAACCACCTTACTTTGAAGGCGGTGAAATGGCTCTATAATTTCAGTGGGAGAATAGTCGGGTGACGAGCGCAAAAAGCACCCCCAACATCCCCCAGACTCTCGATCTTCCCGGCTGGAAGCATACCTATTCGGGGAAGGTTCGCGATCTCTACGAGCCGGTTGACCCCGCCGACGATCGATTGCTCGTGGTTGCTAGCGACAGGGTAAGCGCCTTCGATGGCGTTCTTGAACCAGGAATCCCAGGAAAGGGTGCCCTCCTGACACAGCTTTCCCGGTGGTGGTTCGAGCAATTGGGTGATTTCCCCAATCACCTAGAGGGCAGCCCCGCACCTGTCGAGGTCGCGGACCGTTCCATGGTCACCATCAAGCTCGACATGTACCCCATCGAGTGCGTGGTGCGCGGTTACCTGACGGGGAACGGCTGGATTGAGTACCAAGAGAAGGGCAGCGTATGCGGTGTTCAGCTTCCAGCTGGGCTCGGCGACGGCGATAAACTCCCCAGCCCCATCTACACCCCGGCTTATAAGGCTCCGCTTGGCGAGCATGACGAGAACATTAGCTTCGAGCAGAGCGCCGAGATCGTCGGCCCAGACGCGGCGGCCTCGCTGAGGGATGCTTCGCTCGCGCTGTTCGCACGAGCATCCGTTATCGCAGAAAAAAGGGGGGTCATTCTGGCCGATACCAAGTTTGAGTTCGGGGCTCATCCCGTGACTGGCGAGTTGACGCTGGGCGATGAGGTTCTTACGAGCGATTCGAGTCGATACTGGGATGCCGAAATCTATCGCACGGCCGACACCCCTCGCGAGCGCATGGCAAGCTTTGACAAGCAGATAGTGCGTGATTGGATCGGCGCGCACTGGGATAGGCAGGGAGCTGTCCCGCGTCTTCCCGATGAAATCGTACAGAAAACAGCAGCGCGCTATCGGGAGCTTATCGACCGTCTCGTCTCCTTGAGCTAGCAATAGCCACAAATGTATTGCTTGAAAATTCAACTTAAGTTACTCTGGATCAACACCGATCCGAAACGAGCAAGCCATGCACGATAACGAGACTCAGCTAAACGGGCAAGCACCCGCGACTAACCAATCGCAGGCTCGCGCCGACGTCATCGCAGACGAGACGGCGATGGGCGCGGTCACGCTCACCGTAGGAAACCTCGACTCAATGATCGATTACTACCATCGCGGGGTCGGGCTCCAAGTCCTCAGCCACGACACGTCAAGCGCGACGCTCGGCAGGCAGGGCATTCCCAGCCTGGTCCTGGCCCACAAACCAAGCCTCACCCACGCGTCAGAGAACGCGGCGGGGCTTTTTCACACGGCGTTCCTCTTCCCCCAGCAATCCGAACTTGCATCATCCGTGTACTCGGTGGCCCGCAATTTCAGCGGATCATTCACCGGCAGCAGCGATCACCTCGTGAGTAAGGCTCTCTACTTCGATGACCCCGAGGGAAACGGAGTCGAACTCTACTGGGATCGTCCCCGGTCCGAATGGAACTGGTCGAAGGGCGGGGTCGCCATGGCCACAAATTGGCTCGACCCCAACGCATTTCTGAGCGAGAACCTCACGCCCGAAGGCAGCGAGGCCGTCGCCGACACTGCAGCGGGAGTCGGCCACGTCCACCTGAAAGTTGGCGACATTGCGACCGCGGAACAGTTCTATGTAGACACGGTCGGGTTCGAGGTGACCGCCAGATACGGCACGCAGGCCCTCTTCGTCGCCGCGGGCGGCTATCATCACCACCTCGGCATGAACACCTGGCACAGCAGGGGAGCGAGAGACCGGACGCCAGCTCTCGGGCTTGGAGAGGTATCCGTGCGCTTACCCAGCATGGATGCCATGGGGGCCCTCGAACAAAGGCTCGCCAGGAGAGGGGTAGCCACGGCCCACGACGGCAGAGAGCTACTCTTCAACGATCCGTGGAAAAACACCGTCCGGGTGAGAGTCTCCCCCTCGTCCACGGAAGAACACAACTAGTTCGATAGACTGATTGAGTGCGCCGCTCCCTCCTCAACCTGGGTCTTGTCGTCGCGCTCGTCGTGATCGTCTTAGTGTCGGCGGGCGCCGGCCAACTCAGCATCAGCCCGTTTGAGGTTTTTGGTGCCGTGATGCACCGCATTGGGTTAGATATCGGACCACTTCCGGAGAACCAGTCGGCAGAAATTGCGCTCTGGACCGTGCGTTTTCCGCGCATCGTAATGGCCGCACTCGTCGGCGCTGCCCTCGCCGTCGCAGGCCTTCTCATGCAGGCGATTTTTGGCAATCCCCTTGCCGAGCCAGGGGTTGTCGGAGTCTCATCGGGGGCAGCTCTGGGAGCATCCGCCACCATCGTGTTTGGGTGGACGTTCCTCGGCAATTGGACCATCGCTGTCACCGCCTTCGTCGCGGGTCTCATAGCCACATTTCTCGTTTACCTCATGAGCCGTGCAAACGGCAAGACCGAAGTAGTCACCCTCGTGCTCACGGGAATCGCTGTTAACGCGTTCGCAAACGCCGGCCTCGCCCTGATGACATTCCTCGGGGATGCCGCATCGCGCGAGCAGATCGTGTTCTGGCAGCTGGGAAGCCTGAACGGTTCGCGCTGGGACCAGGTCCTCATCGTCCTCCCGCTCGTGGTTGTAGGCGTCACCTCCTCCATCGTCGTTGCGCGCAGGCTGGACCTGTTGTCGCTCGGCGAGCGCAGTGCGCGCCACCTGGGCGTCAACGTAGAGGGCCTCCGTATCTTCGTGATTGTTATCGTCGCGCTGCTCGTCGGCGCAGCCGTAGCCTTCGCCGGAGTCATCGGCTTTGTCGGCCTCGTAATACCCCACCTGATGCGTATGATCCTAGGACCGGCACATCGCCCCCTCGTCATCGCCAGCGTGCTCGGCGGGTCTGTGCTGCTCTTGCTCGCCGATCTCGTTGCCCGCACGGCTGTAGCCAACGCTGACCTTCCGATCGGAATGCTCACGGCGCTCGTCGGCGGGCCGTTCTTCTTCTGGCTGCTGAGACGCACGCGCAAAAAGTCCGGAGGTTGGGGATGACCGGCACGAAGAAAAACAACTCCCGCCACGCCATCCCCACGCCCATCGCGCTGGGTGAGGTAGCTATCGAGGCGCGCGGGGTCACCGTGCACATCGCCGGCCGCGACCTGATCGACGCGGTCGATCTCACCGTTCGCGCGGGCGAGATCTTAGCCCTGATCGGTCCAAACGGCGCCGGAAAATCCACGCTGCTGGGCGCGCTCACCGGCGACCATGCGACGGCAGCTGGCAGCATTGACATCGCGGGAACCCCGCTCCACGACCTCAGCCTTAAGCAGCTGGCACGTCGCCGGGGTGTCCTCCTGCAAGACAACGGAGTGTTCTTCCCCTTCACCGTCGAAGAGGTGGTCGAGATGGGGCGCGCGCCGTGGCAGGGAACGGAGCGAGATGATGACGACGAAGCGGCCATAGCATCCGCAATCGAAGCAACCGACATCGCGCACCTGCGCAGGCGTCAGGTGCCATCACTCTCGGGCGGGGAACGCGCGCGCACAGCGTTTGCCCGCGTCATTGCCGGCCAGACGGGTATCCTGCTGCTTGACGAACCGACGGCGGCGCTCGACCTGAAACACCAAGAAGACGTGCTCTCTCTCGTCAAAGAACGTGCCAACAAGGGGGATGCTGTCGTTGTCGTGCTGCACGACCTCGGCCTCGCCGCCGCCTACGCCGATACCATCACGCTTCTGCGGCAGGGAAAAGTCGCAGCCTCTGGAACCCCACACGAGGTTCTGACCGCGGAACGCATCACTGAAGTTTACGAGCATCCCGTAGAGGTCTTCCCTCATCCCGTCAGCGGACAGCTAATTATCCAGCCGGTGCGACACTAATCGCATAGCATTCCTATTGCACATGTTCTACATTGTATTTTTACGCTGATATGCATTCCTTGCATCCTCCTAAAAGCGACAAAAGCATGTAAACCAGAGCGTTTATCCAGCATTCTTCATCTGGGACCCCTAGAATAAACGGCAGCGACCGAACGACCAAAGGTGACACCATAAACGCCACAGCTACACACTCGCAGCACGAGCACACCGAAGACTTTCCCCACCGGCTACACCAGTGGCTGATCAATAGACGGATGCTCATAGCGGGTTTCGTCATCATCCACCTCATCTTCCTAGCCGCTCTTCTACCCGCGATCATCGCCGGCGATACCCTCGGCGATCTGCCGCTCTATCGCTTTTGGGGCCAGCAAGCGCTCGAAAATAACGTCTGGCAGGGAATCGACACCCAGTGGGTCTACCCGGCTGGCGCACTCGTTCCCATCGTTGGATCCCAGCTGCTTGGATCACACTTTTACCTGCTCATCTGGTTTCTGATGACTACCGCCCTGAACGCGGTCGGCGTGCTCGCGCTCACCGACCGCCTGCGCAACACTGACGGTTACATCGCTGCCTGGTGGTTCTTGCTGTTGAACGTGTTGCTTAGCCCGGTGGCTCTTCTTCGCCTCGAGGGGATTACGTCGCCGCTCGTGGTGCTGGGATTGATGCTGCTGGCTCGACGCCCAATTGTGGCGAGCATCGTTCTCTCGATTGCCACCTGGATCAAGGTCTGGCCTGCCGCCGTAATGCTCGCCGTGGTCGCGGGATCTCGCAAGAGGATACACATTATTCTTGCCGGTGCTGCCGTCTCTGCGGTGATTGCGGTGTTGGTGGTGATCGCTGGCGGTGCCAAGCACTTCATCAGTTTTGCGACGATGCAAACGGACCGCGCATTGCAACTCGAGGCTCCGATAACGACGCCGTGGGTCTGGCTCTACTCGCTGAAGATCCCGGGAACACAGCCGTATTTCAACCACCAGATTTCTACGCGCGAGGTATCGGGACCCGGAGCTGAATTCACCTCTAGCCTGATGAACCCGCTGATGTTCGCGGCAATCGGTGCCATCCTGATCCTGATGCTGGTCGCGATGAAGAAGCAGACCGATAGAACCCAGCTCATCCTGGTCGGTGCCCTCGGCATGGTTACCGCTTTCTTCGTCTTCAACAAGGTTGGGTCACCGCAATACGTATTGTGGATTACCCCGGTTGTCGCGGTCGGGCTTGCCTACAATTCGCGTTATTGGCGAACCCCGGCAATACTCACCGCCGTGATCGGCCTACTCACCACGCTGGTTTTCCCGATCTTCTATATGCCACTCGTGGACGGGGAACTATACGCCGTTGTGATCCTCACCATTCGCAACCTGCTGCTGGTTGGTCTGCTGGTCTGGCCCGTGATGAAGCTCTGGGGGATGCGGCGGGCGGAGCCCGGCCTCGCGAGTTCGGACAGCGCGGACCCAAAGCCTCAGGCCCAAACGCACGACACGAGATCGGTCTAGGATAGATACCATGCCCAAGATTGTTGTTGACGTAATGCCCAAAGCCGAGCTGCTCGACCCGCAGGGTAAGGCAGTTACCGGCGCGCTTTCCCGACTCGGCAAGAGCGGGATCAGCGAGGTTCGCATCGGTAAGCGCTTCGAGCTCACGGTCGACGGACCTGTCACGGACGAGTTGCGAGCCGATGTTCAGGAAATTGCCGAGAGCATCCTCTCGAACTCCGTTATCGAGGATGTCGTTAACATCGACTTCGACGCAGCAGACGGAACCTCGGCCTCATGACGTTCAAGATCGGCGTTGTCACGTTTCCCGGGTCCCTCGACGAGCGAGACGCCCAGCGCGCCATTCGCATCGCGGGTGCAGAGGCCGTCGAGCTGTGGCATGGCGACCACGATCTCAAGGGTGTTGACGCCATTGTCCTTCCCGGTGGGTTCAGCTACGGCGATTACCTCCGCGCGGGAGCAATCGCGGCCGTCTCGCCCATCATGAGCGAGGTCATCGCAGCCGCCAATAAGGGCATGCCCGTGCTCGGCATTTGCAATGGATTCCAAATGTTGGTCGAGGCTCATTTGCTTCCCGGCGGACTGATCCGTAACGCTCATCAGCAGTTTATTCGCCGCGACCAGGCGCTCACGGTCGAGAACGCCTCCACAGCCTGGACCAACGAATTCGCGGCAGGCGAGGAAATCATCATCCCCCTGAAGAACGGCGACGGCGGCTATATCGCCGACGCCGAAACTCTGAAGCGTGTTGAGGGCGAGGGACTCGTCGCCTTCCGGTACGCGGGCATCAATCCCAATGGCTCACTTGACGATATCGCGGGCCTCACCAACGAGCGTGGCAACGTTGTCGGCCTGATGCCGCACCCGGAACACGCGGTCGAAGCCGGTTTTGGTCCTGACACGTCAGAAGCGATGCGGTCAGGCATAGACGGCCTGCGTTTCTTTTCGAGCGCGCTGCGGGCCTTAGCCGCAGTCTAACGCTTCAGCCTGCTGCGAGGGGTGACCTATGCCCATAATTTCTATCGATAGCTTGGCGGATGCGAGGCTCACCGATTTCGCACACCGCACCGATGTTGCGCTCAAGAACGACCAGAAGACCGAGCACGGAATCTACATTGCAGAGTCAGCGCTGGTGTTGGAGCGGGCTTTGCGGGCGGGTCACGTCCCGCGCGGCGTGCTGTCGCTTGGCGGAACCACCGCTGAGGCAGAGGCCCTTCTTGCGCCTTATCCCGAGGTTCCCATTTTTACGGGCCCTGGTGAGCTACTCGCCGAGCTGACCGGCTACGAGTTGCATCGGGGCCTCATCGCGTCACTCGACAGGCCCCCGCTGCCCAATCCTCGCGATCTTCTCTCGTCGAGTGAGACGGTCGTGGTGCTTGAAAACGTTGTTGACCCGACGAATGTGGGATCAATCTTCCGCTCCGTTGGCGCGATTGGGGCGGATGCTGTGCTGGTGACCGAGCGCTGCTCGGATCCGTTTTACCGTCGCGCGATCCGGGTGAGCATGGGTACCGTTCTGCAGGTACCGTGGACGCGCATCCCTTCGTGGGGACCCAGCCGCGTGATGCTCGCGGAGGCGGGGTTTCACATTGTTGCCCTTGCGTTGACGGACGACGCGGTGAGCCTGCGCGAGTTCGCTGCGGAGCAGGCGTTGTTTGCGGCTGCGGGAAGGCCTCGCCGGGTTGCCCTGGTGCTGGGCACAGAGGGTGCTGGCCTCACTCCGGAGGCGATCGAGGCTGCCGATACCGTGGTTCAGATCCCGATGAAGCACGGTATCGATTCGCTCAACGTGGCCGCGGCGAGCGCCGTCGCGATCTGGGCACTGGGCAGGTAAGCCAAACTCGGGTCGCGTGAAGGCGACCCGCACATGTACTATACCTAAGGCCCTGTCCCACTATCGCTGAGGTAAATATCGTGATCCGCATCCCAAAACTCTCGTGGACTACTCACGGCGATGGCAAGACCGTCGCACCCGGCGAGGTGGTAGCCCCGGGTGAACGCTTATCCTGGCCGCGCACTATCGGCATCGGCATGCAACATGTGATCGCTATGTTTGGCGCCACATTCCTTGTTCCGCTTATCACCGGTTTCCCGGTAAGTACCACGCTTTTCTTTTCGGGTGTGGGAACGCTGCTCTTCCTCATTATCACCAAGAATAGGATGCCCAGCTACTTAGGGTCTTCGTTCGCATTCATTACCCCAATCGCCGCCGCCAAGTCAGGTTTTGGCATCCCCGGTGCGCTTTTGGGCATCGTGCTTATCGGGTTGCTCTTTATGCTCATCGGGTGGGTAACCCAGAAGTTCGGAACCGGGTGGATCAATGCGCTGATGCCCCCGGTCGTGTCCGGGGCAATTGTTGCGCTCATCGGGTTTAACCTGATCCCCACTGCATACGAAAACTTCAGCAAATCTCCGGTCACCGCATACATTACTCTTGGTTCTGTCATTCTCTGCACGGTGATTTTCCGCGGGATCATCGGGCGCGTGTCCATCTTTGTGGGCGTCGTCATAGGGTATGTGGTTGCCGCCGTGATTGGCGAGGTCGACTTTACCGCGTTCAACGATGCAGCCTGGGTTGGCCTGCCCGAGTTCGCGCTGCCCGCAAACCCGTTTGCGGACCCATCCGTACTGATGGTTTTGCCTGCCTTTATCCCCGTCTTGCTCGTTCTTCTTGCCGAGAATGTGGGCCATATCCGTGGGGTCGCTCAGATGACGGATCCCAGCGTGAACAAGCTCACGGGCCGCGCCCTGATTGCCGACGGCCTTTCAACCACGATCGCGGGATTCTTCGGGGGGTCCGGAACAACGACCTACGGTGAAAACATTGGCGTCATGGCCGCGACCCGCGTGTACTCGACGGCCGCTTATTGGGTTGCAGGTACGTTTGCGATTCTTCTGGGGTTCTCGCCAAAAGTTGGGGCGCTGATCTTCTCGATTCCCTCCGGCGTTCTCGGCGGTGTGACCATGGCCCTGTACGGCTTGATCGGTGTGATCGGGATGAAGATTTGGGTCGATAACAAGGTTGACTTCGGTAAGCCCATCAATCAGTTCACTGCGGGCCTCGCGTTAGCGTTTGCGATTGCCAATGTGCAATTCATCAGCGGCGCTTTTGAGCTCAACGGGATCGCGATGGGAACAATCGTTGCCATCGCGGTCTACCACCTCATGAACGCTGTGGGCCGCTGGCGCAAGACGGCTTAGTCCGCGGGGCGCAGGGTTCCGCCGAGGCATGGCTGCGTCGACCTGAGCGGCTACGTTAGTTGGGCTGCGGCAGAACCTTGATGGTGGCCTCATCGCCCGAGAATCCGACGATAAGAGCCGAGATTGTGACATCAACGGGCCGCGAGGTCGCTGAGGTAAATCTCGCCCCCGTCACGGAATTTCGAGTATCCGCTGTCATCGATGCGGAGCCGAGCTCCGTGGTCTCGATCTCCCATGTGCCATCGCTATAGTCGCCTATTTTCAACTCTGGCCGAGATTGGAGCTTCCAGAGAATATTGGAGTAAACGTATTGTTCGCTTTGTTTTACCGCCTCAAAGGGGCATGCTTCTGGTGCCAATTCTGTCGAGCTGATGCATGTGTCTAGGTATTGATTCACCGCTTCGATACTCGCAGATTTACCCTTCTCGGTGAGCGTGATATCTGTAGGGCTGGAGACCCTCTGTTCCGTTGCATCCAGTCCGAAGGAGGCGATGCTCAGGGTAGACGTATCAGCCGAGTAGAAGGGGCTCTCGGCGAGCGCTACCTCGTAGTCGCCGGGAAGCGCGCGAAGCG
Organism: Lysinibacter sp.; assembly: GCA_040400085.1. Classification (GTDB taxonomy): domain Bacteria; phylum Actinomycetota; class Actinomycetes; order Actinomycetales; family Microbacteriaceae; genus HNR. The sequence goes on along the minus strand of JBBAQX010000018.1, from coordinate 56,202 downwards.
GCGCGGCGCGGTCGCCGACCGCAGCTCCCCCAATGGTAACCTCGGATCCCTCCGGCAACACTAGCTCCGAAGCATTGATCGTGCTGGTATCCAAGCTTTCGACTTTCCACTCGTCAAAGAGAAAAGCAATCTTGCCCGTTTTCTTCAACTCGAGTGTGCTCTCGTGCGGGTTGTTTCCCGCATCAACCTTTACCGATACTGTCGCAATATCCCCGTTGATGTCGACCGTCCCAATCTCAAACGCCGAGATACGTCCGGGCAGGTCCTCGTAGGCCTTGTCGGAAAGCAGAACGTCGGCTTCCGTGACTGGCGCGTTCGTCTGGGCGAAGGCATCCTCAATCTTCCCCTCTGCGAGATCTTCGAGCACGGAACCCAGCACGGCCTGAGGCGACAACGTTTGCGACACGAACCAATAAGCCCATGTTGCTCCTCCAACGAGAAGCAGGATTAGAACGACTAGCCAGATCAGAATTTTTCTGCCACGTGATGGCTTCCGCGGCTGATTGGCTGGCTGGTCAGCGTCTAGCGGCTCAGCTAGCAGTTGCTCGCCAGCAACAAGCGGCGAAAGCTGGGGCGTTGGTAGGGGCGGGTTCGGCTGTGGCGGAGTTAGTTGTGGCGGAGTCTCCGACTCTTTCGATGACGGATGCTCGCCGAGGAGCTGTTCGAAAGTCATCCGTTCGTTGCCCCAGCTGCCACCTGCGGACGGGTTTTCAGCCTCGGGCTCGGGCTCGGTCTCGGTCTCGGTCTCGGTCTTAGACACCGGCTCATGCTCGGGTACAGAAACCACAGCTGTTTCAGTGACAAGTTCGGGCTCAACCACTGGTTCCGATATGAGTTCGGGCTCAAATACTGGAATCGACTCAGTCTCAGTCTCAGTCTCAGCCTCAGCCTCAGTCTCAGGAACGAGTTCGGGCTCAAACAAAGATTCGAGTGCCGTTTTCGGCAAGGGCGGTGGCATTGGTTCTAGCTCCGGTTCTAGCTCTAGCTCTAGCTCCGGCTCCGGCTCTAGCTCCGGCTCCGGCTCCGGCTCCGGCTCCGGCTCCACCATAAGCTCGGGCCCTGGATCTGGTGTGAAAACGACCGGATCCTCGATCAAAAGCTTTTCGGGAAGCGGTTCCGTAACCGACGTCTCTTCAGGAACCTGGGCTATGCCTGGCTGTGAACCGATCGCACCAATTTGGGCGATACGCGCATAGATGCTGTCCCAGTCAAGGCCGCTTGAAGTTAGAGGTTTCGGGTCCCCTGACACGCGGGGGTCATCCTCGTGATTTTTACGAGACTCGTCCATTTATTTCTTCCTCATAACGCCCTGCTTGCCCCCGGCCAAAATCCCCGTAGGGGCAAGTTTATCCGAAAGCAGCCCGAGTAAAAACTTTTTGGCCTGTTTTGTAGGTCTGGGACATGCCTACCCGCAAGACGGACCAAAAACTTCTGGAGACAGCGACAGGGAACAGAGACTAGAGACAGAAGCTCGCGCCAGAGAGCAGGGACAAAACCCGACCTTGCTACAGAGACAACGCAGGCAGCACGGACAGTGCGGATACGGCTGGCTCCCGAGTGTCACGCTGGAGGAGCGATGCGGCGGCGGGAAGGTGCCACGCGAGCGACGCATCCGTCCGTTGAGAGGCACGGTAGACTAATCGAGTCTGGTATCCCACGAAATCGATAGGCTCTCGTCGCGTGACTGAAACTACACCGCATACCGAAACCGCTCACCCCAACGCTCACGTTCCTGACACCGTCGCGAACGCTCAGGCAACGCCCGAGAAAGAGCAGCCATACGGCGCACTGGGGCTCAAGGCTGACGAGTACGAGAAGATCAAAGAGATCCTGGGCCGCCGCCCAACGTCGGGCGAGCTCGCGATGTATTCGGTGATGTGGAGCGAGCACTGCTCGTACAAGTCGTCGAAGATTTACCTGCGCCAATTCGGTCAGAAGGTCACACCAAAGATGACGGAAAAGCTCATGGTCGGCATGGGCGAAAACGCCGGCGTTGTCGACGTAGGCGAGGGCTGGGCCGTGACGTTCAAGGTGGAGAGCCACAATCATCCCAGCTATATTGAGCCTTTCCAGGGCGCCGCAACGGGCGTCGGCGGTATCGTACGCGACATTATCTCGATGGGCGCGCGCCCGGTCGCTATCATGGATCAGCTGCGTTTCGGCAAGATCGATGACCCGGACACGGCTCGCGTCGTGCACGGTGTTGTGTCGGGTATCAGCTTCTACGGAAACTGCCTCGGCCTGCCGAATATCGGCGGCGAGACCTACTTTGACCCGGTTTATCAGGGCAACCCTCTCGTGAACGCGCTCTCCGTCGGTGTGCTGCGCCACGAGGATCTGCACCTCGCGAACGCGTCGGGTGTCGGCAACAAGGTTGTACTCTTCGGCGCGCGCACGGGCGGCGACGGAATTGGTGGAGCATCCATTCTCGCGTCGGATTCGTTCGATGATGGCGGCCCCACCAAACGCCCTGCTGTTCAGGTCGGCGACCCCTTCGCCGAGAAGGTGCTGATCGAGTGCTGCCTGGAGCTGTACCGCGACGAACTGGTCGAGGGTATTCAGGACCTCGGTGCCGCCGGTATCAGCTGCGCCACGAGCGAGCTGGCAGCCAACGGTGACGGCGGGATGTTTATCGAGCTCGACAGCGTGCTGCTGCGCGACCCCTCGCTGACCGCCGAGGAGATCCTCATGTCGGAGAGCCAGGAGCGCATGATGGCGGTCGTGGCCCCAGATAAGCTCGATGCCTTCCTCGAGGTGACTCGCAAATGGGATGTTGAGACGAGCGTTCTCGGTCACGTCACCGATACGGGCCGCCTTGTGATCAACTGGCACGGCGAAGAGATCGTCAATGTCGATCCCAGTACGGTCGCGGTCGACGGACCCGTCTACGAGCGCCCGGTCGAATACCCGGCGTGGATCGACGCCCTCCAGGCGGACTCCGCGGCGAAATTCTCCCGCGACGTAACGCCGGAGGAACTGCGAGCGCAATTCCTGTCACTCGTCGGCAGCCCCAACCTGGCCGACAAGAGCTGGGTCACGAACCAGTATGACTACTACGTGATGGGCAATACGGCGCTCAGCTTCCCCGATGACGGAGGAATGATCCGGGTCGATGAGGAGTCGGGGCTGGGCTTCGCGATTGCGACGGATGCCAATGGCCGCTACTGCCAGCTCGACCCGTTCGCGGGTGCTCAGCTCGCGCTGGCCGAGGCCTACCGCAACGTGGCCGTGACGGGCGCTGTTCCGGCGGCGGTCACAGATTGCCTCAACTTCGGTAGCCCCGAAAACCCCGAGGTCATGTGGCAGTTCAAGCAAACTGTCGAGGGGCTTTCCGACGCGTGCCTCGCCCTCGAGATCCCAGTGACGGGCGGAAACGTGTCGTTCTACAATCAGACGGGCGATACTCCGATCTTCCCGACCCCAGTGGTCGGCGTGCTGGGCATCATCGACAATGTCGCCAGGCGCGTGCCGTCAGGGTGGCAGGACGAGGGCCACAACATCTACCTGCTCGGCACGACCAAGACGGAGCTCGACGGCTCTGCCTGGGCTAATACTGTTCACGATCACCTCGGCGGGCTTCCGCCGGCCGTCGATCTGGCCGCGGAAAAGAACCTGGCTGAGCTGCTGCAGGCTGGCATCCAGGGCGGCATCATCGATTCGGCCCACGATCTCGCTGACGGCGGACTTGCCCAGGCTCTGGCGGAGAGCGTGATGCGTTTCGGCGTTGGCGCTCGGGTGTGGCTCGACGACATTGTCGATCGCGATGGGGTGGATACGCTGACCGCGCTGTTCTCGGAGAGCACCGGCCGGGTCATCGTCTCTGTTCCCCGCGAGGAGGACGTCAAGTTCAAGGGTCTGTGCGCGGGCCGCGACTACCCCGTGCTGCGCATCGGCGTGACTGACGGCGCGGCGCTAGAGGTCCAGGACACGTTCGCTGTCGGCGTCGATGAGCTCCGGACCACATCGCGCGCGACGCTCCCGGCTCACTTTGGCGCAACCGTCGGCTAGTGACTTCGGACTAACTTAGGCCGCCCGGCCAGCGAGAGGTCCCTCAGGGAGCGAGAGTCACGTACCCCACGCCGACCTCGCGTGGCGTCGAACGCCCGGCTGTGAGCTCGGCGACTCTCTGCCTCACCAGGTCGAGCTGGCCGGGCGGAACAGAAAGCGTCATCACGACAGCTTCTGCGTAGTCGCTGCCCAGCACAACCCAGCCGCGCCGGTAGGCTTCTGCCTCGATCAGCGCGGCTGAGGCGTAGTCGGTAGAAATCTCTACGGACATCCGCAATTCGCGCACAACAACCGTTGAAGAGGCAACCGCCTCGGCAACGGATGCCCGGTAAGCTCTGGTCAATCCCCCGGCTCCCAGCAGCACACCTCCGAAGTAGCGTACGACCACTGCGAGGACGTCGCTCAGTTCGGCACCAAGCAGGGCGTCGAGCATGGGAGCCCCTGCTGTTCCGGAGGGTTCTCCGTCATCATTTGTTCTCTGCGTTTGTTGCCGTTCCCCGAGCACGAAGGCGCTGCAGTGGTGGCGAGCTTTGGGATGCAATGCGCGGATTTGGGCGATGCGGGAACGGGCGTCTTCTTCGTTGTCGACCGGCTCAAGAAAGCAGATGAATCGCGACCGTTTAATCTCGGTCTCGGTCTCTACCGGGCGCTGAATGGTTTTGTAGCTCGCGGTTCCGGCATCGTCTGGTGTCACCTCCTCAGGATATCGTCCTGGCTGCGCGCTGGCACTCCGCTGGTTATTGTGCGTAGAACGCTATTTTTTCGCTGAATGGTATGGCCAGGTGGGCAATCAGGCTTTGTTCAGCGAACAACACTTGCAAAACCGACCATTCGGTATGTATTATTATCCACGAGCACACACCGAATCATGACCGCCTCACACGGATCGTTCAGGAGCGCCGCGTTCTCAAAACAAACCAACTAGTATGTACGGATAGCAAAATGACACACACCTATTACTCTCGTAAAACAGCACTCGTGACAGGTGCCTCAACCGGAATCGGCGCAGAGTTCGCCAGGCAGCTTGCGTCTCACGGAAGCAACCTGATCCTGGTAGCTCGATCAGGAGACAAACTCGAGGATCTGAAGAACAATCTTCAGAGGAAAACAGGTGCGCGAGTAGACACCATCGCCCTCGACCTCGCGCAGCCAGACTCGGCAGAGGAGCTCCAAGCAGAGGTGGAACTACTCGGACACGACGTTGACATCCTCATCAACAACGCCGGATTCGCAACGCACGGCGATGTGCACGATGCCGACCCGCAGCGCATGGCAGATCAGGTACAGCTCAACGTAGGAACGCTCGTCGGAACATCCATTCGCTTCATCTCCCCCATGGTTAAACGGGGCAGCGGGGCCGTCATCAACGTAGCAAGCACTGCGGGCTTCCAATCGGTACCCCATATGGCCGTCTACTCGGCGACAAAGGCTTTTGTCCTGTCCTTCACCCGCTCGCTGTGGTCAGAAAACCGCAATACCGGCGTCAAAGTTCTCGCAATTAACCCGGGCGCGACAGACACACCATTCTTCGAGACCGTCGGAGAAAATGCCTCCGTTGGTTCGCGACGCACCCCCGAGCAAGTTGTGACACTCGCGCTAAAAACTCTGGGAGGCAGAAAAGCGACCGTGGTCGACGGCATAGGAAACGCCTTCGTCTCGCGGGTTGTGAGCCGACTGCTGCCCGAACGCGTCATCCTCGGTATCGCAGAGCGCTCGGTTCGCCCGAGCTAGCCCAGGGACTGAACTTTCACAGGAAGCGCGGTGCGTCCACTCTGCGTTGGAAGCACGACATAGAGCCGCGACTGCTCTTTAGTCGCAGCCACAAACGTCAGAAACATCTCGGCGGGTGCGTGCTGGAAAACTGTACGCATCTCGGGAAGCTTCGCAGCACTCTTGACCTGACGACCAAAATCTTTCGCCAAGATCTTTTTCTCTTTCGAGGTGAGGCCCTCAATATGCTTCACCTGATTGATGTACCAGTCGGCAGAGAGATTAGCGTCAGCCAGAGGCGACAGGAGCACCAGGGGAGTGTAAGACACCCGTCCCGAGACAACAGCAAGAGGAAGGGTATTCGCCACAGCGATATATCCGCCACTCTGGTACGCCTCGAAAACCTTGCGGGCGCGGGCATCCTTTGTACTGAGAGAAATAATCAGAAGCACAACGATAAGAGGAATCGCGAGAATCGGACCCCACACCTGAAGCACAAGAATCGGATTTACGCTTCCGGAGTATGACTCAACGGTAAAGAACATATCCACGAAGTACTTGCTGGAAAGGCCATTCTTATTCAGGCTCGTGATCGTGTTAACCAGGTTATAGACCAGCAGCGCCAAAGCGATAATACCAACGGTCGACAGCGCCTTCGTAGACGCTGAGGGAGCCTTCACCGCGCGACTAAAATTCTGAGGATTTGAGAGTTGGGCTGATACCTCGGGCGCAGGGGTCCAGAGCTGGGTTTGGTTCACGACGGTTCCTAACAGATGAATAGGCCATCCCCGTCCGGGCATAACCAGAAATTCTTTACGAGCGAGTTCAATACTAACCGTGCATTACGGTCTCCTGCCGCGCTCTGGACCTGAACGGACAGAGAACACGTCCGCTACAAACGCTTAGACTTGTATGATGACCACAACCACAACTCGCGCATACGCTGCACTCAGCCGCGCCGAGTGGTCAGATCTCGATGAGCGACACCGACACCGGGCAGATATCCTCACTGCCGGTTGGAGGCAACGCCAACAGACCGGAGAAAAACACTCAATCGAGGATTTCCTCTTCACCTATTACCCTTTCAAACCGTCGCTGCTTCGGCGCTGGCACCCCGGGGCAGGGGTCTCGCTGGAGGATGCCTCGCACGAGACCCGGGCGAGCTGGCGCTGGTATCAGACGCGCGGCGCCGAACTTGTGGCAGACGCTGCGGGGTTCATCGAGAGCAAACCGGCATCCATCAATTTCATCGAGAGGCTCATGCGAGATACCGCGGCGAGGCCGGGGCAATTCAGCTGTTTCGGGCTGCACGAATGGGCGATGGTTTATCAGCTCGCGCCTCACGAGGTTCGCCACCAGGACACGCCATTGCGGCTTTCACAGGCTGAGACGGATGCGGTTGTCGAGTCACATAAGATCGCCTGTTCTCACTACGACGCCTACCGTTTTTTCACACCGGCCGCGGCACCGCTGAACGCGCTGAGACCCACGAGAGATAACCAGCCGATGCTGGAGCAACCCGGCTGCCTTCACGCCGGAATGGACGTGTACAAGTGGATAACGAAACTGGGTCCGTTGATCCCCGGGGAGCTGTTGCTGGATAGTTTCGAGTTGTCCCGAGACATCCGTATTCTTGATATGCAAGCTTCTCCCTACGACGTGTCGGAACACGACCTGAGCGCCGTCGCCATTGAGACGGATGAGGGAAAAGCTGAATACGTTCGGCGGCAGCGCGAGTTCGCTGCCCGGTCGAATAGCCTTCGCGCCCGAGTGGTCGAGGCGATTGAAACCGCCCGGAAGATTGCGAGGCTACAGCCGTGATCGACACAATCGAGTATATGCGCCGAAATGCATACCTTGAACGAGAGGTGTTGATTGAGCATCATGCGCGCGATGGAGAAGACCCGGCAGAGTTCATCATGGATATTCCGTCCATCGACGAGCTCGTTGTCGGCGCTCTTCTCTCTGACGGCCTGCATGCCCGAGGGCTCGCCGCCGAGCATGGTTTGGCCCGGTTGGCCGGGAAAAGTTCAGTCTACGATGCGCAAGAACACAGGCATAACGCGGATCGGATCGAAGATGAGGTGCTGCATGAGATTGCCCGCGAGCATCCCGAATTGAGCACAGCCGTTTGGAGAATGTTAGGAAAACTGGGGATTTAACTCTTCTGGCCGCTTTCAGCGGGTAACGTTAACTTCTACACACCGAGCGAGGAAACTGTTATGACTACCCAAAACTTCACCGAGGATGAACTAGACAACGCAATCGTTCTCTATCGTGAGGCACTCATTGCCGCTAAAGAGGAGAATGAGGCCGACGAAGATCGCGAGGTGGTTGTCGCGGCTGCTCGCGAAATCCTTTATGCCGACGATATCGACGCTCATGCGCTCATCGTCGAGCTTTCTGACGGCGATAGCGGCGATCGTGTCTGGAGCCTTGAAGAGGATATTATCGACGCCGAGTAAGCGTCATGGCTCAGGCCCGGCGGTAGGTGACGAATCGGTACTCGATTCCCCGTGTCGAGGTCAGCCACGGCCCGGGTGCGGGCTCGGGCACCCAGCCAATCCCGATCTCGGGTGCGTACGTGTCACCGTCAAAGTCATGGTTTATCTCTGTTACCTCGAGAACGGATGCTCGGTCCATCGCCTGCCGATAGATCTCGCCGCCGCCAATCACCCACGCATCCACCGCAGGGCTTTCACCTTCTGGGGGATCGCCTTCCCTCATGCTTCGCCCGGCGAGCGCAACGGCGAGAGCATCCTCTATCGAGCTACACACCTCTGCTCCCGGGGAACTCCAGCTTTCTTGACGGGTAATCACGATGTTGCGGCGCCCTTCGAGCGGACGGAATCTCGCTGGGAGCGAGTCCCAGGTTCGCCGTCCCATGATGACGGGGCGGCCAAGGGTTATCCGTTTGAAGTGCGCAAGGTCCTCCGGAACGTGCCAGGGCATGACACCATCGAGCCCGATCACTCCGTCTCGGGCCTGGGCCCAGACGAGCCCGATACGAGGGGTACTCACACTGCTACCGCGCCCTTGATCGCTGGGTGATGCTCGTATCCGACGATCTCAAAATCTTCGTATTCGTAGTCAAAGATGCTGTCTCGCTGCCGCACAATTTTCAGGTTCGGTGCGTTGTAGGGTTCGCGAGTGAGCTGCTCGGCGACCTGGTCCCGGTGGTTGTTGTAAATGTGGCAATCGCCGCCGGTCCAGATGAAGTCGCCTACCTCGAGCCCGGTTTGCGCGGCGACCATATGCGTAAGCATGGCATAGCTGGCAATATTAAATGGGACTCCGAGAAAGAGATCGGCGCTCCTCTGGTAGAGCTGGCATGAGAGCTTACCGTCCGCAACGTAAAACTGGAAGAAAGCGTGGCACGGCGCGAGGGCCATCTGGGGGATGTCGGCGACGTTCCACGCTGACACGATGATTCGTCGAGAGTTGGGGTCTGAGCGAAGCTGTTCGATGACCTGTGAGATCTGGTCGATATGCTCACCGCTTGGTGTTGGCCACGAACGCCATTGCACACCGTAGACGGGGCCCAGCTCTCCTTGCGGGTCGGCCCATTCATCCCAAATACGCACGCCGTGCTCCTTGAGCCAGCCTACGTTGCTCTCCCCCCGGAGGAACCAGAGCAATTCGTACGCGACCGATTTGAAGTGTACCCGTTTGGTTGTTATGAGCGGAAAACCTTCTTGCAGGTTGAATCGAAGCTGTGCACCGAAGATGCTGGTCGTACCCGTTCCCGTTCGGTCACCCTTTGCTGTTCCTGTTGCTAGGGTGTGACGAAGCAGGTCTTCGTAAGGAGTCGCAATTGCAGTATTCATCCCTTCGAGAGTAAGCGCTTTTCACACATTTCGCCAACACGATGCCAATATAAATATTTCTTATAGTCTCACAGGCGTTGCCCAAGTCATTTGGGGTCTAAACAAAGAGAACTCTGTCAACATGGTAAGCAATCCAAACAGAGTGTAAAATTGACTTTTCGTGTGGTCCTTTAAGGATTCATGAACAATACCGGGAGAAAATTTGTCAACGAGCCGAGAGTTCGAGGCCTATTACAGAGCGCATTATTCCTCTGTTCTGTGCTTTGTTGAGAGGCGCTGCGACGATTCCGAAACATCTCGCGAGATTGTTACGAAGGTATTCGCTTCGGTATGGAACCACTGCGTCCCTCGCAAGTATTTTTCGTTTGCCGTATTGCTCAGGATAGCCCGTTCCCAATTGCCGTCGTCGTCGCAAGCGCCAATCGTTAGTAGCTCGTCATCTCCCGTGGACGCTGCTGCTGTTATTACCGCGCTTCGTCAGCTGCCGGAGAAGGACAGGGAATGCCTTCAGCTCACCTATTGGGAGAATCTGACCGCGGTCGAGGTCGGTACGGTACTGAGAACAACTGAAAAGAGTATTTGGAAACGCCTAGATCGCGCGAAAGCGGCGCTTGTGGATGCCTTGCCGCATACGACCGCTTCCGATCAGGCTTATTCCAACGCTTTCTTTTCGGAACAGCTACGAGCCGCTGACCCGCGACAGGATAGCTCGTCCCCGGACGAAATGGTACGAAACGAAGCCAATATGGCCGCACTCAGCATGGTGGAGCTCAGCCGCCTCGAGCCAAGCGTCTCCGAACCTGACCTGGAGCTTGATCGCAGGGCTCTCGCTGATCTCCACAAGATCACGGCCACCCGTTCTGCTGCCAACAGCCCTTTTCGCAGGTGGCTCCGCCCTCGCTTTCTTGTTCCTGCTCTGGCGCTACTTCTCGTCGCCGCGATTGCTGTCGCCCAGCCGTGGAATCTCCTTAACCCGGTTCAAACGTCTCTGACGACACCGGTGATGCTAGCCGTTGATAAGACTTCAGAAAAAACGACAGATGCCGTCTCAGACTTCGTTTCTAAGCTGGACGCGGCAGCGGCTGAGACGATTCCCCAGCGGGCTGCCTTGTTCGAGGGTTGGTTTATTCAGGTAAAACGAGACGGTAGCGCTGGGTCTGCGCCAATCATTCCCGAGACAACATCGATTTCATGGGCACCGGACTTGTCTGGAACTATCACTGTCACGGCGAAAGGTGCTCGCGCTCCAGATGGTTCGCCGTTATCTCCAGCCCCACGAGCTAACTCGCCTCAGGCGGGAACCGTGCTCCGGAGCGAAGCGTATCCTCCTGGCACGATGCCTGTCTCTTTCAGGGACACACCCCCTTCTACCCCAGAGTCCATGCGCGTCTATCTCACGGATAATGACACGATAAAGGATGAGAACGACCCGACAGCTTATGTGGATGCCGCTGTGGCTCTCCTCGGAGAGTGGACCCTGACGCCGTCCCAACATTCGTCTATCCTTCGCCTCTTAGAGACATTCGAAGGCTTCTCACTCGCGGGGGATGTTACCGATAGAGCGGGAAGGCAGGGAACAGCCTTCCGCGTCACATCCCCGACAGATTCTCATTATGACCGGTTGGTGATTCTCGGCGCGAGCAGCGGGCGAATAATCGAGGTAGATACGATCTATACGGGCGGAATTGCTGAGTTGGATATTGCCGCGCCTGCCGTTGTCAATTACGTGATGTGGCTAGACCAAAAGCGCTAAAGTGCCAGTAGATCTCCGGCCGGGAAACGACTCTTTAGCGGGCAACCGGCGCGAATGAGTAATCGACAAGAAACTCGTTGTCAGCCTGGGTAAGAACGACCGTGACGGAAAGTGTTCCGTTTCCCAGCGAGTAGGTGCGTTTCTGGGGGTCGCTCTCATTTGAACCGTGCTCAGTGAAGCCTTTGTCCTTGAGATCTGCGAGCGCTGAGTCTTGAGCGGCTGCGTCTTTAACCACGACGGTGGCCGCCCATCCCTTATCACCTAACTTATCTGCGGCGACGATCTTACCCTCGACGAGGGGAAAGTCTTCGGGGAATTCTTTCGGGAGATCAACCGTCTGCCTTTGTTCCGCCGACGTATTATTGCCGGTGCACGCGCTGATCATCGGAGTCAACATAAGCGCCCCAATAAGGGCAACAGATGCGGCAGTTTTTCGATTAAACATTTTTTCCTCCGCTACGACAGGTTTTCGCGAATGTGCACGATCAATATTACAGATTGCGAGCGCCTGTTGGACGGAGCGGATCGTTCTCTAATCAAACATTCAGCGGCATGCGGTTTTACCTTGACGGGAAAACAGCAACAACACCCAACTTGTTATATATGTACTATAACTATATAGTGAATTTATTGAAGGGAGGGTCTCATGCTGATAAAAATTGATTCAATGGCGCAGGAGTCGCTTTTCACACAGATTGCCACGAGCATCCGTAGTCACATCTTGAGCGGAGACCTCAAGGCAGGAGAGCGCCTTCCATCAGCGAAAGAGCTGGCAAGCACACTCGACATTAACATCCACACGGTACTCAGGGCGCTCCATGACCTTCGAGATGAGGGGATGATCGAGCTCCATCGAGGCCGCGGTGCAATCGTTACAGGGCGCGCCGAAAATCTTGATAGCCTCCACGCTCTCATCCCCGCCCTCGTAGCCGAGGCTAAACAACGAAATATCGAGCCTGCCGTGCTCTTTACGATGATCAATCAGGAGTACCAGAAATGACCTCAAACAACGCACCGAAGCAAAGCCAACTTAACCGCGCACAACGCACGCGTCTTTTGGTGGCCGCGCTACTCTTGCCTGCCCTCACACTGCTAGCCGCGCTTATCGCGCTCGTAGTCGCACTCCCCCAGCTACCCGAAACCATCGCGGTGCAGTGGAGCTTCGATGGCACGCCACAACGATTCGCAGCGGCATGGACCAATATCGCAGTTACCGCAGCAATAGGAGCATTCCTCACCGCTCTCATCTATGGGAGTGCACGGAAGGCAATCTCCAGCGGACGGGGAGGCGCACCCCTCAGGTTCCTCATCGGAATTGGCGTCGGAGCGACAGGTTTGGTCAGCGCTCTCGTCACTTCGAGCACGCTCGGCCAAGTCGGACTGGACGAAACCGAGGTACAGAGTCACCCGCTCGGGACAAGCTTTCTCCTCTCGCTTGGTTTCGCCATAGCGCTAGGCGCAATTGCCGCTGCGATCACGCCCAAGATAGAGGCCGGGGATAGCGACGCGGAGGATGTCCAACCGATGCGGTTAGCCCCCAACGAGCGCGCCGTCTGGACACAACACATCAGCGGATCCCCACTTATTCGGTGGGTAGTATCTATCTCCATGGTTCTCGCACTGGGCGCAGTAGTCACGACCGCGATCCTGACCCCAAATGCGGCGATCTGGATTGCTGTCGGAGTGCTCGCAATCGCGGCAGCCTTAGTCACGACCACGCTTTCCTGGAGAGTCACGGTTTCTCGCAGAGGACTAGCCGCGCGAGGCGCGCTCGGCTGGCCCATGATACGGATACCGGCATCCGCTATCGAAACTGTTGCGGTGACCGAGGTATCAGCGCTAGGCGAATTCGGTGGGTACGGCATACGATTCGGCCGCAATCGTTGGGGCATCATCACGCGGGACAGCGCAGGCATCCAGGTAACGCGGAATGACGGCAAACGAACGTTTGTCGTTACGGTCGATGATGCGGACACCGGCGCATCGCTCCTCCAGACATACGTTCGGAGGAGCTAGCGCTGACCCCTAGCGCGCCACGAGGAGAGACTTATCACCCTTTCGTCGCCTCAGAACGAGCAGCCCCGCACCAAGAAAGACACCGAAGACCGCGAGCAACAGCGGGCCGGTAAAAGACGATCCGCCGGTGCGTGCCAGGGAACCGGAAACCAGGGTCTGGTCCGCCGACAAGCAGGCCTCAGCATCCTTGCAACCATCTTCGGGCTCCGAGGGCAATATCACCGTATTGATCACGGAACCCTCAATATCGCCCTTAACCTGAACTGTCACGTGGACTACGCGCGATTGCCCAGGCCCGAGATCGAGCACTGTCCAGCTCACGGAACGCGTGGCGGGGTCGTATTTCCCGCCATCCGTCGCGGAGACGAATTTCACGCTCGAAGGCAGAGAATCGACTGCCTCGATAGCGTCCTTGGTCACCGCGGAGGAATTGCCCACCGTGATGTCGTAGGTCAGGCTATCCCCGAGGCGGACGGCATGTGCGTGGTCATCCTTCAATACCCAGATACTCGTGGGTGTCCTGTCGACGTCTGTTGATTCGCAGTCCTTGACCGGGGTGAGCGGATCATCTGCGCAGATTCCCGAGCTGGTTGCCGTTGCGGTATTAACAATCATCGCCTCGGCGGGGAGGTCGCTATGAACACGAACCGTCACCACGATAGTTCGGGTTTCTCCAGCCGGCAGATCGCCCAAATCCCATTCCAGCGCCAGCGGGTTATCGACAGCAATAGTGCCAGGGATCGAGCTCGACACCAGATCGACGGTTGAGGGCATCACATCACGGACAACAACATTTGGGGCAGCATAGGGAGTCGCATTCGAGACAACAAGAGAGTAATTGAGCGTCTCTCCCGGCTTCACGATCGTGCGACCATCGTCTTTCACGATGCTCACGGAACCGTCGTTCACGACAGGTACGGTCTCAACAAAACCGGCGTCTTGAGTGCGGTCAATATATGATGCCGTGACATCATCACCGGGAATAGTAGCGGTGGTATTGTCCAGCCCGATACCGAGCTCAAAGACCCGCGTCACTCCCCTATCACGGGCGCGCGAATCCAGAGTTGGATCGCTTCCCTCCTCCGGAGACGTGAATTCCATTCCCGATGGAGCGTCAAACTTCACCCGGTATTCTCCAGCGGGCAACCGGTCAAAGTGGTATTTTCCGTCGGAATCGGTGGTCACGGGGGCGACCGGGTGCCCGTCGATATCGCTAACCGGATGCTCGTCACTATCCACGAGCCACACCAGTACTCCCGTCATCGGTGCTTCACCACTTGTTTGTAGCCCGTCGGCGTTCTGGTCAAACCAGGCGTAGTCGCCAACCGCGAAATAGGGCACCACCGGAGTGGGGATCTCTATGAACCCAGCATCAATTGTTCTATCGATGTACTGCGCGCTGACACCGTCAGCCGGAATCGACGGTGCGGTGTTGCCTAACGCGACTCCAAGGTCGATAATCCGGGTCCAGCCGGTTGCCGGATCAGCGTTAGAGTCTAACGATTCATCGGCTCCGACCGTTTCGCTGGTCAGTTCATAGCCGGAAGGGGCCTCGAAATGGACCCGGTATTTACCCGCAGGAAGGCCGTCGAAATGATATTCGCCTTGACCGTCGGACACAACGGGCAGAACCTCATCCCCGACGCTGTCACGGACGGGGTCTCCGATCTGGTCGGACAGACTGACGGTGACGCCGGGGAGCACCTGTTCAGTGGCATCCTGCAATCCATCGGCATTGAGGTCTACCCAGGTGTAGTCCCCCACCGAGAAGAGGGGCGGCGGCGTGATGTCTTCGGCCGTATTGACGAGCGAGAACCTGTAGGTACCGTCAGCAACAATGGCCAGTTCAACGGTTGAACCGTCGGGGGAAACTGTAACATTGGGGTTGCTATTCGCCGAGAACCGGGGAGTGCCCCAGCTCACGTTGGTAACCGAGGGAAGGTTTATCTCGCTCAGCGTTACAGTCGTTCCCTCTGGCAGGTTCGCTACGCCTTTCGGCGCACCGCCAGCGGTCAGCTGCAGTTCGACTTCTCGGGGGGCTTTGAAAGGCTCAGTGATTGTTGCCTTGACTGAATATTCGGTACCGGCAGGCACGAGTGACACACCGTCACCGGCGAGCGCTTCTTTTGCGACGATAAAGCCGCCCCTGCCGCTACCAATAGCGCTTCCTCCACCAGTGGTTGTGTAGGTGAGAGAGGTGCGGTAGGTAGTGCCGTTTACGACCGCAACGTTGCTGAATACATCGCCGGGGATGGAATTCTCGGGATAATCAAGCGAGGTTTGGTATTTGAAGCGATACAGCCGTGTCTGATCAATCGGCTGCTGCAAACTCACGTGGAACGATTGCGACACATCAGGAGTCAGTTCCCACTGTGCGGGATTGACCGGGCTCCAGCTTTGTAGGTCCCAGGCTGCCTGAGTCATCTCGATACTGGTGAAGCTGGGGGCTTGCGCACCGCTGGCAATAAGGGTCAAGCCAGCTGAATATGTATCTACAATTTCCAGGGGGTTAGTCGTGCCGACGAAGGACCCTGGGACATCGACATACCACGTAATAGCAGTGCGCTCGGGGTTGCTCCAGTAACCACGCTTGCTTGCGTTTGTCGGCACCGGTCCATACCCTTGAGCACCGATCCCTCCCGGCGGGATTGGGACAAGGACGACATTTCCGTCAACGGTGAGGCTCAGGCTTGTCTCTGTCGTAGAGGTCACCGTTTGAACTTCGATCCACAGCGAACCGGTGACGTCGTCGTGTGAATCCACGTAGTCGCTTAGTACGCACACTACTTTGGGCCCAACGGTGGGCGTCATCGGGCTCAGGGTACACGTTCCAGCGGAGTCAGCTCCGCCTGCCACACGAAGATCTATTGTGCCAGAGACCGCTTGAAAGTTTCGAGTAAGCACAAGGCTGAAGGTATCTCCGGCAGTTGCTCCCGTGCCAATGAGGCTCCAATCAAAACTGACTCGGGAGGTCTGTCCTACCTCCAACCGGTTCCCTGGCTGGATCGTGTTTGTGAATGTAATTGACGATACGTCGATGACCTCCACCTCGGCGGCGCTGACAACGGAAGCCGGCACGATAACGCCAACTATCACCGCAAGAACAGCGCAGAAAGCGATAAAAGCCCCCCGAATGCTCAAATGCCCTTGGCTTCTTACAGAATTATTCTTCACGATTCCCCTTCACACCTCAGTGCCCTACCAATGAGGTGAAACAAAAACACCCTCAACAAGTCAGAGTGCAGATACACATTTTGGTTACGTTTTTTCGCAGAGACCTAGGAAAAATCTTTTGTCAGCTGCGCGACAGGAAGTTTGGCCGTCGAATCTGGCGTGAGATCCGCGAAGAACTGCCAGTTGTATTGGGTGGCACCCAGGAGGTTTTTCTGTGGGATGCAGCGCGCCTGACCGTTGCTGATAGTGCAACCGGCTGACGCCTTTGTGAGCGTGACCCCGGCAGGCGGTACGACCACGAGTGTGTAATCGTCAGCCTTAGTTTCCTGGTCAAAATCAACAGATAACAGGATGCGCGCGTCGGTTCCGCCCGCAACATAGCTCGATGGTGCTGGTGCCCATGAAACTTTTCGCACACCGGCAGGCAGCGGGCCTGAGAGCTCTGGGACGTTTTGTTCGGCTTGATCTTGGGCGAGGGGCTGCTCTTTAGGCTGTTGCTCTTCACCGTTCACCGGGTTTTCGAGCGGCGCATTCGTATCTCCGGGAGTCCGTTGACTGGAATCGCCGTTGCTCACACCCCAAAATGCAACTGCCCAAATCGATACGGCAGCGAGTAACCCAACCCCGGTTATGGCGATAATTTTGAGCCATCCGCCGCCCAACTGCGATGCGATCACCCAGGATGATTTTGCCGACGTTGTCATAAAGGTTGCGGCTTGGGCTGAGGATCCTCCTCCGAAAAGCGCGGGGGTTCCAGCTGCAGTAACGGCGATTCCCAGAATAACGAACGTTGGCAATCCGAGGGATCTCATGCCCCCAACAGTCTCCCTACAGGCTAGGCAACGTCCGAGATGGTCTTCAATCTTCTTCTCTCGACGCTGACTACTCTGCCCCTGGACATAATTGGCCAGAAAATCGACCCTCATCTCGCCGCATTTGTGAGAAGCGTTGGATGCCTCGACAAGATAGTGAAGGCGGAGATTTTCTCTCGCCCTGAAGGCGGCGCTCGCGACTGCTCGCTCGTTTATTCCGAGGTGTCCGGCAATCTCGGCCAACCGCTTGTCCTCGACCAGTGACGACCACAGCACTTTCTGCGAGCGCTCGCTCAGCTTGTGGAAGGCACGGGCCGCAGCAGCCTCATCCCAGGTCTCAGATAGTTCTGAGTCCTCGACAGTTTCAAGAAGGCTGTCTGCCAACGTATCTACGAATTCCGTGGGAAGCTCATGTGAGGCGGCTTTGCCCTGACGAAAAGCCTCATTCCGAACGCATACTTTTGCGTAGGCTTCTAATTTGTCGAGGGCAGGGCCTTTGCCTTTTCGCACTCTCTCAACGATTGAAAGATAAGACTCGGCGACTATGTCTTCGCAGTATCCGAGATCACTCACGTAACGCCGGGCATGGGCGATAAGCAAGGCACGAGAACTAACATAAAACTCCGCAACGTCTGATTCAGACGTTACTTTTTCATCGATTTGCTGCACTGTTTTACGCCCCTAAGCTCAGCGGTTTGTAATAGCACCGGGTTGCGATAACACCGGTTTGTGATAACGCTCACAGAGAGATATGGCATCCCCATGCCATATCAAACCGGTATCCAATCACACTACTTTGTACGTCAAGTACCATAACGCAGAAAAAGCTGAAACGCTAGTCGCTTCGAACGAGTCCGAGATTATTACCAGCAATCAACCAGGGTATAGATAATCGCGAACGGGATGCAGTGGTACCAGCGGGTCGGATCTAGCTGGCCGCTTGTGCCTGCGTGAGCCAATCCGTGACAACGGCATCCTCTATCTCATCGACAGCGGCATATTTCACGGTCCACATCCGTGGCCCAGCAACAAGTACGCCCGACTTATCGTCGATAGGAGCAGCGTTCCAGATCATAAACGTGACATATTTGGGGTAGGGCTTAAATCCGGCGACTGGCGTCTTTTGCTCGAGCCAGACGGGATGCCCGTGCCAGACGTGGCCCGTCGCCCGGAGCATTGCAGCGTCGATAAGACCGCGAAGCCGCTCGGCGATGTCACGCTGTGGGCTCTCAAGCTGTGCAATGAATTCTTCAAGCTCTGACATCTCGGGCTCCTGACCGCTTTCGCCTGTGGCGAGCATGCAACTTGGGTTGTTCTTCAACCAGACTGGCACAGGAACCTGTGTGAGATCAACCGTTCTTTCGATTGTGGATGCGCGTTAACAGCTGGTCTTTGTAGACTTGGCCAAGGCTGCTACTCATTATTGAGCCTCTGTCTTGCCTCATTCAGAGTTCTTGGTCGAACTTTCATGTCACGGAACCCCATCACCTCGGTTCGTGATGTTCGCTCCAGAAGTACTTCTATCAGTTGGTCAAAGTTCGTGCGATTTTCGGTCCAAACCCCACGGACTTTGACCAACTGATTGCCAGACGGGTTCGCACGGGTAGCACTAGAGCCAGACGCACAGCAGCACGGCAGCACGCAAAGCGAAAGACCCTAGATCCAGTCGTCCGGCTGGGGTTCTAAGGCCTTCTTCCATCACCGTCGTAACGGGAGGCAAATCTTTTTGTAGCTGGAGCGGGATTCGAACCCGCGACCTCACGATTATGAGTCGTGCGCTCTCACCAACTGAGCTACCCAGCCACAGCTTTAGTTCAAATCCGCTAAATCAGCGGGCAATCATCAAAGCCAGAGCCCCGACCGAGGTTTGAACTCGGGACCCCTTCCTTACCATGGAAGTGCTCTACCACTGAGCTATCGGGGCGCTTCCTTCTTCACACTCTTATCAAGCGCGCAAAAGGCAACCGTTAGAGAATAGCATCTTAAGTGGGGGCAACGCCAATCCGCGATGTCTACCGCCAAAACTTCACACAATTCCGGGGGAGAGGGATAAAGCAGAACGCGACGGGTTCGGTAAAAACGGGCGCAGCATCCGTTAGCGAACTCACACCAGAGAGCACCACATGGACTAGGAGTTCGTGGCCTGGAGCATTTCCTCTTGGCGCTTGGCAACCGCATCGAGGTAAGAGTCGATGGCTCCGTGAGTTGCGGTGAGACAGCAGATCCGCGCCGCTATTTTGGCTTGGTGTTCGCGAAGCTGGGCAACCGCATGCTCCGGAAAGCGCGGAAGAATGGCAGAGTTATGCTCGATCACGCAGGGAAGAATCTGCCGAATAATCTCGGTAGTAAGACCCGATTCGATGAGCTCGCGAATCTGAGCGGCTAGCGAAACCATGGATTCAGGGTAGTCACGGTACCCGCTATTATCGCGTTTCGGCTTCAGGAGGTCCTGCTCTTCGTAATAGCGCAGAAGACGGGCTGAAACCCCAGACCTTTCGGACAGCTCGCCTATTCTCATCCTCAGATCCCTTCGACCGTGCAGCCTGCGTTTCGCTCTCAGCGATAGCGTTTGACCTTAACACTAGTGTTAAGGTTCGAAAATTGTGACATGTCTTCCCTCACAGAGCTCAACCAGCCTGATACGCGCGCTATTCCCGCGGTCACCAACAAAAATCGATTACGGATGCCCTGGCCGCAGGTAATTCTCTTCGGTGCCGTTGCCTTCACCATCTGCTTCATCGAGGCCATGCCCGTAGGGCTACTCAGCCAGATGAGCATCGGACTCGGGGTCAGCGAGGCTTTGACAGGCCAGCTCGTGAGTGCCCTCGCTTTCACGGCAGCGATCACCGCGATCCCCCTCACTATGCTGCTCGAGCGATTCTCGCGGCGACCACTCCTCATCGCCGTGCTGCTCGGTTTCGCTGCGGTGAACGTCGCGATCACGTTTGCCCCGGGGATCTGGCTGATCATCGGTGTGCGAATCGTGAACGGAGCCCTGCTCGGCGTGCTCTGGAGCATGCTCCCCGGGTACGTCATAAAAATCGTGCCAAAGGAACGCATCGGACAGGGTCTCGCCGTAGTCACAATCGGAGTATCCGCTGCGTTCGCGTTTGGCCCGCCGATTTCGTCGTTTCTTGGCGATGCGCTCGGCTGGCGAGCGGTGTGGATGATCGGCGCTGTTATTGCCCTGAGCCTTGCGATCGCGGTGCGGCTCGCTCTGCCATCGGTTGCCGGGGCTCCGAAAGCCGTTTCGGGGAGTGAGCGGCATACGCTTCTCGGGGCACTGCTGATTCCTGGGCTATTGCCAGCCCTTGCAGCGACAGGTGCGTTCATGCTCGGACACTACCTGGGTTTCACCTACATCATTCCGGTGATGCGAGGGGCTGGGATTACGGAGCACACCGACCTGGTGCTGTTGGCCTTCGGCGCTGCGTCGCTGGTTGGGGTCTGGATAACGGCATCCATTATTGATCGCAGGTTCCGGTTGCTGGCACTTTTGAGCACCGGTGTTACCGCAGCCGCGGTTGTCGCACTTGCAGCCACCGTGTCTATGCCCGCCGTTTTGGGAGCAGCTGCCTTTGTGGCAATCGTTCTGTGGGGTCTTGCCTACGGCGGTGCGCCAACCGTGTTTCAGGCAGGCGTTTCGTTTGTGGCAGATGGGCCTCAGCTCAACACCGCGCAATCGATCCTGGTAACGGTGTGGAACACGGCTATCGCTCTCGGCGCGCTTCTCGGCGGGGCTTTGCTCGACGGGGCTGGCGTTCCCGCGCTGCTGTGGTGCAGTGGCGGGTTACTTGTGGTCAGCGCACTCGTCGTGACCCTCGGACGGCGGCACAGCTTCACGCGGTAGGCGAGTTCGCTAGCGCTGAGCACCCCACAGCACGGACAACCCCACCAACGAAAAAAGCCCGCCCCGACCTGATGGTCGGGGCGGGCTTTTCTGGTGGCGAGTGAGGGATTCGAACCCCCGAAGTCGATGACAGCTGATTTACAGTCAGATCCCTTTGGCCGCTTGGGTAACTCGCCAGGTTTGCTCTTGCCGTTGGAAACGGCTTGAACGCACTCGACAAGACTAGTACGGATTCGGGTCTGATGGCAATTCGAGCTTAGGTGTCAGCGATTTTGGGGCCGGGATCCAGCCCTAGCTAGAGCACTTTTGATATGTAGCGATTAACCGCAATGTCAACTTCCACCTCAAGAAGCGGCCCGGCATCAATTTCTCGAAGGTACCGCTGCAGGAGGCGTACCTCAGCAGGGCTACCAATATGAACCTTGCCCCGCGGCCCAAAAAGCCAAACCTTTCCGGCATGGCTTCCGTCTGCAAGTGCTCCCAAATAAATTTTCATTGCATCTTCTCCTAATTCAGTTTCTGGATTGGTGGGGTTAGTCGGGTTTTTGGGTGGATTTTTCGGGCGTAAGTACCCGAGCATGCCGCTCTTGCTGAGCGTCGTGCGAACCGTTGGCGTCGGCGGATTGTCAAACTTGTTGTTCTGCGACAGGGTAATCAACGACCCACCAGCATCAGCCAAAACAACAGCTACGTGAGGCGAAGGCCAAAAAGCAACATCGCCAGGCTGAGCAGCACCAGGACCAACCTTCACAAAATGATTTGCAAGACCGGCATTGTAAGGGAATTGCGTCCAGACGTTACTGGTCCACCCATTTCCAGGCGCATACCCCCAAGACGTGGGCAGATCATAGACCTTATTCATGTAGTCAAGCCACACATCGTGGCATTGATAAACGTTATAGGCTGGGGCACCATCACGATCAATCCACTTGTTCTCAGCCTGAGCAACCCAGGCATCAAATGAAATAGCCATACTTCTCCTTTCATATAAAAAGGCCCGCTCACAGAGCAGGCCTCAGATTTTCTCGGATATTCCTCGTTATCTACCGACGAGAATCGCGCTTATTCAGTTGTGGGTTGTGGGGCATCCGCAATCGAGACGTCAGAAACCGCAGAAGCGCCAGCCCCGTATGTAGGCGACGACGGGCTCCCGAGCAGCCAGCCAACCCAACTCCAGCGACTAGCCAGAAGCCGAACTGCCGAGTAGTACACGGCGGTAAACACAGCTGTAAGACCAGTTACCACTGCGGCCTGCGCCGAGGGATCGACCTCGACTCCGGCGCTCAGTATCCACGCGAAAACAGCGCCGACACCGGCCGGCACAACTGTGCGGATCAACGCGATAAACGAATCATGCATTCTCGTCTCCCTTCGCATTACACAGAGCGATATGCTCGTCCAGCTTCTTTTCCGTGCGAACCCCGGAGCTCTCAATCCGGCGTATCGCGTCCTTCAGGCTGCTCCCGTGATTGTCGGTGAGCTCGCGGTCGGCTTTCGCCATGAAGTCGGGAAGGTCTGCCAGCGCCTCAATCGTTCTCATAAATTGACGGATCACCGGATACGCCTTCACCAAATAGGTCACAATCGTAATCGCAGCGCCCACCCACACAAGGGTCTGGATGAGGGTCAGATCGTTTGCATAATCAGATAGCCACTCAATCACCAGCCGCACCTCCCGTCTTTCCCGTTACACCGGTATCCCAATTTCTGTCGAGGGCAGAACCCGCAGAAATGTTTCAAGCGTCGTAGCATCAGACTCCTTTCGTTAAGCCGTGCTGGTTCGACCCGAATCGGTGACGCACCGCATACGGATCATCTATTCGTGGACCGACAGGTGCGCCCCTCGATTGCGGATGCCGCACCAACCAATTCCCTCGGGTTACGTGGGATCCCATCCACCCGCACCTCGAAGTGCAGATGCACATCCGAGGTAAGCCCCGTCCTTCCGGCCGCTCCGAGTTTTTGGCCTGCCACAACTTCGTCACCCTCGCTGACGGAGAAAGCGTCGAGATGCCAGTACCAGGTGATCACTCCGGAACCGTGATTCACGCATATGTAGAGACCACCAAATTGGTCTTGTTTCGCGTGGATCACGGTTCCGGGTCCGGCGGAGGGGATCGCTTCGCCGAGGGATGCTCGGAAGTCCATGCCGCTGTGTGTCGCCACCGCTTTGAGCGCACCCATCATTTTTGGGTTCCTAGATGGGCCGAACTCAGCCCTCACTCGTGACAAGCTGAGCGGCCATGCTAGTGCATCCACGGGCCTTCTCATCAGACACCGACAAACCTCAAACTGCAATACGTTTGAGGCCCAGTTGCAACATTTACCGACGGCACGGTTTGTACGTATGCCGCGGGGGTAATCACGTCGCCCGTCTTCAAACGGATCTGCCTCGATACAATTCCAGAAGTCCATCCGCTATTGCCAGTGATCGTAGAACCGGCAATAAATCCTGTTGCTTGAGCCACAGTGTCATTTAGCTTGAGGCCAACAATAACCGTGTGGATTGAATTCAGATGGAAGCCTGCTTCCACTTCATAAAGCCCTTCGACTGGCGCAACCATGCCTGTAGTCCAACCAACATTCGTTGAACCCTGGGTTTGCCACCAAGACGAAGTCGAGAACACGTTCCACCCCGCTACCATCCGGTAGTTAGCCGTAAAGTGACGCACAACGCTGGAATATCCTTTCCATACTCCATTGTGTCTCACGTATTCAATCCCGTCGGCAAGGGTATAGGCCCGGCTATTGTTATGCGGTGCCCAACCGTTCAAGTCGCTAACGTCCCGCACAACAACGGTCCCGCCGTTAGCCGCCGTATACGGCGCAAGCTGCGTGATCACCACACCGCTCCCAGCCGTGCTTGTGGCCCCAAACGATACCTGCGCCACGGCAAGAATCAGCGCCCCCGCAGGCATCGGTGGCCTCACGAGTGAGGCCACCGGCGCGGTAGCGCCCTGAACCACACCAATAGTCGGAAAGTCAGTCGCATCCCCGTCCAAACTAAACCGAGGCTGCACGTAAATCACGTCAAGCCGGGCATTGGTCGAGGGCGCAGCCGTCGTATCAACCTTGACCGCCCCATCGTTTGCGACCAGCTCAACCCCAAGTCCCCCACGCGAGGTCACCGCGCGGAACGGTCCAACCTGGTAAGCCATCGACGAGGTACCCGTCACAACAGGATCGAGCGAGTCAGGGAGCAACCCCAGCCGGGGCTGCCCAGTAATATCACGTGCGATGAGCCCAGAAAGAGCAAGGCGCGTGTCAAGAATCGGCAGCCCAGTCGGCAGGCCGCTCGGGAAAGTATTCCGAAGTGTCATTGTTTTTCCAATCGTTCGTTCAAATCAGTTGTGAGTATTTGTGACGGTCAGCCCGGTCAGGGCGAGAGGCGTCGGTTCTTCCGCTGCGGTGAAAGCGTCAACCTGCACACGCACCTCGGCCTCATCGACGCCGTTAACGACCGCAGTACACACCCTCGAGAAAGTTGTCCCAGGCCAGCCCTGCGGTAAGGCGTCGTCAACAATGTCGAGGCGCGAGCGGCTCACGACCTCGCCGTCGACCTCAATCGTGAGGTAGGCGATTGTCTCGTCAGCTGCGTCCGACACATCCGCAATCTCGCCGGAGACCACAAAGGTCACGACGGCGAGGTTCTGTGGATTAAGAAGAGGCGCGGTGATCGTTTCCTGAGTCCAGGCATCCGTCTCAAGCGAGACGAGCAGGTCAGGCACTCCAGCAGCTGTCGGCGCAAGCGCTGACGCTGGCGCGGCAAAAGCAGCTGTCTGTATGAGGCCACTCTGAGCAGCAATACCCGTTTCGACCCCAGACCACGAACCGGGCGACCCAGACCGCTGGAGTCGAAGCTCTTGACGAAGCACACCAAGCTCAGAGGTCACCACACGATAGTCCTCATACGGCGCACGTGGATCAGCCATCGTAAACCTCCCCACACGTAATCTTGACCCAATCTCCTTGTTCGTCTCCCGAGAGGGCTACGATCCTGCGAGCGTATGTCTGATCTGGAATATACGGGTCATCCTGAACTGTCACGGAGCAGAGGTCACCGACCCTGTATTCCTGCAACGATGGAACCTCGCTGAGGGATGCCTCGAACGACCAAAATTCCGACGGCTTACGTGACGTCCGCAGTTGCGCCAGGGCAACCCCGTCCAGCACGGCCTGCTGGGTGACCCCAGACTGCGACGAGCCAATCAGCTCGAGCAGCGGATACCCCTGGGCCACGAGGGTCGCATCGTATTGGCGTGATGCCAACGCGGCACTGGAGCTTCCACCGGTGGTTGCCCAGGCTAGCGAACCCATCTTGCCGGCATTCGTGGTCACCGCTAGACCGGAGCCCGACGCGTTCTCCGCGGAGAGATCCCACGTGTGCGAGCCAACGGATTGCAGCCGAGGCTGAGTCTGGGTCCCCGTCACGAAGTGCCACTCGAACCGGGACGAGTCGGCGCGTTCCAAGCGGAAGGCATAATCGGGTCCGTTTTCGAGATCGGTGAGCTTATCGATCGCGTCCATCAGCTTCACCTGTTCGATCGCTTTGCACGACCAAGTATGAATCCCGGCCCGATCAGCCTCGAACACAATTGGCAACCCCGACCCGGGCCAGGACATAGCTTGTTGCAACAGCTTTTTAGCGATCGTCCCGAGGTCAACACCCCGAATACTGGTCGCCAAAGCTGGGTTAGAAACCCCGGCCGCCGTCACCAGCGGGGTCGTCAACGCTGCCAAAGGAAGAACCGTCCTACGATCAAAAACCGACTCAATCCCCAGCGCGGTGATCTTGAGCGTCTGTGCATTATCGTCGTAGGCATGCGGCTGGATAGGCCCACCATACAGTCGGCCCGACTCTTCTACAGCAAGCGAATGTTTCCACGGAAGAGCAAGATTTCGCCAATCGCGTTCTCGTTCGAGCGGATCGTAAAGCGCGATCGAAACGTCCACCTTGTCGGGTTCGTTCAGTCGCGAATCCCACGACCCGTTCAGCGGCACAAATTCGCTCAGGATGCGGCCAGTGAGCGTCTCAAATACATACCAGGTTGTCACCAGGCCGACCTCACTTTCCCTTGCAATCGCGGCTCGCCAATCGCTTTCGTCACGTCGAACTGTGTTCTCACGGATGACCGGGCACCCACGGTCCACCATTCGCGATGGACCAGGTAGCGCGAAACATCCGATTGCCCATCGATAACCGCGGTGCGCCGCGCAAAGTCGATCTCCACGAAAGACCCCTGCCTCACGGCATAGTCAAGCCCGATCCGGCGAGCGCTATCCACATCGGTGAGCAGCGCGGTGCTGAACCCTCCGTGTAGGCGGTAGGTCGGGGCAGATTCGATCACGCCCCGATTCACCAGCTCGATGCGCCCGCTCGACGACCCCTCATCCGCCCAGGTGGCAGGCCACACGACCGGCCACACGAGTCCGCTGCTCTCTGTCGGAGGGAATGTTTCGAGCCAGGAGTCATCAACCGAATACCGACGCGGATCTCTCGCCAGGCAGTCGACATCAATGGACGCGGATGTTCGTCCACGATAGTCCTCGACGTCAGTTGCCCGCACGCTCACCATTCGCTCGGTGGTGCCACGAGCATCCGTCACGCGAAGCGGCACCACCCCGCTATTGGCCACCGCGAGGATATCGTCGAAGGCCCCGAGGAGTTCGTCCTCGGATTCAGCGAGATAGTGGGCGGTGAAACTCACCGCGGCCGAGGCCCGAAACCCCTTAGAAACACCAAAGGCCCCGTGTGACTGGGGCCTTTCGTTGACCGGGGCTTTCACACCCGAGAGAGAATACCAATCGGTGAGGCTCGAAAAGAGCCACCCCCGAACGGCTGTATCTGGCAAAACCAGATCACCTAATTGAACAATCATGCGAGACTCATCGCCCTTCCTGCTTCGCGCGACCACTGTCGCATCTGAATTCGCGGGTCATCCTGAACCGTCGTGATGTGCTGCTCGACCGTGACGTTGCGTCCGCTATTGCCGCCGCCGGCCAACGCGCTCATGAACTGCGGGGTCAGCGGGATGACCGCCTCGTCGTAGCGGCCCTCACCGATGTTGGCAAGGATTCCGCCGGGCTGGGCTTCGACGATGCCGCCCTTTGCCAGCTTGGGGATCTTGGGGATGTCAAAACTAAAGCTTGAAGCTCCTCCAAAAAAAGCTCGAGCGATTTCAGGAATGTCTATTTTAATTCCATTAATTTTATCAATCATTTTATTGACAAAATCAATAATTGTATTTATTGGTCCCCGAATTTTGTCGATAAGGCCATTAAAAGCGCTTCCTACAAACCCGGCAATTCCCGAGAAAATCTCTCGTACAGTATTGCCTAACGATTCAAGGCCACCCTTGAGCTTGTCCACCACTGGCTGCACATTCTCATCCCACAGCCTCCGAAAAGCACCGCCCGCTTCGTTCAGCTTTCCCTTGATAGCCTCAATAATGGGCTGAATGTTTCCCTCGTAGAATTCTCGCCATTTTGTCACAATGGCATCAATTACAGGTCGTATAAAGTTTTCATAGAGAAAATTAAAAATTGCGCCTAAAACCAGCAGAGCTATTATGAATCCCTGAATTATAGGTTCGATATAGTTGTGATACATATCGGAAAAAAATTGTTTTATTCCTTCCCAAGCCTCGAGGACTCCAGGAACAAAATCAGTTACAAGAAAAACCGCAAAGTCTGTAAGCGTCTGCTCTATCCATGAGACGAAGCCTGCCCAAATTTCTTTTCCTTCATCAGTCTCCTCGAAGAACTGAAAGATAGCACCGTAAATTGAAAGAACAGCACCAATAATCTGACCTACCGGATGCGGGATAGCACTTGCAATCTCGCCTAAGCTGGAAAGAATTCCATTGAATTTAAATCCCTCATCCTCTTTTTCGCCACCTGAACCTGCTAGCGCAATAAGCCCGGCTAAGTCTGATGCTGCTAAAGCGGCTAGCCCGAACGCGGTGATTAGCTGCCCCACTAACCCAATTGCTTCGGCAAGACCAACCTTAATCCCCTGAATAGCGCCCTGCAGGGCACCCGTAACAGCAGCGATGCCTTGCTTGCATCCTTCAAGCGCACCGATAAAACTGTCGGTCACACCGGCACTCATCGCGGTCAAAGACCCGAGAATACTGGCTCCTAAACTTTCGAACGATCCTCTAACCAGGGCAGTATTTTCTTGGGCAAGAGCATCCATCGAGCTAAGGCCCTGGTTTATCGGATCGCCAATAACCTTCCACAAACCGTCACCAACGGCTTCGAACGCCTGAAATAAACCTGCAAGCAGCTTTTCTCCCAGGCTGGCTCCTGCTTCTTCAACTTTTTTGCCGAGCCCGTCCATCAGCTTCTCGCCGAGATTTTCGGCTTCTTTCTCCACCGATTGTGCAGCGCCCTTCAACGCATCGATTATGGCATCGGTGATTTTTCCGGGATTGATAATACTTACTTCGAGGCTTATCGCCATGAGTCCCTCCTACGACCAGCCAAGCCAGTCACGCATTGAGTCGAGTGGCAAGGGTTTCTTGCCGATTTTTTCCGGTCTGCGCCCCGGTCTTGGTATAGGTTTCGGACGGTTGCGATTTCGCTGTGCATCCTTTGTTTTTGCCCACAGCTGCAGGCGTAACGAGTCGATTGCCTCCGCAAGAAGGTGGTTGCTGAGGGTCCAACTCGCGTCTTCGGGCGTGCGCTCGTTCGCCAGCGCGGAGCGGTGTGGTGGCATACGCGTCACGATGACGAGTAGGTCGCGCCACGACAGCCGCTCCGAGCCGAGATCGCTGAGCCGCAGGCCGAGTGTGATCAGGTCATACTCGATGGCCTCCGGGTACTCGTTTAGGAGTTCGCGGAGGCCTCGGATTCCCCCACGGTCACCCCGGAATCCTTCTGCCACGCGGAAAATAGATCGGTAAACTGCTCGATATCGAGGGTGCGCAGCGCCTTACCAATCGCGGTATCGGGCTGCCCGAAGAGCGCAAGCATCGTAGAGAATTGTCCGCTCGTTTCCGAAGCGTCAAGAGCTTCGATCTTCTCGATCGGCAAGAATTTGAACTTCGGTAGCTCAAAACGGGCACCGTCGATGCTGAACTCAAAGCGGTTCTGCTTGAGGGACTTCTTAGATTCGGGAACTGTGTAAACCATTGCACTGGCCTTTCATAAAGCGCGCTGACTCTGAAGATGTGTGTAGTACCGGGGCATGAGGTGGCCAGCGCAGGAGGACCTCACGCCCCGGAGAATGTGGGGGTTGAGCATCCCTCAATTGACGGATGCTCAACCCACGAGACCCTTAGGCCACCTTGATACCGTTGTCCAGGTACTTGCGCGCCTTGACGCCCTGGGCATCGGGGAAGCACTCAACGGTCACTGCATAACCGACGAGCGTGCTGTCTGAGTAAGTAACCTCGCCGACCTGCGTGATCTGGCCCTCGGGGACAACGATGCGGATGCGCGAGTTGCCATCCTTCACCTCGAAGACGTATGCCTGACGAGGCAGGGCGTCTCCGGTGATTGCAACCTCATGGATTGTTCCGGTGGAAGCTGTCGCCGCCTTCTTGGACACGTTCGAGGGTCCGTATACCGACTGCAGAACCGATGTGTTCATCGTCTCGATGAAGGTAAAAGCGTAAGTGAGCGAGTGCTCGGTCTGCACGACCTTCACCGTGTCACCGCCCCAAGCCTTGATCTTCTCGGTGGAACGCTCGCCGCCCTCCACGATGCCCTCTTCACCGATGTAGCCGGCAACAACAAATGCTGCGGCGGGTGCATCACTGATACCGGCGGGAACCTTGGTCCCTGCCGGAGCCACGAGAATGCCGCCGGAGGCGAGAGGGGTTCCTGAAATTACGTTGGAGGCTGAATTGCCCATTTTTGTTTCCTTTTCGGTTGTTGCGCTGACCTTGAATGGGTGAACTGGAGGATAAGAATGTGTGATTAGTTGATGATCATCGGTGGGATGTTGTTAGTCGCTTGCCGTGCCGCGGAAGTCGAGCTGGACCTCAAAAAGGTGACGAGGATCATCAGTACCTTCCGGAGTGATGAGTGCCGGGCCGGTAACGTCTTCCGCGCGAATGACTTCGTCCGAAGTCCTTGGCGAAGCCAGCAGTAAGGCCCGAGTTAACGCCGCCAACTGTGAGCCACGGGCCAAGTCCGACGCCCAGATCTCGATCTGGATGAGGGCGGAGTCAGTAACAAGGTTCCGCGCATTGCCGCCGATGCGGGATACCCGCAATCGTTCGGCAGGCTCCGAACGGGTATGCCAACGGCCAACGGGCAGATTTTCGCCGCGCGCCTCTAGCTGAGTTCGGAGATACTCAATGATCTTCGCCTCGGAATCAGGAAAAATGATTATTTGGGTCATGACCGCCCTTTCATCGCGGCAATGCCACGGGGTAAAAGAAACGCCCCGAGTATCGGGGCGTTTAGGTTAAGGCTGAATGTGATGAGAGCCGACGAAAGCGGCCGACCTCATGACAATGCACATCGCCGGTTAACGTCAAAAGCTCCTGACCTGGTGTAGATACACCGGTAGGAGCTCGTTATAAACATTACCCGATTATCATCAACTAATTCAAGCTGATCAGGTATTTTTCTCAAAATCAAACAGAAATCATCAACCGTGAGAAAAATACTCAATCTAGCAGTTTGAGCTTGAACAA
This sequence comes from Lysinibacter sp., assembly GCA_040400085.1. GTDB lineage: Bacteria > Actinomycetota > Actinomycetes > Actinomycetales > Microbacteriaceae > HNR. The sequence continues at coordinate 25,402 of JBBAQX010000018.1, read as the reverse complement.
CAAAAGCTCCTTACCGGGCATAGATACACCGGTAGGAGCTCGTTATGAACACTACCCGGCAAACCCAGTCGATTCAATCCGATTCCCAAAACCGATCAGATCTTGTCATACTGACACCTTTCGGCTCTTCTGACCGATCCTTGATTAAATGCAAATGGGTCCTCGCGCAGTTACGCGAGGACCCACAGAACCCGTTATGCCACCGAAAAGAGTTGTACTCTACTTACAACCCAACCCCTGAGAGATTTCCGGGCGCCTGTTCTCAACCTCGGATCCCCTCTCAATCAACAGGGCGAGAGCCCGAGCTGTCCAGGTCGTGTCACACGCCCGGCAATGACCCGTGGCAGTGGCCACCAACCCAGGTTGGTCGCGATAGAGCACCACAAGTGGGCGGTAATGACATTCCCGAGTTGCCGGGTTCCACCATTCGGTTGCGCCGCACTCCGGACATGGATCCGGTAGATCCTGCTTATGAGAGGGATCCAGCTTCGTGTGAATCGAAGAAACCCAAGCGCGAAGAGTCTTAACCCGAAACTCCACCGATTTCTTCTCCGGGAAACTTTGCTCATAGGCTAACACCCACGATCGGAGGCCCTCGACCGCATCTCTCGCGGGTGCGACTCCCAGGGATGCGCACCACTGACGGATCTGATTCGACATCAGCTGAAAGCGATACAGCGCATCCCCGTCAATCATCGATCTCTCATGAGCCAAAGCGCTTGAGGTTCCCTTACCAACCGACCCCCGGATCGAACCTTCCATTCGACGTAATAACGGCTCATGTACAGCGGTTGCGAGCGAACCATCATCGCGAATCACGCTCACCCTCTCGCCGAGAGTGAGCATATCTACTACTTTGTGAAGCTGATCAAACACACGACACCTTCTTGTCAATCTCGTTCGGGCAGGGGAGAGCTGATTTACCCCAAGGAGTTTTGCATCGCGCACACAGATGCACCGGCGTCTTTTCTTTGGGCACATGGCTTGCCACGATTGGGCTACCCGTACGCAGCGAGATTCCTTTGTTTATCAATTCGTTGTCCTAACGTGTGGTTGCGAGCGACATTCTGCGGCGCTCCATGTCTTGCCACTGAGCGGCAACTGGGAAAAAAATTCGAGGTTCAACTCGGAGGAAATCTGCGATTCGGAGCAATTCCTCCACGGAGAACGAAGAACTCGCATTGAGCCTTCGATAAAGAGTGGATGCCGGTATGCGGGCCCCCTCAGCAACTATCGTTGCGCTCACCCCACTCCGAGCCATCGCGGCCCGGACTTCACCAGCAACGATTTGCACTCTCCAGGTGTAGTTATTTATTTCCATGTAGATGAGATTATATTCAAGAAAGACCAATAGCAACCCACTCTTGCATTTTTCTCAATACTGACTATTATTTTCTACATGGAGAAAAAAGGAACCAACTCAAGATTTATTGGCCCACTCAGCCTCGCTGTTTCGGGTGAGCTCCGGGCAGAGCTGGCGCGCAAAGGACTCAACGTGCACCAATTCGCGCTCAAATCAGGATTACCCTTATCAACGCTCCATAAGACGCTCAAAGGCCAGCGCGTAGTAGATGTCGAAGACCTGGGGTCCATCTGCTCCGCACTCGATGTGAGTCCAGCGCGAGTTCTTGCAACAGCAATGGACGCAGCCCGCTTCGTGGCAATTTCGAACAAGACTCTCTCTCACCAATCAGAAAACACGAATGTCAGTACCATCGTGAATAATCCAGTAATAGAGTTTCCCGGCAACAAAAACGCAACCCTTCAAGACCAAGAACTACCCGCGGTTGCGAAGGAAACTCCGACAATTGACGTTAACGAGGAGGACTACACATGAAGATCTACAATCCTTATAATCACGCAACCGAACTGGGTCTGGAAGTTATCTACGGACCGGTCTCGCCCGGAAACGACGGAGAATACTTTGAGGAAACACGTCGCATAGTTCTGAGAGAGGGCCTGAATAGCAGACAAGAACGCTGCACGCTAGCTCACGAAATAGTTCATGCCGAGTTTCATGATCGCCCAATGCCCATTGGCCCAGCTCATTGGAAACGCGAACATCGCTGCGATCGGATTGCCTCAGAACGGCTCATCACTGCCGACGAGTTCACCAGGGTCACTCAGCTCAGCAATGATTCAGGGCAATGGTGCCTCGAACTCGGCGTTACCGCCGACATCCTCATGGCCTATATAAGGTCCCAAGAAGAACTGCTCTCAGCAGTCTCGTAAAAGATCCGCTCTATCCGATTCTCACAACCCGCTGAACATCACACAGTATAAGGAGTAACCTTGCGTCATGGCTAAAAAAGTTACATGGGACTACATCGATGAGACAAGCTACGCAGCAGAGACTCCTGAAGCGGCGAGAGCAACCGCAGAAGAATTTCTCGCGATAGTGAGAGACCCGAATACGGAGTACGACGAGGACACCTCCCCCGCAGCGCTTTACATTGCCGCCTCAGAGTGCTTCTACGACGCGCTAGAACCGATCAAGGCCTACGAAGCTGCCCGTGACGCGCAGCACGCCGAAGGCGACGTTGCCCCAGACAAGCGCGTCTATCTTCTCGATGCCCTTCTCCGCACCGGCCAAGAAATCGAAGGCGAACAACTTGCCGATCTCATCCGCGACGAGAAGCCACAGGACCCCCTCGTATATTCATTCATCGGAGACACCTATTCAGACGTAGACGACACCAAGCAAGCCGTTGCCTGGTTCAACCGTGGAATAAGAATGATGGATTCCCTCATAGAGCAGAGCACCGATCTTAACCTCAACGAGATGGCAATACTTCTCGAAGACCGAGAGCTTCTCATCCTCGGGCGCCACGTCATCCGTGAAGAAGCAGGGCTACCTAAAGATGATTTAGACGAAGAAGCTCTCGAAATTTTTGCCGCTCACGAAGACGACGACGAAGACGACGAGCTTCTTTAGGCGCGAAGCTTCTATATTCCTGCAACAATTTCACCTCCTCGCTATGATCTAGCTATGAGGTGGATTTGTCGCACCCATAGCACTGGTCACAGCTCTTCCAACCCGTCCCGTCAATACATAGGATCCCCATGAAAAAATTCCTCACCCCCGCCCTGATTGCGGTCGCTGCACTGGCGTTGACGGGATGCGCAAACGAAACAACTGCTTCCCCGGTTCCCGCGAAAACAGCATCCACAGAAGTCTCTGCATCACCCTCGAGCACGCCTTCGGCGACTGAAGCGGTCTGGAACACCTTCACCTCGGAAGACGGAGTATTCAGCTTCAAATACCCAGCTGACTGGACAACCGAAGCGACCTATCCCGAGCCCACCCCTGAACGCCAAAAACGGATCGAGGTCGCGGTTCGAGATTCCAGCGGAGCAACGGTGGCCTCATTAAGCACAGGAGCAACTGGACTCGGCGGGGCCTGCGAGAACCTGTACCCGTTTACAGCCCTCGATACAAAAGACCTGGACCTCCCCCATGACCCAATCGCGGATACCTCGGGCTTCACCACCCCTCGCTTCCAATTCAGCGCGATCGAAAATCCCAACGGCGTAACAGCATCCATCGGTATTCTCAACATCGTCAACCAAGCTGAGACCTGCATGATTTACAACGTCTTCGCGCTCCCCGAAGGAAACCCGTACGGTCTTGTAAGCTTTGGCGACCAGTTCCAATCTGGCAGCGAGGGCGACCACAGCGCCTTGGTCCCCACCTTCGCAAACCTCGACGAGGCCCGCGCCTTCATGGAGACCGACAACTACAAAAAACTCAAAACCATGTTCACCTCCCTCACTGTCACCGAGAACTAGAACACACCCGCGAGACCGCTCTCCTAAGCCTCGAAAATTGCTTTAGCTAAGGAACACTATGAAAAGACTCATCGTCCCCGCCCTGGTTGCGGCCGCAGCGCTAGCGCTCACAGGATGCGCAAACGACACAACCGCATCGCCAGTTCCCGCAAAGACCGGAACACCTCAACCTTCTAAAACCCCCTCAACCACACCATCCCCCACCGAAACTGCCTGGAATTCCTTCAGCACCGAGGACGGTTATTTCAACTTCAAGTACCCCGCCGACTGGACTGTCGAAGCTTCATATCCCGAACCGGCGTTTGAAGATCAAAAGGCTGTCGACATCAGGGTTAACGACGCGAAGGGCCAAACAGCCGCGAACCTCAGCAGCGGGGGGCTCGGATTTGGAAGCCCCTGCGGAACACCATATCCGTTCACGGCTCTCGACACTGCCGAGATGAACCTCCCCCACGATACAGTCACAGCATCTTCCGAAGCTACAACACCTCGTTTCCAGTTCAGCGCAATTGAATACCCCAGCGGAGTATCTGCATCCATGGGAATCATCAACTTCATCAATCCGACAGAAGCATGCCAGCTCTGGAACGTCTACGCTTCGCCAAAATCAGATCCTCACTATTATGTGAGCTTTGCTGACCAGATAAAAGGAGGCGTGGAAGGCGCAAGCACACCCCTCGTCCCGACCTTCGCAAACCTCGACGAGGCCCGCGCCTTCATGGAAACCGACAACTACAAAAAACTCAAAACCTTGTTCACCTCTCTCACCGTCACGGAGAACTAGAAAACACTCGCAAAACGGATGCCGGGGTCAAGAACATACAATATGCCCGGCATCCGTTCATCGATTTACCGCGCCGAGACTAGCATCCGAGAAAATACTGGCTACCATGGACTCATGGCAGATTCTTCGTTTGATGTTGTAAGCAAGGTTGACAAAATGGAGGCGGACAACGCCCTCAACCAGGCCAAAAAAGAAATCGAGCAGCGATACGACTTTAAAGGCGTAGGCGCATCGATCGAGTGGAGCGGCGACAAGATCATGATTAAGGCCGACACAGTCGAGCGGGTTAACGCCGTCCTCGATGTGTTCCAGTCAAAACTGATCAAGCGTGGCATCTCGCTCAAGAGCCTAGACGCTGGTGAACCCTACCCCAGTGGAAAAGAGCACCGCATCGAGGCCACCATGAAAGAAGGCATCGACCAGGAGAACGCAAAAAAGCTGAACAAGCTCATCCGCGACGAGGGCCCCAAAGGGGTCAAGAGCCAGATCCAAGGCGACGAGTTGCGTGTCTCATCCAAGAGCCGTGACGATCTCCAATCGACAATGGCCTTGCTCCGAAGCTCAGACGTCGAAGTTGACCTGCAATTCGTGAACTTCCGCTAACTCACAGCGAAAACAGCATAAATCAGAAGAGGGTCTCCGCCGATCGATAGGCGGAGACCCTCTCACTTATGATCACTGTTGCGCTCACTCTAGCAACGGACCCAGAAAGGCTGCGTCATGCTCTTACGCGGCACTAAAATTCATAATCAACAGCAACGCGTTCCTCAAAATAATCTTTATGCTTAGCAACCAACGCCTGATGTGCCGGGTGCGCGACATACGACTCAAGCGCTTCTATGCTCTCAAAGTCCGCGATAAGAACTAGATGCCAGTTCTTGTCGCCGTAGAGTGTGTTCACACCAGCTTGTAGGCTCTGGATATCGCTAATCAGCGGCGGCAACGCCTCTAGCGCCGATTTAATCGACTCAATACGGGATGCTCGAACATCAGCATCCTCGCCGGCAATCTTCCACGTGACAACGTGACGAATCCCCAACTTACGCTCCTATCTCAACAAGTGCCTGGCGCAGCCGGGCCGGATCAATACGCCAATAGTTATGAACCTTCTGGTCAATAAGAAGAACGGGAATTTCCTCAGCGTATTGCTCGAGCAGAGCCTCGTCATGAAGAATTGACTTCTCAACCAAGACAAAATCTTTTCCAAGAGAGAGGATATCAGCCCCCGCAAGAACGTCCTGGACTACCACTCTCGCATCATCGCATAGGTGGCACCCCTCTTTCCCGATGAGAGTCAACTCAATTATGGCCATGGACCAAGCATAGCGTCCGTTACGTTCATGCCGGCTTCTCTACGAGCCAAAGGCGACACGTAGGGCGGTATGCAGAAAAACGAAGCTAATAAAGATAGCCAGAGTCACTAGAAAGCGCTCACTATAACCACATTTTTCGTAAGCTTAAAGACATTAGGCTCAAAGACTATTGCTTTTAAAATCTTAATAACAATCATTTACAAGTATGAATAGCTGGAAGTACCAAAAAATTATCGAGCTGGTCGGGATGCGAATACGCTCAACCAGACAATCACAAGAGCTCACCATTGAAGACCTCGCAGAGGCTTGCGACATGCATCCAACAAGTCTGGGAAGGGTCGAACGTGGCGACACATCCCCTACGCTACATTCCCTCGTCAAAATTGCAGACGCGCTGAATACCGACTTGGCAGAGTTTCTCGAGGGTATCCCCGGGTAAGTAATCCAAGCCTCAGCCAGGCGTGCCAACATTCACAAAAAGCTTGCGAAGGCAGCAAAAAGCGCTAGAACCTCCCTGAGGAGGATCTAGCGCTCACGCTTTTGTTGCTACTTTTTATTGCGTCGCTGGTGACGAGTCTTACGGAGCAACTTACGATGCTTCTTCTTCGCCATACGCTTGCGGCGCTTCTTAATTACAGAACCCACAAAAAACCTCACACGATCTTAGGAATCAGCCGAAAGAAAAATCGACCGACAGAACCACCATTCTAGCGGCCAAAGTGCTCAACTACGAAACTGAGATTATTCAAGTCCGCACAGAAGCCACAAAACGCCTAAGAACGCAGGCGAAAACGCGCAACAAGCTCACGCACTGTGTGGCCTGCATCTGCAGCGACGCGACCTAAAGACGCGGCAGCGGTTTCCACACCCTCGCTCAAAATAGGTTCTTCTTTCACGTCGACGAACTCAACAGACACATCACCATCAAAGTCCGCACTCAGGAAGGGAACGATAAAGTCTTCGACGTATTCAAGTGGCTCATAATTGAGTGTATAAAATCGATGCTGACCTTCTTCGCGGACCGAAACCAGCTCTGCCTCACGCAACACCTTGAGGTGCTTAGAGACGGTCGGCTGGCTCAACTCAATTTTGGCCACAATTTCGGATACGCTAATCTCTTTTTCCTGCCGATACCGTTCAAGCAGGATAAGCAGGATATCGCGTCGGGTCGCATCCGCAATGACATTGAAAATATCTGGCATACATACAGGGTACTTGCCCTTTGCGCGCCGCATGGCAACGAACCAAGATTTTTATAAACTTCTCATTGCGAGCATGGCGACGATAAGAATGCAGACGACTCTCCCCGCAACCGATCAACCTGGACTAATACCATCTGAAACATCGCAACTGGAATCTAGTCGAAAATTTTTCAGATACGCAATCTTGCAGTTGTGCAGTTTTGTAGATATGCGCATAATATATATGTGACATTCCCGACAAATTCCTCAGCCCTGGGCCCAGCAGCAGGTCCGACTCTGCCCACAGGAAACATGGGCCTAAGGGAGCGCAAACGCCTCGAGACACGGACAGCCCTCGAAGAAGCAGCGGTCACAGTTGTACTCCGCGACGGCTTCGAACACGCAACCGTAGACGCAATGTGCGCAGAAGCAAATGTGTCTCCCCGAACATTTTTTAACTATTTTGAGAGCAAGGAAGACGCAATTCTGTGCGTCTATGATGAGAAAATTGACGATGCTCGGCTTACCGCACACGTCAGAAATTCACTCACCAACGACCTCATCGAATCCGTCGTGGCACTCGTGGTTTCACTCATGGGCCCGGCCGCAACCGGTCGCTCACACCAAAAATCACGCATCGAAATTATTAAGAAAAACCCTCACCTGCTGAGTCGTCACGCGGCACAGATAACGCGGATGAACGAACATCTCGTCAAGGGCATCCGTCTTCTTTTGAGCGCCGACTCACGTTTCAGCAGCGATTCTGCCGCTGAACAGGAAGAAGAGGCCGAATTGTTACTCGCCGTCAGCGGAGGAGCCCTGCGCATCGCCGTTCGTGAGTGGATAGCCGATGACGGTAATAGCGACAACATTCAAGCAAGAGCCGCAGAGCTCATCAGAAAGGTAATCACAACACTCAATGAGTAATTCCTCAACCATCGCAGCCGAAAAAACGGCGGCGGTGCACGAAAAGCGAAGCATACTCATCGTATTCGCTGGCCTTATCGTCACGATGCTCCTGGCATCCCTCGACCAAACAATATTCAGTACCGCCCTCCCCACCATTGTGGGAGAACTCAACGGCGTCGACCACATGCTGTGGGTTACAACTGCCTATATCCTTGCCTCGACAATCATGCTTCCCGTCTACGGAAAACTTGGCGACCTTATCGGGCGCAAGGGCATCTTCGTCGGAGCCATAGGCCTCTTCATCGCAGGCTCGATTGTCGGAGGACTCGCCCCTGACATGACCTGGCTCATCACGGGGCGCGCCATCCAAGGCCTCGGAGGCGGCGGACTGATGATCCTGTCACAGGCGATTATCGCCGACGTTGTTCCCGCTCGTGACCGTGGCCGCTACATGGGCGTCATGGGTGGCGTCTTCGCGCTGTCGTCCGTTGCGGGTCCGCTTCTTGGCGGCTGGTTCACCGAGGGCATCGGATGGCGGTGGGCCTTCTGGATGAATGTGCCCCTCGGCATCCTCGCAATCGCTTCGGCAGTAGTCTTCCTACGTCTGCCTAGGCACAACCGCGCAAAACCCAAGATCGATGTTTTCGGCATGCTTCTTCTCGCGGTCGCTTCAACGAGCATTGTGCTCATCACCACCTGGGGCGGAACAACATATGATTGGAATTCTGAGATCATCATTGGGCTGATCGTGACTTCCGTTGTTTCCGCTATCGCATTCGTTCTCGTCGAGAATAGGGTTTCCGAACCGATAATGCCCATGTTCCTGTTCACCGACCGCAACTTCAACCTGACAACGGGCGCTGGTCTCATCACGGGTGTCGCGATGTTTGGTGCCATGGCATACATCCCGACATACCTGCAGATGGTCACCGGGGCAAACGCGACCGAAGCCGGCTTCATGATGATCCCAATGATGGCCGCACTGCTTGTAACGTCAATCGTTTCGGGCCGACTCGTCAGCAGCAGCGGGCGTTACAAATGGCTCCCCATCGCAGGATCGGTCATCGTCGGAATCTCGCTCTTCTTACTGTCGACGATGAATCCCGATATGGCGATCTGGATCCTGTGCTCCTTCCTCGCAGTCATGGGGATCGGTCTGGGCATGAGCATGCAAATCCTCATCCTCATCGTGCAAAACTCATTCCCGAACAAAATCGTCGGAACCGCCACAGCTTCAAACAACTACTTCCGCCAGATCGGTGCCTCGCTTGGTGCCGCGGTGGTCGGCAGTCTCTTTGTGAGCCGATTGGGTGACCTCATGAGCGAACGGATGCCAGCAGCCGCCTCCGCGGGTGGCGGCGGGATCAACTCGCTTACCCCCGCCATGGTCAAGGCGCTTCCGCCTCAGCTAAAGGACATCATCATCGGCTCGTATAACGATGCCCTCACGCCCGTATTCATGTATATGCTGCCACTCATGGCCGTAGCCGCGATTCTTCTCTGCTTCGTCGTTGAGAAGCCTTTGGCGACAACGATTGAAGGCGCCTCAGAAGCGGCTACGCCCGCTGACGACCTCATTAACCTGGCATCGCCCGAGGCCGTCGACCCTCTGACGGTGGAGCAGCTCGAGACGGCGCTCGCAGGTCCATCCGCTGACCGAGGCGGCAGGGCAGAGACCGGGCTCATCGAAACGGTCAAGAGCCCCTAGGTTCCTTCGTCCTAGCAATCTGACGAGTTTCGGCCCGGGGAATTCACGCCCCGGGCCGAATGTCGTTTAACCTGCGAGCTCCTTTGCCCTGGCCAACGCGGCCTCCGTCGCCTCAACAAAAACCTCGTCCGGAATACGTTCCTGGAACACTGCGATCGCCCGCTCAGTCGTGCCGTTCGGGCTAGTCACCCGCCTCCGAAGCTCAGCGGCGTCCTCCCCACTGGTAATCAACAGGTCGGATGCCCCCGCAAAGGTCCCCTCGACAAGCACCTTCGCCTCCTCCGCACTGAACCCCATCGCGATCGCCGCAGCCGTAAGCTTCTCTACAAAGAGGAAAACGTAAGCCGGGCCGGATCCGGAAATGGTGCTCAGGGCATCCAAACGCGATTCGGGGACAACAACAACGTTGCCAACGGTTGCAAACACCCGTGTCACCAGAGCCAAATCAGCATCGGACGACCGGGTACCATGACTCAGCCCCGTAACGGCCTTCCCCACAACGGCTGGGGTATTTGGCATCGAACGCATAACAGAAATAGTCTCGGGCAACGCCGCCTCGAACGAGGCCACGGTGACCCCGGCAGCAACGCTCACGACTATCGCGTCCGGTTCAAGGGCATCAGCGATCTCGGCGAGCAGGTCGGCAACCATCCACGGTTTGACCGCAACCAACACCACGCGGGCACCCCGAACAGCCTCACGATTCGCCTCGGGGGTTGTCTCGGTGGCGAAGGCGATAACGTCATCCGCCCCATCGAAGGCAGCCGCATTGGCTGCTGATCGATTGGTCACGCGGATGCCCCCCTCGACAGACACCTGAGGGGTGCGTAATCCCGCGAGTATTGCTCCTCCCATCGAGCCGAGTCCGAGTATCGCGATAGTAGGCAATTGTGTGTTCTCTGTCGGAATGGTCACCACACCATCATAGAATGGAGGAATAACCCTTTCCGGGACAATCGGAGGACCAGTGAGCGCTTCAGGCGGACAAAAGGCCATTCTCGCGGCATTCGCGGCAAACCTCGGAATAGCGGTGGCGAAGTTTGTTGCGTGGTTTATTTCGGGCTCAGCCTCAATGCTGGCTGAGGGTGTCCACTCCCTGGCAGATTCCGGTAATCAGTTGCTACTTCTCTTGGGTAATAAGAGGGCCAGGCGAGCAGCCGACAAAGAGCACCCGTTTGGCTACGGCCGTGTTCGATTCGTTTATGCGTTTCTGGTTGCGATCATCCTTTTCTCGGTCGGTGGGATTTTCTCCGTCTACGAGGGAGTCAGCAAAATTCAGGAACCCCATCCGCTCGAGATGTGGTGGGTACCCATCGGCGTACTCGTGATAGCTATTGGCCTCGAAAGTTTCTCTTTGCGTACGGCAATCCACGAGAGCACCCCTTTGCGCGGCGGAAAATCCTGGGTGCAATTCGTGAGGCGAGCCAAAGCTCCGGAGCTTCCAGTAGTGCTGCTCGAAGATGTCGCTGCGCTGGTTGGGCTTATCTTCGCACTCTTCGGAGTGGGTCTCACGGTGATCACCGGCAACGGGCTTTTCGACGGCATCGCAACCGTCTTTATCGGCGTCTTGTTGATCGCCGTTGCGGTCATCCTCGGTATTGAGGTGAAAAGCCTCCTGATTGGAGAGGGCGCGTCCGACGAAGACGTTGCGCTGATCGAAAACGCGCTACTCATGGACCCAGAGGTTGAACGGATTATCCATATGAAAACCCTGTACCTGGGGCCAGACGAATTTATGATCGGCGCCAAGATTTCCGTGGCAGCGCGTAAGACTGTTGCGGAGCTATCTGTGATGATCAATAAGGCGGAGGACCGCATTCGTTCGGTGGTTCCTGCCGCACGCGTGATTTATCTTGAGCCGGACGTATACCTTGACCCCAATGATCCGGCGCCCTCAACAGAGGCCATCATCCTGCGAAGTTCTGACTAGGACTAGCGGATGCTCATGCCCGTTAGCTGACCGAGAAAGTTGAGAACAAAATGATCGACAACGCAGATATGGCTACTCGTTTCGCTACGAAGGGCGCAGAAATCCTTCCAGAGCTGGTTGAGTTGCGCAGAGCACTCCACGCGGATCCGGAACTCGGCTTAGACCTACCTCGAACCCAGCAAAAAGTTCTCGAAGCAATCGACGGCCTCGGATTAGAGATCACACTAGGCGAGGGACTCAGCTCAGTCGTCGCCGTCCTTCGCGGGGGGATGCCCGGACCAACCGTGCTCCTTCGCGGCGATATGGATGCGCTGCACGTTACCGAGTCCAACGACCTCCCGTATCGTTCAACAAATCGCTCGATGCATGCCTGCGGCCACGATTTGCACACTAGCGGTCTGGTGGGAGCTGCACGACTTCTCGCAGATGTTCGCGATTCCATCGCTGGCAACGTTATCTTCATGTTTCAGCCGGGAGAAGAGGGTGATGCCGGGGCGATGATGATGATCGAGGAGGGCTTACTCGACGCCTCTGGCGAGCTCCCAATTGCCGCGTATGCTATCCATGTGGCTCCTGGGCCTCGAGGTGTGTTCGCCCTCAAGTCGGGAACTGTGGCTGCGGGTTCTAACCTCCTTTCTGTCACGATCACAGGCAAGGGAGGCCATGGCTCAAACCCGATTAGCGCGGTCGATCCGGTTCCTATTCTTGCCGAATGCGTCCTGGCTCTTCAGACTTTCGTGACCAGGCGGTTTGACGTGTTTGACCCCATAGTTTTGTCAGTTACCCAGTTGAGTGCTGGAACAGCCGACAACGTGATCCCGGAAAAGGCGAGCCTCAGGGGCACAATTCGCACGATGTCCGAAGCTACCCTCGACAGGGTACAAACCGAACTACCTCGACTGGTCTCAGACATCGCCGCCGCACACGGGGCAACCGCAGAGGCCCGCGTTGAGGTTCTCTACCCGGTTACGATCAATGATCTGGAGGTGACAGACGCAGCGTTCGATGCGATAACAGACCTCTTCGGTGAACGCGTGATCCGTTTGCCTCAGCCCGTAATGGGTTCCGAAGATTTCTCGTTCGTCGCGCAACGCATACCGTCAAGCTTCCTTCTGCTGATGGCGTCGCCGCCTGAGCTGGATCAAAACAACCTCGCCTACAATCATTCGCCGCTGGTGTTCTTCGACGATTCCGTGCTCGGCGATCAGGCTGCAGCATTGGCGACGCTGGCCTTCAGCACGCTGAACACGCGGGCCAGCGCCCCGGAACCGACGCAGGAAACCTAAGGCGCGCCGCGGAGCGCAACAGGCGCGGGTCGGCGGGTCGTCGAGTTCACGCGCATCCTGTGTTCGCTGCGCACGGATTCGAGCAGCGACTCCATCACGTCAAGAACGTGAAACGCAAGGTCTGCGTTCGCCCGATGCGGGGTTCCTGCCGTAATCGCCGCCGCCATATCGTCGAGACCGACCCCTCGGGCGGCATGAGCGATTCCGGCAGAGACCGGTACAGTGCTCCAGGTATCGGAGCCCAGCAAGAAGAGTTCAGTGTTCCCATCAAAGCGGTTGGGGTCGGGAACGATCAGCGAACCGAGTTCACCGTGTACTTCGATATGCGGGGAGCGGGTGGCCACCGCATCAAAGCTCATCGTAAGCGTTGTGAGGGCACCAGAGTCATGAGTGAGGATGCCTGTGACATGCGAATCGGTGCGCACCGGGATCCGTTCGCCACTGCGGGGGCCTGAGCCGATCATCCGTTCGCTTCTGGTATGACTCGCAGACCCAACGACAGACACAACTGGCCCAAGCAGGGTAACGAGCGCTGTGACATAGTAGGGACCCATGTCGAGAAGTGGGCCACCCCCGGGGAGGTAATAAAAGTCGGGATTCGGATGCCATCTCTCGTGACCAGGAGTAACCATGGTCGCAGTTGCAGAGATCGGGGTACCGATGGATCCGCTGTCGATCACGTTGCGCGCCGTCTGCACACCCGTTCCGAGGACGGTATCGGGTGCGCAACCAAGGCGCACCCCGGCGCTCGCCGCGGCCTCCAACATCTGTCTGGCCTCGGCGACAGTCGCAGCGAGTGGTTTTTCACCATAGACGTTCTTGCCTGCGCTGATTGCCTCAATGGCTATGGACGCGTGGGCGGCTGGGATTGTGAGGTTAACCACAATTTCTATCTCCGGGTCCGAGATGAGCTCACTCACGCCAAGCGCTCGCACCCCCTCGAGGGAATCGGCGACGGCCTGCGCGCGGGCAAGATCAAGGTCGGCGACCGCAACCAGCCTGATGTGCTTCAGGCTCGGCAAAGCGGCTAGGTACTGGCCGATTATTGCGCCGCAGCCAACGATACCTATTGCTAGCGGCTGGCCCACAGCATCCCCCGCTCGATTATCGATTTCACGTTGGGGTTAGCCAAGATTTCTACCCTGTGCCCTGGCGTCGCTACGAATATTCTGCCCTGCCCCCACTGCCTGGTCCAGACCGCGGGCGACGTCACGGGACGCGTCCACGGGTCCCACGCGCGCACCGCCTGGGTGGTTGTTGCGAGCACATCGATGTAGCTGTCATGCAATACCCAGTATTGCTCGGTGACGAGTTCGAAATCCTCAATTCCCTCAACAATGGGATGCTCGGCAGCAGACGGCTCGATATTTACCGTATATGGTACATAGTTGTCCGATTGCTCGCCGATTCGTTCGCTCGGATGTTTACCCGGGTGACACGCAAATTGCCCGCCGATGAGGTGCAGATAGTCCGAATTGTTGCGATAGGAATCAGCGATGCCCCCGTGCCACCCGGCCAGGCCCGTTCCCGCTTCGATTGCGCCTCGCAACCCTTCAAACTCCGCTGTTTCGATTGTGGTCATGGTGTTGCACTGCACGATCAGGTCGACGGTTCTTAGATAGTCGGTATCGGCGTACACAGCTGCGGATTCCTCGATACGAACCGCATACTTGTTCTGTTCGAGATATGGGATAAACAGCTCTGTGGCTTCGACCGGTTGGTGACCGTCCCAGCCGCCCCTCACGATGAGGGCTTGTTTCGTCTTCTGAGGCATTAGTTGCTTTCTGGTGAGTCGTTGGTACCGGTGCGAACGAATTGACTGTTGCTCTCGGCGCTTCGTTCAACTGCGTCGAGCACCCGTTGGACGTTGAGGGCATCGTCAAACGAAGGACTAGGTTGAGTGCCAGCCCGTATCGACCTCACGAAGTCGACAGCCTGGTGGGTGAAACCGTGCTCATAGCCGAGTCCGTGGCCGACGGGCCACCAACTATCAATGTACGGATGCTCCGGTTCGGTAACCTGTATCCGCTGGAATCCTTGGGTGTGGTGCGGCAGCGAACCATCGTAGAGGTTAAGAACGTTCATATCTTCAAAATCGAAGAAGATCGAGCCGCGGGTTCCATTGATTTCGAGCCTGATCGCATTTTTACGTCCGAGGGCGAATCGGGTCGCCTCGAAGATCCCGATAGCACCCTTGGCAAACCGGGCGGTGAGCAATGCGGCATCGTCAACCGTAACGTGGCCGTAGTCACCTCCGATGTCGCCACTCCCGCCAAGCCCAACCAGCTCGCCGGCTATCGGACGACTCGTCACAAAGGTATTGAGCATCGCGGATACCCCTTCGATGGGGAGCCCCGTGACGAATTGTGCGGCGTCGATAATATGCGCGCCAATGTCGCCGAGGGCACCGGAACCCGACGTGGTTTTGTCGAGCCGCCAGGTCATGGGGGCATCGGCATCGCTGAGCCAATCCTGCAGGTATTGTCCGCGTACGTGTCTGATGGCACCGATGCGACCTTCATCGACAAGTTGTTTCGCGAGGGTTACCGCAGGTGTCCTGCGATAGGTGTAACCGCACATCGCGAAGATCCCCCGCTGCGCGGCATCCCGTGCGGCCTGAGCCATCTCTTCGGCCTCTTCAACCGAGTTAGCAAGCGGTTTTTCACACAGCACATGTTTATTCGCAGCGAGCGCCGCGATAGCGATATCTCGGTGAGTATCTCCGGGCGAACAGATATCAATCACGTCTATATCGTCACGAGCGATCAGCTGGCGCCAATCGCTCTCGACGCTTTCCCAGCCCATAGTTTCAGCTGCAGCGGTGGTCTTAGCCCTGTCCCGGCCCGCGATGGCCGCAAGCTCAACGTTTACGGGTAGGTCGAAGAAGCGCGGGGCGGTTCGCCAGGCGTGCGAGTGGATGGCCCCCATGAAGGAATAGCCGACCATCCCGATACGCAGGGACGGTTTGTGTATGTTGCGGATCATTTCGGGCATATGTGTTCACTTTCCGAATCCGGCGGTCAGACCGCTAAGCAGTTGGCGTCTCCCAAAGATGTACAGGGCGAGCAGCGGAAGCGTCGAGAGAACTACGCTTGCCAAAATTGCGGGGATGTTCACGGTGAATTCTCCCTGAAAGGTCCAGAGCGAGATCGGCAGCACGCGCGTACTCGGGCTTTGGGTAAGTATTAGGGGGAAGAGGAAACCGTTCCACACCTGCAACCCGTTGTAGATGCCTACCGTCATGAGTGCCGGTCGGGTGAGGGGCAAGGCGAGCCGCCACATCATCTGCCAGTCCGAGCATCCGTCAAGCCTCATCGATTCGAAGAGTTCACCAGGAATGTTGCGCATAAACGAGTTGAGGATAAGAACTGAGATAGGGATGGCGAAGGCAATCGAGGGAAGGATGAGGGCCACAAGAGTGTCGTAAAGGTACGCCCGGGTGATCATGAAATATATCGGGATGATGGTGGCTTGAATCGGGATTGCGAGGCCCAAGAGGAAAAGCGAATTAGTAGAACGGATGAACCAACTATCACCCCTGACAATCGCATAGGAAGCCATAAACGTAACCACGAGTGTGGGGATCACCGCGCCAATGGTCACGATAGCGCTGTTGAGAAGATATCGGAAGAAGTCGTTCTCCAGAACCAGCTGGTAGTTAGCGAGGGTTGGACTGGCAGACGGGAGCAGGGGGTTGCCGCTGAAGAAATCGGATTGCCCCTTGAGGCTCGTAACGACAATGTAGTAGACGGGGATAATGATGACGACGAGCCACACCCATCCCCCAACCGACCCCAGAAAGTTCGGCCTATGACCGGAACGCCTGGTCGTTAATTGCGTAGACATCTAGACTCCTTCCGTCTGGCTTGCGCGGCGATCCTTGCCTCCGAGTCGCTGCAAGACCAACGCGATCACCAGTCCAACAACAACGAGAATTACGCCGAGGGCACTCGCCGCCCCCATGTCGTTTGCCTGAAAGCCCGTCAGATACATCTGCAGGGGAAGCAGCCGTGTCGTGTAGCCGGGACCGCCTCCTGTGAGCACGAAGACGAGGTCGAAGTAGGTGAGGGAACCCACAATCATGAGGGTTGAGGAGGTGATGATGGTGTATTTCAGCTGGGGCATAGTGATGTGGAAGAACTGCTGTACCCGGCTTGCACCGTCGATATCGGCCGCCTCATACAATGATGCCGGTATTTGCCGCACTCCTCCTTGATAAATCAGAGTGTGAAAGGGCACAAATTGCCAGGCGATAACAAAGATAACCACAAACAAAACCAGATCTGGATTTCCCAGCCAGTCCTGCGCAAGAGCGGGGATATTGAGGCCTGCACTCAGCCCAAAGTTCGGATCAAGCAAGGCTTTATACGCGATGGCGACGGCAGCCGAGGACAGCAACAGGGGAAGGAAATACAGCACGGCCAGCAGCGCCCGGTATTTCTGGTGTCCAGCGATAAACACGCCAAGCAGCAGGCTTATAGGCGCCTGAACGATGAACGAGAAGAACATTACTTTTGCCGTAACAGCCAGGGCGTTCCCGGTGACCGGGTCCGACAGAACCGTAGCCCAACTTTCCGTTCCGGCCCAGGAGATAGCGCCGATGCCGTCCCACGCCGTAAAGCTGAGGCCGAGCACCCCGACGAGCGGGGCGACTGCGAAGCAGACAAAAACGAGCAGGGCCGGGGCTGCGAACCAACCCGAAGGGCCCGCTGCGCGGGCCCTTCGGCGCTGGACGGGAGCGCTTCTGGGCTGGATGGGGGCGCTTCTGCGCTGAACGCGGGTGAGCGTAGTCATCCTATTTTCCTAGGGTTGCGTTCATCGTTGTGGCGAATTGCTGAGGAGTTATCTCTTTCAAAAAGATTTGGTCGAGATTAGTCAGCATTGCGTCGCCCTGTGCAGGGCTGAGCGCTTGGTCCCAGGACAGCTGAAAATGAGGTGCATCCTTCGCCAGCTTGTATGCGAAAGTAAGGAAGGTACTGTCGTCACTTGCCTCGAGCTTTGCTTCCACCCCCTGAACCACAGGAACGGCCCCGGACGCGATAAGGTCGTCGATATATGCATCGGTAAACATGCCGTCGACTATGTAGTCGTATGCTGTTTTCTTCTGAGCTTCGGTTGCTTTGGCAGAGATCGACCAGAAATTTGAGGGGTTACCAACGATGTTCTTGGGGTCACCTTTGCCTCCTTCGACGCTGGGAAACTCAATAAAGCCGAGCTTATCCTCAGCGACGAAGTCGGGGGCATCCTTCTTAAACCCTTGGTATGCCCAGCCTCCCTGCATAAGCATTGCGGCTTTCCCCGTGTAGACGAGAGCCGTGTCGGCACCGCTATCTGAGGCTATAGAGGAGAAGCCGCTGGTGAAACCGTTGGCGTCTACAAGCTCCTGGATCATGGTCAGAGCTTTAATAATTGCCGGGTCCGACCAGGCATCCGTTTTTCCGTCGATGACAGCTTGAAAAACCTCGGGACCTCCCAGCCGTTCAACGAGGTATTCGAGCCACATAAGACTCGGCCATTTTGATTGCCCACCGAGCGAGAATGGCGCGACCCCAGCCTTGTTAAAGACGGGAACCAGCGCGAGTAGCTCATCCCATGTTTTTGGCGGTGTAACTCCGGCCTCTGCAAAGACATCTTTGTTGTAGTAAATCACGACGGGGGCTACCTTGTTGTTGGGAAGGGCGTATGTTTTTCCGTTGATAACACCGCTTTCGAGAATAGATGGGATGTACCGACTCTGGACCTCGGGATGCTCACTAATCAGACTTGACAGATCTTGAATCTGATCTGCATCGACATAGGATTTGAGCACTCCGCCGCCCCAACCGTAGATAAATGTCGGCCCTTGACCTGCTCCGATCGCTGTTCGCACTTTAGTTTTGTAAGCATCATTCGCGAAAAACTCGAGCTTGATGGTTTCGTCAGCGTTATCAGCGTTCCAGGCATCAATTGAGCTTTTGTAGGTGGTTTCGTCGCCTCCTGTCAGTCCCCACATCGTCGCGGAGTCAGCGTTGGTATTACCTCCGGGTCCGCTTGAGCCACACCCGGCTAAGGCGAAGAGGGCTGCGGTTGCGAGGGCAGCAGTTTTGAGTAATTTATGTCGAATCATGATGTTCCGTTTCGTTGTGCCCGCCGCGATTGGCGCCGGGTATCGTCGGCATCAACTCACTGCTTCTCCATCGAAGCAGTCGAACGCGCAGTGGTTGAAAGGTATATGAGATTGCGAAACAATTTAAAAATGTTTCGCAACTTTTTTCGAATTGATTGAAACTATAAGGGGACCAGAATGAGCAAGTCAAGGATCTAGACCCGAAAATTGACAAAACATCTTATTTATCTCAGGATAAAGTCATCGAAATATTTTCGATAAGAATGGATGCTCATATGAAATCCGACCGGAACGCAACGCTGGCCATGGTCGCCAAAATAGCCGGCGTCTCATCGCCCACCGTGTCAAAGGTATTGAACGGGCGTGACGACGTTGCCGAGGCAACGCGCATTCGAGTGCAATATGCCTTGGACTCTGTCGGTTACGAGTCGCCGGTACAACGCAGGATTCGCGCGGAGGGGCCGCCGCTCGTTGACTTTGTCTGCGAAGGACTCAGCAGCGCATATGCCATCGAGGTCCTCCGAGGAGTGGTCGATCACGCGGCAACCGAAAATATCGAGATCGTCCTGTCACAAGCCACCCCCGCGATGCTCCGCGAAACGGACCACGAAGAATGGGCAGCTCGGCTTATCCATACAGGAAGAAAGGGACTCATCCTCGTGACCTCCGAGATGAGTGCGGATCAGGTTCTCTCCTTCCAACGAAGAGGTATCCCCGTGGTGGTCATCGATCCAAGAAGCCCCATCAAAGACGGCGTAGTCAGCATCGGCGCGACCAACTGGGCTGGCGGCAAGCTGGCGACCGATCACCTACTCGATCTAGGTCACACCAAGATTGCTTATATCGGCGGACCTGAATCGGCAGAATGTCACGTCGCTCGGCTTCACGGCTACCTAGCGGCACTTCGGGGCCGAGGAATAGAACCTGTTCCCGATTATGAAACCGGGGGTAGCTTCCAACCCGTAACGGGTGTCGAAGGGTTAGCCGCATTTGCCGAACTCGCCGACCCGCCAACCGCTATTTTTGCGTCGAGCGATACCATCGCTCTCGGAGTAATCGAGGAAGCACGGCGACGAGGCATTAACGTACCCCAAGACCTGAGCCTGGTTGGCTTTGACGGTACGTATCTGAGTGAACAGAGCATGCCACGGCTCACAACGGTTTCGCAGCCGCTTCAAGATATGGGCAGGACGGCACTACGGAGCGTTCTCCGACTCATGGCTGGCGATACTCTCGAGTCAGATCACGTGGAGCTTGCAACGAAGCTAATAATCCGCGACTCAAGCGCAACACCACGACAACCTTAGCCAAGAATATGGAGCTTAACTAGCGTCTCGCCGCGAAAAATTCCGTAAGCAAAGCGACACAAGCCACTTCCTCTACGCCTGCAATAACCTCGGAACGATGAGGCAGACGGCGGTCGCGCAGCACATCGTAGACACTGCCGACAGCTCCTGCCTTATCGTCCCACGCGCCAAAAACGACAACGGGGATCCGCGCAGCAGCTATGACCCCCGCGCACATAATGCACGGCTCGAGCGTCACCACAAGAGTACAGCCGTCAAGAATTCGATCACGGATGCTCTCGGCAGCCTCTCGGATCGCGAGCACTTCAGCGTGGGCAGTAGGGTCGTAGGCGCCGTGGCGCCGATTGCGGCCCGATCCGATCAGTGTGCCACTCGCGTCGAACACGAGGGCGCCAACGGGGACGTCTTGGGTCGATTGGGCGAGTTTGGCCTCGCTAATTGCGGCTAACATCCATTCGTGATGCTTGCGGCTCACCGCGATTCCCTGCTGTGCCACTGGCGACTCTCCAGACCAATTCGAGCTAATCGCCGACTTGACGACGCGATTTCCACTAGATTTACTCTATGCGAGTTTTTGTTGCGGACCACCCACTGATCACCCACAAGCTAACGGTTCTCCGTGACAAGAACACAGCGCAACCCACTTTTCGCGCCCTCACCGAAGAGCTCGTGACGCTGCTTGCCTATGAGGCGACACGAGATGTGCAGGTAGAGGAAATAACCTTCAATACACCCGTATGCGAAACCACTGGAGTGCAGCTTGCTCAGCCGCTTCCACTCGTGGTTCCCATCCTTCGCGCAGGATTGGGGATGCTCGAGGGCATGGTTAAGCTCTTACCAACCGCCGAGGTGGGTTTCCTCGGGATGGTACGTGACGAAACAACTTTCCAGCCGGTGACCTATGCAGAGCGGCTTCCTGACGACCTGAGTGGACGGCAATGCTTCGTACTCGACCCGATGCTAGCAACGGGAGGATCGCTGGCCGCCGCCATTGAATTTATGTTCGAGCGGGGTGCCGATAACGTCACAGCTGTATGTATCCTTGCTGCACCTGAGGGTCTTGCCGCCCTCGAGAAGGCAACCGAAGGTCGCGACGTGACCATCGTTCTTGGCGCAGTCGACGAGCGACTCAACGAAAACGGTTATATCGTTCCCGGCCTCGGAGACGCCGGTGACCGCCTCTATGGGACGATCGACTAACACTCTCACCGTCCACTTGCTGCAATCGCGTATCCCACAAGGCTAGGTCCCTTCCACCCGCCGTCCAGAGCAATCGTGCAACCCCTACGCGAGATTCACAGAACCGACGCAACAAAAAACGTGATAAATCTGAGAAATTTTCCGTAACATTGCGTGTAATACAACTTAATACTTGACATATAGCGACATATTGGGTTTACTTTGATACATGAATGACAACGCGTACGCCCTGACCGCCCTCGAGGCCACCAGGACTACCGGCATGGTGATGGCCGGTAGCGCTTCTTCATGTTGTCGAATGTGCAGCTAGCTTTTCCCAGCTGCCAGTTCTGACGGACTCCCCACACGGTGGGTTGAGACCGCTGAACTCAACGCGAGAGCGTTTCCCCGGGTCAATAGGCCCAGACCGTGAGGATATTTCCCACACAACTCCGAGCACACCATGGCTTGAGATACTCAGCTAAATGCTCACGCATCATCAAAGGATTACATCATGTCGACCATTACAGCCACTGGTTCTTCAGCTTCTTCGCCACTCAGCTCCACCCAGACGGTGACCTCCGCCCGACCTGACCTCGCAACTCCCATCACCTCTTCTCCAAGCATCCGGGCCGTGCCAGCGGGCACAGAAGCCCGCGGCTTCGTACTCTACGTCGGATTCGACGAGGATAAAGCAAACGAAGCTGGCACATCGCTTGGCGCGATAGTTGAAGCACTAAAGAACCTCACGGCACACGTGGCACCCGGCTCAGAAACATATGCCGCAGTCGCCCTAGCTCCGGAGGGCAGCGGAGGACGCGACGTCGACGTCGTTCGCCTAGCGCTCGGTGATCCAGCCGCGATCGCACGCCACCGCAAACCGGAGGTTGACCTTGACCGAGCCCGAGACGGCGTTGTCATAGACCTTTCTCGCAAACGGCTACTGCTCGATAATAACCCGATTGCCCTTACCTATAAAGAGTTTGAGTTATTGCAGTTCCTCGTTCTTCGTGAGGGGCAAACCGTCGAAAGGCAACAGCTCATCCACGGCCTCTGGGATGCCTCCAGCGACGAGGAAATCCCCAGCGAGCGCACAATCGACGTTCACGTCCGTCGACTGCGAGTCAAGCTTGGGGATTACCAAGATATCGTGCGCACTGTGCGCGGGGTCGGCTACCGATTTGATCGCCATGCAGATGTCTCGATCCGCCACAGCAGCACTCCGAGCCCAGACGTCTTTTAGGTCAGGCTAAAGCCGCATTGTCCTACTTGGTCTCAGCCAAGGCCCATGCAGTGATGTCCACTGAGATAGTTGGCGGAAGAATAACACTGGCTGGACTAATAACCTGGCTCGGGTGAGACTGAGCGACCGGAGTGATA
This sequence comes from Lysinibacter sp., assembly GCA_040400085.1. GTDB lineage: Bacteria > Actinomycetota > Actinomycetes > Actinomycetales > Microbacteriaceae > HNR. The sequence goes on along the minus strand of JBBAQX010000018.1, from coordinate 2,530 downwards.
TCGATGTATGTCATGGCTCTAGTCCAACAGTTATTTCTCATGCTGTCGCCTACCTAAAGTACTATTTGCCCCCTACCAAAGGACTATCTCTAGTTTCGCCCATGCTGATTCAACCCGCGCTGGCTTCAACCGCGCATCCGTTTAATGTCAAAAGTATTTGTTCCGAATAAAAATATAACGAAAAGATAACTAGCGCTCGTTACGTTTTCGTTATATTCTGGTGGGGCGTTGGACGTTAGCTGTGGCGAACAACGTAAACGATTGCAGGAAACTCTTGGTGCAAGTACGAGGGTCGGACGCTTAAGCATTCCGGCCCTCGTACTTATGTCACGCGTCGCTTATGCGCCTATCTGAGGGCCACGAGGAAGAACTCGATACGAAACCCCAGCGCGAGAAAAAGTCACGGAGTCTTGCAACTCAACCGCAACCCACGAACAGTCACGCGCCGAACAACACCAATAGACTATGCTCATGAGCTCACACCCAGTGACAATCACCCTCACCGGAGCCGGCGGACAAATTGGCTACGCGGCACTCTTTCGTATCGCCTCCGGCGCGCTCCTCGGGCCAGATCAACCGGTCAACTTGCGGTTACTCGAAATTCCCCAGGGAGTTGCGGCAGCCGAGGGAACCGCACTCGAACTTATTGACTGCGCTTTTCCACTACTTACGAGCACAAATATCTTTACGGATCCGAACGAAGCATTCGAGGGCGCCAACCTAGCTTTTCTCGTAGGGTCACGCCCACGCACCGCCGGGATGGAGAGAGGCGACCTGCTCCAAGCTAACGGGGGCATCTTCGCGCCACAGGGACGAGCGATCAACGATCACGCAGCTGACGACATCCGCGTTATTGTTGTTGGAAATCCCGCAAATACAAACGCGCTGATTGCCCAACGAAACGCACCAGACATTCCTGCAGACCGCTTTAGCGCGCTCACCCGCCTCGACCACAATCGCGCGATCGGAATTCTGGCCCAGAAGGCAGAGGTCCCCGTCTCCGAGATTAGCGGCATCAGCATCTGGGGCAACCACTCAGCCACCCAGTACCCCGACCTAAGTCACGCTATAGTCGGAAACACGCCAGCTCTCGACGCCGTTGACCCGAACTGGGCCCGAGGAGAGTACATCGATAGGGTAGCCAAGCGTGGTGCCGAGATTATCGCCGCCCGCGGATCATCATCTGCCGCGAGCGCAGCCAACGCAGCCATCGACCACATGCGCGACTGGGTTAGCGGAACAGGCCAGGGGTGGACTTCTGCCGCTCTTCCCTCAGACGGCTCATACGGGGTACCTAACGGCCTCCTCTCGTCATTCCCAGTACGCAGCGTCAACGGCAGCTGGGAGATAGTGCAGGGGCTCACCATCGACCAATTCTCGCGGGAGCGAATTGAGGCATCCATTATCGAGTTGCTGGAAGAGCGAGACGCAGTCGACGCTCTTGGATTGCTCCCCTCATAGGTCATCCAACGCTCACGGCTCACTGAAGGGATCCCCTGCGGTTCGCCGTCTTCGTTTCTGTAACGCGCGACCAAGCTGAAGCAAGAGGCTCCACCGCTGTGTCAGGTTGCGATCCGATCCTCAGAACGAGCCAAACAACGTATTTGGCGGAACACTCGCATTCGGCTTTCGCCATCGGATGCGCACAGAATCGATGGCCGCATCCTCTCTCGAAACCAGAGGGTCAAGAACTGCAAAACAGGGTTAGTCTGTTGTTAACATCGAAACGCTGAATTTTTCCGTCGACGTAGACTTGGGAATTTTCGAAGCGCAAGAAGGAGGTGATGAGCGTCTCAACTAGCGTTTTGCACGATAACACTATTGGTTCTTCACCGACAAAGAGATGAAAGAAATCATGAACGAGAACGCAGAATTACAGACCACCCCTCGCTGGAATGGATTACCACTTATCGCGACGGTCTTCACCGCGATGAACGCACTTATCCTTGCCCTTATCGCATTCGGGAACCTAACGGATTTTGCAACAAACTGGGATTTTGTTCGAAACGTGATGGGGATGCAAACAACAAATTTTGGGCAGGAGCCAGGCGTCGGCCTCGACCAAAATGTAATGTGGCACGCTATCAGCGCCGAGCCGATTCAAGTTATTGGTTACATTGGCATCATCGTTGCTGAAACGGTTGCCGCCGTGATACTGATCACTGCTACCGTCAAGTGGCTGCGTGGCTTCAAGAACAACACCTTCCAGTCGGCACGCAACTGGGCAAATGCCGGCCTCCTCGTGATCATCGTAATCTTCGGTATTGGCTTTATGGCTATTGGCGGGGAATGGTTCCAGATGTGGCGTTCGGCGACGGCAAACGGGCTTGATCCGGCACTGCGTTACCTCACGGTGGCGTCTTTCGCTCTGGTCTTCGTGAATATGCCCTCTCCGCGGTGGCATGTCGGCATAGCTGATAAAGCCGCATAGGCTGGGCTTGGACGACACGCAATGTATACGATAAAACCCCCTCCAACTTGGAGGGGGTTTAGTTGTGCGCCCGAAGGGATTCGAACCCCTGGCCTTCTG
>JBBAQX010000017.1:0-77449 GCA_040400085.1 Lysinibacter sp. | reverse complement strand
ACTCGGAATACCGTACCCGGCCATCCGTGAACATCTGGACGTAATCAAACTCGAAACCGGGCATCAGTTCCCCCGCCTCGACAAAAAAGAGCGCGGTGGCAAGGCCATCCGCGGTCGCGGGGTCGTCCGCTATGACCCAGGTGGCGGCAACTTCTTGGACCGGGTGGCCGGTGCGGGCATCAATCACGTGATGGAGCCCTTCTCCCCACGCCCTGCGATTGGTAGCCGATGCGGCCAGGGCTGCGTCGCCCAGCTCGACAATTCCAATGGCGGTATTCTTCGCGAACGGATGCTCCAGCCCCACCCGAAGCGAAGCGCCCCTGTTCACGAGGTCACCACTGGCGTCGACGGCGAATGCGGTGTGGCCAGCTTCTCCGAGAACATCGCCCACCAGTCCCGCCAGCTGGCCCTTGCCTGCGGCGCCAACATCAACCGTGACGGGACGAGCAGAGGCCATGGAAGTGCCAGACCAGGTGAAGTTCTCGCCCCACGGATCCGCCCGCGGCTCACCCTCCTTCGCTCGCAGAGAATAGTCGGCGTCGTATCCCCAGTGCTCGAGGGCGGAGCCGACCAGGGGGCTCACCGCGCCTCCGGTTAACCGGTACAGGGATTCGTATAGCCAGGATAGGTGCGCCGATTCGGGCGGCAGGTCAAGGCGTACGACTTGCTGTAGATTCTGCTCGTAGGCGTCAGGGTCCGCGAGAGTTGCCACGGTAGAGTCGACGCGAAAACGCGACCAGACCCTATCGTAATCGTCAATGACCCGGCGGATGCTGCGCTGCGTTTCGATCGAGAGGGGATGCTCCGTGTCAATCTGCCACGGGCATCCAATCGCCTCTAATCGAAAGCTACCCACGCGCCTCGCCCTTGATCTGGTCGATGGCCTCGTTGAAGCCGCCCCCCGTCAGGGAAGATCCCGCTAGCTTATCGATGCTGATATCGTCAAGGCTTTTACCCACGACGGCGCCGTCAAGCCCCGAGACGAATTTACCCTGGTAGATCTTGGTCGTGGGACTCGTCGCATCACTGGAGAAGGTAACGTCCGTGACCTTATCGGAGGCAAGGGTTACCTGGATTGTAACTTTTTCGGGGCCGGCCGGGCTGGTGTAGCTGCCCTGACCGGTGTATTTTCCGTCGACGTAAGCGGTCGCACCCGTCGCGCCCGTCGCGTCTTGACCCGTCGCTGGTGTCGACGTCGCTGGTGTTGATGCAGATGGCGTTGCTTGGTCGGTGCCGCTGGATGACTCCGCGCTGCCTGCATCTGTAGCGCAGCCGGAGAGTATGGCCGCAAGCCCGATCCCAGCGGCAGCTGCGACCGTGTGAGCTGCTTTTTTTCGTGAACTCATTATATTCATCCTCAATCGTTCATGCCCCGAAACAGGCGCGTATTTGGTTGCGAGTTCAAGCATTCACCACAAACTTATGATTTTGCTGTGACGTTATTGCCCGAGCCTCCGACGGGACCGAGGTACGCGTTGGCGAAGGTCGCATGCGCGGATTCATCATCCGACGGCTGGTAGAGACCCGCGACGACATCGCGATACAGCCGCATCAGTTCCCCGTCGTTCTGATACGCGCGTCCGCCGCTCACCCTGATCGCGGCATCCACCGATTCGCGGGCTACCTCGGTGGCGCGGATCTTGGGCCCAACGAGCTTCGGAAACCAACCTGCCCCGTGATCGACCAGGGCATCTACGTCACGAGCAGCGGCCAGAATCTGCGGTTGCACCGACTCTTGACTGATGGCAGCGTGGGCAATTCGCCAACGGATGTCCGGGTCGTCCGCATACGTCGTCCCGGTTTTCTGTGACGCGCGGGTGTGCACTGCCTCGACCGCGAGTTCGAGGGCACGGTTCCCGATCCCCGCATAGACGGAAGCGACAAGGAGCTCGAAATTCGCGAAGATTGCGAACGTCAGCGGGTCAGCGTTCGGGCCGGCCGGGATCCGCCTCACGATCCGACCCTCCGGAACGAAGGCCTCGCTGAGAACGGTCGTGCGACTCTGGGTGGCCCGCATCCCGAGGGGGTTCCAATCGTCAGCGATTGTGAATCCTGGGCTATCGCGCGTGATAAATCCAAAGACAAGCATAGGGTTTTCCGGGTCGGTATCGTCCCTCCCAAAAACGCCGAGCCTCGTCCACACCGGCGAGAGGGAGGTAAAAATCTTGGTTCCCGTGAAGCGATATCCGCCATCAACCGGGACCGCGCTCGTGCGGGAATCAAACAGCACATCGTCGTTTCCGGCCTCGCTGATGCCGAAGGCGAAGACCTCGCCCGCGGCGGCTTCCTCCAGGAGCCAGTCCAGGTCGGGAATGCCGCGTTCGCTCAGCGCCTTGGCCACGCCGGCCCACACGAGGTGCATATTGATCCCCAGCGCGGTAGCCGGGGCGGCCTGCGCCAATCGGGTTTGAATCCTGGAGACCTGCTCAAGGGTGAGGCCCATACCTCCGTGTTCCTTCTTCGAAAACAGACCCAGGTATCCCGCGTCTCGGAGCTCATCGAGATCCTCGTGGAAGAATTCATTTCGCGCGTCATAGCCGTGGGCTCGGTTGCGAATCCTGCCGAGGAGATCGCTTGTCAGGATGCTCGCCACGCTGTCGTTCTGAATATCGCTCACCCTTTCACCCTACGCCGAAGATCGTCCGGTCTGTGACATCTACGAAAAAACGAAAACAAGAGTTGCGCAATTAGCGCCTTCTCTCTCATCATACTCACAGGAAAAAGGTGATCCATTCCCAGCCAAAGACTCCTATATTCCCAGGGGAAAGCGCAACGAAAACAATAGGCTTGGCTGGCAATGAAAGTATAAATTGCGCACCAACAAGAAGGAGCAGTTATATATGTCCGAGAAAGAAAAACTGTCCGCCGTTGAAACCTCAAACCGAGTAAGCCGCCGCGGTGCTCTGCTAGGAGCAGCAGCTGTCGCTGGTGGCGTAGCCTTAGGCTCCGGAGGAACTTTCCTCGGGCTCAAAGCAACCGCCGATCCCACCCCTAACGCTGCAGCCGCCGAGACACAAGCAAGGCCCAATATTCGCATGAACGCGAGCGATACCACGTTCACCTTCATCGACTACCAGGTCACAATCCTAGAGGCTTCCCCCTCACGACCCGCAAAAGATATCGTTAACGCCGCTATTCGTTTGCAGGCACTGTGCGCAACATTTAACCTGCCCGCTATCTTCACTTCGAGCCAAGAGGAAGAGGAACAGGATCCGTTTGTACCAGACCTCATAAAGGTCCTGCCAACCCAACATGACCAAAGGATCAAGCGACTCGGTGTAGCAGATTCGTTTGATGATCCCGCGTACACAGCAGCTATCGAGAAAACCAATCGCAAGAATCTCGTAATCGCCGGGTTAAGCACAGAAACCTGCGTAGCCCAGGCAGCTATAACCGCAGTAAGAAAAGGCTACAACGTTAAGGTCATTGCCGACGCCTGCGCAACCCCAACCGTCTTCGGCGACACGATCCAATTCCAGCGGATGCTTCACTACGGCGTCGATGTCACCACAGTAAAGCAAATCGTTGCTGACATCGTTGTAAATTACGGCGCACCTCAGACGAACGAATACAACGCGTTGGTAAAAGCTAACCTTATCTAAACCTAGAGGTTAGCTACTTGCAACAAGATTCGTAAAACTACGCACACAAACGAAGCACGGTGGGCAACCTGACCCACCGTGCTTTGTTCACTAAAACGCGTCTAGCATCCACAGACCAACCACAATCCACGCCCCGATCAGGAGGGGCACTCCCAACGGAACGCTCTTTCGCCCGGTAGGTTTCACCAAAGCAGCTACACCCCATAACCCACCGAGGACACAGCCACAGGCAAGTGCCACAGTTGCAAGTTGCCAGCAAAATAAGCCAAGCGCCCAACCGATCAGCGCCGCAAGTTTTATGTCACCTCCCCCGACCTCGCCTATAGACGACCCAGCATAAAACACGGCTCCCGCCCCCACGCCAGCGAGAATAGCCCCGAGGGGAAAATCTCCCCCCTCGACCCAGCTGACCAGGGTCGCGATAGCCGCGAGCGCTAACCCGGGAACGACCATTCCGTTCGGCAGCCGCCGCTCCCGCAGGTCGCACAGGGCAAGCGGTATCGTGACAGCTGCGAGATACACTAGCATCCCTATTCGCGCATAATCTTTCATGGAGCCAGGGTAGACAGTCCCACGGAAGTGCCGCAGAAATTCTCCACAGCCGAGTGCCGATTTCCTCATGTTCCAGTGTGACAACAGCCCCACCGGTGGCAAGGCTCCTCGCGCAGTAACCTCCCCAACAGGGTTGGCAATACACCTCCTACATCAGTTCCACATCCTCCAGCAGCTCGGTCACGAGAGCGGCAATCTCGCTGCGTTCGGATCGGGTCAGGGTGATATGCCCAAACAGCGAGTGACCCTTGAGCGTTTCGATGACGGATGCCACGCCATCGTGCCGCCCAACTCGCAGGTTGTCACGCTGGGCCACGTCGTGCGTCAGCACCACTTTGGAGCGCTGCCCGATGCGGCTCAGCACGGTCAGCAGCACGTTTCGTTCGAGCGATTGTGCCTCGTCGACGATCACGAAAGCGTCGTGCAGCGAGCGCCCGCGGATATGGGTGAGGGGTAGCACTTCGATCAACCCGCGCGCCTCGATTTCCTCGAGCACGTTCTGCGACACGATTGAGCCCAACACGTCGTAGACCGCCTGGCCCCACGGGTTCATCTTCTCCCCCTGGTCGCCGGGGAGGTAGCCGAGTTCCTGGCCGCCAACCGCGTAGAGGGGTCGGAAGACCATGACCTTCTTGTGCTGCCCTCGTTCGAGCACGGCCTCGAGCCCCGCCGCGATGGCGAGCGCCGATTTGCCTGTTCCAGCTCGGCCTCCCATCGAGACGATTCCCACGGATTGGTCGAGCAGCAGGTCGATGGCGAGCCGCTGTTCCGCGGATCTCCCGTTGACCCCGAAGAGGTCGCGGTCACCGCGAACGAGCCGGAACTGCCCGGGCACGTCGACCCGCCCCAACGCAGAACCGCGGTCAGAGTGCACAATAAGCCCGGTATTCACGGGGATATCGAGCACCTGCGTTGTAGATATTCTCTCCCGGTCGTAGAGTTCGCTCATCTGCTCGCTCGATAGGTGGATGCTCGCCAACCCCGTATACCCTGAATCAACCCTCTGCTCGGCCCGGTACTCCTCTGCGGTCAGGCCCATCGACGCCGCTTTCACCCGCATTGGCAGGTCTTTCGAGACGATCGTGACGGCGAGTCCCTCGCTCGCCAGGTTGAGCGCTACCGCGAGGATCCGGGAGTCGTTGTCGCCCAGTTGCAGTCCGTGAGGCAGGGACGCCATGTTGGTGTGGTTTAGCTCGACCCGCAGCATCCCGCCTTCGCCGATGGGGATCGGGAAATCGAGCCGTCCGTGCTTCACTCGCAGCTCATCCAGGAATCGAAGCGCGGAACGGGCAAAGTAGCCTATCTCTGGGTCGTTCCGCTTGCTCTCAAGCTCCGTGATGACGATCACCGGTATGACAACCGTGTGCTCTGCAAAGCGGACGAGAGCCTTGGGATCAGATAAGAGCACCGAGGTGTCCAGCACGTAGGTGCGTTCGCCCTGTGGGGTTGTTGATTCCGTTGCGGCGGATTCCTGGGCCATTGTGCGGGGCGAGCCCTGGTTCGAAGTCTGGTTCGAAGTCTGGCCTGAGTATTGAATGTTCACAATCACTCCCGTCGCGAGCGACGCATCGCTCTGCTTCTCAAGCGATTCGACCACGCGGGCCCTTCTTGTGTGAGATGAACTTATGTGGCCGTCTCGATCGGGCGGAATGCCCGATACACACAATGTACGCCGCGCCACGGACATCGGTCTAGCCCGACACGCGGATCAATCTGACGGATGTGTGAACGCCAGCTTGACGGCTCGTTAACCGCCGAAGCGGCGCTGCCTGCGAGAGTAGTCTCGGAGCGCACGTAGGAAGTCGACCTCGCGCAGGTCGGGGTAGAGTGCTTCCACGAAATAAAACTCGCTGTGGGCACTCTGCCAGAGCATGAAGTCGCTCAACCGCTGCTCGCCCGAGGTGCGGATCACGAGATCGGGATCGGCCTGACCTCTCGTGTAGAGGTGTTCCCCAATGAGATCGGGGGTAAGCGTATCAGCGAGTTCGTCGAGGGTGCGCCCATCGGATTGATGTTTGTCGATGATGCTGCGCACGGCGGCGGCAATTTCGCTTCTGCCGCCATAGCCGACGGCGAGGTTCACGTGCAGGCCTACGTTCGACGCGGTACGAGCCTCTGCGTTGCGGAGAGATTCCGCGAGGTCGTCCGGCAGGCCGTCGCAGCTGCCGACGTGGCGAACTCGCCACCGGCCGTTCTTGGAGAGGTCCTCTGCGAGGGTGCCGATAATGCCGAAGAGCTCAGTGAGTTCTTGGTCGGCGCGACCGGAGAGGTTATCGGTCGACAGTAGGTAGAGGGTGACGACGTCGATGCCGCGTTGCTCGCACCAGCCGAGGAATTCGGGGATCTTGCGGGCACCCGCGCGATGCCCGTGGGCGGCGCTTTCGAGGAGGCGCTGCTTAGCCCAACGCCTGTTGCCGTCAACGATGATGGCCACGTGATGTGGCATCTGGGCCGCATCGATTTCACGCCGGAGGCGGTACTCATAAAGTCGATAGAGGAACCCGTCTCCTCTGCGCGATTCTGTTGTGGTCACTCACACACGATATCTGATGTTGCTGCCCTCTATGTTCAGGACAACGCCTTAGCATGGGGTGTATGGGTAACTCACAGCCAAGCTTCGAGGTCAAAAAAATCGAGGCAAAAAAAGTCGACACACAACCCACCGAGGCAAAACCCCTCTGGCGCGGCTGGATCCATGCGGGGATGTTTCCGCTCACCATCGCGGCAGGCATCGTCCTCATCTGGCTCGCGGATGGCGCAACGGCGAAGTGGGCTGCCGCCGTGTTTACCCTCACGAGTATGATGCTTTTTGGAAATTCCGCCCTGTACCACCGGTTTAATTGGCGACCAACCGTGAAGATGACGTTCAAACGCATCGATCACGCCAACATCTTTCTCTTGATCGCAGGCACCTACACTCCCCTAGCGCTGCTTGCCCTGCCGCCGGAGAAGGGCATCATGCTGCTCGTGCTGGTCTGGGCTGGCGCGCTTCTCGGCATCGGATTTCGGGTGTTCTGGATCGGCGCACCGCGGTGGCTCTACGTCGCCATCTATCTGCTGCTCGGCTGGGCCGCCGTGATGTATATGGGAGACCTGTACCGGGTGAGCCCGCCCATGATGATCCTGGTGATCGCGGGGGGCCTGTGCTACTCGGTAGGCGCCGTGGTCTACGCCATGAAGCGACCGAATCCGTGGCCGGGATACTTCGGCTTCCACGAGATCTTCCACACGCTCACGGTCGTGGCGTTCATGTGCCACTGGGCGGCGACGCTGATTATCTCGTTGAATCCGCCGTATCTTTAAACCCCAAACAGCCCTACTATAAGTACCGTAAGCAACTACCTGTGAGGAGACCACAATGCCAAAATTTCAGCAGAGCGTCACGGGACAACCGATATGGCTCGACGTGATGAGTTCAGACCTTGACCGTACCGTGTCGTTCTATACCGAATTGTTTGGTTGGACCTATGAGTCTGCGGGCGAGGAATTCGGCGGATACGTTCGTTTTCGCCAGAACGGCGAAGATATCGCGGGCGCAATGCGCAACACCAGCGAGGGCGCAATGCCAGACTGCTGGACCGTCTATCTGCACACCGATGACGCTGCCGCAACGGGCGAGGCAATCACGGCGAACGGCGGAAACACGATGTTCGTAGACGCGGTGGCCGATATGGGCACGATGCTCGTCGCCATGGATGTCTCGGGCGCGGCCATCGGCGGGTGGCAGTCAGGTACCTTCGGCGGCTCAGCACGGATGTCGGAGCCGGGAACCCCCGCGTGGTTTGAACTGCAGACAAAGCAATACGGTGCGGCCATTGAGTTCTACCAGAAAGCGTTTGGTTGGGAGACCAGCGTGCTCAGCGACACCCCCGACTTCCGATACACACAGCTCGGCCAGCCCGATAATGCGGTCGCCGGGATCTGGGACGCCAGCGGCTATCTTCCCGAATCGGTACCGTCGTTCTGGGCCGTCTACTTCGCGGTAGAAAACGCCGACGAAGCCATCGCTAAGGCCCTCGAACTCGGCGCTCAGCTCGTCTCGCCCGCCGAGGACACGCCCTTCGGCAGGATCGGCACCCTCGCGGACCCGACGGGGGCTAACTTCAAAATCTCCCAGGCACTTTCGTAGGAATTTTCTTGGTCGGGCACCCTGTTGATAAATCTTCGGGTGCCCGATCAGATTCCCCGATCACCCGGCGCTTAGCGCCTCAAGCACAGCCTCGCCGTAGCGCTCGAGCTTCTGGTCGCCAATACCGCTGATGCCGCGAAGCTCCTCGAGCGTCGTGGGCAGCTGTATCGCGCACGCCCGCAGCGTGGCATCCCCGAACACGATGTACGCTGGCACGCCCTGCGAGCGCGCCTCGGTAGCGCGCCAGGCACGCAGCGACTCAAACATCTGGGTCTGTTCGTCGGTGAGGTCCTCCGCCGCGGCTCCACGAACGGATTCCGCCCGCGCGGGCCTCTCCGCCCGCAACGGTTCGTGGCGAAGCGACACCTGCATCCGCCCAGCGAGAACCTCGACGCTCCCCTCGGTCAGCACGAGCACGCCGTAGTCACCGTGCGACGCCAGGAGCTGCCGTGCCAACAGCTGGCGCACGACTCCGCGCCACTGCTGGTCGCTCAGGTCGGCGCCGATCCCCCACGTGCTAAGTTCCTGATGCCGCGATTGTGTGCTCCGCGCGTTTTCCTTACCGCGGAGGATATCGATGACCTGGCCCGCGCCAAATGTCTGGTTTCGTTCGTTCTTGAGCCGGAACACCGTCGAGAGAAGCTTCTGCGCGGGAATGGTGCCGTCCCAGACCTCGGGAGGGTTCGTGCAGGTATCGCAATTGCCGCAGGGTTCCGTGAGGGTCTCGCCGAAATAGGCCAGCAGCCCTTTCCGCCGGCACTCCGTGGTCTCGCACAGCGCGAGCATCGCGTCCAGGTGAAGCGTCTGCGCCCGTTTGTGGGCGAAGTCGCCGTTGGATTGCTCGATCATCCGCCGCTGTTGGACCACGTCCTGCAGCCCGTAAGCCAGCCACACTTCGGAGGGTAGGCCGTCGCGCCCTGCGCGGCCCGTCTCCTGGTAGTACCCTTCCACGGATTTGGGGAGGTCGATGTGGGCCACGAAACGAACATCCGGTTTATCGATCCCCATGCCAAAGGCGATTGTGGCAACGACAACGACACCGTCTTCGCGCAGGAAACGCGATTGCACCCGGGCGCGCTCGCTGGCTTCCATCCCCGCGTGATAGGCAACGGCGTCCACGCCGGCGGCCCGTAGGTATTCTGCGGTTTTTTCCACCGTATTTCTGCTGAGCCCGTAGACGATTCCGGCCTCGCCCGCGTGTTCCTTTGTTACGAATGAGACCAGTTGAGCGCGAACCGCGGCCTTATTCACGATTCGGTAGGAAATATTGGGCCGGTCAAAGCTCGACACAAACACCCGGGCGTCGGTGAGTGACAGCCGCTCCACGATCTCCGTGCGGGTCGCGGCCGTGGCCGTCGCCGTCAGGGCAATCCTGGGCACATCTGGCCACTGCTCGGCGAGGGAATTCAGCGAGAGATAGTCGGGCCGAAAATCGTGGCCCCACTGCGACACACAATGGGCCTCATCGATCGCGAAGAGGGAGATCTTGCCGCGGTGTAGCAGATCGACGGTCGACCCCGAGTTGAGACGCTCCGGGGCCACATACAGCAGATCAAGGTCACCGTTCACGTATGCGCGCTCGACCGAGGCACGTTCCTGGGCGCTCTGTGTCGAGTTAAGAAACTCGGCCCGGATCCCGACAGCTTGCAGGGCCTGAACCTGGTCATGCATCAGCGCGATCAGAGGCGAGATGACTACCCCTACGCCATCTCGAAGCAGAGCGGGAATCTGGAAACACAGCGATTTTCCGCCGCCCGTCGGCATCAGGACAACGGCATCCCCACCTGCGGTGACTCGATCGACGATCTCTGCCTGCTGCCCCCGAAAACTCGAGTAGCCAAAAACGTGATTGAGCAGGCTCAGCGCCCGTTCGCGTCGCTCCGCTGGGCTCACGATTTATGCTCCGCTTCGCGGGTCCTGCTCGCGGCCAGTGTCATCCGCGACTGCGTCTTCCTGAGCCGCGTCTTCCTGAGCTGCGGCTTCATGGGCTGCGGCTTCCACTGCAGCATCGTCTGAAGCAGCATCGTCCAGGCCTGCAGCGTGCAGCTCGGCATCAAGCATCTCGTCAACCTCAGATCGGTAGCGCACCCGACGCACCCGCCTGATCATATCGATGGCGAGCAAGATTGCCATCACCGCGATAAAAGCGGTAGCGATGAATCCCACAACCCCGGGCGTTACATCGTCATTATTGAACTCGGGTTCCGGCGTCTGCTGCGTCGCAGCGAGAGCTACACTCGTCACGAATGGATGCGAGACCAACTCTAATATCATCTAGTAATCCTCAATTCCCTGGAACAGGTCCGCCTCCGGCGTGGAGGTAGCGACGCGCGATGCCGCAAGCTGATAGTCCTCATACGGCCAGGCCTCCTGCTGAAGGCTAATCGGCCAGAAGAAAAACGCGCTATCGGGAGCGACCTGGCTCGCGTGAGCCTTGAGCGCGCGATCCCGTAGCTCGAACAGGTGCCCGACACTCACCTGAGTTGTGGCGTGATACGGACGGTCCTTCATCCACACCATAATTTCTTCGAATTGTGCAAGGAGCGGAGATTCTGGCTCGTTCTGCTTCATGAGTGCGTAGACGCTCTCCATCCGGGGAGCGTTGAAGATAACTTCGTAGTAGAGCTTCGAGACCGCCCACGGCTCTCCCGTTCCCGGGTAGGCCTCGGGGTCGGCAGCCGCCTTATATGCGAGCATGCTGATTTCGTGGGTTCGAATGTGGTCCGGATGAGGGTATCCGCCGTTCTCGTCGTAGGTGACGATCACATGCGGACGAAATTCGCGAATCAGGCGGACCAGGTGCTCCGCCTCGATTTCGACGGGGATGCCCGCAAAGCTATCCGAGGGGACGGTCCCGTCTTCCCGCGCCATGCCCGAGTCGACATATCCGAGCCACCGATGCTGGACACCAAGAATGCTCTTAGCCTCTGCCATCTCGAGGCGGCGCAAACCGGCGAGATCACGCCGAGCAAGTGCATCCCTATCAAGATGATCGTTGAGAACATCGCCTCGCTCGCCACCGGTACAGGACACGATCATGACCTCGGCACCCTTATTTATATAGTGGGCATATGTGGCAGCTCCCTTACTTGACTCATCGTCGGGGTGGGCATGAACAGCCATCAATCGCAATGCCAACGTCTACTCTTCTCTGCTTTAATATCTCTGCTGGTAATGAGGCCACTCCCACGCGGGTGTCATGCACGAGGTGTAAGGCATCGCGGTTGTACCGTATCGCGTGCGACACGCACGCGACGGGTGTGGGAGTATTAGTCAAGTGGGGATGCGCCACCTCTGCGGCGCACTCAATCAATGCTACGGCACTTAAGCTGTATGTAACGGACATAAATAACTGGCTGTGAGGAGAAGTGTGACCGAACCGGTTGCCCCTGTGGATAACTACCTCGAAGATCGCTATGGAAGTGCCGTTTCTCGCAGGGTAGACAGGCGAGTCTTCTACGCTGTTGGCGCATTCTTTGCAGCGATTTTGATTGCATGGGCGGCGTGGGCTGGGCTTAGCGGCGACGTGGGAAACCTAGAGTTTCGCAACGTCGGGCATGAGATAGTCAACGCCGATTCCGTAGAAATCACATACGAAATCAGCGCTGCCCCCGAAACGCGGGTGGCCTGCGCACTCCAAGCGCTCTCTTCCTCCTATGCCGTTGTCGGCTGGAAAATCGTTGAGGTACCACCAAGCTCGGAACGCACCCGTCAGTTCACAGACAACCTGCGCACAATCGCCGAGAGCACGACGGGTGTCGTAGACCGCTGCTGGATCATCAAGTAAGAGCCAGAGCAATAGTCAGCTAGCTGTCGGCCTCACGACCTGAGGGTCTGCTAGGGTAATAGTTATTCAACGCCCTAACGACTTCTTCGTTAGGGCGTCACTTTTAGCGAGGGCTGAGACTCAGCTCTTTAGCATAAGGAGTTCGCATGTCAAACGAGGTAAGTGAAACCTGGCTCACCCAGGAAGCGTACAACCGTTTGAAGGATGAGCTGGATCAGCTAAGCGGTCCCGCACGGATCGACATCGCAAACAAGATTGAGGCTGCCCGCGAAGAAGGCGACCTCAAAGAGAACGGCGGCTACCACGCGGCCAAAGACGAGCAGGGCAAGATGGAGGCACGCATTCGCGACCTGACCCACCTGCTCAAAATCGCTAAGGTTGGCGATGCCCCGGCCAGCACCGGCGAGGTCGTTGTTGGCACGGTCATCACAGCTACCGTTTTCGGCGATGAAGAAGTATTCCTCCTGGGAAATCGCGAGATCGCCGGGGACAGCGACCTGGATGTCTACAGCGAGAAGAGCCCCCTTGGCGCCTCTATCCTCGGATTAAAGGTGGGCGAGTCGACAAGCTACATCGCGCCGAACGGCAAAGAGATCCCCGTGTCGATCATCAAGGTCGAGACCTACACAGGTCAGTAGTAGGCACCGGTCAGTAGGAAGTTACCCCTAGAACCCTTCAAGCCGAATCCGATACCCGGCATCCTGGAGCTTCGCGACCACTTGGTCGCGGTGGTCCGGGCCCCGCGTCTCGATATGGAGTTCGAGCTCGACCTCGCTAATCTGTAGCCCTCCCCCGTGACGGGTGTGGAGCACCTCAATAACGTTCGCGTTTGCTTCCGCCACAAGTTCCGCCGTTCGGGCCAGCTGGCCCGGGCGGTCAGGAAGCATCACTCGGAGTTTAAGGTAGCGATCGGATGCGGCTAATCCGTGACTGATCACCCGCTGCATGAGTAGGGGGTCGATGTTTCCGCCGGATAGAACGGTGGCCACAGGCCCGGCTGATCGGATTTTGCCGGCGATCATTGCGGCAACGCCGACCGCTCCCGCTGGCTCAACGACAAGCTTTGCCCGCTCAAGGAGCATGAGGATCCCGCGGGCGATATCGTCCTCGGTCACCGTAACGACCTCGTCAACGTAGTCACGGATGATATCGAAGTTCAGCAGGCCGGGTTTGCTCACAGCAATTCCGTCTGCAATCGTCGGTGCCGTTGTGATCTCGAGAGGATGCCCCGCAGCAATCGATGGCGGATACGCGGCCGAGTTCTCCGCCTGGACACCGATCACTCGGATCTGGCGCCCGGTGGTTTCGGCAAGCTGTTTTGCGGCAAGGGCGATTCCCGAGATGAGCCCTCCTCCTCCGATGGGAACGACGAAGGTTTCGACATCCGGAGCTTCTTCGAGAATCTCGAGAGCGAGTGTTCCCTGCCCGGACACAACGTCGAAGTGGTCGAAGGGAGGAATGAGAACGGCCCCCGTTGCCTCAGCAAATTCGGCAGCGGCACGGAGGGGCTCCTCGACGGTGTGGCCCCTGAGAATAACGTCTGCGCCGTAGTTTCGGGTTGCCTGCAGCTTGGGGAGCGCTACCCCCATCGGCATAAAGATTGTTGCCTTGATGCCGAGTTCACGAGCGGCGAAGGCTACGCCCTGCGCGTGGTTCCCTGCTGACGCGGCGACGACACCGCGGTCCTTCTCCTCTTGGCTCAACTTCGCCATGCGGTTGTATGCTCCGCGAATTTTGTATGAACCGGTCCGTTGGAGATTCTCGCATTTCATGTAGACCTGAGAAACGCCAAGAAGCTCTGCCAGGTAGCGGGAGGTCTCGAGCGGGGTACTCTGAGCCACCTCGGAGACGACCTCTCGGGCAGCTCTAAAGTTGTCAAGGGTGGGTAGGGGGTTTGTCATTCTTAGGCTTCCTGTGATTCTTCTGCGGGGGATTTCGGCTTTCTCCTTGAGGGAGGGCCATGGGTATCAGCGAGGGGATCAGGAAGTCCCTTCCAGGTACCCGCTGTGAGGTAGTTGACGGTGCTATTGAGTGCGGCAACGATGGGTACAGCAAATAGGGCTCCGGGTATCCCTGCGATGAGAGTCCCCGCGCTCACGGCGAGAACCACGCCGAGGGGGTGCACCCGCACCGCGGATCCCATGACGAGGGGCTGCAGCACGTGTCCCTCGATCTGATTCACGAGAACGACGATACCGAGCATCACGAGCGCATTGACAGGTCCGTTGTAGATGAGGGCTACGAAAGCGGCAAGCGCTCCCGTCGTGATAGCCCCAAGGAAGGGGATGAACGAGCCGAGGAAGACCAGCACTGCGATCGGAATGGCAAGGGGAACCCCCAGTATGAGCGCACCGAGACCGATACCAACGGCATCCACAAAAGCGACAAAGATCTGCACCCGCACGTATTGACCGACGGAGACCCAACCGGCTCGCCCCGCGCCATCCACTGCCGCGCGAGCACGGGTAGGCATGAACCCGACGAACCAGCGCCAGATCGTTTTTCCGTCGATCAGGAAGAAGAGCGTGCTAAAGAGAGTCAGAAGCAGCCCCGCCAGCAGATGAGACAGCGTAGTGGTGATCGAGAGAGCGCCGCTCACCAAGATATTTCTATCCGTATTCAGGCCGTTGAAGAGGCCCGTGATGAACTTATCGAATTGCGCACTATCGATATAAAAAGGCGCGCCCGATAGCCACTGCATAAATTGGTTATAGGACTCGGTACTGCGCGTTGCCAGGTCTTGGTATCCGCTGCGGAACTGAGTCACGATCAGAAACATCAGGAGCGTCACTGCTGCTAGCAACCCCAGGAACGATATCATCACGGCTAGCCATCTCGGCAGCCTCAACGAGATGAGTTTTTCCTTGAGCGGGACGAGAAGCGCAGCCAACAAGATAGAGATGATCACGGGAATCACAACGAGGCTCAGGTTGGTCAGCGCCCAGAGCAAGAGCGCCAGCGCCGCCGCGATCACGAGCATCCGCCATGACCAAGCCGCCGCGATTCTCATACCAAATGGCACGGCCTCCCGCACCTCGTTAATCCCGGGGCCACTGGCCGGGGATTCGAGTGTGGGAACAGGCACTTTCTGCTTTTCCTCCATCCGAATAGTCTAGGGGCAACGGTATAACCGTCCGACGATTGATCAGCAGATTATCGCGATTCGCCGCCGCCTTCCAGCTTGGCGTGTCGGCGGCTCGCGATACGCTGATTCCCATGAGCGATTCCCTGTCACTGTCCCAAGCTCGCCGGTTGGCCCTCGGCGCGCAGCGCATCGCACAGCCCGCTCGTGAGATCCCTTCTACTCCGCGCACTCGGATAAATCCCTCGGCATCCCAGATGAGATCACTTCTGTCTCGTCTCCACCTGCTCCAGATCGACTCGGTAAACGTCTTCGAGCGCAGCCACTATATGCCGGTACTCGCGAGACACGGTTCCTATGACAAGGATGCTGCGGATCAGCTATTGCTCGGGGGCCGCGAGTACGTGGAGTATTGGGCGCACGAGGCCGCAATCATTCCCATCGAATCATGGCCCTTATTCCGCTGGCGGATGAACGACCGTCGCCAGAAAGAGCTTACGCGTAGGGATAGCTGGGGGCACGAGCATCCTCACATCATCGATCAGGTCCGACGCGATCTCGCAGAGAAGGGGCCTTCGCTGGTTCGCGACATCGAAGGCGATGTCAAACGCGAGCCCGGCGGCTGGTGGCAGTGGTCCGATGTCAAGAGGGCGGTGGAGTGCCTCTTCGCCTGGGGCGAGGTCACGGCGGCCGGGCGACAGCGTTTCGAGCGGCGCTACGCGCTTACAGAGCACGTCCTACCGCACAGCATCATTGAGCAAGAGATTTCACGAGAGGATGCGATACGCCAGCTCGCAGAGAAGGGCGCCCGAGCCCACGGGGTCGGCACGGCACACGACATAGCCGATTATTTTCGGCTTCCCCTCGGGGAAGCAAGAACGGCGATCCGTGAGCTAGAGCACTCGGGAACGCTCGTGCCGGTTACCGTGGAGTCGTGGGCCGACAAGTCGGGGAGGCCGTTGCCTGCCTGGCGCCACCGCGATGCACAGATACCGCGGGAGGCAACCGCCTCGGCCCTGCTTTCGCCGTTCGATCCCGTGGTCTGGTTTAGGCCGAGGGCGGAGCGCCTCTTCAATTTTCACTACAGAATCGAGATCTACACGCCAGAGCATAAACGGGTCTTCGGGTATTATTCGCTCCCCGTGTTGGTTGGAGATCGTCTCGTCGGCCGCGTCGATCTCAAGAATGATCGGCAGGCGGGAATCCTGCGCGTGCAATCTGCCTGGCGAGAAGAGGGCGCCCCTCCCGAGACAGCGGATCGGGTGTGGGAACTGCTTCGGCGGGCAGCCCTCTGGCAAGGCACCGATCGTATTGAGTTCACGGGCAGGGGAAACCTGCCTCTGCCCTCATCCGGCGCGCCAGCTGGATAGCGCAACAGCGACTGTTTACTCGGGAAAGCGTTTTGCCCCTGACGGGCACCCGCCTAGGACAAGCATCTTCCCCAGAACGAGCATCTTCCCTAGGAAAACCGCCGAAGCATCTTTCTGATGATGGACTCCTTCTGCGCGGTATACGGCGGCATGACCGTGGAACGCAACGTATCTGGCTTCAGGGGCTTAGTAAGTATGGCCTTCTCATGGCTGAAGGTCAGGAAAGACCGTTCGCCGTGATAGCTTCCAAGGCCGCTCTCCCCCACTCCGCCGAAGGGCAGCCCAGGCACCATCAGATGCATCGCGGGAGCCCCGAACCCGATAGCACCCGAGCTGGTCTCAGCCGTCCACCGGGCACGCACCCGAGAGTCATTCGAAAAGACATACAGCGCGAGCGGCTTGCCGCGCTTACGCACAAAAAGGATAGCCTCGTCCAAGCTCCGAACCTCGACCAATGGCAAAATCGGGCCAAAGATTTCGGTGGTCATGAGTTCGGAATTCACATCGACATCGGTGAGCACCGTCGGCTCGAAATAGAGGTCTTCCTCGTCCGATCCCCCGCCGAACGCAACGGTTCCTCCAGCGAGAAGACCCCTGAGCCTGCCTAGGTGGCGCACATTCACGATACGCCCGTAGTCGGCATTGCGCTGTATCGCGGTTCCGTACAGGTCTCGTACGGCCTCGTGAAGCAGGGGTACGAGCTTATCGATAACTTTGCGCGTGGCCAAGAGGTAGTCGGGCGCGACGCAGGTCTGGCCAGCGTTCATCAGCTTGCCCCACATGATGCGCTGAGCGGCGGCACGTAGGTCGACACTCTCATCGACATAGACCGGTGATTTTCCGCCGAGTTCCAGGGTGGTGGGCGTAAGGTGCTGCGCAGCCGCAGTCTGAACGATCCGGCCGACGGTTCCGTTACCGGTGTAAAAGATGTAATCCCACTGTTGGGCAAGAAGGTCTGTAGTCTCGGCAACCCCGCCCTCCACCACGGCAAATGCCCGTGGGTCGAGGTACACGGGCAAGAGGTCGGCAATGGCCCGGGAGGTATGGGGAGCCAGCTCGCTGGGCTTCACCACAGCGGTGTTCCCAGCTGCGATTACACCGACCAGAGGCGACAGCGCAAGCATGAGCGGGTAATTCCACGGAGCGATTACCAGAACCGTTCCGTATGGCTCAGGCACGACGCGTGAGGAGGCGGGGAGCAACGCAAGCGGAGTCGTGACGTGGTGTCCGCGCATCCACGATTTGAGATGCGAACGCGTATGATCAATCTCGCTCAGGACAAACCCGATCTCTGTGAGCGTCCCCTCCACCGGCGATTTACCGAGGTCACGCTTGAGCGCTCCCTCAAAGACCGCGGTGTTCTCCGTAAGCATCTTTGCGAGGGCCGCCAATTGACGGTCGCGCCACTGCGCCGATCGCGTGATCCTGCTGTCGAAAGCACCGCGTAGGCGATGGACAAGCTGCGCCGTGCCACCAGGGGTATCTTGTGTTGCGGCGTTCTGACTGTTCTGCTCGGCTTCAATGCGCTGTGAGGTCATAGCGCCATATTACGCGCTTAGCGGTGGAACGCGGGGACGATCAGGTAAATCCCAAAAAGGACGGCCCCAACACACAGGGAAAAACAGGTGTTTGCGGCCCAGGTTGCCCACCGGGGACGTCCCTGAAGCTCGATCCCATCGTCCTCAGCGTCGCGCGCCTCGCCACGCGGCTCAAAGCTGCCGTCCTCACGCCGCGCCCGTGGGGCGGGTATGGCCGAGAAACGGATTCCTAATGAATATAAACTCACGACGACCCCGGCAGAGACAAGAGCAGTGACAAAAACGATGAGGAATGCTGCCCAGTTGATCATTCTTTGTTGCCGCCCTTCAACTCGGTCTGCGTTTCCTGCTGTGTTTCCTGAGTCCCGGTGCCTATATACGCGGCTTCGGTGATCTCGGCTTTCACCTCAACTTTCTCCTCAAGCTTCACCGCGGCGACCGCTTTATCGTGCATCACGGCCGATTGCGCCACGGGAGTAAGCGGAGGAATGGTTCCCGTTTCGGTTGGAACTCTGCGAATCTTACGCTTACGGATGCGCACAGCATAGCCGGATTCCGCAACATCGCTGACGGCGTTATTCGAACTAATCCGGTTCCTCTTCGAGAGGACGAAAATGAGGCCGATCACAAACACGCCGATCACCGTATCTATGATGATTCCGATCGGTCCGAGATGCGCAATGAACGCGGCCAGGGCCCCAACGGCTGCCGCGGCCGGGAGCGTCATGACCCATCCGATCGCGATGCGTCCAACCGTGCGCCAACGAACCGTTGAACCGCGGCGACCCAGTCCCGATCCGATCACGGACCCCGATGCTACCTGCGTCGTCGAGAGCGCAAAGCCCAGGTGGCTCGAGGCCAGAATGGTGGCTGCCGTGCTTGTTTCTGCTGCAAAGCCCTGCGCAGGCTTAACATCGGTGAGCCCGGCCCCGAGGGTTCTGATAATTCTCCAACCTCCCGAGTATGTTCCCAACGCAATAGCGAGCGCGCACGAGACGATCACCCACAGTTCGGGACCGGTACCGGCTTCCTGGGCACCCGCGGCAACAAGCGCGAGAGTGATGACCCCCATGGTCTTCTGAGCGTCGTTTGTGCCGTGGGCGAGGGCAACGAGAGATGATGAAGCGATCTGCGCGTAGCGGTATCTGCCACGGCCGTCGGGCTTCCCATCGTTCCGGCGGGTAATCGTATAGGCAAGCTTCGTCGCCGTGTACGCTATGATTCCGGCGGTAATCGGGGCAGCTAGCGCCGGAAGTATTACCTTCGAGAGCAGCACCGATCCGTCGATAGAGCTGATGCCCGCGCCGACAATCGCGGCACCTATCAGACCGCCGAACAGAGCATGCGATGAGCTCGAGGGAAGTCCGAGCAGCCACGTCACCATGTTCCACACGATGGCGCCTATCAGCCCCGCGAAGATCATCTCCGGAGATATCAGCACGCCCCCGTCACCCTCGCGGATGATTCCCTGAGAAATTGTCTTTGCAACCTCAGTCGACAGAAAAGCCCCGACTAGGTTCAATGCCGCAGCCAAGAGAACGGCGGTTTTTGGCTTCAAGGCTCCCGTGGCGATGGGTGTTGCCATCGCGTTAGCGGTGTCGTGAAAACCGTTCGTGAAGTCAAAAAAGAGGGCTAGTACGATGACCAGCAGCACGATGAGTCCGAGTTCCACTGATGTCTTTCTGTCGAGACGAGTCTTCCCGCGAGCGTGAAAGAGTTTGGCTAATGTTCACCAAAAATCCTTCTGCGCGAAATGTGCCGTTAACGCACCTACTGATGCTCGCATTTTACGAGCGCCTAGGTCAAGTTGACAGGCTATTTTGGGCGAAGAAATTTCTGTTCCCGCGTGAGCTCCTCGCGCTGCTGTGGGCATCGCAAGCCTCGCAACTCGCATGCAACTTTATAAATATCAATTGTTTGCGTATGAGCCTAGCGTTGTAATGAGGGCGGTGCGCCTCCAACGACCACCGCCCTCACCCGATTACAACATCTGTTAGATCAGGTCAGGAGTTTCACACATGAATGAAACAATGCGCGCAGCAATCGTCACCGAACCGGGAAAACCGCTCACGATTAGCGAAGTGCCTATCCCCCAACCAGGCTTTGGCCAGGTACTTGTGAAGGTTGAAACCTCGGGAGTCTGCCACACCGATCTTCATGCAGCGCATGGAGACTGGCCGGTCAAGCCCAAGGCCTCGCTTATTCCCGGGCACGAGGGCTATGGCGAGGTCGTAAAACTGGGCGAGGGTGTCACCGACCTCGCGCTCGGAGACAAGGTGGGGAACGCCTGGCTCTGGTCCGCCTGCGGCGCCTGCCAATACTGCCGCACCGGCTGGGAGACCCTCTGCGAGAAACAGCAGAACGGCGGCTATTCCGTCGACGGGTCCTTCGCCGAGTACATGCTGGTGGACTCGAAGTACGCCGCCCGGATTCCTGAGGGTTCCGACCCTATCGAGGTCGCCCCGATCCTCTGCGCCGGCGTGACAGTCTATAAAGGACTCAAGATGACGGATGCCCGTCCCGGCGAATGGGTCGTCATCTCCGGCATCGGCGGGCTCGGTCATATCGCCGTGCAATACGCCGTGGCCATGGGACTGAACGTGGTGGCCATTGACGTCGACGACGCCAAGCTTGAGCTGGCAAAAAAACACGGAGCGCTGATTACGGTGAACGCGCTGAAAGAGGACCCGGCAGAGGCAGTCCAGGAGCAGATCGGCGGAGCCCACGGCGTCCTCGTTACCGCGGTACACCCCCAGGCATTCGGCCAGGCACTCGGCGTCGCCCGCAGGGGCGCGACCATCGTCTTCAACGGCCTGCCCCCGGGAGATTTCCCCGCGAACATCTTCGACATCGTGCTGCGGGCCATCACGATTCGCGGATCGATCGTCGGAACCCGTCAGGATATGATCGAGGCGCTCGATTTTTACGCCCGCGGCAAGATCAAGCCAACCGTCGCGGCCGAGACCCTCGACGACATCAACAGCATCTTTGATCGGATGCTCGAAGGGAAGATTGACGGACGAATCGTCATGAAGTTCTAAAGCTCTGGGTTTCCAAAGCTCTGGGTTTCTAAAGCTCTTCGTGGGTGTTGGGGTCGCCGTCGAACAGGCGACCGTCGGGGCGACCCAGCGCGGTGATCGCAGCGACCTCAGCATCCGAAAGCTCGAACCCAAAAACGTCCAGGTTCTCCTGCTGGCGGTGAGGATTCGTCGACTTGGGGATGGGCAGCGACCCGATCTGAAGCTGCCAGCGCAGAATCGCCTGTGCTGGGGTCACCCCGTGAGCCATTGCGGCGGCGGCGACGGCGGGTTCACCGAATGGGGCATTGAGTTTACCGAGAGGACTCCACGATTCCGTCTGGATCCCCAGTTCTGAGTGCACGCGACGCAGTTCTTCCTGCGGAAAATAGGGGTGCAATTCGATCTGGTTGACGGCGGGTACGACCCCGCTATCGTCGATGATCGTGCGCAGGTGTTCTTCCGTAAAGTTACTCACACCGATGGAGCGCACCAGGCCATCCTTTTGCAGCTGGACCAGGGCGCGCCAGGCATCCACAAAGCGATTCTGGCTCGGGTTAGGCCAGTGAATGAGGTAGAGGTCGATGTAATCAAGCCCCAATCGCCACAGCGATTCGTGGGCGGAGTTGATCGCGGCATCGTATTCGTGGAAGCGGCCTGGGAGTTTCGTGGCGACCACGAGTTCCTCGCGTGGGACTCCCGACAGACGGATGCCGTGGCCTACTGCGCCCTCATTATCGTAATTGACCGCGGTGTCGATGAGTCGATATCCGAAAGAGATGGCCGTTTGCACCGCATGTGCGCCACCAGTGCCGCGGAGCGGATAGGTGCCGAATCCGACCTGTGGAAGCGATCGATCGTCGTCGAGCTGATAGCTAGGAAAAGTTGTCATACGCCTAGCGTATGTCGAAAGTGCTCACCGTGCTCAGATCATCCGCAAAGCTAAAGGATGCGTCGACCGGCTCGCCTCGCATAACCGCGGGCAGCCAATGCCTAGCGTCGTCCCACATCAGGTCGAAATCGATCGCGTCAACGGGATACCAGTTGAGTTCGAGCTCATCGGAGTCGGCGGGGGTTCCCGACCACTCGCGCGCCACAAAAACCGTGGAGGTCTGATCCCACTCGGGTTTTGTCGGAAAGGTGTATCGAATAGTCCCGACCTGCTGCAATTCCTGCGAGCTGACGTTGAGG
This sequence comes from Lysinibacter sp., assembly GCA_040400085.1. Taxonomy (GTDB): domain Bacteria; phylum Actinomycetota; class Actinomycetes; order Actinomycetales; family Microbacteriaceae; genus HNR. The sequence continues at coordinate 55,181 of JBBAQX010000017.1, read as the reverse complement.
CCGGTCTCCTCCGCGACCTCGCGCACGATGGCCTGCATCGCCGTCTCGCCGAACTCAAGCTTGCCGCCTGGACCCACGAGTTTGCCCTCGCCAAGTCCTCGCTTCTTGAGCCCGAGCAGTACTTCCGGAGCAGGCGTTGGTTTAGCTGCCGCCCCCATGTCTTCGGCCGACCTGAAGCGAATCAGATAACACACGCATACCTGGGTCACCTGAGTTACTGTCATGTGGTCATTCTATAGTGGTAAGGGTGAGCACACCATCGATTCCCCGCGCAGTCCAGAAACCGAGTATCCGCGAACACCACGGCGATACCTTCGTCGACAACTACGAGTGGCTGAGAGAAAAAGAAAACACCGAAGTCATCGCGCACCTCGAGGCCGAAAACTCCTACGCCGATGCCGCGACGGCACACCTCGAGCCGCTTCGCAGCACGATCTTCGACGAGATCAAGGCGCACACAGTCGAAACCGACCTCTCGGTTCCCAATCGACTCGGCTCGTACTGGTATTACTCCCGCACGGTCGAGGGCCAGCAATACGCGATGCACTGCCGCACCCCCATCAACGGTCCAGATGATTGGACCCCGCCCACGCTCACCCCCGGTGCAGCCGTTCCCGGGGAACAGATCCTGCTCGACGGCAATCTCGAGGCGGAAGGCCATGAGTTCTTCTCGCTCGGAAGCTTCGACGTCAGCCTTGACGGCGCACTGCTGCTCTACGCCACCGACACTGTTGGCGACGAACGCTACACCCTTCGGATCCGCGACCTTGCTACCGGGACTGACCTGCCCGACACAATCGAGGACACCGCTCCCGGAGCCATCTTTGCGCCCGATGCCGAGTCCATCTTCTACACCACCTTCGACGAGACATGGCGCCCCGATACCGTATGGCGTCACGCACTCGGTTCATCGGAGGCCCCGCAGCAGGTCTTCCACGAGCCAGACGAAAAGTTCTGGCTCGGCATCGGCCAGACCCGCAGCCACCGTTATCTCGTCATCGACCTCGGTTCCAAAATCACGAGCGAATGCCACCTACTCGATCTGCTTTCAGCAGACCAGGAGTTTCGGGTGGTCTGGCCCCGCCGCGCTGGCATCGAGTACGAGGTGGAACACGCAGTCATCGACGGCGAAGACAGGCTTCTGATCCTCCACAACGACGGCGCGAGCGGCTTCGAGATCGTCTCTGTTGACCCGGAAAATCCCGGGGTGGATAAGGTAGGCGCCGAAATTGTGGTGGCAGCCTCTGCCGATGTGCGCCTCGAAGATGTGTCGGCGTTCGAAAGCTTCCTCACCCTCGACTACCGCCGCGACGGCCTCACCCGCGTCGCTGTGGTCCCGCTCGCCGCCGCGAGCTTTCCGCTGGCGCTTGAACGCTGGGAACTCTCGTTCGACGAACCCCTCTACACCGTCGGAACCGGAGGCAACCCCGAGTGGAAGCAACCCGGTGTGCGGGTGGGGTATGGGTCTTTGGTGACGCCGTCATCCGTTCTATCGATCCACGTCGCAACGGGCGAACGCACCCTGCTCAAGCAGCAGCAGGTGCTGGGCGATTTCGACCCCGATCGCTACGAGCAGCGGAGGGAATGGGCGACCGCACCGGATGGCACGCGCGTTCCGATATCGCTGGTTTTCTCGCGAACGGATGCTCGGGGCTCTCTTCTCCCCGAGGGGCCACGCCCGATGCACCTCTACGGTTATGGCTCGTACGAGTCCAGCATCGACCCGTCGTTCTCAATCGCCCGGCTCTCGATGCTCGACCGCGGAGTCATCTTCGCGATCGCGCACGTCCGGGGCGGCGGCGAGATGGGACGGCACTGGTACGACGAGGGTAAGCTCCTCCACAAGAAGAACACGTTCACAGATTTCGTGGCGGCGGCGCAGCATGTGGTGGATGCTGGCTATACCCGGCCCGAAACGCTGGTCGCTGAGGGGGGAAGCGCGGGTGGCCTCCTCATGGGTGCCGTCGCGAACCTAGCCCCCGAACTCTTCGCGGGAATCCTCGCGAACGTGCCTTTTGTGGATGCGCTTACAAGCATCCTCGACCCGTCGCTGCCCCTCACCGTGATCGAGTGGGACGAGTGGGGCGACCCGCTGCACGACCCCGAGGTGTACGCCTATATGAAGAGTTACACGCCCTACGAAAACGTGCGTGAGGGCGTGACCTATCCCCGCATTCTCGCGATGACCAGCCTCAACGACACCCGAGTTCTCTATGTTGAACCGGCCAAATGGGTTGCCCGGCTGCGCGAGGTGGACGCGCCCGCCCTGTTGAAGACAGAGATGAGCGCGGGGCACGGCGGCGTCAGCGGGCGATACGATTCGTGGCGTGAGCGGGCGTTTGAGTTGGCCTGGGTACTGGATGTGCTTGGGCTCGCCGGCGGTGGCGCTTCGGGTGCTGTGGGTGGTGCACCCGCGTAATATGTGTCTCAATTCAGGTAGCGGGGTTAGGATGTTCGCATGAGCGATTACATACCCAAGGACGGCAGCATCACGATGTTTTCAACCACGTGGTGCGGATATTGCCAGCGGTTGAAGAAGCAGCTGGATCAGGCAGGGATTGGTTACACCGAGATCAATATCGAGGAGACCCCGGGAACTCCGGAACTCGTTGAATCCCTCAACGGTGGCAACCAAACCGTTCCCACGGTGCTGTATCCCGACGGTTCAAGCGCGACCAACCCGTCACTTGCCGACGTCAAGGTGGCCCTGGGGGTCTAAGAGTCGACACCCGTCTGCCCTGGCCTGCACCCACGTGAACCAGCCTGCCGGTCGCGCCTGCCCGGTCGTTCACAAACATTGTCTCGTTTGCCTCAAATAGTACGTTTCCCATAGAAAACGTACTATTTGGGGCAAACGAGACAGCTACCCCGGCGCGTCACAGGTGGTGCCCCATCTGCACAGGCTGAGAGCCCGTTCGATGCGCTGGGCTGTCGGTGAGAAGTCCCCCGACATCTGGCTCTTGCGAGTCCGCAAGAAACGCCACCCCTCGTCGGTGAAACTTTCCACGCGCAGGCTATCCTTTTCATACTGGACCGGGTCCGTCCTATGCTGGTCTCCGTCATACTCGACGATCACCCGCTCCTCAAAATACACCATGTCGACGCGCCCAAGCCGCCGACCATCCGACCCATAAATCACCTGATTGAGCTGAGGCTCCGGCAACCCGGCCTGCACAATTTTAAGCCGGAGCAGGGATTCCATTCGCGAGTCGCTGCCGACCCTTGCACGCGAGAGCGCCTCGAGAGCCTTCAACTTTCCGGTCCCGCGGAAGGTGCGCACGCGGTCGCGGAGAACTTCGAGAGTGGTGTATGGCCGAACATCCGCCCTATCGATGAATTCCGGATGCTGTACCAAGTAGTCGGCCGCCGCGACCAGGTCCTCCATCCGCAGCAACGGCACGAGCCCGAGCACGCGGTCGCGGCATCGACGACCCGAAGCCCTCGTCGCTGGACGATCCGCACGTCCGGATCGGTAGTCCGATGCCCAACAACGTTTAGTCCTCGACGCGCTCGCCCCGGGGCCAGGGTCATCACATGGATTGGCGTTGATTCGCTGTGAACACTACGCCATAGACTAAACGGCACAGGAATTCCCCAGATCATGGCAGCCGTCTGATGACTGAAGCCTTCGTTGTCCCGCATCTTCGCAGCAAAGCTGTAACATCGCGCAAAGAAGCCTTCTGCCTCTGAAGCAGCAATACGCACACCATGAAAGGGCTTCGCCAACCGTGGGCTCTTCAGGTCGTTGCTACTCATGCCTAAGCGGATTGCTTCGGCTGAGGTGAAAGGCCTCGACTCTAATTCCGCGGGTAGTTTCAACCGCGACCGGTTAACTTTACCGCCCACGAATCGAGCATGTGACTGTGTGCCATCGGTTAGATCCATCAGTCCATGCTGACAAAAATCGCCTATGACCGTAGAAAGTTATCCACAGATTTTAGCGAGAACCAGGCTCAATCTCGTGATTCCGGTCGTAGTCGGGGCATAAATCGGATGTCCCTAACACCTCACACGCTCCGGGAAAGCACGCACACACACATCTCGTTTTCCCCAAATAGTAGTTTTCTCGCGGAAAACGTACTATTTGGGGAAAACGAGATGAGTAAAGCTCCACACCGGCCCACGAGCGACAAGCCGAAACTGCCGCACGCACGCACGCACACCTTACCCGAAGAGGATCGCGGCCTCGTCATAACGGTGCTGCGGCACGGTCTTGAGCTCGCCGAGAGCCTCTTCTAGCCCGACGACCTCGACTTCGGTTCCACGCAGGGCGACCATGTTGCCCCAGCGCTCCTCGATGACGGTATCGATCGCGGCAAGACCCAGGCGGGTCGCGAGCACGCGGTCATATGCGGTGGGCACGCCACCACGCTGGATATGCCCGAGCACGGTTGCCCGAGATTCGATACCAGTGCGCTCCTCGATCATGGGCGCCAGCACCTCAGCGATCCCGCCGAGGCGCGGACGGTTGAATCCATCGAGCCCCTTATGCGAGTGCGCATCCTCCATCGTGTCCAGCTTAAAGCCCTCTGCCACGACGATAAGGGGCGCACGCCCGCGGTCGCGGACGCTCTCTACCCACGTCACGATCTGCTCTATGCTCACGGTCTGCTCAGGGATCAGGATCGCATGTGCGCCCCCGGCCATGCCGGAGTGCAGGGCAATCCAGCCTACGTGACGCCCCATAACCTCGAGCACCATGCATCTCTTATGCGAGTCTCCCGTGGTACGAAGACGATCGATGGCCTCAGTAGCGATCTCAACTGCAGTATCGAAGCCGAACGTGTAGTCCGTTGCACCGAGGTCGTTGTCGATGGTCTTGGGAACACCGATGATCTTGATCCCAGCATCCGCCAATCGCTTCGAGGCGGCCTGGGTACCCTCCCCACCGATTGCGATCACGGCGTCTATACCGAGCCGGTCAAGGGTCTTCTGAATATTCTCGGGTCCCCCGTTTGGCCCCTCATACGGGCCGAAGCGGCTAGTACCAAGAATGGTTCCACCCTGCTTTGCCAATCCTCGGACGCGATGCCGATCGAGAGGGATAATGTCCCCCTCAACAAGCCCGCGCCATCCGTCACGAAAACCAACGAATTGTTGCGAGTAGACGCTTGTTCCCTTGAGCACAATCGCGCGAATTACCGCGTTCAGTCCGGGACAATCGCCACCACTCGTTAAAATTCCGATCTTCATTTCACACTCCCTATGGTTCCTGTTTCATTGGAAGATGCTTCACTGCATCGGTTCGGTCGGTGCGACCATAGGGCACGGTTTGCGCCGAACCCCTACGACGATGCTATCGCTCTTTTCAAGAGGTGGATGAGCGCCTCGAGCTGAATTGAATCGCCCTCTGCGATCACGGCATCGCTACCGTCGAGAGCACGGGCCGCGAGACCCGCCTTTCCGTCAATCAATTCTGCAATCTTGGTATCGATAGTGTGAGCGGCAATAATTCTCCACGCGGTCACGGGCTCTTCCTGTCCGATGCGGTGGACCCGGTCAATCGCCTGGGTCTGTTCTGCGTCGGTCCAGCTGAGCTCTGCCAGCACAACGTTTGAGGAGGCCTGCAGATTGACGCCGACTCCGGCCGCGGTGAGCGAACATACCGCTACAGCAACTTCGGGGTCGTTGTTGAACGCATCGATCTGCGATTGCCGCGACTCAGCGGTCTGGTCGCCACGAATCGAGATGGTGCGAAGCCCGCGTTCCGCGAGCGACGCTTCCACGGCATCCATCACATCGATGTGCTTGGCGAAGAACACGACCTTGCCGACAGAACGCGCCAGCTGCGCGGCATAGTCTGCGGCGAGTCCGGCCTTTGCCTTACCGATGTTGCGCACCATGGTGAACACGTTGGTGCCGGTCTTGGAGTTGCCGGATTCTTCCATCTCCTGATGCGCGATCATGCGGATCAGCGCCTCCGTGGACATCTCCGCGCCGAGCTTGCCCTTAAGCGCACGGTTGTAGCGCTCGAGCATCTTACGTCCGAGCTCCTCTTCCGCTTGACGGATGCCTCGGCCAAGATCGTCATCGAGCTCGACCGGCAGGTCTACCACCCGTTTTGCGGGCAGATCGGCGGCGACGTCAATTTTCTTGCGGCGTACGATTCCCATGTCGATCACGGCCTCGCGCGCCTCGGCATAGAATCCGGGATCTGCCGGGGTCAAGCCCGTGTCTTCGAGCCGGTGCATGAGTTCGGCGGCTGGCTTGGTCTCGTCTGTCCAGCCGAGGAAACGCCAGATCGCCCGGAAGTCGTCAACGTCGTTGATGAGGGGTGTTCCGGTGAGGGCCATCAGAAGCGGGTTTCCGCCTGTGGTATTCTTGCGGATCCGGTCCGAGATGGCCAGCACATTTTTGGAGCGCTGCGATTGCATGTTCTTGATCATATGGGCTTCGTCGACGACCATGCCGCGGAACCCCATCTTGCTGATCCAGCTCAGGTGACGGTCGAGGATCTCGTAGTTCACGATGAACACGTCGGCGAAGGCGTCCAACTTCTGGCCGTCTCCCTGGATCACGGTCGCCCGACGCTGTGGCGTCCAGCGATGTACCTCACGTGCCCAGTTCATCTTGACGACGTTGGGAACGACGACGAGGAGAGGATACGCGTTGGCGACGGAGGCGGCGATCACGGATTGTGCTGTCTTGCCAAGGCCTGGCTCGTCAGCGAGGAGGAAGCTGCGGTGCCCGTGTTTGACGGACTCCACGAAACGAGACTGGTGGTGCATCAGCTGCTGTCCACGGGGCGCGTATCGGTCAATCGGAGGAGCCTCCGGAAGAGGCATGCTGGCGACCTTGCCGCCTGCGCCCTGTTCGAAGGATTTGAAGAGAGGCCCGAGAAGCTCCCAGTTCGAGAGACGAACGACAGGTCGCTTGGGGGATGCCGGGGTAAGGTCCGGCGCGAGGAAGGGATTGGAGCGCTGCCGCGCGATCACTGCGGGCGGAAGCACCTGGCGCTCAGCAAGTTCTGGCGGAACGATGATTTCGGCCGGTGCGCTAATGGGCTCCTCATCGGGAACTTCATGACCGGCGGTTTCGAGAAGTTTGCGGCGCAGCTTGCGCGCTGCCTCGTTCACCGGCGCATCCGGTTCTAGCAGCGTGATCAGCGAGGTGTCTCGGGCTGCTGTCTTTGCCAGGATCGAGGCGATGCCGTCGAGGCGCTTGAGCGTTTCGGCACGATCGGCGTCGCTCAGATCAGAATCGGTCTTGGCACGCGTGCGCTCGTCGCGCATGAGGAGGGCGATGACCTGAAACTTCGTTCGATTGAGAGGCGTTGTCTTTCCTCGCTGAGCGGATGCTTCAACCTCACGTACCGCGCGAGCAAGCTGCGGGATGAGTCCCTCGTTGTTGAGCTGCTTACGTGGCTGCTGAGTGGGCTGCTGCGTGGGTTGCTGCGTGGGTTGCTGCGTTTCTGGCTGAGCCATTTTTCTCCTGATCGGCCCGGCATGAGCCGGTTCGGAACTATTAACTAGTCGAAACCCCATCCGATGTTCTACCGGCAGGGTAAAATCTTGATCTACGTAACGTGAAGGGTTCCCGTGCTCGAGCAACGAAAAATACGGTCGAGCGGGTGATTGGAAACTGTCACGCTGATAATAAGTGTATACCCTTATTGCTGCGACTTTGCTCCCAATTGGAAAGGAATGTCGCTCTCACAGCCAGATGATAGAGAATGGGCGTATGACTCAAGCCACAACTATCGCGCTCATCCGCCACGGTCAGACCGCGTGGAATGCCGACTTCCGCATCCAGGGGCGCACAGATATCCCCCTGAACGATATAGGCAGAAGCCAGGCCCGAGCAGCAGCTGAGGAACTGACCGGTGACTGGCATGTCATTTCGAGCTCTCCTCTTTCACGGGCATCCGAGACCGCCGAGATCATCGCGGAGGGCCTTGGCCTTGGGTCACCATTCGTACTGGATCACCTCACGGAACGCCACTTTGGCTTGGCTGAGGGGCTTGGGGACAGCGCCGAGCTTGACAGGGTTCGTACCGCGGACGGCTTCATCGGTTCCGAGGCACAATCCGAGGTTGCCAATCGTGGGTTGCGGGCGCTTGAGCATCTCCGCGACACCTACACGGGGCAGAATATTCTGGCGGTAAGTCACGGCGCTTTTATTCGCATTACGCTTAGTCGACTCTTCGGCATCGATGCGCCCCGGATAAATAACACAGCCGTCAGTTTGATAACGCACGACGAAAACGGCTGGTTCTTGGAAACGGTTAACGGGGTTCCTGCCCGAGAGCTGGCGTGATTGCAATGCGATCAGGCTTAGAAGGGGCTGACGACGCGCATCCCGTCGCTTTATCGTCGCGCGAGGTCTATCGCAACAGGTGGATGGCCGTTCGCGAAGACATCGTGGAGCAATACCGCTACCCCGTCGGGGAGCGCTTCTGGGAATTCCCGCAGGGCAGCGTCGATACCCCGGAAGCTCTCGGCGACCCGCACCTCACCGCCCGTATCGAGCTCGCAGAAGAGACAGGTCTGCGCGCGACGACGCTGACAACCATCGGTTTCATCCGGGAGGCATACGGCTTCCTGAACCAGGGAGCCCACGTGATCGTCGCCTCTGGTCTGACTCGGGGAGAGGCATCCCCCGAAATCACCGAGGTGGGGATGCGGACAGGTTGGTTCTCCCACGAAGACACTTGGGGACTCATCGATGACGGGCGGATGTCCGAGTCAGCTTCGATCGCCGCCCTCGCCCTCTACGACCGCAAAAGGGCGAGGGCGTAAGGTCACTCGGCGGGTTTCTCGCCTAGATCAACCTCGCCCAAATCAACCTCAGTCGGGTTCAACACCCTGCTCAGAAACAAACGAGTCCGCGGGTTCTGCGGGTCGTTGATTACCTGAGCCGCGGGACCCTGCTCTACGACGATCCCGCCATCCATGAATACGACCTTGTCGGCCACCTCGCGGGCGAATCCCATCTCGTGGGTGACAACGAGCATGGTCATTCCTGCATCGGCAAGCTCTCGCATGACAGAGAGGACATCGCCCACGGTCTCGGGGTCGAGGGCCGAAGTAGGCTCGTCGAAGAGCATCAGTTCGGGATCCATACTCAGCGCTCGCGCGATGGCGACGCGCTGCTGCTGCCCTCCGGACAGCGACGATGGTTTAGCGGCGGCCTTATCAGCGAGCCCGACCTGCTCCAGGTTTCTCATCGAGACTTTATCGGCCTCTTCCTCGGAACGTTTGAGCACCCTCCGCTGCGCGATAGAGCAATTCTGCAGAACCGTCAGATGCGGAAAAAGGTTGAAGTGCTGAAACACGAGGCCAACCCGGCGGCGGAAGTCGTCGATATCGCATTCGGGGTCGGTGACGAGGGTGTCACCGACGGAAATTTCACCGGCATCCGGTTTCTCTAGCAGGTTGATACAGCGCAGCAGCGTCGATTTTCCCGAACCGCTGGGCCCGATCAGGCAGACGACCTCGCCCGGTTCGACCGATAGCGTGATGCCCTTGAGCACCTCGTTATCGCCGAAAGCTTTGGTCACACCGCTGACGCTGATGGCGCCTGGCGCACGTGTCGGTGAACTCTGATTTTTCGAGTCGTGAGTATCCGAGCCGTTCACTTTTTGGTCCTCGCTGTCTTAGCCTCGAAGCGCCGCGAGAGATAGCTCAGCGGAACCGTAATTATCAGGTAGCACGCACCCGCCAATACCAGCGGCGTCAGGCCGGCGTTGGCAGCGGTGAGCCCAACCCGTCCAAACTTAGTAAGGTCGTATTGGCTCACCGTCAGGCCAAGCACATAGATCAACGAGGAATCCTTGGTCAGCAGAATGATTTCGTTGGTCAGCGGCGGCAGCACTATTCTGATCGCTTGGGGGATGATGATGGTCACCATCGCGCGGGTATGCGACATTCCCAGCGAACGCGCCGCCTCCATCTGCCCTGCGGGAACCGCTTGCAGACCTGCCCTGATCGTTTCCGAGATATAGGCTGCGGATACGGTACCGAGCGCCAGCATAGCCGTGATGTAGGTGTTGATCGAGATGCTAAAGGCCGCGGGGATTCCGTAGCCGAACACGACAAACACGAGCAGGGCAGGTAACCCACGGAAGATCTCGATGTAGATTGTCGCGATCCAGCGATACGGGGCAACCGACGAGAGTTTCATGAGCGCGAGGAGGATACCGCCGCTCATACCAACAACAAAACCGAGAGCGGTGAACAGGAGGGTGTTCACGAACGCGGTCGTGATGATCTCGGGAAACTGATTCTTCGCAATCTCAAGATTGAAGAAAGCGTTACCGATCTTTCCCCAATCAGCGATGAGGGCGAGGGCCACCACCGCGATAATCAGGATCGAGTATTGGATGCCGCGCGATACTTTCGCGCGTTTTATAGCTGTCATTGCCATAGCAAATTAACCTTTGGGATAGAGATGCCTGATGAGGGCTACTTGATGGCGGGCATCCACTGAGCGAGCATCTTGTCGCGAGTTCCATCGCTTTCGATGCGCTTGATTGTCTTGTTAACGCTGTCGAGCAGTTCGGTATTGCCCTTGCGTACTCCTGCCCCCAGGGGTTCGCTTGCGAACTTGTCAGCGATTATGAGCTTCGGATCGTCCTTCGCGAAGAAAGCGAGCGTAGCGATGTTGTTGATAACGGCATCGGCCTGTCCGTTCATGAGCTGCTGAACGGCGAGAGTTCCGTCTTCGAGCCCGACCGGGTTGAGGCCCTTTTCTTGCGCTAGCTTCTCACCGGTTGTGGCTTGCTGGACCGCGACGACCTTGCCTGTGAGATCGTCGAGGCTCTTTATCCCGGAATCAGAGCGAACAAGGAGCGCAAGACTGTCGTCGAAATAGGGTTCGGAAAAGTCGAACTTTGTAGCCCGCTCGTCGTTGATCGAGATACCAGAGATGACGATATCGCATTGCTTTGCGTCAAGTGCGGTACCCGATTCGATTGCCTCAAAAGCGGTGCTAATGATCTTTACCTCGGCGTTGAGGTCCTTGGCAATCTCATTCGCGAGGTCAATGTCGAAGCCGACGATCTTCTGGCCTTCGGTGAACTCGAACGGCGGGTAGGCCGTTTCGCTGCATACCTGCAGGGTGCCTTCCTGCAGCAGGGGTCCGGCGGTATCGCTTGTGCTGCTGCATCCACTCAGAACGAGGGAGCCAATTGCGCTGGCCGCGACGATGGCGATTGCGGGTTTAATTCTAAATCTAGACACGGTAACTACTTTCTGCTGACAAACCGTATGGTCAATAATGACTTTTCAGTGTATTTGACCCTACCGTTATGTGGGGCACTCACAAAGGGTAAGCGAGGGTGTCGGAGATATCATTTTGATTACTCTCCGATGACTTAGCTATTTTCACAATCCGAAAGAAACAAGAATCCGCGTTGGCTATCGGGTAACCCGCTGGCTCTCTGAGACGCATAACGCTTCTTAGAATTTGCCGCCCATGTCGAGTAGGCGACGGATGCGATCAGGGATCGGGGGATGCGTAGCGAAGAGGCTCGCAAATCCGCCCTTTTTGAGCGGGTTCGAAATCCACATGTGGGCCATGCTGGTGTTCTGGCGCTGCATGGGTTGCGCGTGAGTTTCGAGCTTGTGCAACGCACTCGCTAATGCTTCCGGATGCCTAGTGGTGAGTGCGCCGGTGGCGTCGGCCAGGTACTCCCGCTGGCGGGATACGGCGAGCTGAACGATCGTGGCGATCAGCGGGGCAACCACCATCGCGACGAGGCCGAAGATGAGCATGACTGCACCGGCCCCGTTATTACTGTCCCTGCGTCCAAAGAAGGCCATCCGCATGAACATGTCGGCGAGCATCCCGATAGCGACCACCAGGCCGTAGACGATCATCGCCAGCCGAATATCATAGTTGCGTACGTGACCGAGCTCGTGCGCCATGACGCCTTCGAGTTCAGCATCGGACATGATGTCGAGCAGGCCGGTAGTAGCGGCGACGACGGCATGTTGAGGGTCACGGCCCGTGGCAAACGCGTTGGGTGCCGGGTCGTTGATGATGTACACCTCGGGCATGGGCGTTCCGGTTGTGATCGACAGGTTTTCGACCACCCGATACAGCCGGGGGTTATCTGCCTTCTCGATCTTCTGCGCGCCGCTCATCGAGAGCGCTTGTTTGCTGGCCATGAAGTATTGGAAAAGGGCGTATAACAGGGAAAATCCGATCGTGAAATACACGATTGTCGGGTTTCCATATACGTATGATGCCAGCCATCCGAGCCCACCGATTATCGCGATGAAGAGGGCTATGATCAGCACCGTATTGATTTTGTTTTTGCGTATGGCGCTATACATCAGTTCGTCTTTCTCAGTTGTGCATTCCGGTCAGGACGCAACAGGCTAGAACTGAACGCGAGGCGGCTCTGAGATAGCGGCGATGTTTTCGACCTCGAAGAAATCGCGTTTGGTAAAGCCGAGGCTTTTGGCAAAGATGTTGTTGGGGAAGACCTGGATCTTAGTGTTGAGCTCGCGGACCCCGCCGTTGTAGAAGCGACGCGCGGCCTGTACCTTGTCTTCGGTATCGACCAACTCTGCCTGCAATTGCAGGAAGTTCTGGCTGGCTTGCAGCTGGGGGTAAGCCTCGGCTACGGCGAAGATGCTCTTCAGTGCGCTCTGCATATGCCCTTCGGCGACGGCCGCATCTACAGGGCCTTGAGCACTCAGCGTCTCGGCGCGGGCTTTCGTCACTGACTCGAAAACGCCTTTTTCATGTGCAGCGTAGCCTTTGACCGTTTCGATGAGGTTGGGGATCAGGTCAGCTCGGCGCTTGAGCTGAACCGTGATGTCGCTCCAGGCCTCGTCTACTCGTATGTTCAGGCGAACGAGGGAGTTGTATGTCCCCCACAGGTAGAGTCCGATGATAACGACGAGTGCAACAACGATGAGCAGGGGGATCAGCAAAGCTTCCATAAGCTATATATTACGCGGTGGGGGTGGATCGATGCTGTTAAAGCGCTCTCTTTTTCGCTTCGAGTGCCGCACACTGAGCTTTTGTATGGGCATTCTCTGCCTCCAGCGCCTCCAGCGCCTCTGCGGGCAACTGTGTGATGCGCATCATACGGTTCGGCCCATGTTGTTCCGTTCGGCCCATCGGGTCCAATGGGCCGAACGGAACAATCCAGGCCGAAACCGACGGACAAGGGCGAAGCCGACAGACAAGGGCGAAGCCGAAGCACTTACCTAAGAACCGTGGACCCTGGGTGGGTCAGAAAAATAAGGCATCTGCCCGAGGTAAGGGCCCCTCCTTAGAGAGAAATATAGGTACTCGACAGACCCGTCACCATCCCATTTTTCAAGGACAAACGCATGAGTATCTCACCCGATTATCAAGCCCTCCAGCTTCACGCCTACGCTGCCCAAGAGGGCGAGGCCCGTTCGAAGCACCTTCAAGATTCGCTACCCCCTGCAACGCTCCGCGAACGACTTCGGTCGAGGTTCGCTCAGCTACGTCGTCTGAGCGCTTCACACAGGATTAGCACTTCGCAACAGCACAGCATCCCAGTCGCGCGAGAAAGAAACCTAAAACTTACCCAGCCGCTGTCCGAGGTATGTGACACGATTAGTTCATGACCTTTATCGCGACAAATCAGACTATCGTCGGACGCGATGCCGATCTCTCCGAATTTCGTTCTGCCTTCGAATCCTCTATCTCAGACGGCCCCCGTTGTATTATTGCCAGCGGCGAAGCAGGAGTCGGAAAGACCCGTCTCATCACAGAGTTTTGCAACAGCCTGAAACCCGAGGCTACGGTTGCCGTTGGGCAGTGTCTCGATGTCGGCTCACTGGCCGCGGCTTATTCGCCCATAATCGGCATCCTTCGCGAGTTAGTGCGCGTAAACGGCGCAGAAAATTCGATGGGGGATGCCGGCCCCGGCTCCACCGCACTCGCTACCCTTCTTCCCGAGCTCGGCCAACACGCTGAACTCAACGAGGAATTCGGTGCGGCGCGACTCCACGAAAGTATCGCGACTCTGCTCGAGACGATGTCGCGGCGCACACCCCTCGTCGTAGTGATCGAGGATCTACACTGGATCGACAGCGCATCCCTCAATGTGCTCGTCTTCTTGCTGCGGACGATTACGTCGGGGCGCATCCTCTTTATTCTCAGTTATCGAAGCGACGATGTGACCCGTCGCCACCCCCTGCGGTCCTTCCTCGCGGAGGCGAACAGGATGCGCAACATTAGCAGTCATCGGGTTGAGCGGCTATCAAAAGATCAGGTTTACGATTTAGTTGCACAGCTCACCGGAAATTTTCAATCGAATATTCTGAGGGATTCTGTGTATCAGCGGAGCGAAGGCGTTCCTTTCTTTGTTGAAGAGCTTGTGCGTCTCGATGAAGCGGAGCCCGATACCGAGCTGCCGGATACGCTCAGAGATTTGTTGCTCGCCCGCTATGAGAGACTTTCTCCAGAGACGCAGCATACGCTGCGAGCATTGTCAGTTTCGGGAACCCCCGTATCGCATCGCGCACTGCGATACGTGCTCCCCCAGGCAGAAGCAGAACTCAACGCCCAGCTACGCGAGGCCATAGATAACAGCATTATCGTGGTCGCAGACGACACCTATATGTTCAGGCATGCTCTCGCGCGCGAGGCTACGACCACGGATTTACTTCCGGGCGAAAGCAGGCACTTCCACCAACAGTATGCAGAATACTTCGAGTCGAGTTCTTCTCCAGAAAAATACACAGCCGAGATAGCGCATCACTGGTTCAGCAACGGAAACGCTGAGAAAGCGTTTCCCTGGATGCTTGCCGCAATGCGGCAAGCGCATTCGTCTTATGCGTATGGCTCCGAGGCTGCACTCGGGGAGCAAGCGCTTGAGCTATGGGAAGACATAGAAGACGCGGCAGAAAAAGCACAACTGAGCCGAATAGACCTGTTTCGACAGACGGCATCTGCGCACAGCAACGCAGGCAATAGCGAAAGGGCATTAACCCTGCTCAGCATCCTGGATGTTGAGCAGGCGAGCCTAGACCCGCAAGAGCGGGCACGGTTGTTCCGCGATAAGGCGTTGTATCTGGCTGGGCTCGGGCGTGATGGCGGGGAAGAGCTTCACCAGCGGGCTCTCGAGCTGGTTCCTCCCGGAGTTGACGACGAATTCAGGGCCGGTCTTCTGGGTGATATGGCGTCACGCCAAATGATTTACGGCAACTATAAACAAAGCTTGATGCTGGCGAATCTTTCCCTTGAGATTGCCGTCAAGATTGGCTCCAGGCGCGACGAGTCTTTCGGAACGAACATTCGAGCGTTGTCTCTGGTCAGCACGGGTTCCCTCGTGGAAGGGTTAGAGTCACTGCGCCGCTCAGAAGAGACCGCGGGTGACGATCTTCGCGCACTGCAGAAACTCTGTGTAAATGGTTCCGACGTCTACAACAATTTGGGCGATTACGAGCGAGCATACGAACTCGCGACGAGTGGTCTGCAGGTTATTCGACGTTTTGGTATCGAACGAAGCCACGGTGCAATTCTGTCGTCCAACGCGGTGGAGCCGCTGCTGAGTCTGGGTCGTTGGGACGAGGCGGAACGATTTCTTACGCGAGGAAAACTCTTCGACATTCCCCGTTTCGGGGTGTACCTGTTGCTGAATGAGGCACGGTTAAAACTATGGCGAGGGGATGCATCCGCGGCGCTGGGAATCGTTAGTCAAAACGATCACAGGGTGAGAGCGCTATCCCGCCAGGAACCCCAAACGCTATACCTAGCGGCGGGCATTCTCGCCCAGATACATCTGGAACTCGGCAATCTCGCTGAAGCTTGGTCCGAGACAATCATTCTTCAGGACGAGTCAAGCTTGGATTTGGTTGTTTACGCCCTGCCTTTCGCCGCAATAGCTGCCCGTGTCATGGCGGCGGTTCGACAGCATAATGGGGAGACTCCGCAGGCGGTAATCGCGGATGAGGCGAGCATCCGCTCTCTCGAAGACCGCATCGAAGCCATTCTTGTTGCCTCCGTCTGGTTACCAATGAGTAGCCTGTGGTCAGCAATAGCGCGTGCCGAGCTCAGCGATGCTTCCGCCCCAGGGGCCAGAGCAGCGGCCTGGCAGAAAGCCCTTGTTGAAGCTAAAACACCGGTGGCTCCCGCAATAGCACTCCCCTATTGCTTGATTCGATTAGCACACAGCCTCGTCGCTAACGGAGACAGGGATGCCGCAACCGACGCTTTACGGGAAGCGCTCACGCTCTCAGAAACGCTCGGCTCGGGACTACTCGCCGACTCGTGTCTGTCGTTTGCGCAGCGTGCGGGGCTTACGCTGACTGCCCAAAAAACATCCCGTTCCAGCGGAGCCTTCCACCCCCTCACTGACAGGGAACATCAGGTTCTTCGCCTCCTCACGGAAGGCCTTACGAACAAACAAATAGCCGAGAAGCTCTTCATGAGCAGCAAAACGGCCAGCGTGCACGTCTCCGCGATACTGCGTAAACTCGATGTCAGCACCCGCACACAAGCAGCGACTGCGGCGACGGAACGCGGGCTAATCTAGGAAGAAACCGCCAATGAACCTGAAGCTCCCCGGAGGACTATTTACAATCCGCCGAGCGACAGTCGTCGATATCAAACCGATACTTGATCTCATGGCAACGGATAGCTTCCGCGAAACAGCCGAAAAGGTCACAGAAGAAAATGCTTACGTCTATGAAAAAGCCTTCCACCTCATAGACGGGGATCCACATCAGCTGCTCGCAGTCGTCGACGATTCCCAAGACAACGTCGTTGGCACGATGCAGCTCACCTTCATTCCCGGTCTCCTACGGGAGGGAGGCTGGCGATGCAACATAGAATCAGTCAGGGTCAACCCCGGGATACGGGGCAACGGCCTAGGGGCAGAGATGATGCGCTGGGCGATTGACCAGGCACGCGCACGAGGATGCCGTTTGGTCCAGCTGACTTCGAATTCAGAACGGGTACGAGCTCATCGATTCTATGAGAGGCTGGGGTTCACGCGAAGCCACTACGGGTTTAAGCTCAATCTCTGAAATGGGTCAAATCCCACGGGCTTAAACCCGAGCGGGGCCGTTCGCCACAACACCTATTGCGACAAACAGCCCCGGCCCTGAGGAAAGGCAGCTACCTAGTTGCCCTTGTTACGAATCAGCTTCTTGTTGACGAACTCGTCGATACCGAAACGGCCCAGCTCGCGGCCAACACCGGAACGCTTGACGCCGCCGAACGGAAGCTCAGCAGAGTCTCCCCCGACCTCGTTGATGAACACCATACCAACGTCGAGAGCATCGGCCACGCGCATTGCCTGATCCTCGTCAGTCGTAATTACCACGGCGCCAAGGCCGAAGGGCGAGTCGTTTGCAACCTCGATCGCGTGCTCCTCGGAAGTCACGCGATACAGCGATGCGACCGGGCCGAAGAGCTCCTCAGTGTAGGCGTCGTTCTCGGGCGTGATATCTGTGAGCAGAGTCGTAGGCACGAAGTTTCCATCGCGCTCAGCTCCACCGACCCGGGCAACAGCACCCTGGGCAATCGCGCGCTCGATCTGCTCCTGCAGGCGCGAAGACGCAGCCTCAGAGGACAGCGGGCCGAGGACAGTGTCGTCGAGGGTGGGATCCCCCGGCTTGATCGCGCCAAGCGCTGCCGCGAACTTCTCGGCGAACTCCTCGTACAGGTGGTCCATCACCAGTGTGCGCTTCGACGCGTTGCAGGCCTGACCGTTGTTCTCGAGGCGGCCAGCGACCGCCATCTCAACGGCCTCATCAATATTGTCAGTGCTCAGCACGATCAGCGCGTCCGAGCCACCAAGCTCAAGCACGACCTTCTTCAGGTTGCGGCCAGCGATTTCGGCAATAGCCGCGCCCGCGCGCTCGGAACCGGTAAGTGAAACGCCCTGGATACGCGGATCGGCGATGATGTCCGCGATCTGCTCGTTGGTTGCGAAAATGTTGACATACGCGCCCTCCGGCAGACCGGCATCCTTAAAGATCTGCTCCATCGCGAGTGCAGACT
The DNA here is from genome assembly GCA_040400085.1 of Lysinibacter sp. GTDB lineage: Bacteria > Actinomycetota > Actinomycetes > Actinomycetales > Microbacteriaceae > HNR. The sequence goes on along the minus strand of JBBAQX010000017.1, from coordinate 37,241 downwards.
CGGGGCACTGCGGTGCATGCTTCAGGAGAATCGTGTTGCCCAGGATAAGGTTGGGTCCCGCGAAACGTGCGATCTGGTAATACGGGAAGTTCCACGGCATGATGCCAACCAGCGGCCCAAGCGCGCTCTTGCGCACGAAAGCGGAACCGCCCCCTGCGGGAGCAATCGGCTCATCCTTCAGGAATTCCTCTGCGTTATCCGCATAGTAGTTGTAGATATCGGCGACAAAATCAACCTCGCCGCGGGCCTGCTCGATGGGCTTACCCATCTCGCGCACGATAATCTGCGATAGTTCCTCGCGACGCTCGATATACAGCTCGGCCACGCGGGTGATCACGGCAGCGCGCTGTGCGACAGTGTGATCCTTCGCCCAGCTCCTCTGCGCCCCGTGTACGGCGGAGATCGCATCTTGAATCTGCGCGTCTGTCGCGGTCGGATACTCGGTAATTGTCTCACCCGTCGCCGGGTTTACTACAGCGTAGTTGCTCACAAATCCTCCTCGATTCGGTCAACTCGAAAAAAGTGTCGACCTATCTAATATTGGCTCTACGAGAATACACTAGGAAACTCGGCAAAACTGCCCCCGGCGGTTCAGACTGCCAGAGCACCGTGGTCCGAATAGCTTCACTGCATCGTGAAGAGCCGCGCAGCTAAGTTGCCCAGTGGGGGTGTGGCAGCAATCCGGACGGCAGGAACACGAAAACCATCAACAATGGCGGATGCCGGTCTCCCCGCTGTCATATTCAGTTGCGCCAATCGCGCGGCTCGTTTCGCGGCAGCCAAGCGGCATCTCTCAGCCGCGTAAAGCTGAGTGGTGTCACCTGACCGCAGAAAGCGAATGAGAGCATCCCCCAGTTCGAAAGCATCCAGCCAACCCAGGTTCATCCCCTGCCCGCCCATCGGGCTTATCTCGTGGGCGGCGTCCCCCACTATTGCGACCCTCTCACCCAGCATTCGACGAGCGAGCCTACGACGCGGCTGAAAACTGCTGAACATGGTGGCGCTCAGCGGGTCGACAGCGTGGCCGGTGCGTTCGTGGATGACGGAGGCCAAGCCTTCGGCGCTGCGTGGCGAACGAGATGTTTGCCAGTGGGCGACCCAGCGCCTCACCCCACCCGGCAGGGGGAACGTCTCCACCACGCCTCCCCGCTCCAGGCAGATCACAGCTTGGGCTCCGAGTGTGGTCCCATCAGCAAAATCTCCCATCACATAGGTGTCGGGATACACCCGGGCCGTGACCTGCCCGTGTGCCAGGCTGCGGATAACGCTGTGCGGGCCGTCGGCGCCCACCACGAAGCGGGCCTCTATGCGGAGCGCCTCCGAATGCTCTTCGCTCGCGGCGTCCAGCACGAGCCCCTTTCCGCTACGGGCGAGTCCGTGAACGCGATAACCGCGAAACAGCGCGTCCGGCGAGCGCTCAACGACGGCACGCTCCAACAACTCCTGCGTGCGATGCTGCTGCAGGGACGCGACGAAAGGGTAGCGAGAACCAGGGAGGTCGAAGGAAAGTTTCCCGAGCATCCGCCCTCGATTGATCGCCATCCCGCCGGTGATCTGGACCGCCTCGTCCGCAATTTGGGAGGCAACCCCTATCGATTCGAGCGCCTCGAGCGAGGGCGGGTGGATACCTATAGCCCGCGAATGCCGCACGGGTTCGGCGCGGGCCTCGATCAGGGCAACGTTAGCACCGCGCTCGAGGAGGAACGCGGCCAGCGCGAGCCCCACCGGCCCGGCACCGACAACCGCCACATCGTACATTTCGCTCCTATCCTCGCGTGAGCAGGATGCGATAGGGAGCCTGCCGCTGAACAATCCAACCGGACGGGATCGCGCCCGACAGCTCCCCCTCGGTGAAGCTCCGGCGCACCGAAGTCAGACCGTCCGGCCGGATGAAGGATGTTCGCCCGGGAGGAGCGAGCACGAGGGGTAGCGTCAGCGCGGAGAACAGCCCGTAACCAACGCTCGACCGCCTGATATCGCTGTGCAGCGCGAGCCCCGTCGCGAGCCGTTCGGAATCGATAAGCAGGGCTCCCAGCTCTTCGCCCGTGAGGTGATGCAGCACGTGATTCGAGACGACGAAATCGAATTGACGGCCCTCGCGCACGAGATCGGAGCTCAGGCAGCTGAGCCACTCTATCGATGGGGCGGATGCCTGACCCGCGGCAAATCCAATCGCAGCGGCATTCGGGTCTATCGCTGTCACGGCGAGCGAGACCCCGTCGCACTTCGCCCACCCCGCGAGGGCACGGGCGATATCGCCGCCGCCCGTTCCCACGTCGAGTAACGTGTGCTGCTGACCCGTAAACCTTGGGCGGATACGGCGAGCATAGGTTCGCCGCCAGCCAGCGACCACCCGGTTGATAACAGCAAATTGCTGATAGGTGCGCCGGAGTTTTTCCGCGTCGCAGTGCGGGTCGTCCATAAGCTCCTGCGCTGCGGCATCGCGCGAACGGAAAGACCGTCCCCACCCGCCCGGCGCATTGCTCGTTAGCGCTTGTCTCATTAGAGCTCCGAGATCTGCTTGGTAAACAGTCCCGTCTCTACGGTGAGGCCGGGCCCGAAGGCCATCGCGACCACACGTTCCGGGGTAGGTTCGGGGGTCTTGCCCGGTTGAGCATCCGCAAGCGAAGCATCAGTCATCGAGGCATCCAGTATCCGTTTCAGCACGAAGAGAATCGTGGCGCTGGACATATTGCCCACTTCGCGGAGGGTCTCGCGGGAATGAGCGAGCTGAGCCTCGCTGAGTCCGAGCCTGGATTCGACCTTATCGAGGATGCTGCGGCCGCCGGGATGTACCGCCCAATGCTTGACCTTCCCAGCCGGGTCAGCCAGGAGGTCGGGCTCGTCGCCGAGGATAGGTTTAATCGCGCCTTCGATATAGGTGTCGATGATTTTGGGAACGGCTGCGCTGAGGATCATCTCGAACCCCTCGTCACCAACTGTCCATGCCATGTCGCCCTCACCTACCGGGGTGAGGTCGCTCGCCAATCGGTCGATTCGCAGCCGGTTTCCCGCGATATCATCACGGCTCGACACAATCGCTGCCGCGGCACCGTCGGCAAAGACGGACGCAGCGACTATCTGATCGGGGTCGTTCGAGGACCGCATATGGATAGTACACAACTCGGTACTCACGATCAGCACAACGGCATTGGAGTCGGCCAGGCAGAACGATTGGGCAGCCCGAAGCGCGGGAAAGGATGCGTAACACCCCATGAATCCGATGTTGTACCGCAGGGTATTCGTGTTGAGGCCCAGCTCGCGGACAAGCTGGTAATCGGGCCCGGGTGCGTAGAACCCGGTGCACGAGACAGTGATCACATGGGTAATGTCTTCGGTTCGAAGGCCAGGAGTCTGCGCGATCGCCTTGCGGGCCGCCTCGAGGGTCAGCTTGTGAGCCTCCCGAATATACAGCTCATTGCGAGTTCTCGTCGATGGGCTCAGGAGGAGCCCCGATTCCTGATCGAAGAAAGTGGGTGTCTCGACGGTGGCATCCAGATCGAAGTCTTCGACCACGCTGCGACGCGTTTCAATAGCCGAGGCGTCGAAGGACGCGTGCACGAGTCGCTGCCCCAGCCTGGTGAGATGGGGCTGGCTACCGAATACGTCCCGTGCCTGAGTTTGAACAAGAATATGAGGGGGCACCGCAGTTGCTACGGTGTGCAAAAAGACATCCATGCCTCAGGGTATTACTTTCAAGCCCCCAAATGCTAGTGGCGTTTTCATTTTGGGCACCAAAGACGAAAACCCCCTACCTGGCGAGAGGTAAGAGGCTTCGAGTGCACCCCCCGGGACTTGAACCCGGAACCCACTGATTAAGAGTCAGTTGCTCTGCCGATTGAGCTAGAGGTGCGATGTCATCTTTTGGACAACAGATAAGACATTACTACGAATATCAGCCGAGCGCAAAACGAGCGTAAAGTTTGCCCCTCGTTCGGCTGCCTTCTACAGAGTTGATACCCCGGCAACTGCACTCATGACGGCAACCAGCCCGACTGAGACACCAATGAACACCCGAAGGAACCCAATAACACGCGACCCTTCACTCGAGTTACGAGCAACGCGAGAAGAGCCTACGGTTCGCGTAATCGAAAAGTTCGTCATGGCTAAACTCTATATCGGATCGGACGAAAAAGCACGGATTATTTCTTCACAAGACCCCAACCCTCCGGTCAAGTAGGCTATAACAGTGAACACACCACCATCACTCAACAGCCTCTCCGACGATCTCACGCTTGCCCTGTCCCTCGCAAAAATCGCAGACGGCATTTCGCTGGACCGCTTCCGTGCGGACAACTTGGTCGTGTCGACGAAACCAGACCGCACCAACGTAACCGACGCGGACCAATCCGTCGAACGCGCGATCAGGGCCACCCTACAAGAAAAGCGCCCGGCAGACGGAGTTCTGGGAGAAGAATACGGCACGAGCGAAGGAGGAGATTCGACGGCACAGCGCCAGTGGATCATTGACCCCATCGATGGCACCGCAAACTTCATGCGGGGAGTCCCCGGCTGGGCCACCCTCATATCGCTCGAGATCAACGGGGTTCCCCAAATCGGGGTTGTCTCTTCCCCCGCCACGAACACCCGCTGGTGGGCTACTCGCGGCGGCGGAGCATGGAAAAGCGTCAACGAGGAACCAGCCACCCCCCTAAAAACATCGCAGGTCGAAAAGCTTGAGGATGCCTGGCTCAGCTTCCAAAGCATCATGCAGTGGGACCAGGCCGGGTACTTAGATGAGCTCGTCACCCTCACCCGAAGCGTCTGGAGAGATCGGGCGTTTGGTGATTCGTGGTCCTATATGCTGCTCGCCGAGGGACTCATAGACGTTGCGGGAGAGTTTGATGTGAAGCCCTACGACCTCTCGGCGGTGATTACTATTGTCGAAGAAGCCGGGGGAAGATTCAGCGGAATCGACGGAACCCCGGGAGCTTGGAACGGCAACTCCCTGGCCACGAACGGCTTATTACACGAGGAAGCGTTGGCGATTCTCTCACGCTAACCGCGATAACCGCGCTTATCGCGCGTCGGCGATCCGATGGATCTCCGCCCGCCTGTCCGGATCGATCGATGCGAGCACCGGAGTAAGAAGCTCGCTCAGCTGAGCCACCTGAGCTTCCGTAAGCGCGTCAAAGACTATCCGCCGCACTGATTCGACATGACCGGGGGCAGCCTGCTCAATCTTGGCAAAGCCCTCCGCCGTGAGCTCGGCATTAGTAGCCCGACCATCGGTCGCACATGCTGAACGAGTTATCCAGCCAAGTTTTTCCAGGCGCGCAACAACGTGAGAGAGCCGAGACAATGACGAGTTGGTCCTGAACGCGAGATTGCTCATCAGCAGTGTATGTCCGGGAGCTTCCGACAGCATTGCAAGCACGTGGTACTCGAAGAGGTTCACTCCCGCGTCCCGCTTGAGCTGGGCCTCGACCGCATTCGGCATAAGCGTCGCCAGAGCGTTGAGCTTAAGCCACAGATCACGTTCGCTTGGATTTAGCCATTTTGGATCACTCATACCGCCAATGTTACGCCACTTACTTGCCGCGTCGAATTGTCCGGGGTATTCAGTGAAAAATCAGCACAGCCGCTCGCTTAGCTCCCGGCACGAAACTCGGAACGAAACTCAGTACGAAACTCGGAACGAACCTCAGCGGCGTGCGTGATCCGCTTTACCATACTGGAAAATATGATGCCGTGAAACGGAAGAACCGAATACCAATACAGCCGACCCCACAACCCACGAGGAAAGAACACGGCCCTCTGCACATACTTCATCGCTCCGCCGACCGACACCACACTCATCTCGAGCCAGGCAGTTCCCGGAACCTTCATCTCGGCTCGTAACCGCAATAATTTGCCGTGATCGACCTGCTCTACACGCCAAAAATCCAGAGCATCCCCCATATTGAGAGTGTCGGGATTCCTGCGCCCGCGACGGAGACCGACTCCGCCGACGGCCTTGTCCATTACGCCGCGGAGCGTCCAGGCAAGGGACATTGAATACCAGCCCCGCTTACCGCCGATTCCCTCGATGATTGCCCAGAGGTCCTCTCGACCGGCTGAGGTCAATCGTTCGCGACTATCCGTGTAGACGCGATACCCGGCCCACTCCGGATCGCTCGGGATCGGATCGCTCGGGGCGTCACGCACAGAAGAGTCCTGCCAGCTGGTCTCCACCGTTCCGTTGCGCAGCTTGTCGAGGGCAAGCCGCACGGCACGACGATAACCGGTGAGGCCCTCCGCCGGCGGCGGCACAAGGGAGTCAATATCGTGGTTACTCATCACGCAATCGTTTTGCAGAGATTCGACAAGCGGCATAGCCAAACTGCGGGGAATTGGCGTCACCAGATTAACCCAGTGGGATGCGAGCCTCGGCGTCAGTACCGGCAACGCGGTGATTCGCCGACGAGGGAGACCGGCCTCCGCCGCGTATCCGTTCATCATTTGACCGTAGGTCAGAACGTCGGGGCCGCCGATATCCACCGCCCGGTTCACCTCGCCGGGGACCTCTAACGCCCCTACGAGATAATAAAGCACGTCGCGAACCGCGATCGGTTGAATCTTGTTGTTCACCCATTTGGGCGCTGGCATCCACGGCAGCACCTCGGTGAGATGACGGATCATTTCGAACGACGCCGAACCCGACCCGATCACGACCCCGGCCTGATAGACCAGGGCGGGGATACGGGAGGCGAGCAGGGCATCCCCCACGTCTGTTCTCGATGCAAGGTGCCGCGACAGTTTTCCGCCCTCCGGGTGAAGCCCGCCCAGGTAGATCAATCGATTCACGGATGCCCGTTCCGCCGCCCCGATCAGGTTGCGCACGGCAGCCCGCTCAAGCGAATCAAAATCGCGGGTATGCCCGGTCGTGCCCATGGAGTGTACGAGGTAATAAATCGCGTCGATATCCTCGCACGCTTCCGCGAGGGTCTCCGCGTACAGCAGATCTCCCACGACGAGTTCAACACGGTCAAGCCAGGGAACGTCGCGGAGTTTGTCGGGGTTGCGAGCAAGCACACGGACCGCGTAGCCGCTCTCGAGGAGGATAGGAACAAGCCGACCCCCAATGTATCCGGTCGCGCCGGTAACGAGCACGCGTTTTGCGTTCTCGGGACGGGCAGATTCACCCGGTTTGTTTCGCCTACGTGGATGACTCATGCTCTAAGCATAGAACCGCTTGGGCAACTACGACCACCCCAAATATTTTGCATCCTAATTCGGAGGTCGAATGCTACAAATCTGGCATTTTGCTTGATCTTGGGTAAGTTCCGAGGTATTATCGATAGCTGCACTCGAAAGACTCCGGTCGATGGGTGCAAGATGTTTAATAACTCAAGAGCGTGTGATGAATGACCCACAATCCGGGTGCCACACAAGGCGTCCACACAAGGGGCTGATCGGTTTCGACGTTGCCTGCGAAACTGTGAGAAGCGGGTCGAGGACGCACAGTTATCTCGTTAACGATCTGTGCAAACTATAGGTGCCGAACAAAAGCGCACCGACTTCGCTCTCGCTGCTTAAGCCAGAGTAGAAAGTCCGTCAGACCGGGTTTGCTTCCGCCCCGTGCTCTGGCGTCGATTAGGAAGCTTGCTGGTAAGCCGAGTCTCAGGACTTGCCGGGACTTTCACTGAGGCTGGGCCCGTCAACCTAGGTGCTTGCGACAAAGGTTGGGGCCGAGTAGAACGCCTTCACAAGATACACCCGTAGAAGGCACAGAATCACAGCAGCGGACCCGGGTTCAATTCCCGGCAGCTCCACTGGGTTGCTCTTGAGAGCCGCCCCGCTCGTTTACCCGACCAGAATTCGGGACGAGCGGGGCGCATCACACGCTTCTAACCACCGAGATTGCTGAGCAGCCGCAGCGTGACGTTATGGTCACCGGCCGCCGCAAGACTCCTCGGAGTGCTACCCTGAGCATCCGTTTGCGCGATCGAGGCACCGGCCCGAATGGCCAGCGCGACCCGGTCAGGATCCCCGATGGTAGCGGCACGGAAGAGCTCCGCTTGCGCCTGGGCGGGATCGATGGGGGATGTTATGGCAGCATTCATCAAATTTCGCTGCGGTTGCAACCCCTGCCGCTGCGCGATCTGAACGGGGGTCTCCCCCGTTCCAACCGTGGGAATCTGGAGGTTCGCCCCTGCCGCGACGAGCACGCGCACGGTATCCTTGTAGTCTTCGACCTGCGCTGGTTTGGCGAAAAGCAGAGCCTCGTGCAGCGCTACCCACCCCGGATTATTAACGTGATCGAGGGAAATTCCGGCTTGCACAAGACGCCCAACGATATCAGCGTGGCCCCTCTCCCCCGCTCGAATCAAACCGGTGCCGTTGAAGGAGTCGAGACTAGCAACATCGGCGCCGTGGGCGAGCGTGAGATTAAGCAGTTCAAGGTATCCCTCGCTCGTCGATATCAGGTATGCGCTTTGAACGGTTTCGTCCTTGGCGTTTACATCCGCGCCGGCGAGGATGAGCTGTTCGGCTTCGGGAACATTGTTCGCCCAGGCTGCCGCGATGATGCGCGCGTCAAGCTCCGCCTGCGACAGACCGACAAGGTCAGCTCGAACTTGCGGTGCCGGCGGGGCGGATGGCTCCGCAGGAGACGCCGTTTCGGCTGACGGCGTCGAATTGCTTGAGGGTGACGAAGTAACCGAAGGCGCCTCAAGGGGGCCAGGAACTGAGCACCCGACAAGAGCAAGGGTTCCCCCGAGCACAAAGGCGCATGCGGCACGGGTGGCTGCAATTTTCTGGATGCTTTTTCGCGGGTTCATTTTCTCTATCCTCTTGAAAGACTCTATTTTCGGCACACGATCGCGGGCACCGTCATCGACATTCATTGTAGGCAGAGCATTCTCTGAGATTACTGAACGTTCAAGTAAATTACCCCGGTGCCCACCACACTAGTGTCGCGACTTGCAGGCTCGCCTAAGTAGCGAGCACCGACAGAAATGCGTACGCTGAGAGGTATGGATATCCTGCGCATCATTCTTGTCATTCTGCATTTCATCGGCATCGGTTCACTCCTCGGGGGATTCCTCACGCAGATGAAGCAGCTGAAGCCGGGAACAGCGCTTGTCAGCCCCGCCATGTTCCACGGCGCCCTGACCATGCTGGTGACCGGTGTTCTTCTCGTCGGCGTTGCGGAGATGGGCGATGGCACGCTTAACTACGCCAAGATCGGCGTCAAGCTTGCCGTCTTGATCGTCATCACCCTTCTCGTCATCCTCAACCGGAAGAAGGACGTGGTCTCTTCCGGCATCGTCGGCGCGATTGGTGGCCTTACGATCCTCAACATCATTCTCGCCGTCGCCTGGTAACTGTTACTATCGGCGGCATCACACGCTTATCGTTACGAACGGGGCTCTCTGAGGAGGGCCCCGTTTTCGCGTACGGTTGCCGCCGCAATACCCATCGCCCTGCGCAGCACGGCCGTCCAATCTCCCTCGCCCCGTGGCCGGTGGCGAGACATCTCGGCGAGCACCACAGCAAAGGTCGCATCACCGGCCCCCATGGTGTCTATCACCGGTCCGGCAAGCTCAATAATCGGATGCTCGACCCGCACCCCATCGTGCGTCATAACGATAGCGCCCTCGGCCCCGGCCGTGCCGAGCACAACCCGGGCACCCAATTCGAGCATCCGATCCATCGCCCAGGCAAGACCCCGCCCGTAAAGTAGCTCGGCATCGTCGTCTCCGATCTTAACAAGGGAGGCCTGAGACGCCAGCCGCTCCATATTGCTCACAAACCGCCGGGTGTCCCGCATCATCCCAGCGCGCGGGTTTGGGTCGATCGCAAGAAGCGCTGCTGAACCGGCGAGGCATCTTTCTAGCCCCTCGACCTGTTCATCGTCGTCAAGAGGAAAACAGCTAACGCCAACCAGGTCCGCGCCTCCGAGGGCCGCCCTGACCTCCGACGAAAAATCTATCCTCCGGTTGTGCGCGGCCTCATTAAACTCGTAACTCGGCTCGCCCGCCACCCGCACAGAAACCGCACGAGAGGTTCCCAGCGGCGACGGGGTGGCCGCTAGTCGCACGCCGTGCTCCTCCAGGTACCGTCGAATCGACGAGCCGTCGGGATCGTCGCCGAGCATCGCAACAAGGGTAGGGGCAATCCCCAACCGGGATAGCCCAACCGCAACGTTCAGGGCCGCGCCGCCCACGGCATCCGTCGATCGATGAGGCTCGCGGAGTTCGTCGATCAGGGCATCTCCGACAACAGCAATATTTCCGGTCATAAGATCAGATCCTAGTAAAGATAGTGCACGAGGCTAGCAAAAAAATTTAGTTTTATTCCGTCTTACGCAGGACTACGATGAGGGCATAAGCCAAAGTTTTGGCTCACATCGAGGAGGATATCATGAGCGTCGCAACCGCCCCTCACACCAACGGGTTCCTCAGCTGGCTTGCACAGCGCTGGCTAGGTGTCGTAATAACTCTTCTATTCACGGTCATCTTGATCCAGAACATAGCAGTTGTTACCTCTGTCAACGTCACATTGCTCTGGGCCACCATGAGCATGCCGATGTGGGTTCTGCTCCTGGTAATTTTCCTCATTGGGACAGCCGTCGGCATGGTGTTCTCACGAAACCGGGCCCGTAAGCACGGAAAGTAGCCCGCAGGACTACGATACTGGCCGAGGTTAGTCTCCCAGCTTGCTCCTGGTGGATATCGCACGCTGAGCCTCACGCTTATCCTGGCGCTCCCTGAGGGCATGACGCTTGTCGTACTCTTTCTTACCCTTTGCAACGGCTAGCTCGACCTTGGCTTTTCCGTCGTTGAAGTAGAGCTTAAGCGGAATCAGGGTGTATCCGCCCTCGCGAGTCTTATGCCAGAGCTTAGTTATTTCCTGTTTGTGCAGAAGGAGCTTACGTTTGCGACGCGTCGCGTGATTCGTCCAGGTGCCGTTGAAATATTCGGGGATGTGAACATTATCCAGCCATACCTCGCCGTTCTCGATGAAGGCATAACCGTCGACAAGTGATGCCCGTCCCTGTCTCAACGATTTAACCTCGGTTCCCCGGAGCACCATACCCGCCTCGTACGTGTCCTCAACCAAATAGTCGTGTCGTGCCTTGCGGTTGGTCGCTACGACTTTCTCGCCGCGTTCCTTTGGCATCGTTTTCTCCTGAGGTGTGGGTAATTGTCATGTGAAAGCTGGTGTCACCCGGCATCTGGGCAGCTTACCAGGATAACAGCTCTGCCCCCGGCACGCCAGTCACGTTCCGGGGGCAGAGCAATTCGTTCGCCTGTGACGGCTAGACCCTGAGGTAACGAGTAATCGCGACCTTAGCAGCCAACCCAGCGAGCAACACTCCAAGCCCCAAGAGAATCGGCGGGATAATCAGCGACTGGGCCGTCGTAATATATGAGAAGTTGGGAAGCGTCTGCACCAGCACACCCCGCACGAAAAATTTCACGATGCTCACGGTCGCAACGCTCGCCAGGATCGCACCGATCAGGGCAGAGATGATTCCCTCAACGATGAACGGAGTTTGGATAAATCGGTTGGATGCACCGACCAGGCGCATGATTCCGATTTCCCTTCGCCGCGAGAAAGCCGACAGGCGGATGGTCGTCGAGATCAGCAGGACTGCCGCGATGAGCATCAATCCAGCGATTGACAATGCAGTATAACTCGCTGCGTTTAGCACGTTGAAGATACGATCGAGCAGGCTTCGCTGATCGGAAACGCTCTGAACTCCGGGGACATTCGACAGGGTCTCGCTGATCACCGCGGATTGCGACGGATCCTTCAGCTTGATCCAGAAGGTCTCGTTCATATCCGAGGGAGAGGAGATATCCACAATAGGGTTACCCTCGAATTCCTCGGAGAAAGCCTTAAACGCTGCCTCCTGGTCAAGGAATTCGTAACTGTCGATGAACGATTCCAGTGCGTCGGAGTCAAGAATGTCCTTGACCGATTGCACCTGCTCAGGGCTGGCGTTCGTTCCGTCACAGGTTTCAGAGCTGTAGATTTCCGTACACATATATACGGCAACCTGCGCCCTGTCATACCAGAAGCTTTTCATCTCAGTGATTTGCATCTGCATGACGATTGCAGAACCAACAAACGTGAGGGATACAAATGTCACCAAGATGACAGAGATCACCATTGACAGGTTACGGCGAAGGCCCTGACCTACCTCTTTAAGTACGAGTGCATATCTCATCGAACCGGCCCCACATCCTGCTGTCCATCTGCGTCCGGATCGGCGTCAAGCCTCAGCCGCTCGGCGAGGGCAGCCGTGTCTGCGAGCACACCCATATCTGCGCCGGCCTGTTCTTTAGCGCGCGGCTGCTCTGTCTCCGTTACCCCGCCGGCAGATGGCAGGTCGGTCGGCTCTGGCAAGATTGGCGCTGAAGCGGTTGACTGGGCTGCAGAAGGCGTTTTAGCTGTCGGAGCCGCATGGGCCGCTGGAGCCGCATGAACTGTTGATGTTGGCTGAGCTGCGGGAGCCGCATGGGCAACGACCTTGAGCGCTGCTGTCACCCCATAGCCGCCCTGGAGCTCATCGCGCACCAGCTGCCCCTCGGAGAGCTCTACGACGCGCTGCTGCATCTCGTTTACAAAGCCAGCCTCGTGAGTTGCCATTACAACGGTGGTGCCGCCAGCGTTAATCCGTTGGAGAAGCTGCATGATGCCAGAGCTCGTGTTGGGGTCAAGGTTACCCGTCGGCTCGTCAGCAAGAAGGATCGCCGGTTTATTGACGATCGCGCGTGCGATGGCAACGCGTTGCTGCTCACCACCCGAGAGTTCGTGAGGCATCCGCTTCGCCTTGTTGCTCAAGCCGACCAGTTCAAGGGTGTCGGTCACGGCTTCCTGGATGAACCCGCGCGACTTTCCGATCACCTGCAGACTGAACGCAACGTTGTCGTAAACCGTCTTGTTGTTCAACAGCCGGAAGTCTTGAAAGACCACGCCAAGGTTTCGGCGGAAGTAGGGAACTTTGCGATTGGAGATTGAGCTCAGGTCTTGCCCAAGCACGTTGATAGTGCCGCTTGTGACTCTCTCCTCTCGCAGGATGAGCTGCAGGCAGCTGGATTTACCCGACCCGGAGGCCCCCACCAAGAACACAAATTCCCCACGTTTTACGCGGATATTTATGTCTGAGAGAGCCGGTTTCGCGGTGCCGGGATATTTCTTGGAGACGTTATCAAACCAAATCATGTCGAGACGAGCCTAAGCACCGCATCCGTCATTGGTGAGCCGACTCGCGGAGTCGAGCGTAATCCACAGGAAAGCTAGAGGTTTGCGGCCTTCATCGATCGCCAGAGCAAAGACACCTGGGAGGCTAGAAACGTGTTGAGTTCAACGCTACCGTGATGAACCCAATCTGGCCCTGCCACTGCTATCTCTCGGCGCGCGCCCAATGCGCGGGCAGGTTCGGGCCGTCCCACACCTGAATGATGCCCCACGCAACGGCAGCTATTGGCACAGCGAGCACTGCCCCCAAGATACCGCCGAGAACCGTGCCGATGGTCAGCGCTAGAAGGATTACGAGTGCGTGCAATTTCAGCGTGCGTCCCATAAGCACCGGCTGAAGGAAGTTGCCCTCTAGCTGGTTCACGAGCACCACCACACCGATTACGAGCGCTGCGCTCACGGGCCCGTGTGCCACCAGCGCGACGAGCGCCGCAAGAATACCGGCAACCGTTGCGCCGACGATAGGAATAAACGCGAGCAAGAACACGAGAGCTGCAAGCGGCAAGGCAAGCGGAACCTGCAAAATCACGAGGCCGATCCCGATGCCGAATGCGTCAACGGCGGCCACAGCAGCAGTACCGCGAACATAGGAGCCAAGCGTCGTCACCGTCTTGTCTCCGACGCGACGGGCCCGCGCCAAGTGCTCGCCGCTGAACGGCCGCAGCAGAAAACCCCAGATCTTCGGTCCGTCTTTGAGGAAAAAGAACAGCACCACCACCATGAGCACGAGACCGGTCACGAAGTTCGTCAACGCACCCACCCCAGCGAGCGCCCCAGATCCAAACTGCGAGCTCGTCAGGAAGTCCACCAGGCTCTTTTGCCACTCCGCGATCTGCACATTACTCGGCGCAAACGGCAGGCTCTTCACCCATACCAGCACTTGCACGAATCCGTCCTGCGCTTGCGTGGCGAGGTCGCCCCATTGGTCTTGCACCGCCCACACAATTAGCCAGCCGATAGCCGTGAGTATCGCCACGATCCCGAGCAGCACCATCACCGTCGCGAGTGCAGCTGGCACGTTTCGCACGCGAAGCATCCGCATCGCCGGCGCAAAGGTGCTCGCAAAGATGACCGCCAAGATGATCGGGATCGCCACCGTCGCAAGAGCCTGTATGCCCCAGATGACGCCCGCGCTCAAGATCAGCACGATGATAATCTGAAGCGAGCGGGTTGCAAGCTGGCCAAAGCTGTCGCTCCAGAGCTTGCGTGTTCCCTCGTGCTCCGACTGCGCCGGGTGATCAAGCACCGCTGGTTTGACTGGCGCCGCGGGTGGCTCAGACCTCGCAGGTTTCCGAAACCTCCCGAACCTGAATATCATAACTACACCGCTCTCTCAGCGATGAACGCGCGAAGCACCTTCTCGTCGTCGACTATTTCGGTGACATACTGCGGCAGGTCCAAGAGACCAGCGAGATGCTCGGGCATTCCGATCCACTCCCCCGTTGCCTCGAACACGATCTCAGGGAACTTCGCGGGCTTCGCCGTCTCCAGCACCAACATCGGAACACCGGGTTCAATGTGCTCGCGCGCGACCTTGACCCCGTCGGCCGTGTGCGGGTCGATCAGGATGCCGCTCTGCTCGTAGACCGAACGGATCGTCGCGACCCGATCGGTATGCGTGCTCGTGCCGCTTTCGACCCCGAACTCCGCGACAAATCGTGGCAACTCCGCGGTGAGATCGATCTGCCCCGTCTCTTCCAGCTCATTCCACGCAGCTGCTAGGCGGGCGGGGTCACGATCTAACACGTCAAAAATGAAGCGCTCAAGGTTCGACGCCTTCGAGATGTCCATTGAGGGGCTCGACGTCGCGAAGGTCTCAGAGGAGCCTCGCGGGGCGTAAATGCCCGTATGGAAGAACTCATCGAGCACATTGTTCTCGTTCGCGGCGAGTACGAGGCGGCGGATCGGCAGCCCCATCGTCTTCGCGATGTGCCCCGATAGGATATTGCCGAAGTTGCCAGAGGGCACCGTGAACGACACCTCAAAGGTTGCCCGGTCGCCGACCGCCACCTGGTCAGTCGCCCGAAGCCACGCCCAGAAATAGTAGACCATCTGCGCGCTAATGCGGCCAAGGTTAATGGAATTGACGGTGCCGAGGTGATGCTCACGCTTGAACGTCAGATCGCCGGAGATCTGCTTCACCAGGTTCTGGCAGTCATCGAAGACTCCCTCGACCGCGATGTTGTGAATGTTGGCATCGGTGAGCGAATACATCTGAGCACGTTGGAAATCACTCATACGACCCTGCGGCGAGAGCATGAACACGGAAATGCCGTCCTTACCACGAAGCGCATACTCGGCGGCCGATCCGGTATCACCCGAGGTCGCGCCGATGATGTTCAGTGAGCGGTCGCTGCGCGCAAGCACATATTCAAGCGCCTGCCCCAAGAACTGCATCGCCATATCCTTGAATGCGAGCGTCGGCCCCTCTGAGAGCCCCACGAGTGTGACGGCGTCATCGAGCGGGGTGAGCGGCACAATCTGCTCGCTCACAAACTTGTCGCTGCTATATGCCGCATGGCACATAGCGACGAGATCTTCACCCGGAATATCAGTGGCGTAGAGGCTCAGGATCGTGGCAGCAAGCTCCGGATAACTGAGCCCACGCCAGGATTCGATCTGCCCGGCCGTCACCCGGGGCACCGTCTCTGGAATGACCAGGCCGCCGTCGGTTGCGAGTCCTTCAAGAAGGATCGCGCTATATGGCGCAGCAGTCATGCCGCCTCGTGTCGAGATGTATTTCACTATTGCTCCTAATTCACGCGCGTTGCCCGCGGGAGGGTGTGCCTCACAGCTGCTTTATTGTCTCAGTCTCTTAGATTGTCTCAGTCTCTGAGGCCTGAACGCGAATGGGCACGCAGGGCGGTTACAAGCTAGAGGTTTGCGGCCTTCATCGATCGCCAACGGATGCCCGCCTGAATGAAGTCGTCCAGGTCACCATCGAATACCGACTGAGGGTTATTGACCTCGTATTCGGTACGGAGGTCCTTCACCATTTGGTACGGTGCGAGCACGTAGCTGCGCATCTGGTCGCCCCAGCTGGCGGTGATATTTCCAGCGAGCTCTTTCTTCTTCGCGTTCTCTTCTTCGCGCATCTGCAAGAGAAGTCGTGATTGAAGTACGCGCAAGGCCGCGGCACGGTTCTGGATCTGGCTTTTTTCGTTCTGGCAGCTTACGACGATGCCGGTGGGTAAGTGCGTGATCCGCACGGCGGAGTCCGTCGTGTTCACGGATTGTCCTCCGGGGCCGCTCGATCGGAACACGTCCACGCGCATATCGTTCTCGGGGATCTCAATGCTTTGGGCCTGTTCGATCAGGGGAACAACCTCGACCGCGGCGAAGCTGGTCTGGCGCTTGCCTGCCGAGTTGAACGGGCTCATCCGCACGAGCCGGTGGGTACCGGCCTCAACCGAGAGCTTTCCGAAGGCGTAGGGCGTGTCGACCTCGAACGTGGCCGACTTGATTCCGGCCTCTTCCGCGTAGCTGGTGTCGAGCACCCGCACGGAATAGCCGTGCTGCTCTGACCAGCGCAGGTACATGCGCAGCAGCATCTCCGCGAAGTCGGCAGCGTCGACGCCTCCAGCTCCCGAACGGATAGTGACGACGGCGGCGCTCGGGTCATATTCACCGCTGAGCAGGGTCTGAACCTCGAGGTCACCGATGACCCTCTCGATGTCCTGCAGCTCGGCCCGCGCCTCGTCGGCGGAGCCCTCGTCTGCCTCGTCGTTCGCGAGTTCGACGAGGACCTCGAGATCGTCTAGTCGACCCTCAACGGAGCGGATGCGTTTGAGTTCCGTCTGCCGATGACTCAGGTCACTCGTGATTTTCTGCGCGCGATCGGTATCGTCCCAGAGATCGGGAACCGAGGCCTGCGCCTCGAGAGATGCGATCTCCTCCACCAGCCGGTCGACGCCGATCACTGCCGTAATGTCGGCGAAGGTGGATCGCAGCGAGGCGATTTGCGCGGAAAGATCAAAATCTAGCATGATCCGTCTAGCTTACCCGCCGATGTAGCTCATGACATGCTTGATCCGGGTGTAATCCTCGAATCCGTACATCGAGAGGTCCTTGCCGTAGCCCGAGTGCTTGAACCCGCCGTGCGGCATCTCGGCCGTAATCGGGATGTGGGTGTTGATCCACACGGCTCCGAAGTCGAGGCGCTTGGCAAAACGCTGGGCCCTGCTGTGGTCCTTTGTCCAGACGGACGAGGCCAGCCCGTAGTCAACGTCGTTCGCAAATTGCAGCGCCTGGGCCTCGTCGGTAAACGATTGCACGGTGATGACGGGTCCGAAAATTTCGTTCTGGACCACGGCATCCGTCTGGTGAAGACCCGAGATGATGGTGGCTTCGTAGAAGTAGCCTTTTGTGCCTTGGCGCTTGCCGCCCAGCTCGACCGTGGCGTGCGAGGGCAGGGCCTCAACGATCCCGCTCACCCGCTCGAATTGGTTGATGTTGTTGAGCGGCCCGTAGAGCACTCCCTCTTCGTGCGGTGCGCCCGTCTTGGCGTTTGCCGCTGCGTAGGCAACGAGCTTGGCCACGAATTCGTCGTGGATCGACTCGTGCACCAGCAGGCGTGTCGCCGCGGTGCAATCCTGCCCCGCGTTGAAGAAACCGGCGGCGGTGATGCCCTCGACGGCCTGCTCAAGGTCGGCGTCCGGGAAAACGATGACGGGGGCTTTGCCACCCAGTTCGAGGTGCAGGCGCTTGAGGTCCTCGGAACCGGTCTTGGCTACCTCGATACCGGCGCGGACGGAACCGGTGATTGACACGAGCTGCGGAATTTTGTGCTCAACCATCGCGTTTCCGGTGGTGCGGTCGCCCAGCACGACGTTGAGCACGCCGGCGGGTAGGAACTCGGACGCGACCTCCGCGAGCAGCAGGGTTGACAGCGGCGTCGTATCCGACGGTTTCAGAACGGTGGTGTTACCGGCGGCGAGCGCGGGCGCGAACTTCCACACGGCCATGTTCAGCGGGTAGTTCCACGGGGTGACCTGCGCGACCACCCCGATGGGTTCGCGGCGGATGCTGGATGTGTGGTCCTCAAGGTATTCACCCGTTGCGCGCCCTTCGAGGATGCGGGCGGCCCCAGCGAAGAACCGGATCTGATCGATGGAAGCGTTGATCTCATCTTCGATGATGGATGCTCGTGGCTTACCCGTATCCAGCGACTCTGCGTCTGCGAACTCCTCGATCCGAGCCTCCATGGCGTCGGCGATCCGGAACAGCGCGAGTTGGCGAGCCGAGGGGGTCGTCTCACCCCACGTGTCGAAGGCCGCGTCCGCTGCCCGGAAAGCTGAGTCCACGTCTTCGGCGTTGGAGACGGGCGAGAGTGCGATCACGTCTTCCGTTGACGGATCGATCACCTCGAATGTTTCGTTCGCACTCGACGAAACAAATTCACCATTGATAAAATTCTGAAGTATGCGTTGAGTCATGACCCAATCCTAGGCAGTAATTGGGTTTTTATCCACAGTCCTCTGAGGAAATCAGCATGCGATCGAGGCAAATTCAACCGATTCCTTTGCGAAAAGGCAATTTCAGTGCGAGAATCGCATTATGAGCCCGAAGACAAAACCGTCGACCCTTGATGAAACCTCCAAGGCTATCGTCGAGCAGCTTCAGGTAGACGGTCGGCGCTCATACGCAGAGATTGGCAAAGCAGTAGGTCTGAGCGAAGCCGCAGTGCGGCAGCGAGTCCAGAAACTTACCGATGCCGGAGTGATGCAAATCGTTGCCGTGACAGACCCCATGCAATTGGGGTTCCATCGCCAAGCAATGATCGGCATCCGCGTCGCAGGCGACACCCGCGAGGTCGCCGACCGTCTCGCAAAGATACCCTCAGTCGATTATCTGGTCCTCACGGCCGGATCCTTCGACATCATGATCGAGGTTGTCTGCGAGAGCGACTCGCATCTTATTGATCTATTGAACAGTGAGATCCGGCTTCTGCCGGGAGTCGCATCCACCGAAACCTTTGTCTTTCTTGAACTCAGAAAACAACTCTACAACTGGGGAACTCGATAAATATGTCATACAATCCGCTTCAGCCCAGCGATAACGAATCGCTGCAAAAAAAGGCGAAGGACCATCTCTGGATGCACTTCACCCGTCAATCATCCGCTAACGAAAACGGCGTTCCCGTCATCGTTAAGGGTGACGGTCACCACATCTGGGATAACAAGGGCCAGAAGTACTTCGACGGCCTCTCGGGACTGTTCGTTGTCAACGCAGGACACGGACGCAAGCGCCTCGCCCAGGCCGCAGCGGCTCAGGCAGAGCAGCTCGCATTCATGCCGCTGTGGTCCTACGCGCATCCTTCCGCTATCGAGCTGGCAGACCGCCTCGCAGACTACGCGCCCGGCGACCTCAACAAGGTGTTCTACTCCACCGGTGGTGGAGAGGCCGTCGAGACCGCCTTCAAGCTGGCCAAGTACTACTGGAAGCTCATGGGCAAGCCAGGCAAGCACAAGGTTATCTCTCGCCAGGTTGCCTACCACGGCACCCCCCAGGGCGCACTCGCAATCACGGGTATCCCCGCTATCAAGGAGATGTTCGAACCCGTAACCCCCGGTGGTTTCCGCGTTCCTAACACCAACTTCTACCGCGCTCCCGAGCACGGCGACAACCTGGAAGACTTCGGCCAGTGGGCAGCAAACCGTATCGAGGAACAGATCCTCGCTGAAGGGCCGGATACGGTTGCCGCCGTCTTCCTTGAGCCCGTTCAGAACTCGGGTGGCTGCTTCCCTCCTCCCCCCGGATACTTCCAGCGCGTGCGCGAGATCTGCGACCAGTACGATGTGCTCCTCGTGAGCGACGAGGTTATCTGTGCATTCGGCCGTGTTGGCGAGATCTTTGCCTGCAACGCGTACGGCTACGTTCCCGACATGATCACCTGCGCAAAGGGAATCACGAGCGGATACTCGCCCCTCGGTGCGACCATCATCTCAGACCGCATCTACGAGCCCTTCTCGAAGGGCGAGACCACGTTCTACCACGGTTACACGTTTGGTGGGCACCCGGTCTCGACCGCTGTGGCAATGGAAAACCTCGACATCTTCGAGGAGGAAAAGCTCACCGACCACGTCAAGGAGAACTCTCCCCTGTTCCGCGCTGAGCTCGAGAAGCTCAACGACCTCCCCATCGTGGGCGACGTTCGCGGCGACGGATACTTCTTCGGAATCGAGCTCGTCAAGGATAAGGTCACAAAGGAGACCTTCAACGATGACGAGGCAGAGCGACTGCTCCGCGGCTTCCTCTCGGGAGCTCTCTACGACGCTGGCCTCTACTGCCGTGCCGATGACCGTGGAGACCCCGTCGTACAGCTGGCCCCGCCGCTGACCATCGGGCCCAAGGAATTCGCAGAGATCGAGCAGATCCTCCGCGGAGTCCTGACCGAGGCGTGGACCAAGCTCTAAGCACGCACCCGGCCCTCCTCAGCCACTAGAGAAGGCCCCGCCCAACGTTCGTTGGGCGGGGCCTTTCGTCAACCCGCAATCAGCTGGTCAAAGTTCGTGTGGTTTTCGATGAAAATCGCAGGAACTTTGACCACTAATTCCGAGATTGGCTTGCCTGGCCGCTACACCGCCGGCTGCTGTTGCGTGATGCAGTGAATCCCGCCGCCTCGGGCAAATAGCGGCCGGGCGTCAACGGATACCACGCGGCGCCCCGGGTAAGCCTCGGCCAGAATCTCCGCGGCGCGATCATCGTTAGGGTCGTCGTAGCTGCACGCGATCACTCCGCCGTTGACCACCAGGTGGTTGATGTAGCTGAAATCGACGAAGCCCTCGCTATCGCGGAGGGTCGCCGGGGCGGGGACGCGCACGATTTGGAGTTCGCGGCCGTTGACATCCGTTTCTCCATCGAGCACCTGGATGATCTGGCGGCTCACTTCGTAGTCGGGATGATCGGGGTTCTGCTGCTCGTGGACAAGAACGACGCCCGGCCGTGCGAATGTGGCCACGATATCAACGTGTCCTCTCGTTCCGAAGGTTTCTGAGTCGCGGGTGAGGCCGCGCGGAAGCCAGATCACCTTTGAGACGCCGAGCGTGCGGTAGAGCTCTGCCTCGACATCTGCCTTTGTCTTGCCCGGGTTGCGGCCCGGGTCGAGCTGCACCGTCTCAGTCACCAACACCGTGCCATCGCCGTCGACGTGGATCCCGCCACCCTCGTTGACCAGGGCGGAATCGATGATGTCGGCACCTGCCCAAGCGGCGATGGTCGCGCCGATCTTCTCGTCTTTGTCCCACTCGGCCCAGTCTTGCGCGCCCCAACCGTTGAACACCCAATCAACGGCACCGAGGCGACGCAAGCCGTCGGCATCGGGCTGGCCGAGAACGAATGTCGGTCCCATATCCCGGACCCAGGCATCGTTGAGTTCCGCGGTCTTGAGGGAGATCCCCTGTTCGAGATACTGGGGCGCGATGTCTACGTCGCGCGGATCAACGATGACAGTGACGGGCTCGAACTCTGCCACGGCGTTGGCTACCGCGGCCCAGGTCTGCCGGGCTTCTTCGGCCTCTTCATCCGTGTCGCCAAGGGTATACCCGGTGGTTGGCCAGGCTAGCCAGGTGCGTTCGTGAGGTGCGCCCTCGATTGGCATCGTCCAGGCGGGGAAGGGTGTGCTCATGATACGGCACCGTTACGAGTCGAGGTAATCACCGGGTTGCCAAGGGCTCCGTAGGTATCCGGCCGGCGGGTGGCAAGGAAGGGGAAGAGGTCTAGCCAATCGCTTCGCTGCTCGAGATCGAGATCCGCCACGATGATGGCTTCCTCATCGCGAGGTGCCTCGGCCAGGATACGACCGTAGGGGTCACTGATGAACGATCCCCCGTAGAAGGTATTGCTGGGCTCCCCTGTGAGGCTTTTCTCTGCGCCCGTGCGATTCGGGACGATCATGAACAGCGCGTTCGCGATACCGTTGCCCACGATGACCTGCTGCCAAAGCGGCTTCGTATCGAAGTCTGGGTGGTCTGGTTCTGAGCCTATAGCGGTGGGATAGACAACGATGTTGGCACCGCCGAGCGAGTACGATCGGGCGACTTCTGGGAACCACTCGTCCCAGCATGTTGGCAGCCCGAAGCGGGCTCCTTCGAGGCCGTCGATCTCGTACACGGGGTAGGGGTTATCGCCCTGCACTCCGAAGCCGGAGCCGTCGGCCGGTCCCGCACGAAAATACTTGTCCTCGTAGTAGCCGGCCGTCACGGGAATATGCAGCTTATGCGTCTGCGCGACGAGTTCCCCGGCCGGGGACACGATGATGGCGGTGTTCAGTCCGCGGCCATCGGCATCCCCCGTCTTTTGGTAGAGCGATGCGTGCACGTAAACGTTGCTGTCCCTCGCAGCTGCTGCGGCAAATGCAAAGGTCGGCCCGTCCAGGAGGTCTTCGGCTATGGCATCGGCGGCTCCCTCAGGTAGCGCATCTGCCGGGTAGCGTGAGAGGGTGAGCTCGGGGAGAAAGACGATCTGCGCTCCTGCCTCTGCCGCCTGGGCGATGCCTTCACTGATATGCGTTGCCAGCTCGTTCGTGTTTTCCCGCCAGGCGTGCTGAATGAGAGCCACCCGGACCGGCGCGTTACGCGCCTCGTGCACGCGGGCGAGGGAGGGTGGCGGGGTCAGCGCTTCGATGCGCGTGAATGCTGAGGTCATGGTGTCCCTTCTTAGGAATTTCAGGTGTGCACGTGTCCGAGAGCGGATGCCTGTGGCCGAGACCACCTCAAACAAATGGCGTTTGTTTATTATTGCATGTGAGCCAGCCCGACACTAGTCGGAATCTTTGCCCAGAACGCAAGCAACGACATCCCACCCAATAGAGTGGAAGGCTAGGAGGTCCAGAATGTCACGGCCCAGAGTTCCACTACTGTCCGTCGAGCGCATCACCGGCGAAGCGATCACGATGCTCGACGAGGGCAAACCCCTCGGCATCAACCAGCTCGCAAAGCGTTTGTCGGTCAACCCCTCGTCGCTCTATAACCACATCTCCGGGCGCGACGAACTCATCGAATTGATCAGGGGAAAACTCGCAGAAGACTTCCACATCGCGGTCCCTCCCGGCCAAAATTGGGACGACGTAGTCCGGTACGTCGTGCGCAGCCAGCGTGCCATGTTTGCCGCGCATCCGCACGTTTTGCCCCTGCTGGTCTCGCAGACGGCAACCGATACCCGGGTCATCTCCTACTACGAGGAACTCGCGGCAGCGCTCACCCGCGCAGGATTCGCTGGAGAGGATGCTCTTGAGATTATCGCCGCGCTCGACGCCTTCGCACTCGGGGCAGGACTCGATCTCTCGGCTCCTCCCGAGGCTTGGCATCCGTCATCGCCCGACTCGGCGCTCGGCAGACTCCTCGCAACCTCTTCCTCACCCGATAATCGCAGCGAACGCGCATTCGAGCTAGGGCTCACCCTCATCGTCGAGGCGTTGGCCGCCCGGCTCGCGGGCTCACAGCGAATCTCCGACTCACTGCCCTGACCAGGACTTCCTGCGCTGACCAGCGCATGAGCGCATCTCCTATTTATCCGCGGCGGCCTTACCAGAGATCTCGCCGACAAAACGAAGGGATGCCGCGATGATCTGTTCCCTGGCATCGTCGTTACTGATCTGAGGAGTGTTATCGCCTGCCTGGGGACCGTACGCACCAAATTGCGCGTGTGACGCACCCGTGACGACGGTGAACACGGCATCCGCGGGGAGATTGGCGCGTGACGCCTCGATCTTTGCGGGGGTTGAGAGGCCATCACGAGTTCCCGAAATCGATTCGACCGGGATGGTGAGGGTCGAACTGAGATCGGTCGCCGGGTATGACGCAAAGAAGAGCAACCCAATGGCCGGGCCAGACTTCTCCGACTGGCCAGCTGAAGCCTGAATAGCGGCGACGGTTCCGCCCAGCGAATGACCGCCAAGGATCCAGCCATCAACATCGGAAAACTCAGCCCTGGCAGCGTCGAAGGCCCCGAGCGCAAGGAACGCGATACCAACGGGTTGTTTGGGGATCACGACGGTCTGACCCGCTTCTGCGAGTGGTCGTAGAACCGCAGCGTAGGCCCTGGCATCGACAAGCGCGCCCGGTTGAAAGAACACCCCCGTGCTCGCCTTATTCTGCTGCGGGGTAAACACAATCTCCGTCGCACTCTCCGTGACCGTCACCCGCGAGTCTGAGACCATCGCTGCGAGGGCAGGCTCAACCGCGGCGGCAGGCCGCAACCACGCAATGGCCGCGATCCAGCCGATACCCATGACCACGAGCAGGATACGCCCGACCAGGCGAAGCACACCAGCTCGACGAGGCCCTCGACGCAGATTGAGCCAACCCAGGAGGACACAGCCAACGGCGGTGACTCCCAGCAATACCGGGTAGAGGGGGTGGCTGTGCACGATGCCGTCCCAGCCTGTTGCTACAGCCCATGCCACAACGAGGAGACCGATGACGCTCACCACGAGCGTTAGTCTATTTGGCCACCGACGAGCAGTCGACGCAGTGACAGCGGTCATAGTTTTGCCTTCCCATAGATTGAGCGTATGCGAGAAAGTACCGTCTTAGAAAAGCGCCTCAATGGGTCCGCGAGCAAAGTAAAGGAGGAACCCGGCCGCGACAATCCACAGCAACGGGCTCACGGTTTTTGCGCGGCCCGATAGCGAGTGGATGAGCACCCAGCTGATAAATCCGACCCCGATGCCGTTTGCGATCGAGTAGGTCAGAGGCATCACGATAATCGTGAGAAAAGCGGGCAACGCTATGGCGAAGTCGCTAAAGTCGATATCTCTGATCTGCACCACCATGAGCGCACCGACGATGACGAGCGCGGCTGCCGCGGCCTCTAGCGGGACGGCGAGGGTGAGTGGGGTGAAAAACATTGCGGCCAGGAACAGGATGCCTGTGACGACACTTGCCAGGCCGGTCCGAGCGCCCTCTCCGACACCGGCGGCGGAATCTACAAAGATGGTGTTCGATGAAACGGATGCTGCACCACCGGCAACTGCCCCGACACCTTCAACAACCAGCGCAGACTTGAGGCGGGGGAAATTGCCCTTCTCATCGGCGAGACCGGCGGCTTTGCTGAGACCGGTGAGGGTTCCCATCGCGTCGAAGAAGTTTGTAAAGACGAGAGTGAACACGAGCATACTCGCGGCAAGGGCTCCGATTCGATCGAAGGCTCCGAAGTTAAATTGCCCGAGAAGTCCGAGGTCGGGAACGGCTATCAGCTGGCCGGGAATCTCGGGAACGTTGAGGTTCCAGCCATCCTTATTTAGATAGCTTGGCCCCAGCTTGAAAATAGCCTCGACGACGATCGCGAGGATCGTCGTGCCCAGAATCCCGATGAGCAGTGCACCGCGCACCTTACGGGCGGTGAGCACACCCATCAGGATGAGTCCCACGACAAAAACGAGGGTTGGCAATGTGGCGATTGAACCGGACTCCCCCAGCTGTACGGGAGGCGAGGCAGCTCCGCTTGATCTCACGAACCCGGAATTCACAAAACCGATAAATGCGATAAAGAGGCCTATGCCGACCGTGATAGCCGTCTTGAGCTGGGGCGGAACCGCGTTGAAGATCATACTCCGCAACCCGGTTGACGCCAGGAGCACAATGATCAACCCGTTGATGACGACGAGACCCATTGCCTCGGCCCAGGTGACCTGTCCTACGACGCTGACCGCGAGAAACGAATTGATGCCAAGACCCGCGGCGATACCGTATGGCAGGTTTGAGACGAGGCCGAGCAAAATGGTGAGAACACCGGCAGTCAGGGAGGTCGCGGCTCCCACCTGAGACGCGTCCAGCCAGCCGCCGGCAACATCAAGGGTGGCTGCTTGCTCGCTGTGGCCACCGAGGATCAGAGGGTTCAAGACCACGATATAGGCCATCGTCACAAACGTGACAAGGCCTCCCCTGAACTCTCGCCCTAGATCCGAACCACGCTCGGTTATACGGAAAAATCGGTCTACAGCGGGCTTAAACCCGGATGCCTTCGGGGCTGCGGTGTCGTTCACTAGAACCACTCTACAGCAGGATGGGCGCACAGCGCGGCCCGGAAACGGCCCGGAAAAACGAAAACCCCCGAGGCCGCAGCCCCGGGGGTTTCTCAAGAAGTACTTATCGACGCAATCCGAGGCGCTCAATGAGCGAACGGTAACGTGCGATGTCGAGCTGCTGGAGGTATCCAAGCAGACGGCGACGCTGTCCAACGAGAAGCAGCAGTCCACGACGCGAGTGGTGGTCGTGCTTGTGCTCCTTGAGGTGTTCGGTCAGATCTTTGATGCGTCGAGTCATCATCGCAACCTGAACCTCAGGGGAACCGGTGTCACCTGGGTGGGTAGCGTACTCTTCGATGATCGCCTTCTTGACAGATGATTCAAGTGCCATAGTGGGGATCCCCTTTCAATCGTTGCGCGGCGCCCGTGGCTGAATGCCAGAGCTCTCTTTATCCGCGGCCGTTAAACGGCAACCGACTAATACTAGCAGACTTCTGTCTAGTCAGCGGAACCAGACACAGCCTTCAGAAGGGGCTTGGTCGCGATCACTCCGCCCCAGACGAGCGCAATACCACCCGCCAGCATCAATATCACAGTCAGGAAGCTGAGGGGTGAGAGCACGACCGACATTCCCAAGAGGGGAATAACCACGGGAAAGAGCAGGACTCCTCCGATCACTACTGATGACAGCATCACCCATCGAAGCGGAGCAAGAACCGCAATTCTCCTAGACCGACCAATGACCTGCGAAGGAAGCCCAAGAATGCTCAGGCTCTGATAGAGGTCGGATCGATCATAGATCGCTGATGCCTGACTGACCCCAACGGCACAGGCAACCATCAAGAACGACATGAAAATAGTGAGATATACCCCCGTCTGCATATCGGCGTAAATAATGAGATCGCTTTCGTTCGAGTCAGGAAGCCCACCCAGCAAACTTATGAGGGAAACTGCGTTACCGACAACCACCGCGACAAAACTCGTAACCGCAACACCACCGACCTGACGCCACACAGATTTTGGAGATTCCAGCACAAGGCGCATTGCCATGAGTTTCTCCGGAGTCTTCGCTCTCTTCACCTGGCGACGAGCGAGCACACCGATAATAAGCGGGCCGAGCAGGTTCAGAATCAGCATTCCGATGGCAAAAGTAACCACGAAAATTCCGATAAATATGCCGGCATCATCGACCTCAAGCATCTGTTGCAAAGCAATCACGCACCCGATGAGAACTGCGCCGACAACAAAGAAAACCCATATTTTTATTGGCGGGGCATTGGTACGAGTCCTGACCCCCAGCGGCGAAATAATGACACCCCTGATGCTCACTATCGCACTCACAGCAGCCAGAAGCGTCATGCCACACACAACAAGTATCACCATAACAGGCGGGAGCAACAACGAGGCAGCACCTATTTGCTTCCCTCCGAACGAGAGAAGACCCACGATAGGAGTTCCCAACAGGTAGACGGCGATCCCCAACGCGGCCCCGAAGAACGCGACTACCGAGGATTCGATCACCGTCATAGCAGATACCGTGCTGCTCGTGGCCCCGAGAAGACGCAGCGTTGAGAGGCGTTCGTCACGCCGCCGAGCCGAGAGCCGTGCGGCGGCGGCCGCAAGATTCAAGAGAGGGATGACCAGCAGGGTACCTGCGAAAAGTGCGGAAAAAATATACAAGCTCTCCGTAGAATTCTTGTCAGGGGGCCAGTTCAAGAACATGACGACGCCGCCGATGACCGTCAAGGCCAGGGCTGTCGCCGAGGCAAATGCGATCAGAGGCAGGAGGACCACAGCCCGGGACGCCGAGGCGTCTCCCCCGCCCCGCCGGGCGAGATACCAGGCCAGAGCAATCGGCCTGATCAGTCGCTGGCCCATGCCGGGGTTCGCCGGAGCCTCATAGTCGGCAACCGCATAAATCGGGTTCGGCGCTGTGGGCGGACGCGCTGGAGGCCTGACATCACTTACATTACTCATATTCTTGCTCCCTCAACAATCACACCATCGCGAAGGCGCAACACCCGATGGCACCGTGACGCGACGGTTTCATCGTGGGTCACAACGACGAGCGCACCATAACGGCTCAGGGTCGTGTCCCGCAAAATCGTCATCACCTCGTCGGACGTCTGGGAATCCAGCGCACCGGTGGGCTCATCGGCAAAAACAACCTCGGGGGCCGTCACCTGAGCCCGGGCCACGGCAACCCGCTGCGCCTGTCCGCCTGACAGCTGACCTATTCGGCGATCTTCCATCCCACCGAGTCCAAGAGCGACCAACCACTGCCCAGCCCGGGCCTCAGCTTCACGACGGGGAACCCCGGCAACCATCAGCGGAAGCGAAGTATTCTCAAGCGCTGTCAGCTCGGGGACGAGGAGACCCTGTTGAAAGACGAAACCAAAACGCTCACGACGCAACTGGGAGCGTTGAGCATCGCTCATCTCGCTTACTACACTGCCAGCCTCATGGGCTTGTTCACCCGAGTGAAGCAGACGCACCGACCCCGTATCAGGTGTCCTGATTCCTGCCAAACAGTGAAGTAGGGTCGTTTTCCCCGATCCCGAGGCCCCCATAATGGCGATGGCCTCGCCCCGGTTTATCGTGAGGCTTACCCCGTCCAACGCGCGGGTGGTGCCAAATGTCTTTGACAAGTTATTTGCAATGATGACTGGTGATTCCATGCTTACAAGTCAATCGGAGCCACGGCATCCGCACATCGACACAAAGTATCAACCTGAACGTGTGAGATCATACTGTGGTACCAACAGCGTTCAACAGCATAAACTCGGGTCATGACCGTTCTCGTTTCAGTCGCTGCGACCCTTGCAGCAGTAATCCACGTCGTGATCTTTTATATGGAGAGCGTGGCCTGGCTTCGCCCAAGCGTCTGGAAACGCTTCGGCCTCACCAGCCAGGACGAGGCGAAGGCAACCGCAAAACTCGCGTATAACCAAGGTTTTTACAACCTCTTTCTGGCGATCGGAGCACTGCTCGGCACGATCCTCTACGGTACCGGGGTGACGGGAGCCGGGTTCGGTATCGCCCTCTTTTCGCTGGGAAGTATGCTCGCGGCATCCGTCATCTTGATCACCACGGGCAGGGGGTTCATTCGCGCAGCCGTTTTTCAGGGCCTGCTCCCACTGATCGCAGTGATTCTCCTCCTGCTCAGCCTGAGCGAGGTAGGCCTGGCATGAGCAACAGGGAACTAGCGAATACCGCCCGCGCAATAGCGATTGAGGCTGGTCGATTGATAGTGCGGATGCGCGGCACCGGTGTCACAATTGCCGCGAGCAAATCATCTGCTGTTGACATCGTGACGGAGGCCGATAGGGCAGCTGAAACTCTGGTACACAGTCGCCTTGCAGAGCTTCGCCCCGATGATTCGATTCTGGGCGAGGAGGGAACAAGCATCCAGGGGACGGGCGAGATCACCTGGATCGTTGACCCGATCGACGGGACGGTGAACTACCTCTACGGGATTCCAGCCTTCGCCGTGAGCGTCGCGGCGACCATCCCCGGCACCGGACCCGACGGACGGGTTGCGGTGGCCGGATGCGTCTTCAACCCGATCACCGGCGAATGCTTCACCGGGATCCGGGGCGAAGGCGCGTTCTGCTCGATAGTGGATGCGGAACTTTCAATCGACGCGATCCGAAACGACGACCTCGGCACACGGCTCTCCACCACCATCCCCGACTCCTTGGCTGTGTCACTCGTCGGAACGGGATTCGGCTACCGTGCAGAGAAGCGCAGGGATCAGGCACAGATCATGGCCAGGCTGCTCCCTCTCGTTCGAGACATCCGACGCATCGGCTCAGCAGCGCTCGACCTGTGCAACGTAGCTGCGGGTAGGTTGGACGGATTCTACGAGTCAGGACTGCAGCCCTGGGACTATGCGGCTGGAATCCTCATCGCTGAGGAAGCAGGAGCTGATGTCCTCGGCCCGCTAGCGGGTTCATCGGAAAGCATCTCTTCGGCGGGCAGTTCATCGGCAGGCAGACCAGGTGAAGAGCTTGTAGTCGCTGCGGCCCCGCGCATCGCCGACGAGCTGAGGGAACTCGTCGGCGGCGCTTCGTAGTTAGCGGGAGGCCTCTGCCGCAATCAACTCAAGCGTTCGTTCGCGGGAAGGGGCGGTATCGAGCGGGTCCCCCGATACAGCCCCTGAACTTGGCGACAGCATAATCTCGTCGAGCCCGTGCCGTTCCGCCTGTGCCCGCATCCGCTGCCATGCGACTTCGGGTTCATCGACAATCCACGATTCCAGCAGCTTGCCGATCAACGCGCGCTCGTCTTCGGGTAGATCCGCCTCGACGATGGAGTCCGCGGTCGGCACCGGACCAAGCTTGCGCCCCAGACGCAGGCGCGCGAATTGCCGCAGTTGAGGAAGGGCAGATTGCCGAGCATCCTCCCTCGATTCGGCGACCGAGGCGTTCACGATGAGGAAAGATTGAGGGGCCTCCGTGTACCCTGAGGGCTGGAAACTGGAGCGGTACAGGTCAAGTGCCCGCTCAAGCCCGGCGCCGGCGAAGTGATTCGCGAAAGCATATGGCAGCCCAAGCTCACCCGCCAGCTTGGCAGAATAGTCGGACGATCCGAGCAGCCACACCGCAGCAACTCCCGTCGCTGACGGAGTCGCCCTGAGTTCGTAGTCCGGTCCCTGGGAGAGGCGAACGCTCGCCCCTCCCGGGCTCATGATCGAGATGGTTTCCGCTATCTGCTTCGGGAATCGATCAACGGATGAGGCTGCCCCCGATTGCCCCAAAAACGCGGTAACAACGGGGTCGCTCCCGGGTGCCCGACCGATGCCGAGATCGATTCGTCCCGGGGAGGCCGCCTCGAGCAGCGCGAATTGCTCTCCTATGATGAGCGATGAATGGTTGGGGAGCATCACCCCACCAGAACCAACCCTTATGCGAGACGTTTTGGCCGCGGTCATGGCGATAAGAACGGGAGGATTCGTCGAGGCCACGGCCGCCATATTGTGATGCTCCGCGAGCCAAAATCGTTCAAATCCGAGGGAATCGGCCTTCTGCGCCAGCGAGATCATGGCGGTAATCGCCTGACTCGTAGTCTGGCCTGTTCGGACGGGGACAAGGTCGAGTACAGATAGTTTCACACTGTTGCCCAACGTAAGGATGGGCGCACCTATTCCTGCGAGTGGGCAGGCATTCGCTAACAACCAATATATACAAGCACAAACCCGCCCCCGGAAACCGGGGACGGGTTTGTGCTTCTTCGGAAAATTCAGCCGAGGCTTAGCTCACGCCCAACAGGTCGATCACGAAGATCAGGGTCTTACCACCGAGTGGGTGGCCCGAACCGGCCTTGCCGTAGGCCTGCGCCGGCGGAACAACCAGCTTGCGGCGTCCGCCAACCTTCATACCGGGGATACCTTCTTGCCATCCGGCAATGAGGCTGCGGAGCGGAAAGTTGATGGACTCTCCGCGGCTCCACGAGGAATCAAATTCCTCTCCCGACTCAAACTCAACGCCAAGGTAGTGCACGTCTACGGTCGATCCGGCTGAGGCCTCAGCTCCATCGCCGACGAAGATGTCGGTGATTTCGAGGCTTGCGGGGGCTTCGCCCTCGGGGAATTCGATTTCTGGTTTCTCGCGTGATGTATCAGTCATACCTATAATCATGCCTCACTCGTTCGCCCAGATCGATCCCAAACACGCGATACGGCTATGAGCGTAATCGCGGCATGCTAGCTAGATAACTCCCAGCGCGATCATCGCATCCGCTACGCGGGTGAAGCCCGTGATGTTAGCGCCCAGCACGTAGTCGCCCGGACGGCCAAATTCGTCAGCGGTTTCTGCACAGCGGTCGTGAATCGAACGCATAATGTGCGCCAGACGCTGCTCTGTGTGCTCGAATGTCCAGGAATCGCGCGACGCGTTCTGTTGCATCTCGAGAGCGGATGTCGCAACGCCACCAGCATTCGCGGCTTTACCCGGCGCAAAAAGGATTCCTGAGCCCTGGAACTCCCGAATGGCATCGGGCGTTGAGGGCATATTCGCTCCCTCACCTACCGCGATGACTCCCGAACGGATCAGCGTGCGCGCGTCATCCGCCATCAGCTCGTTTTGTGTGGCGCAGGGAAGCGCCACATCGATCTGGGTCTCGCTCGCGATGTCCCACACTCGGGCACCCGCACGGTATTCGCTCTGGGTTCCCCGCTGGCTGGCGTAATCCGCGAGGCGCCCGCGATCAACGTTCTTGATGTGCATGAGCAATTCGACGTCGAGACCGTCACGGTCGTAGACGACCCCGTTCGAGTCGCTGCAGGCGACGACGGTGCCGCCCAGCTGGGCAACCTTTTCCATCGCGAAGAGTGCGACGTTGCCGGAGCCGGAGACGATGACTTTCTTACCCTCGAAACTTTGGCCCGTTGACTTGAGCATCTCCTCTACAAAGAAAACCGTGCCGTAGCCGGTGGCTTCCGTTCGTACGAGCGAACCGCCCCAGCCAAGTCCTTTTCCGGTAAGGACTCCGGATTCGTAGCTATTGGTGATGCGCTTGTACTGGCCAAAGAGGTAGCCGATTTCGCGTTGTCCAACCCCGATGTCTCCGGCGGGGACATCGGTGTATTCACCGATATGCCCGGCTAGCTCAGTCATGAACGATTGACAGAACCGCATGACTTCGGCGTCTGTTTTGCCCTTGGGGTCAAAGTCGCTGCCACCCTTACCGCCGCCGATCGGCATCCCGGTAAGCGAATTCTTGAAGATCTGCTCAAAGCCGAGAAACTTAATCGTGCCGAGCATCACCGACGGGTGGAACCGCAGCCCGCCCTTGTAGGGCCCAAGCGCCGAGTTGAATTGTACCCTGAAGCCGCGATTGATCTGGGTGCGACCAGCGTCGTCCACCCAGGGGACACGAAAGATAATTTGACGCTCGGGCTCACAGATTCGCTCAAGGATCGAGTTATCCGCGTATTGCGGATTTTTCTCGATCGCGAGCGATACTGATTCAAAGACCTCGCGCATGGCCTGGTGGAACTCGGGTTCTCCGGGATTGCGGCGCAGGTTACTCTCAAAAATGGGTCGAACGAGCGGTGAAAGTTCAGTCACTGTGATATTCATGCTTTCTTGACGGTGAAACACAAAAGCACCCCTGATCCTTCGTGCTGACATAGCACGGGGGTGCACCACCTATGAGATTAGCGCCCAATCGACAGAAAATATAGTCAACACCGTTCGTTTTAGAACCCCTAGGAGCGCAAAGGCGGGCGCGGGGCCAACGTGTGACTAGAAAATCGAATACTCTAGGGAGTGTGAGATTTGCGCATGTAGGAGAAACAGAGTCCGCCACTACCCGGCTTGCAGTCATCGTCGACGGCAGGGCCTCATTTGTCGACGATCTGCTGGCCGATCCGCCCCATGATTTGCAGGACCTTATTTCCCGAGGCCCCGAGGCTGTATCGGCGATGCGAGCCGAAATTGAGGATGCTCTCACCCGGCAGGCTCCCACCATCGCCCTCGAGGATCTCCATTTCGGCTCTGCCGTCCAGCGCCCGCCGATCGTACTCGCCGTCGGGCTCAACTACTCAGAGCATGCCAGCGAGCTCAGCCTCGACAATAATTCCGAGCCCGTGCTCTTCTCACTTTTTCCCAATTCACTTACCGGGCATAATCGCGTCGTACCGTTGCCGGTCCGCCTCAGCGAAGAGGTTGATTATGAGGCTGAGCTCGGTGTCATAATCGGGCGGGAAGCCAAGAATGTTTCGGTTGAGGATGCTCTGACCTATGTCTTCGGATACACCGTAGTCAACGACATCACCGCCCGTAACCTACAGTTTCAGGAACCGCAGTGGTCCCGCTGCAAGTCTTTCGACGGATTCACGCCGACCGGACCTGTCGTCGTGACTGCGGACGAGATTCCCGATCCGCAGAAGACGTGGATCAAGACTGTGGTCGATGGCGTAACCGTTCAGGATTCTTCCGCCGGGAACATGATTCGTTCGGTGGCGCAATTAGTATCGTCCCTCTCGCAGGAAACCACCCTGTTGCCGGGTACACTGATTTCTACGGGTTCACCCGGAGGCGCAGGCCGTTCCCGCAAACCCCCGCTCTATCTTCATGACGGGACGATTGTGACAGTCTCGGTAGATGCGATTGGCGAGCTTACCTCACGCTGTGTTGCGGTCTAGCTGAGCTGCCTTCCTCTAAAATTTTTAGCTGAACGTGTGGATAGCTTGGGGTGTTCCGTAATCACTCGGCTAGAGCAGGGCTCTAGCGCCGCATCCTGACTTATATCCCTTGTGCGATAGACAAAGACCTCCCCTGCCTTTCTGGATAACTACCAGTTCGGCCGGGGAGGTCTTTATCGTTTTAGCGCAGTGCGTTTTAGCGCAGTGCGTTCTAACGCCTGTGTGCTAGCGCAGCGCGACTAGCTCGTCTTACGTGCACGACGGGATACGGCAAACGCGAGTGCACCGAAGGCCAGTAACAAGCCACTGGCGAGCCCGTACCAAACGGTCTCCGTTCCGGTTGTGGCCAGGGCTGCAGCCTTGGCGGCCTCAGTCTCGGTCGGAGTCGTGAGTGGCGTATCCTTTTTCTTGGGATCCGGGTCCACGGGAGCTACTGCTGTCCACTGTGCAAAGAGAATAGTGTCTGCATGGATTTCGAATTTCGCGTTGGCCTGATAGGAGGTACCTGATCCATCGGCCTTGGTGTTCCATCCGGCAAAGATGAAACCGGCCTTGACAAGATCGGCTCCGGGCGCCTGAACCGTCACGCTATCGCCGTCATTGTGAATAGCTTCTACCGGCAGCGCCCCCGACCCCGTGTTTGCCTCGTAGGTCACCGTGTATTGATCAACGACGGGGATAATCGACCATTGTGCGTAAAGCACTGTGTCCGCGGTGATCGCGAAGGTAGAGGATCCGGGGACGTAAGCTGTTCCAGAACCGTCAGCCGCGGTGTTCCACCCGGCAAACGAGAAGCCAGACCTCGTAGCATCTGCGGGGGCCGGCTGCACCGCAACCGTATCGCCGTCGGTGTATTCGTTGTTATCAACCGGAGCCGTCCCCGTTCCGGTGTTGAGGTCGTAGGTAACCTTGTACTTCTTCACTACCGGCACTGGTGTCCATTTTGCGTACAGCGTGACATTGCTCACAACGTTTGTGTTAGCAAAGTCCCATCCGTCGACGAACGTGTCGTTATCGGTGAACCAACCGCCAAAGGTGTAGTCGCTAAGCGTTGGCTCTGCGGGAAGAGCCGCGAGGTCTCCACTTTCAACCGTCTGGTCCGAAACAGCAGTTCCCCCGTTTGAGTTGAATGACACGGTGAAGTACTCCGGAGCTTCATAAGCGCCGATATCGCTCAGCGGTGCCTTACGAGCTATGCCGTTTTGACCAGCGTTCAATACGCGTACGCCGGCTACCTTTTGAGAGGCGGGTCCGTCCACAATGATTGGGGCAACGTAGTTGCTATCTGAGACCTTAGCGAGGGTCGAGGACGTGTAGGCCTCAAAGACATCCGATGCTGCGATGGCAGGCTCAGCGGAGGTCGTGCGGGCGAGATTCGTTCCGGTGTAGGAGATAGTCGCGCTGGAGTACGTGGCGGTTCCGGCAACGATCGAGTCCTTCAGCGTTACCACCGAACCGTTTCCTTGGGTAGTAACAGTGTTAGAGAGCAACGTTACCGAATCAAGGGTAACTCCCGATGCGTATGCTGTCACGCCAGTTCCACCGGCAGTCGCGGTGTTTCCCACAAAGGTGCTGTTTACGATCTTGTTGTTGGTAACGGAGTTCTCGTAGTAGACGGCCCCGCCGTACTTTGTGGCGGCATTGTCGATGAACGTCGAATTACTGATGGTCGAGTTATTCGTCGTCATGAAGGCGACGGCTCCACCGTTATTCGTGAACGCTGTCTTGGTCGCGTTGCCCTTGAACAGCGAGTTATCGATCAGAACCGATTTCAGCTGGGCCGTCCCGTAAATGCGAATCGCGCCACCGGTGCTCAGGTTGCCCGCTGCGGTAAGTTCGTTGTTGGTAAAAATACTGTTGGTTATTGAAACCGTTGTATCAGCAACACCGGGTTGCTTAACGCTAATGGCGCCACCGTATTGGTTAGTATTTCCGGATCGCTTATTTCCGTCAAATATCGAGTTATTGATGCGGACGTTGCCGCTGTACTCTGAGCTAATCGCTCCGCCATCGCTCGTCGCGCCGACGCTGTTCTTGAAAAACTTCGATTTTTCAACGTCGAGTGTTCCGCCGGTAACACGAATGGCCCCACCACCGCTGACGCCGTCGTTCGTATAGTTATTCTCGAAGATGCTGTTCGCAGCTACTACGTTACGGGCGGAGATTCCTCCGCTTTGCCCAGCGTTTCCAGTGACCTGAACATTACTAATGTCGATGGTGCCCTTATCCGCACGCACAAAACGCGGAGCGCCGGTCACAGCAGAACCCATGACAAACTGGGTTGCGGGGTTGCCAGCAGCGTCGACGGCACCGACCAGAGTCACCTTGATCGCAAGCGTGTTGTTAATCTGGGCGGCGGCGCCTCCAGCAACGTTGAATTCGTAAACACCCGGATCAAGGTTGATCGTAATGTCCGAGGTCGCAGCCTCAATTTGGGCCTTGATGCCGGAAGCATCAATGTTCGGTGCCGCCTGTGCCGGAGACCCGCCAATGACTGGCGCCGCCAACAGGGCAGCAACGATAGCGGATGCTACAAAACTCGCGCGCTTCGATACCCCGGCCGGGCGCTTAGTTCGCAGTCGACGCGACCAGCCCGGCACAGAATTCCCCAGCGTGCTATTAGCAGTTTTTTCCCTCGAATTTAACAAGAATATCTCTCATCTTTATCTATAGACGCCCCAACACATCAAGCGCTGAAACACTTATGAATCCAAAATTTTAACTTGGATATATTTAGCAAGACCAAGAATGATATTGAAAATACTCTTGAGAACTTGCAACCCCTTGCCGAAAGATAAAAAGGCTCAAAAATCTGTCCTTTTGACCATAACAAATGCAATTATATCATCGGGGCGAGAGAAAGCATATAGAAAGGTTTGTCATGTCTCAGGACATCGGTGACAGTTCTGTGTCAGGACATCGGTGACATTT
>JBBAQX010000016.1:72366-79487 GCA_040400085.1 Lysinibacter sp. | reverse complement strand
AATGTCACCGATGTCCTGACACAGAACTGTCACCGATGTCCTGAGACATGACATGGGAGCCGCCCGCACCCACAAAACGGGCCGAAAAGTTTTCAGGCTGAACGCCGTTTGAGCACGGGAGAGGCGGAGGCTTAAGGTACCGGTCTAAGCGGCCGAGGTCATTGAAGAACCTCGACGATCTCGACGGTCTCGATGAGGCGACCCGTGTAGACGGGAACATCCTGGACAACGTGAGGGCGCGCATCCGTCACGCGAGGATCCCGCATCAGGTCGGCCAACTCGTCCGCTTCGATGGGAAGCAACCACTCGTAATCGCCCAGGGTGAGGGCGCTCATGGCATCCTCATCGAGGTGACGCTCGCTTTCAGGCAACATATGCCAGTCGGAGGACATCACGAGCGGATGTACAGCGAGCCACTGCTTCGGCTCCGCATCGGCGGCCGCGTCGAGATGAAGCCCCATCGCGTTCCAGGTTGGCAGCAGGGATCGGAAGAGGTCGCTGCGGCGCAGCTCTCGCAACGCCCATTGCAGATTTTCAGGCGCTTCTCCCTGCAACCACAGCATAATGTCGGCGTCGGCGCGCAGACCGCTCGCATCGTAGAATCCTCGAACGGTGACGCCCTCATCCTCAACCTGGGTAATGATGTCGTCTAACTGGCCCACGAGCCGCTGAACATCTCCACCGTCGAATTCGCCCTTGTGTGTCGGGTTCTTGCGCAGCGCTGCGAAGAGGGAAAAGTTTTGGGTCTGGTCGGTGTTGGTTGTATCGGTTGTGTCGCTCATGTTTCCCATCATCCTCTTTACCGTACCGCTTGACAAACTCTTTCTGCCTCATCGATGGCTCCCGGTATGACAGAGGCCAGTCCCGTGCCCGTAGCCCACGATCCCGTAATCCCGAGCCCGGGGTAATTCGGAAGCTTAGCCAGCACGCTGCGCACCGACGCGGGGGTGACCGGCCACTGCGTCCAGGTCACCGAATCGTGATCGACCAGCATCGATGGGGTGATGCGCATCCCCATGAGAGTGCTCGCATCCGAGAGGGCCTCGTGCGGGTCGGTATCGCGAGAGATCACGCCATTAGTGCCCGATGCATCCTCCGTATAGGACAGCCGGATCACGTGAAGGTCAGGACCCAGCCTCTCCCCAAGCCACGGCCACTTCGCCGAAGAGTGAGTGAGAGCCGCGGCGCCAACCAGGCCATGCGTCTGCCCGAGCAGCATCCCCGTTCCGCGAGGTGCTCCATTGAGGGATGCCGCGCGCACCATAATCGTCTCGAGCCGGGTCGCGTTGGGCTGAGCCGCGAAGGGCACGAGTTCGCTGTTGACGCCCGCAAGAAGATTTGCCGCCGCGACAGGTGGGCACGCCAGGATCACGTTGTTGGCCTCGATCCGATCGTCGACCACCCAGCCGACACCCCGCCGCCGAAGCTGGATTGCGCGGTGATCGGTAAGAATCTGGGCGCCCAGCTCGCGCAGCTCTCGCTCGATTGCCGCCACGATCTCGAGATTACCGCCGATCACCCCGCGCACCGCCGAACCCGGTTGCGCTTGGGCGGACAGCGCCGCGACCGCCCGGGTCAGTGAGCCCCTCTTCAGTAGCTCAGCCCGCAGGCTGGGGGAGATCGAGTCCACGGCCAGCGTATCGGGATCTGCGGCATAGACGCCGCCGACGACGGGCCGCACGAGGCGATCAAGGGTGGCCGCGCCTAGGCGGGTGCGGACCAACTCGCCCAGGCTGAGTGCGCCGAATGAGGCATCCGGTTTCTTCCATCGATCGGTCGCGGCCCTGAGCGCTGCTGGCAGCCCTATTGCCCGGCGAACGTCGGGGGCGAGCGGATTCCCGGGGATGCCGAGCAAACCCGTCTTTGGTAGGGGCGCGGTATACGTTTTGCCGGACTTATCTGCGCTGAAGATCCAGGCCCCGGCCTGGCTCGGCAGTACGATGCGTGAGCCCAGGCCGAGGCTCTCGAGAAAGTCAGGAACACAGGGGCTCCTGGTCGAGAAACTTTCCGCCCCGGCATCCAGATCGTGACCTCCCAGCGTGTGGCGCGACACAATGCCGCCCGCTGCCGGAGCCTGCTCCAACACCGTCACGCGATGCCCGTTGCGCGCACAGACTAGCGCCGCGGTGAGACCGGCTATACCGCCACCCACGATGACCGTGATTGGAGAGTCGGTGCTATCGCGGTCGGCTATCGGCGACGAGTGCTTAGGCATGGGGTATATTCTCTCAGACTCTGCGCAGGTCAGGTAGTGAGGATAGACTCGTGACCGTGCGGGGGCATAATTACCGGCACAGAATTGGAGGGTGTCGGATGACGCAACGCGCAGCTCTTGGCCTATTACTGGACGTAGACGGACCGATCGCGAGTCCACTCACGCGAACCATCAATATCCCCGAGATCGCGACCCTCCTGGTATCGCTGGCGGATGCCGGGGTCCCCGTCGTCTTCAACACCGGCCGCTCGGATGCTTTCATTCGCGATGTCGTCCTGCCGCCCCTCCTCAGCGCTGGTCTCAGCGAGGACGCCGTGATGTACGGAGCCTGCGAGAAGGGAGCCGTTCTCTTCCGGCTCACGAGCGCCGGGGTATCCGGGTTGACGGTTGACCCCGCGACCGCCCTGCCATCCGGCTTCTCTGCCTGGGCTGAGGGTGTGGTGAACGAGCGATTCTCCGACACCGTTTTCTACGACGACACCAAGCAGGCAATGGTCTCGGTCGAGCAGCAGATGCACGTTTCGTCCGAGGAGTACCTGGCGCGTCAGCCCGAGATCGATAGCGTCTTCTACGACGAGCTCGTGCGGCTGGGTCACGGCGTGCGGCGGCGGGATCAGGCCACGCCAGATGCTTCCGGTGCCGTGGCGTACCGGATTGATCCGAGCATCATCTCTACCGATATCGAGAGCGTCCTGGTCGGCAAGGATCTGGGCGCGCAACGTTCCCTCGAACTCATTGGGGCTGATCGCGAGGTTCCTCGTGCGTGGCGCACCCTCGGCGACTCCCGCACCGACTACGCGATGGCCGATTGGCTGCACGAGAACGGCTACGAGGTGGAGCACGGCGATGTGCGGCCCTCCGACGGGCTCCTCGAACGCGCGTACCCGGTGCGGACCGCCGGCGAACTGATCCACGACGAGGCCGGCGTTGAGTTCCTGCGCGAGTGGTTGGAGTTTGCGCGCGGATGAGCATCCATTCTCTTGAACTGAGCGTTCGTACCATGCTGTTTACCCGCGATATCTCGGGGCTCGATGATTTTGTTGATTACCCGGACGATGTGCTGCTTGATGTGATCGAGCAGCCCGAAAAGTCAGCGACGCGGTGGCGCGAACGGCGTGCCGTGGTTCCCGGCTGGAGCGACGGCGCTCTGCTGATCGGGTACGGCGGGCGCCCGCTTATCGACCTCACGATGTGGGATGCCGTGTGGCCGCTCTGGTCGTACCTGGTCACCGCGATCGAGGAGTACCTTGACGCGGGGCAGGGCGAGGTGAGCTTTCCGCATCAACCAATCGATTTTCTGATCTACGATCGCGACGGATTGACGTTCGTACTCGTAGGCGACACCGAGATGGACGTGCATCGCGAGAGCTTTGTGGACCAGTTGCTGGCTGCCGCCCACGAGTTTTTCGAGTG
The DNA here is from genome assembly GCA_040400085.1 of Lysinibacter sp. GTDB lineage: Bacteria > Actinomycetota > Actinomycetes > Actinomycetales > Microbacteriaceae > HNR. The sequence continues at coordinate 75,859 of JBBAQX010000016.1, read as the reverse complement.
GGTCGCTGAGTGGACCGACGACGATGCCTCTCACGAGTTGGAACAGATCGCTGCGCTCATGGCGCAGCGGCGTACGGAGTAGATGCGCGGAGTAGTGAGTTCTATCTGCTGTATCTTGTAGCTTTTGGTCCTGGTTGTAAGACTCTGCAGCACGCATTGCGATGCTAGGCCTCGGTTATGACGTTTGGCCTAGGTTATGACGTTTGGCCTAGGTCCTGCAGCGCGCCGCCCTGAGCGCCCGGCCCAAGATATGCCGCTCGGCCTAGGTAGCGACGCATGGCCTAAAGCATAGCTTGGGCCGAGGTCGCTCAGCTTGGGCCCAGTGTATCGGTTCCGCCTCTTTTTGGGGTGTTTTTCGATGAGCCCTGAGTTCTGAGCTTTGTGTCCTGTGCTTTGTGTCCTGTGCCTTGTGCTCTAGGGAAATGTGGCTGATTTCTTTGCTGATTCGCCTAACCGTGAACCTTGCCTGCTCGGCTCAAGTAGCGGGTTCTCGGCCTAAGGTGGAGCTTGGGCCGAGCCTTAGAGGTTGGGCCGGGCCGCGGAGGTTGGGCCGGGCGTAGCGGCGTGGGCGGGATGGGCTGCATGGTCGGTGCGGGCCGAACGTCGGGAGACTTCTCAGGGTTTATCGGGTAAGGTTGATCTGTCGGCTCTGGACACTGCGCATGTAGCGCAGATGGGTTTGTAAGTCTGGTGGGCCGGTTTTATGCGCAATACCGCGTATAAACACACGATGTGAACGGTCCCGGTCAATACAGCCCGGGTAAACAAGAGTTCTTGCAGCTATTTTGTGCTGCTTATGTGACTCACGCGATTCATGCACGAGTACAACCCGGAAAGTATCATGCCCAAAAATACCAAAAAGGGCGGCTTCAAAGCTGCCAAAAACTACGTGCCCAAGGGCGCAGCCGGCGGACACCGCGGACAGTCTGGATCTACAGGCGGCGCCAAGAAGGCCCGCTGGGGAACAGAACAGCGCGACGCCAGACGCGAACGCACTGATCGTTTCCCCCGCGACACCCGCGATGCCAACGGCAATCGCATTCGCCCTGCAGAGGGCGAAGCTCGAGGAGAACGTGGCGATTACGGCACAACTCGCGGCTCAGACTTTGCTCCCCGCGAACGCGGCGGTTACCAGGGCGGCGGCTACAACCGTGACGACCGTGGTGGACGTCCGGAACGCGGCGGCTACAATCGCGACGACCGTGGTGGACGTCCGGAACGCGGCGGCTATAACCGTGACGACCGCGCCGGTCGCCCGGAACGCGGCGGCTACAACCGCGACGACCGTGGCGCGCGCCCCGAGCGTGGCGGCGCATACAGTGGCGGCGGATATCGCGATGATCGTGGCGGACGTCCCGAGCGCGGATCACGCCCCGAACGCGGTGGCTACCAAGGCGGCGGACGCGAGTTCAACCGCGGACAAGACCGCCCAGCACGCGACGACCGGGGCTACGCTCCTCGCGGTGAAAACCGCGGCGAGAACCGTGGCGAGTTCCGCGGCGCCGGAGCCCCCTCCGGCGAGCGTACCGGACGCCGTTACTTTGACGACCGCGGTACCGAGCGCAGCTTCAACAGCTACTCAGACCGCAATCGTGCCGACAGCAACCGCCCTGACCGCAGTCGCGCCGATCGCCCGGAGCGTAGTTCACGCCCCGAACGCGGCGCATACACCCGTGACGACCGCGCCGAGCGCGGTGCCCGTCCCGAGCGCAGCAGCTACGGTCGCGACGAGCGCAACTCGCGCCCCGAACGTTCAACCGGCGGATACTCACGCGACGACCGCGGAGGACGCCCCGAGCGCTTCAGCCGCGACGATCGCGCCGGCGGAAACGACCGCGGCGCACGCGGCTCCGACTTCTACCCGAAGCGTGACGGCAAACCTGATTTCAAGCGCGACGACAAGCCCCGCTTCACGCCAGAAGAGGACGTCGTGCTCGAGCGTCTCGAGGCGAAGGCAACCCTCGCGGCCGACGTCGAGGGTGTGAGCTGGCAGGATCTCGGTCTCGGCGATAACATCGCCCGTTCGCTGCAGGACCTTGGCGCACCCAGCCCGTTCCCGATCCAGGCCGCGACCATCCCCGACGTGCTCGCTGGAAAAGATGTGCTCGGACGAGGCCGCACCGGCTCCGGTAAGACCATCGCCTTCGGAGCTCCCCTGGTAGAGAAGCTCATGGAGAACAACGGAGGCAAGAACCGTCAGCTGGGCCGCAAGCCCCGCGCGCTTATCCTGGCGCCGACCCGCGAGCTTGCCCTGCAGATCGACCGCACGGTTCAGCCCATCGCTCGTTCGGTAGGCCTGTTCACCACCCAGATCTACGGCGGCGTCCCGCAGGCCCGCCAGGTTGGCGCGCTCCAGCGAGGCGTCGACATCATCGTCGGAACTCCCGGTCGTATCGAGGACCTCATCGAGCAGCGCAAGCTTGACCTTTCCGAGGTGACGATTACCGTCCTCGACGAAGCCGACCACATGTGCGATCTTGGTTTCCTCGAGCCGGTGCAGCGCATCCTCCATCGAACCAAGAAGGGCGGGCAAAAGCTGCTCTTCTCGGCGACCCTCGATAAGGGCGTTGCGATGCTCGTGGACGAGTTCCTCGTGGACCCGGCCGTGCGCGAGGTCGCTGGCGAGGATCAGGCATCCGGAACTATCGATCACCGCGTTCTGCTGGTTGACCGTAACGACAAGGACCTGATCATCGAGCAGCTCGCGGATCGCCGCGAGGGCGGCAAGACGCTGATCTTCTCGCGCACCCGTGCCTATGCTGAGCGCCTGACGGATCAATTGGAGGATGCCGGCATCCCCGCGGTTAGCCTCCACGGTGACCTGAATCAGGCCCGCCGCACGCGCAACCTAGAGAAGCTCACCAGCGGACGGGTGAGCGTTCTCGTGGCGACCGATGTCGCGGCGCGCGGCATCCACGTCGACGATATTGACCTCGTCGTTCAGGCCGATCCGCCGGACGAGTACAAGACCTACATGCACCGCTCTGGCCGTACGGGCCGCGCCGGTCGCACCGGAACCGTGCTCACGTTGATCTCGCGTAGCCGCCAGCGCCGCACCATGGAACTGTTGGATCGCGCCGAGATTAAGGCTGACTTCACCCCGTTCTACCCGGGCGATAAGCTCTAGGATCGAATCGGAACGGTCAATAGGACAAGCACGCTAAAAAGGTGTCGGGCAACATTCGTTGCCCGACACCTTTTGTTGTTTAGCCCTAAGCTGTGCGCACGCGCTCCAGCACCTGAAGTGGCCGGTTCGTGGTGATCATTTCCACGCTAGCCGCGAGGCAACGATCCACGTCGTCCGGTTCATCGATCGTCCAGGGATGCACGCGCATCCCCTGCTCGAGTGCGTTTGCCGTGATCTCGGGAAACTCGGTGAGCAGCTCGATGCTAGGCCCGCTGATCGAGATGTGTTCAGGGAAACGGCCCTCCAGATACTCCTCGTGCGGATGCTCCCAGAGTTGTTCGAGGGGGATGCCAGGGGCGAGGGCAG
>JBBAQX010000016.1:0-72356 GCA_040400085.1 Lysinibacter sp. | reverse complement strand
CAGAGCATCCTCATCAAAGCTGATCACCCTCACCTGAACGCTCGGGGTCTGCCCCTCTTTAGGGATCAGTCCCTTCTCGCGCAGAATCCGGGCCACGGCCTCGTCGAGCTTGCCACCCGCTGGCGAGGGATGCTTCGTTTCGACTGCCAGGTGCATTCCCTTGCCCGCTTCCAGCATCAGGTCCAGTAGCTCGCCGAGCGTGAGGATGCCGTGCGCATCATCCGCGCTCACCGACGACCCTTCAGGTACGGTCCAGTCGGACCATGACCCGAAGTCGGTTTCGCGGAGCTGCTCAAGTGTATGCTCCGCGACGGGGCCGGAACCGTTGCTCGTGCGATCCAACGTGTGATCGTGGATGCATACGACGTGTCCGTCTTGCGTCAGGTGGACATCGACCTCGATTCCGTTGGCGCCGACCTCGATTGCCCGTTTGAAGGCGGCGAGGGTGTGCTCAGGGAACTCGGCGCTTGCGCCCCGATGGGCCATGACCGGTGTTGAACTGTGCGTCATGGTGTCAGCCTACTTCGTTACGGACGAGTTGTAGGTTTCGAGGTCGCTGGTTAGCGACTTAGCGGCGTCCTCGAGGGTCTTCTTGGTGTCTGAGCCGAGAATTGCTTTCTCCATCGCTTCCTCAAGTCCCTTGCGGGCCTGAGGCATGATTCCCGCGGCACAACCCTGGGTTGCGGCGGTTACCTTGGTGTCTTCGAGCTGCTTGATGATGACGGCAAACTGGGGCTTCTGCTCGATAACGTCTTTCGCTACCTTCTCATCGAGCGCGCTCTTTGTCGTGGGGATGTAGCCGCTCTCTGCGAACCACTTTGCCTGGCTTGCTGGCGTTGACAGGAACTTCGAGAACTGCCAGGCGGCTTCCTGCTCAGCATCAGAGTGCCCGGCAGCGTTGATCCAGAGCGACGCTCCGCCGATGATGGGACCAGAGTCGTTCTTTTCAATCTTCGGAAGGGGTGAGACCCCGACCTCGAAGCTTGCCGCCGATGTAAGTGAGGTCAGCGAGCCGGAGGACTCGATCGTCATTGCAGCGGTTCCTGCGGAGAACGCCTTCTTGGCAGGATCCGATTCGAGGCCAAGGTTTGCCGCGGTTCCGGTGCCGATCATATCTTTCATCGTGTCGATGAACTTCTCGGATGCCTTGTTGGCGAAGGTAAACTCGTTTGCACGTTCGCTTCCGCGCCCGTTGTCAGGGCCGCAATACAGCTCGCCGCCGGCGGCAATCGACTGTTCTACATACCAGCCATAGGTGCGCGAGGCGTAGCCGAAGTCGTTGATTCCGCCGTTTGCCCGGGTGAGCTTGGTGGCGGCGGCAGACAGGCCATCGAGGGTCGCGAGGCTATCGGGGTTTACCCCAGCCGCATCGGTTGCCGTCTTGTTGTAGTAGAGCACCGGCATCGAAACGTTGAACGGGACCGAGTGCAGCTTATCGTTTACTGTGTAGTACCCGGCAATATTCGGCTGAAGGTCTCCCAGGTCGTCGTTCTTGTCCCGGTCGATAAAGTCTTGGGCTGCGATCGTCTGCTGGGAGTCGATCATGAATTGGGTTCCGATGTCGTAGATCTGCACCATTGAGGGCGTCGACTTCGATTGAACGGATGCCTTGAACTTCGAGATCGTGTTGTCATAGTCCCCCTGGAATACGGGTTCGACCTTGATCTTGCCTTCGTTTTCAGAGTTGAATTGGTCGATCAGCTCTGTGAGTGATTGCGCGTTCTTTCCGTCCATCGAATGCCAGAAGCTGATGGTGGTTACGCCATCCGTCTTTTCGAGGACATCGGCGGCGGGAACTGATCCCGATCCGGAAGCGGAGGAGCCGGTCGCGCAGCCGCTGAGGAGGAGGGCGCCGGAGGTGAGGATAGCTGCTGCGGCGAGGGCCTTGGCTGCTGATCTCGGGAACATTTTTTTCATGTACTTCTTTCTGCTGTGTGGGTTGTGCCGTGTGGATTGTCCGCGCGGTGTACACGGAAAATTGTGAGGAAATGTGCTCCTAGGCGTGGTGCACGCTATTTGATAGAGCCTGCGGTGAGGCCCTTGACAATGTATTTCTGCCCGAAGATGAGAATGATGAGAGTGGGGGCGACCACGAGCAATGTACCCGCCATGATCATCCCTGGGTCGTAGGCCTCGGGCGACTTGAGCTGAGTGAGCCCGATCTGAACCGTCTGCATTTCAGGCGAGCGCGTAACCAGGAGCGGCCAAAGGTACATGTTCCAGGCGGACATGAACGAGTAAAGCCCAACTGCGGCAAGTGTCGGCTTCGAGATGGGCAGCAGGATGGTGAATAGGAAGCGGAGGCTTCCGGCCCCGTCCATCATCGCGGCATCCCTCAGTTCGAGGGGGAATGAGAGGAAAGATTGACGGATCAGGAAGGTGCCGAACCCCGTCGCGAGAAAGGGGAGAGCTATCGCCGCGTAGGTGTCGATGAGACCGGCATCCGCAAGCGTGAGGTAGTTGGGAATGATCGTTGCTTCCGCGGGGATCATCATTGTTGCCAAAAATATTCCGAACCACAGGCGCGGACGTTTGAGCGGCAGGAAGACAAACGCGTAGGCCGCAAGTACGCTCGTGAGCAATTGGGCAATCGTGATGATTCCTGCGGTAACAATCGAGTTGCCGTATTGGCGTAGCAGGGGGATCGCGTTGAAGGCATCACCAAAGTTGCTGAGGCTGATGCCGCTCTGCGGCCACAAAACGCTGGGGTAGGCCACGAGGTCGGCGGGTTTCATGACCGAACCGATCACGAGGTAATACACCGGAAAGCAGACTATGACGAGAAGGGCGATGAGCACGATGGTACTGATCCAGGCCGAGAGTCCTGGCTTACGCTTTTTCTGAGCGTTCGGCGCTGGTTTTGGGACCCGGCGCTTGAGCTGCTGCGACTGCTGTGCCTGAACTTGTACTGAGCTCCCGGCAGTGTCGGGGTCCGAGGGTTTTTCAACGGTAGTGAGAGACATTATTTGTAGAAGACCTTCCGCTCGAGCAGCCCAAACTGAACTACCGTGATGATCGCAACGATCAGGAGGAGAACAACCGCCTGGGCTGAGGCGTATCCGAAATTGGAATTGTTTGCGGCAAATGCCTGTTTGAAGATGGAGTAGACCAGGTTTGTGGTTGCGCCGTCCGGGCCGCCCTTTGTGAGAATGTGAATCTGCCCGAATGATTGCAGTGCGTGGATTGTGCCCGTGATCGTGAGGAAGAAGATTTGGGGCGAGAGCAAGGGAAGGATGATCGAGCGCTGAAGTTTCCAGCCGGTGGCGCCGTCGAGCCGTGCCGCCTCGACCACGTCTTCGGGGACGGAGCCGAGCCCTGCCGCAATGATTAGGAGGTTGTAGCCCAGGTTCATCCAGATCGTTGTGATGGCGACCGATGTCAGCGCCAAGACGGGGTCTGTAAGCCAGTTGACTCGGTCGATCCCGATAAAGGAGAGGAGCCCGTTGAGAACCCCGGATCCGTAGTCGAAGAAGACACTGAAGACGACGGATGCTGTTGCGACCGAGAACGCGAAGGGGAGCGCAAATGCGCTGCGAAAGAACCGGATCGCTCGGACCCTGGCGTGAAGCATCAGGCCGATTCCGAGAGAGAGGGCAATCGTGGGGACAACCGTGATTACGGTGAAGATTGCGGTGACAACGAGTACCTGTCCGAATGCTGAGTCGTTCAGAAGCTTTGCGTAGTGATCAAAGCCGACAAAGCCGCTCGGTGCGCCGAAGATATCGTTGCCCTGCGTCGAGAGAACGAAGGTTCGAATGAGGGGCCAATACGCGAAAAGGGCAAAGATTAGAAGTCCGGGCAACAGGTATAGAAACGCGGTTCGTTGCGCCATTTTTGTTCTCATGAAACTGACTGTAGGAGGATGGCGCGAGACTCGTCAAACTTTGTAATGACATTTAAGATTCTCGTCACCTGGAGTTAATCTAAGTGCGTCCAGCGAGCATAAATTTGCGTTTTAGGTGAACATTAGACGAATTATGTGTGATCAGAACCCGTATCGTGTGGTTGGATTCGGAAGCGCAACACTTGATCGGCAAGTCACTGTGTGAGCGATTGCATTGGGCCACACCTCAAGCTCCTGCCAACTTGTCGCGAATAAACGAGCTGTATCTCGCGAGCAGCCAGCATCGAAGATAAAGAAGCATGCCCCAACGGGGACTCTAATCCGGCTTATTATCATGGCGCAGCAACGTAAAACGGGCTTCCACTGGCCGAGGAATCTCGGCGAGTGAAAGCCCGTTTGTTATGCGTTCAACTATGCCGAACGTGAGCGTCGGCGAACCGCAGTCATGGCGGCTCCCGCCGTCATGACCAAGGCGGTAACCAAGGCCACGAGACCTTGATTGGCACCGCCAGTTTCGGCCAAGCTTGCAGCAGGTGCCGAAACCGCTACCGCCGGAGCAATAGCTTTCCCAGCCGGAGGTGTGGTCGGTACCGGAGATGTGGTTGGCACTGGAGGCTCAATCGGGTTTGCTGTGGTGATCTTCTGCCCGGCAAGATCAACGGCGTTCCAGATGTTGTTTACGAGTTGGCCATAGGTGTCGCCCGGGGCCAGATCCTTGTGGAAGGTGTAGACCGGCAGGCCATTCAGAGTTACCTGTTTGGTGCCATCTGTGCGGGTGATCGTGCCTACGGTGCCGGTGACACCCTTCAAGACGGGGTAGTCGCTTGTGGTGGTGATGGGAGGCCATATTGTGGCGCAGTTGCCATTGCAATTACTCACCCCGGACCCCGCGACGTCATTGGCGAAGACATACGCGGTTTTGCCCGCACTGTTGACCGCGACTGGCCCCAGGTTGCTGGTGCCTGCGGCAACGTCCGCAGCGGGGTTCGCTGTGGTGATCTTGTTCCCAGCGGCATCAACGGCGTTCCAGATGTTGTTTACGAGTTGGCCATAGGTGTCGCCCGGGACCAGATCCTTGTGGAAGGTGTAGACCGGCAGGCCATTGATCGTGATCTGCTTCGTGTCATCGGTGCGAGTGATCGTACCTACCGTACCTGTCACGCCCTCAACGACGAGGGGATCGTTTGTGGGTGAGATCGCGGGCCAGATTGCCGCGCAGTTGCCATAGCAATTGCTCTTTCCAGAGTCCGCGACGTCATTCGCAAACACATACGCGGTCAAGCCCACGCCGTTTACCGTGATTGTTCCCAGATTACTGTTGCCCGTGGACACATCAGCGGGGGTCAGCGCCTGACTCGGCGTGGCTGAAGCCCCCAAGAACCCTCCACCCCCGAGCAAAACTGCGGCCAGGGTCATTCCAACCCAGACATTTTTTGTTTTCATGCTAGCTTCTTTCGTTTTGTCGACAAAGACGGTAAACCACCCGCCGGAGATTTTCAGGCAGACTGCTTACCTACTCGGTATAACGAGCGAGTAACGCACAAGGTTCAGTTTTCGATCAATTGAAAACACACCGGCATGGGTCGTAGAAGATGTCGTTGCCCTGCATCGATAGAACAAACGTGCGGATGCGCGGTCAAAACGTGAAAAGGGCGAAGGTTAGCCGTCCGGGCAAACCTGCAGAGGAAGGAGGTCAGCTGCGTTATCTCTCGTCACCCGGAGTGCGTCTAAGAGCATTCAAGGGAGCAACTACTGGTGTCTGACGCGAGCGCCAAGCGGATTGTGTAAGTGCTGAAGGTGCATCGTGGGTCCGGATAACCTTGGTAAGCTGGCCTTCTGATGGCTAGGGCTGCTGCCTGGCATCCTTCCCCTCATCCAAGGACCTCCCTATGACTCACGAACCCGAATCGCACGAGGCTACGCCGCTGCCACAGTACTCTAGCCTGTCGGAGCCCATCGTTCTCCCGAGTCCGCAGCAGTCGTATCAGCAGCCGTATACCCAGCAGCCGTACCCGCAACAGGCGTATGCTCCGCAGCCACGACAGCCTCAGTACGTTCAGCCGCAGCCTTACGCGTATCAACCGCAGCCCTACGTGTACCAGCCGCAGTTTTACGCTTACCATCAGATGCAGCCTCAATCGAAGGGCTTCAGCATTACCTCGCTTGTGCTGGGCATAGTGTCGGTTCTCTTTTTCTGGATCGCGTTTTTCCTGTTTTGGATCGCATTTGTGGTACCGCTGGGTGCCGTGATCTTTGGGATCGTCGGCATCCGCAAGGAACCCACAGGCAAAGGGATGTCTATTATCGGCCTTGTCTTTGGGGGTATTTCATTTGTTTTCTGGCTTGGGGTCGGCGTAATTTATTTAATGATTTTTGTAAGCTTCAGCTCAACATTTGGGTACGGTTTCCCGGGAGCCTGAGCCGCGCCCCTAGTGCCCGAGCAACCGCGACAGAAACACCCGGGTAGCCTCTTCGTGGGGGGCGTCAAAGATTTGCTCGGGCGGGCCCTGCTCCACGATCCGGCCGTGTTCGAGGAAAACCACGCGGTCCGCCACGCGGCGTGCGAACGACATCTCGTGGGTTGCCATCACGATTGTGCTACCGCCAGATTTTAGCTCTTGCACGAGATCTAGCACCTCGCCGACTAGCTGAGGGTCGAGGGCGCTCGTGATCTCATCGAGTAGTAAAAGCTCAGGGTTAGTGGAGATCGCGCGCACGATCGCCACCCGCTGCTGTTGTCCGCCGGAGAGGCGATCGGGGAAGTCCTTGGCCTTGGCGGATAGCCCGATCCGATCGAGTAATTCCAGGCCTTTCTTCTCGGCGACCGCGCGCGATAGGCCCAACACCCGACGGCTCGCCAAGGTAACGTTGTCCAGCACGTTCAGGTGAGGAAAAAGGTTAAAGTGCTGAAACACGACGCCGACGCGCGCGCGGACCTTATCGACGTTCACGCGAGGATCGCTGATATCGTCGCCCTGCAGGAAAATCTGGCCGTCATCCACTCGCTCGAGAAGGTTCACTGTTTTCAGCAGGGTTGACTTGCCGGAGCCACTGGCGCCGATCAGCACAACGACTTCGTGCTGGTGAACGGCCAGGTCGACGCCGCGGAGCACAGGAGTGTCCCCGAAACGTTTTTCAACGCCGACAAGTTCGAGTACTGGTCGAGATATATCGCTAACGGATGCCTCGTCAAAGGAACTCATATCTGGCCGCCGATCTGTTCGCGCTTTTGCGCCCGCGCCGTGTACCAATCGGTGAGGCGAATCATGGGCCAGCTCAACGCGATAAACAGCAGGCCGGCCACGATGTACGGGGTGAAGTTATAGGTGTGGGCGACCTCGATCTGGGCCGAGCGCACGGCGTCAACGGCGCCGAGGACCGAGATGAGCCCGACATCCTTTTGAATCGAAACGAAGTCGTTCATGAGCGCTGGCGTCACCTTGCGCACCGCCTGCGGCATGATGACGAGCCTGAGCGTTTTCGCGTGGCTCAGGCCGAGCGACCTGGCCGCCATCCGCTGCGACGGGTTGACCGCCTCGATCCCGGCCCGCAGCACCTCGGCGACATAGGCAGAGTAGGTGAGGATCAGCGCGAGCGACCCCCAAAACTCGTAGGGTAGGCGAGGGAAGATATTGAGCGCCGGCAGCCCGAAACCAACCAGGTAGAGCACCAAAATGAGGGGGATGCCGCGGAAGATATCCGTGTAGGCCGCGGCCATGACCCGGAGCGGGAAGAACACTGGCCCGCGCAGGGTCCTGATCACCGCGAGCAGCGTGCCGCCAATAGCAATGCCGATTGATGCGTAGATCAGCACGCGCACGTTGAGCCACAGGCCTGTGAGCACACTGGGGAAGGAAGAGACAAAGACGTCCCAGTTGAAGAAGGATTCCTGAACCGTTGCCCAGCCCGGGGTGTTGATGACACTCACCCAGATCACCGCAGCAAACCCCAGGGTGCTGACCATGCTGATCAGAATCGACCTGGTGTTTTGCTTACGCCGGAAGCTGCGACGTTCCAGCTCTATTGCGCTGGGGGATGTCGTGTCCGACTTTATCTTTTCCGGATCGGTGGTTTCCGGGCTGGGCTGGGCCATGAAATTCAGGATGCTCCGATTACTTCAGGACCGGCGTGTTGCCGGAGTCGGACATCCACGTGGTGGCCAGCTCGTCGAGTTTACCGTTTGCGCGCAGCTTATCGAGGGCATCCGATACCGGTTTGGTCAGCTCTGATCCCTTGGGGAGGACGATGGAGAGCTCGTCGCCGTCGGTTGCCCCTGCGAGCGTTCCCACGATGATGCCCTTCTCGTCCAGCTGCGCGCCCGTCATGTAGAAGGCGACGGGGGTGTCGACCACGAGAGCGTCGACCTGGCCGGATTGCAATGCCAGCACTGCGTCGTCGTTGCTGTTGAACGGCGAGATGCTCTTTGTGGGCTTGATGATGTCTTCGGCTGCCTGCTGGCTGGTCGAGCCAACCGCGACTCCGATGTTAAGGTCGCGCAGGTCGGCGAGCGACTTCGCTCCAGCGGCCTTGGACCCCTCTGTTGTCACGACGGCCTGTCCCGTGGTGTAGTAGGGGGTGGAGAAATCGACTGCTTTGCGTCGGTCGTCGGTCGCGGTGTACTGCTGCAGGTTCATATCCCAGTCCTTGGGACCCGGGGCGATTGCCGCCTCGAAGCTGGTGCGCACCCAGACGACATCCTCTTTAGCGAAGCCAAGTTCATCGGCAACGGCATACGCCACAGCTGCTTCGAGTCCCTCGCCCGATTCGGGGTTGTCGTCGATGACCCAGGGGAAGTATGCGGGTTCGCCCGTGGCAACGGTAAGTTTGCCCTGTGTGAAGGTGGTCAGCCCGGTGTCGCTGCCGCCTGCGGTCTCTGTGTCGCTGGAACCGGCTGAACATGCGCTCAGTAGAAGCATCGAGGCCGCAGCTGCAGAAATGAGCGCTGTGCGCAAGACTTTAGAGTAGGACATGAAAAACAAGAACCTTTCAGGAATGGGTGCTCAGTGTCATCCGTGCCTGCGTCGAGGGGTGAAGAGCTGTTTTTTAACGTCGGCGAGTGACAAGACTCAACAATTGTAACCGTCAATTCTGGTGGAGGCGTCCGTATGTCGATAAATAGGGTGGATGCTGAGCATCTGAGTTCCTCGTGCCTAGACCCCCGCGCTCCGGTCGGCGGCTGAGGTTTATGCGCCGAGGAGTCTTTCCAGGGTGGGGGAGTAGGTATGGTCGAGGGCAAGGCAGGCTGCACCGATCGCGACAACTTGGTATCCTTCACGGCTATCGTCAATGATTACCTGTTGCACGTCGGGGTGGGCAAGTACAGTCGGTAAAATGCTCTTGAGTAGGGGCAGCCCTTGTGCCTTCAGGGGCTGCCAAAATGGCCCTCCAATGACGACCCGGTTGCTGTCGAGTAGATTGCAGACAACTCCGATTCCTTGGGCGAGGTCGCTCATGAACTGTTTGATCAGTGCCGTAGCGGCTACGTTACCGCTTTCTGCTTGCCGAGCAATCATCTCGTGGGCCTGGATTTGGCTGGTTATGCTGGTGCTGTCCGTCTCGGTGCTGAGTATGCCCTGTTCAATGGCCCTCTGAATTATTCTGGTTGGGGTCGTGGCGTCGGAGAGGGTTATTGTTTTTCCATCGTTGTCGCATCGGATGATGAGATCGCCGGTTTCTCCGGCATTTCTCCGTGCCCCGACGAGTGGGCGCCCCTGGGAAGAGAGCCCGACTCCGATTCCGGTGCCGAGATAAAAATAGGCGCATTCTGCTGATTGTTCCGGGTTGGCCACCCAGAGTTCAGCCGCGGCTAGGGCTGTGATGTCTTTTTCGAGCACGACAGTTTTGTTTAGTTCCGTGCTGAGGGTTTCTACCACCGTGGCTGATTTCCACTGCGGGAGCAATGGTGGGGTAACCATCAGTCCCTGGCTGTGGTCGATTGGTCCGGGAACGGCAACCCCTATTCCAACAACTTTGTGCCATGGTATTTGCGCCCTGGCAGCGAGTGAGCGGATGTTGTGCGCGATTGTTTCGAGGGTGTGCTGGGGCACGTCGGTGGGGGTTAGCGGGGTTAGTTCTGAATCAATGAGGCTCCCAGAAAAATCAAGGAGGGCGATGCTGACTTGGCCAGGATCGAGATGGACTCCGACGGCGTAGGCCCAGTTTTTATTGAGTTCGAGCACGGTGCGCGCTCTTCCTCGCCCTTCTGGTTGCGTTTTTTCCCCTTCGAAGATTGTTTCATTATCGATTAGTCTCCGGACGATGTTTGTCACGGTTTGGGCGGAGAGACCACTCTTCTGGCTGAGCTCTACCCTGCTGACACCGGTTGTGCTTCGCCTGATGACGTCGAGGATAACGGACTGATTGTAGGTTGCTACGAGTTCGAGGTTTGTCCCTTTGGAGGAATGCTGAGCGATGATGTGATCCTTACCTGGGTAGCCATAAGAGAAATTGCACTTGCTTTTTATAATTCAAGTTGATTGAATTAATCAACTTCGTCAACGAAGACAACGTTATAAGCACGCAAGGAGGCAGTGTTATGAATTTATCCACAAGTTTACCTACGCTTCGTCTAGGAATTTCAGGGGGTAATTCCCTCAAACGAAGCGCTCTCGGGACCATCCTCGCGGCCGGCCTAATCATTGGCCTCGGGGCATGCTCCGGTTCGGATGAGAATGCTACCGGTCCCGACGGTCAGGACAGCTCAGACAGCATCACCGTTGTTTATCAGCGCTACGGCGGCAATAAATCTCTCGAAGATCTGTTGACAAGGGCCAAAGACCAGGTCGAGGCCGACCAGCCGGGAAAGAAAGTGGAATTGGTTCCCATCGAGGCAGACTCCAACGGATACTTTACGAAGCTAGCCCTCATGAACCAGTCTGGTTCTGAAGCTCCCGATGTGATGTACGAAGACTCCTTTATGGTCAAAACCGACGCCGATGCCGGGTACCTAGCTCCGCTCGATGATTATCTCGCCGAGTGGCCGGATTGGGACCAATACCTTGACAACGCCAAAGAAGCGGGCCAGGGAACAGACGGCAAGACCTACGGGGTCTCCCTCTCAACAGACACGCGTGCGATCTGGTTTAACAAAGAAATTTTCGCACAGGCTGGGCTGGATCCGAATTGGCAACCCAAAGATTGGGCTGAGATCCTCGAAACAGCCGAGACGATCAAGGACAAAGTCCCAGGCGTCATCCCGCTCAACGTTTTTTCGGGAAAGACCGCTGGCGAGGCTGCCTCGATGCAGGGGTTCGAGATGCTTCTCTACGGAACGAAGGACACCCTCTACGACGCGAAGACCCAAAAATGGGTGACCGGTTCGAAAGGTTTTGCCGACTCGCTCGAGTTTATCCGCACAATTTATCAAGAGGGCCTGGCTCCAACGCCTCAACAGGCGCTCGACTCCCAGATTGACACCGTTGTCGCTACCAATTGGATGCCAGAGGGCAAAGTTGCCATGGCAATTCATGGATCGTGGATACCGGGGGCGTGGTTGCCGGGTCAAGGAGCAGAATGGCCTGAGTGGGAGCAGGTGATGGCCACCGCCAAAATGCCAACCCAGACCGGGGCATCCCCCAATTTCACCAGCATGTCGGGAGGGCACACCCTAGCGATCGGGGCACAGAGCAAAGCGCCACGGCTGGCTATGGATTTCTTGGAAGCTGCATTCACCCAGGAGCAGGCAACAACCTTTGTCGTTGAATCAAGCGGCATCGCGGTTCGGCAAGATGTCATCGACGATCCGGCCTACCAGAAGTCTGATTCTTCTTTCGGGGTGCTCTCTGACGTCGTTGAGGTAACCCACTTCCGCCCCGCGACCAGCGAGTATCCGGAGGTGTCAAACAACATCCAGATCGCGATGGAGGCCGTCATGACGGGGGATAAATCCGTGAAGGAGGCTGTCGAAGCCTACGACGCTGCGGTCACCCGGATCGTCGGTAAAGAAAATACCACGGCAGGGAAATGATGACGTCGCTTATCGGTCGTAAGCCTGATCTCGGGGGAGAAGGCGGACTGACCTCTCCCCCGGGCGCACAGGGAAACTCGCCAGAGGGCGAAGCGGGGGCCCCATCGCGTAGGCGTAGGCTCCCACTCGCCGGAGTCCCCCTCGTTCCCGCTCTCGTATTACTGAGCGTATTCCTGTTGGGCCCGGTGATCTGGTCGTTCTACGGATCGCTCACGAACGCCTCACTTAAAGGATTAGCTGCGCGGGAGCCGCGCTTTGTTGGTTTTGATAACTACATCATGCTGTTTTCAAGCCCCGAGTTTGCGAATTCGTTGCTGTTGACCCTCATCTTTGTGATCGGCTCTGCGGTGATTGGGCAGAACACGCTCGGCCTGGCTCTTGCGCTCATGATGGAAAATTCCAATCGAACAATTCGTAACGCTGCCAGCACGGCGGTGATGGCATCCTGGATGCTCCCAGAAGTGGTCGCGGCCTTTGCCTGCTATGCCTATTTTTCAGGGGAGGGCACTCTAAACCAGATCGCAGCATTTTTCGGCATCCCTCCCTACGACTGGTTGTATAGTGCGCCCATGCTGGCGGTGATCCTCGCAAATGTCTGGCGTGGTACAGCGTTTTCCCTCATGGTGTATTCGGCCGCGCTCAAAAACGTACCGACGGAAATTTCGGAAGCGGCACGGGTAGACGGAGCCAACCCCGCGCAGAGGTTATTCCTGGTGACTCTCCCGATGATTAGCAAAAGCATCGCGACAAACCTCATGCTCATTACGCTTCAGACCCTGTCGGTCTTTGGGCTGATCTGGATTATGACTAAGGGGGGCCCAAACGGGCGGAGCGCGACGCTGCCCATTTTTGCCTACGAACAGGCGATGCAGTTCTCGATGATTGGATACGGAACTGCGATAGCAACCGTATTGCTCGTCATCGGCGCCTTATTTTCGGTGCTCTACATACGTGTGCTCAAACCGGAGGTGAACTCATAATGAAAACAATAGGACGTATGCGGCTCGTAAATAATGTACTGCTGAGTATCATGGCGGTGTGTTTTATGCTGCCAATGGTGTGGATGCTCTTAGCCTCGCTTGACCCACAAGCTCAGCTTTCCGTGAGGCTTCCTGATACGTGGAGCCTGAGTAACTTTGTCGCTATTCTGAACGTCGATACCACGTTTAGGCCGCTGCTCAATAGCCTGATCCTCTCGTTGGGGGCCGCGGTTGTTACCGTTGTTGTCGCGGTGCTGGCGGCTTATCCGCTGTCACGGCATCGGTCTAAATTCAATCGGCCCTTCATGTACGGCATCCTTTTTGGAACAGGACTACCGATCACCGCGATGATGGTCCCTGTCTACAGCCTGTTCGTGAAGCTCAATCTGTTGAACTCGGTGCCAGCCACGATCTTGTTTATGGCGGCGACCTCGCTCCCGATGGCAATCTGGATGACCAAAAACTTCATCGATGATATCCCCATCTCGCTGGAGGAGGCGGCCTGGATGGACGGCACTGGCCTGCTCAAGACGCTGTGGTTTGTGGTGACCCCCCTGATGAAACCTGGCTTGATGGTGGTATTCATCTTTGTCTTTGTCGGCGCCTGGGGAAACTTCTTTGTGCCCTTTGTCTTGTTGACCTCGCCCGCAAACCAACCGGCAGCGGTAAGTATTTACTCTTTCTTTGGCCAATACGGTGCGGTAGCTTATGGCCAACTGGCGGCGTTCTCCCTGATCTATTCGCTCCCGGTGGTGCTTCTCTATGTTCTTGTCCAGCGGATGACAGGTGGGTTCTCGATTGCCGGGGGAGTAAAAGGATGACCACAGTGTTCACAAACCATTTTTTGATCAAACAGGAGAAAGGATTAACCGGATGCCAACTCTGAGTGTTGTACTTCTGGGCGCATGGCACGTCCATGCCCGCGACTATGCCGAGGATGTTCTTCGGCATCCCGATACCACGCTGTGCGGTGTCTGGGACGAAGACGAAGTAAGAGGACGTGCCCTGGCGGAAAATTATGGCGTCCCTTATATCTCGAGCCTGGATGCCGCCCTGGCGGATTACGGGGCGGATGCGGTGATCGTCACAACAGCCACGGCGGATCACGAGCGAGTTATTGGGGCTGCCGCTCGGGCCAAGAAACATATTTTTACCGAAAAGGTGATTGCCGCCACCGCAGACGAACGCGATCGCATTCTTGGCGTGGTGCTGGCGAACGATGTTCGGATCGAAACCTCGCTACCCCGTCTTTATCACGGATATACCGAGGTTATAGACCGGGTGATTGATTCGGATGTGCTGGGCTTTATCAACTATGTGCGGGTTCGACTCGCGCATGATGGCGGTCCTGCAGGGTGGCTCCCCGCCCGATTCTACGATCTGGCAGAGGCCTGCGGTGGGGCGATAACCGATCTCGGCTGTCATCCCCTTTATCTGGTGGACCGTTTTGTGAGACAAGACAGCTTACCGAGGGTTCGATCTACCTATGCCCGGGTACAGGATCGAGGCGTTGACGATAACTCGGTAGTCACTCTCAGCTATGAGAACGGCGTCATCGGTGTGGCCGAGGCGAGTTTCGTGACGGGCGTCGGTGCGTTTGGTATTGAGATTCATGGCGAGAGAGGAAGCCTCTTGTACGGGTTTGGCAGCGAGGAGTTGCGCGTCACCACCGAGCAATCCGCCCGACAGGTCTACCAGCTGTTACCAGACCGCGCTACCGCGTTTGAACGGTTTGTCACGGCCATCCATTCGCGTGAGCAGGATCACGACAACCTTCGGGTGGCCAGCCGATTGACCGACCTGGTAGAAGCCTCTAACCGCTCTGCTCATGCTGAAGCCGTCCAGATTTAATCAACAATACAATTCCAATTACAGAAAGATCCTAAACCATGAATTCTCAACTAAACGCTCCCATTCGTGTCGGATTGATCGGCACAGGAGGCATCGCGGCAGCGCATATTCAGGGCTACCGACAGCATCCGGATTTAATCCGGGTCGTGGCAGTCAGTGATACGCGCGAAGACGTTGTGCTGAGGCTGGCGGCAGAGACAGGGACTCAAGCCTTTACCGATTTTCGAGGCATGATTGAGAACGGCCAGATCGACGCGGTTGATATCTGCCTGCCGCATCACCTTCATGCCGAGGCGATTATTGCCGCGGCAGAGGCGGGAAAACACATTCTCTGTGAAAAGCCGCTCTGCCTTACCCCCGAGGAGGCAGCACGGGTCAGCGAAGCCGTATCGCGCTCAGGAGTGACGCTCATGTCAGCGCATAACCAATTGTTCATGCCTACCGTGGCGAAGGCTAAGGAAATACTCGATGCCGGCGTTCTCGGACAGGTGTACGAGGTGCGGACTACCGATAGTTTCTACAACGACTTTGACCCGAACAATATGGGATGGCGGGCGAAAGCAGCAACCTCGGGCGGCGGCGAACTCATAGATACGGGATACCACCCCAGCTATCTGTTGATGTATCTGGCAGGTTCAGCTCCCGTTGGCGTGGCGGCGATGCTGAGCACTCACCGGCTCGCCTTCATGGAGGGAGAAGACTCTGCTCAGCTGCTGGTTCGATTCGAAAACGGGGTAGTGGGGCAGCTGGTGACCAGCTGGGCGTATACACCGGCCGAAGGCACGGAGAGGTTCAGCGTCGTCGGTTCGGAGGGTAGCCTCACCGCGACCGCGAATGGGTTGACCTACAGCGTGAGGAACGGCGAGACCAAGCACCTTACATTCGACGAGGTGGATACGTTTTCTGCCGAGATCAAACACTTTGCCGAAGCCTTATTGAATGGCACCAAACCCATTCAAGACGAGACGGACGGTATCAACGTGTTGGGCATTATCTTGGCTGCCTACGCCTCAGCTGAGAAGGGAACGATCGAACCCGTGTTTTCCTTAGCCCGCGCTGAGTCTAGCCTTCCTGTGTGAGCTGCCAATCGTCAAAGCTGAACCCGGGTGAGACGAGGCAGCTCACCAGAACCTCTGTGGCGGAGGGGATCGTGCGCTGCCACGTTCCTGCCGGCACGAGGGCCTGAGCCGAGTCGCCGTGCTGCGGGGCAGGGCCGAGGGTAAGAGCATCCGTCATTTGAGGTTCCTCGCCGGAGCCCCCGAACTCGAGCACAAGGGAACCTGGCCCGTGCCACAGCCAGATTTCGTCGGAGGAGACCCGGTGCCAAACCGAGTTCTCTCCCGGAGGAAGCAGGAAATAGATGAGCGTCGCTGCTGGACGAACCCCGTTCTCGGTCTCGACGGGGTTCGTTCCGGTCCAGGTCCGGCGGTACCAGCCACCCTCTGGATGCGGCTCGAGGTTCAGCAAACGTGCGCGTTCCGGAACCTCGAGCCACTCGATGAGGTCGCCGTCGACGGTTCGCCTTGCTACGTGGTTCTCGGTTGGGGGATGTTCGTTCACAGTCTTGCCTTTCACCTTACTTAGGCTCGTTTAAGCGGTAGCCGCGGCCCAGGCCGGGCTCGACCAGCGTTCGCGACCGGAGATGACGGTCGCCGAGCAGGTGCCCTCGCCCGCCTCCACGAGCTGAGCCAGCCCGTCCTCCGCCGAGGTCACCGGCACATCAAAGAACGCGAGATCCGCGAGCGCCCCCACTGCCAGGTGCCCGAAACGCTGCGGTCCAACGTTGAAGCCCATCGCATACGCACCTCCGAGCGTCGCGGCGGAGAACAGCCTGGCATGAAGATTCGGGGCGGTGTAGCCCTGTTCGCGGGCGACGCTGTAGAGCAGCCCAACATCTGCCAGCAGATCGAGCGAAGGGGATGACGCGAGCGAGTCGGTCCCGACCGAGATCGCGTTACCCTCGCTGAGGTAGGCCGCGACGGGCGGCATATCGAGCCCGATCGTGCGGTTCGAGCGGGGACACAGGGCGACCGATGTTCCCCGCGCACGCAGCAGCTCGCGGTCCGTGGCGTTAACATATACGCCGTGGGCAATATGACAGTCCGGCCCGAGCACACCCAGGTGGTCGACGAATTGCGTTGAACTCACGCCGACCCCCTTCGAGCGCAGGTCACGGAAACTTCCGGCGCCGAGTTGATGCCAGCCGTCGTGTTCTCCGTCGGTCGCGGCATCCTCTCGCTCTATGCGAGACTCTGCCAGGTGGATATGCAGACGTAGCCCGTGTTGGCGCACGATATCCGGGATATCGAGCAATGGCTGGATATCGAGAGAATAAGGAGCGTGGGGGGAGACGCCAGCACCGGGGAGCGAGGGGATGCGGTTCATCTCGTTGATTACCCGCTCGAGGCCGTGGCTGCCCCAGTCGTTGTTGCCCCAGCCCATGACCTCCCAATAGGCGATGCCGTGCAGATCAGCATCGTGCAGGGCGGTGATCGCCGCGGCATCCGTGACGACATCTGCGGCGCTGGTTGTACCGGTGGTGATGAGTAGCCGAGCGCCCTCATCTGCGTGCTCACCCCAGGAGTTGCCCTGCGCCGAGTAGCTTCGCTCAAAAGATTCGTCCCAGTCCTCGAACCCGTCGTACGTCGTCTGGGCGACCTCGCTCATGCCCGTGTATTGCAGATGCGTGTGTGCGTTGACAAGCCCGGGGCTCAACACTCCAGGCCAGTAGACCTCGCGGAACTCAGCGCCGCGTTCTCGGAGCGACGAGATGACCCATTCGCGTTCGCCCACGTGCAGAATCTTGTCGCCCGAGACGGCAACGGCCCCGTCCCTGATCCGCGGTGCCGTAATCGGGAGAACGAGCGCCGCCGAGTACACCGTGATTGCCGGTTGAGCGGTCATCTTAAGTCGCTTTGTTTGTGAGAGTCGCTTTGCTGGTGAGAGTCGCCTCGCAGGTCAGCGTCTCCGAGCATGACAGCATCAAACGAGAGCGGATGCTGCGGTGCTGTCTGCTTATCAAAGCGGGTCGTGCGCCACCCGGCGAGGAACTCTTGCTGAGCATCCGTTGGCGTATCGATTAGGGCACCCTGCGCGTCAAGGAACGCTGACGCGACAGCATCGTCAGCCTCGCGAGAGAGGGCATGCACTCCGGGGGTACGCGAGGTGGAGTCCGTGAGTAGCTGGTTGATCGCGCTGACCTGAACTCCGAAGGAGAGGTCCATGATTTCGATTGGGTTTCCCTCGCCGGCGGTGTAGTTGACCCCGTCTCCGTTGGCGAGGAGGGCCAGGGTAGGGCCGTTCGGGATGGTGAGGGCTGAGATGTGCTTGGCCAGGGGGGTGAGGGTAGCTCCCGCCGCGAGCGCAGCGTTGATCGAGATTTCCTGGTCGACCCCTCCGGCGACGGCGAGGACGGCGCCTTCGAGGGCGGCTGAGAGCGCTTCGACCGTGATGGTGTCTGCGATGCCGGTGGCGGAGATGATGATCGCGGCCTCGCTGACGGCCTTCGTGAGCGGAGCAACGGGGTGCCCGTCAAAAGTTGCCTCCGCCGCCCGCACCGGGTCTGTTTCGCAGACGGTCACGCGGCCTCCGAGGGCGGTGACGTGTCGGGCAACGCCTCGCCCGACGGGCCCGTAGCCAGCGACAACGACCCTCGTAGCTGTCAGGGGTGTGCTGTGTAGGCCGCTGAGGAGGTCGAGAATCGCCAGAACGGTTGATTGGCCGGTTCCGTGCGCGTTATCAAACAGCGTTTTACAGCGCGCGTCGTTTACCGCGATCACCGGAATCCGTAGCTCTCCCGCGGTGGCCATTACCCGGAGGGGCCTCAGCCCGCTCGTCGTCTCTTCTGCTGCCCCGATGACGGTATCGAGAATATGCGGCATCTCCGAGTGTGCCAGCCTGATCAGGTTGGAACCGTCGTCGATGATCAGGTTGGGTTTCCAGCCCAGCAGCCTGAGAACCGCCGCACGTTCCTCAGCTGGTGTGCTGCCGCTGTGAGCAAGAACAGTGACGCCTGCTTCGGCGAGTGCAGCGGCCGTGTCGTCATCTGTTTCCGTACCGGGGCAGAAGACCGTTACCTCGGCTCCGGCGGCGGCGAGGTTGAGGGCCAAGACTGCCGTTTTGGGTTCGAGGATGAGGCACATTCCGACTCGCAGGCCCGAGAGGCGGCCCGATTCTCGGAGTTCCGCGCAGAGTGCTTGCGTCACCGGCATAAAGCGGGAGGCCCATGCGATTCGGTTGCGGCCGGCTTCTGCGGATACCGGTGATTCATGTGCACCTGCCAGGTCGCCGAGCCGAAGGCCACTCGTGTTGAGAAGTTCCGATTCCTCGCCAGGCTTTGGCACCACGAGCACCTCGGTGGCTCCCAGCCGGTATCGCGTGACCCCGGGGCGGGGATTGTCTGGGACGAATCCTGCGTTCAGGCTTGCAATATCAAAAGATTCGATGTCGATGCCTGGGTGGATCGTCCCCGCGTCGACCAGCAAGGTTTTTGGCCCGATCCGCGGCAGGTTTGCGGGGCCGGTTGGCGTTCCGGTCTCTCCCGTATCAATAACATAGCGAAGGGATGCCGGAGGCAACGTCGGCAGCGCAACCGACGTTTCGCTCAATACTCTCGCGCCGATAGCTCGCAGCGTCGGACGCAGATAGTCCGCGATGGGTCCGTTTCCCCTCAGCAGGAGCGACGTTCCTGAGATGAGCAGATTAGTCGTGGATGCCAGGTGCCGGATAACGCGCTCGCCGTGCTGAACCGTGGCGAGGGCGTGCCTGGCGTGTCGGCTGCCGGGGGCAGGGGGACCTTGGCTTACTATCTCGTGGCTCACTTATCTAGGTTAGCTTGGATCGCCCTCTTGTCCGGAAAATGCGTCCGGTGGGTAGGGCCGTGGAATTGGAGGTTCCCTACAGTGTGTACAATATTTCGAGGAGCGATCTATAGAGGATTCGCTACCGGAGCCGCCGATGTTTCTCTGCGGTGAGCCACGTTGCCTATCCGGAACAAACGTGTGTGTGTTAGTTTCCGGATCGAAAGTAGGGGTTGCAGCGGTGTCAGTAGATTTTTCTTCCTTCAGTGAGCTATATTCCGAGGTGCAGGCCACAATCGGAGCAAAATTGTTCACCGTATCAGCGGTCACGCCAGACAACTCCCAGGTATTTCGTGCCTTTAGCTCAGACGAGCAGACCTATCCCGTCGGCGGTCTCAAGCCCGCAGGTGACCTCACAACGGACGCCGCGCGCGCATCGGAATTCCATCCAACAAAACAACAGATCCTTGATCTATTTCCCGACCATGACGTAATTCTGGCGCTCGGCTGCACCACCGCTATCAACATCCCGGTGGTCGTTGACGATGTCGTGATTGGTTCCGTGAACTTCCTTGATGAGGAGGGAAACTACACGCAGGAATCTGTCTCGGTCGCTGAAGATTTGACTCGCCGCGCGTATCCCCTCGTTATCGAAGCCGTCGGTGCGAAGCGTGCTGTTTGACGTTGTTGTTTAACAACTTTGTGTGAAAAGTGCTGTGGAAAAGTGCCGCTTAGCACGTACAACGTAACCCGCGCCGCTTAAAACTTGAACATTCCTTCCCCCGTAGAAAGAGAAAACCCCCATGAAACGCTCACTCATTCCTATCGCCGCTGCCGCGGCGCTGGCGCTTGTCCTCTCCGGTTGTGCCGGTGGGAGCAACGGCGGCGCAAACGCTTCGAAGCAGCTCGTCATTGATACCTCCTTTGACCTGACCACGCTCGATCCCAGCCGGATGTACGAGCCGACCGGTATGCTCATCCTGCGCGGCGTCTACGAGACCCCGCTGCGCTTTAGCGGCAGCAATGCCGACTCGATCGAGCCGTACCTCACCGATTACGAGATGAACGCCGACAACACGGTGCTCACGTTGACCCTCCGTGACGGCGTAGCCTTCGGCGATGGCACCCCGATGACGACGGACGACATCGTCTTCTCTTACAACCGTCTGATCGGGATTAAGGGAAACCCTTCTGTAGCTCTCGACGGGATCACCGTTGCCAAGGTCAGCGATACCCAGGTCACACTGACGAGCGAAACGCCCAAGCCGCAGATGCCCGTGATTCTCACGAACCCGTCCATGGGTATTGTTAGCGCCGCTGAGGTTGAGAAGAATGGCGGATCGCTGACTCCCGATGACAAGGCTGAGTCTTACCTGAACACGAATTCTGTCGGCTCGGGACCGTACACGATCGAGAAGAGCGACCTGAAGTCTCAGGTGAGCCTGGTGCGCAACGAGAAGTACTGGGGAGAAGCTCCGGCTTATGACCGAATTGTGTTCCGCAACGTACAGGCTCCCACACAGCTGATTAACGTTAAAGCCGGCACGGCGAATATTGTCACCGATCTGTCGTTCGATCAGACAAAAGATCTGCCGAAGAACGTTACGCTCACCACGGAACCGTCAAACCAGATGCTCTACGTGCTGCTCAACCAGGACCCCGCGATCAGCACTATCACCTCGAATCCTAAATTCCTTGAGGCCGTTCGCTACGGTATTGACTACGATGCGATCCTGCGCCTTGCTGGCCCTGACGCCGTTCGGGTAGCCGGGCTGATCGCGCCGACGATCCCCGGCGCGCTGCCTGCCGATGAGGCCGTGAAGACAGATGTTGCCAAGGCCAAGGCCGCGCTCCAGGAATCTGGCTACAACGGTGAGGCCGTGAAGTTCAGCGTCGCGAACGACAAGTCCGTGCGCGGTATCTCCCTGCTCACCGTGAGCGAGGCAATTCAGGCGCAGATGAAAGAACTCGGAATCAACTTCCAGCTCGACCCGTCGCCCATCACCACGGCGCTTGACCCCTACCGCGATGGCAAGCAGACTAGCGCCCTGTGGTACGTGCAGCCCGACTACCCTCACAACTTCGAGTACTTCTCCTACTTCCCCGGAAACCAGATGGCGAAGCGCGCGGGATGGCCCAAGGGATCGGATGCTCAGCTGGAGGCGCTCGAGACGCAGATCACGAACGAACCGTCAGAAGACAAGCGCAACGAATTGTTCCAGGAGGCGCAGCGTCGCTTCAACGAGGTCGGACCGTTTGTTGGCCTGCTGCACCCCGCCACCAACATCGTTCACTCGTCTTCTGTTGACCTCACGATTCTTCCGACGGGTGACTTCGATATCACCGCGCTCGTCAAGAAATAATGCGTTTCCTTCGTAAATATCCGCTGGTGATGTTTCTCACGCGGCGCGTGGGAATCGCAGCCTTGTTGCTGCTCGGCGTTACGATAGTCACCTTTACCCTGACCAACCTGGTCCCCTCGGACCCGGTGAATCAGGCGCTGGGAGATAAGGCATCCGGAGATCCAGCGATTGTTGCCCAGTACCGGGCGGACCACGGCCTGGATCAGCCGATCGTGGTGCAATACGTGACGTACCTGCAGAATCTGGTGCAGGGAGACCTCGGCGTCTCCCTGCAAACCAGCCAGCCCATTGCGCAGGAGCTCGGCGACGTGCTGCCGGCAACGATGGAGTTGGCGGGGGTCGCGATCATATTTTCTTTGATCCTCGGGGTTGGTCTCGGCACGCTCGCGGCATATCGCCGGGGAAAATTCACCGACCAGGTCCTGCGCGTCGTGAGCCTCTTCGGGCTTTCCGTGCCCACCTTTTGGCTGGCGCTGCTCGCGTATTACTTCCTCTTCTACCAGTGGGGCATACTGCCCGGTAGCGGCCGACTCGACCCGACCCTGATGCCTCCGCCGCGGGTGACAGGCCTCTATCTCGTGGATTCGTTGTTGGCCGGGGATATCGAGACCTTTGGGAACGCCCTGAGCCACCTCATCCTTCCAGCGGCCGTGTTGACCCTCTATACGGTAGGGCTACTCGTTCGTTTCGCCCGCTCTGCCGTTCTTGAAGTGCTCAACCAAGACTACGTTCGCGCTGCCCGGGCCAAGGGCTTGCGCAGCACGAGCGTCGTCATCCGATACGTGCTGCGCGGCGCGATGGTTCCGATCATCACCGTGGTCGGCCTCGCCTTCGGTGGTCTTCTCTCCGGCACCGTCCTGGTGGAATCGGTCTTTGCCTGGAACGGGCTCGGCCAATACGCCTTCAACGCCGCGAGCAACCTTAACCTTCCTGCGATTATGGGCGTTGGCCTGGTCGTTGGGGTGATCTACATCACCATTAACCTGATCGTCGATGTGGCCTACGGCTTTATCGACCCGAGAGTGCGGGTGACCTCATGACCCAGAGCACGGTAAACCCGGCCCTGCCGAAACCTAGATTTCGCAGCCCGGCAATATTACGAAACCCGCTTGCCGTTATCGGCATCGTTATCGTGTGCGCCTGGTTGCTGGTCGCGATCTTCGCGCCGCTTATTGCGCCCTTCGACCCGCTTGCCACGTCCGAGGACCGGCTCGCCCCTCCTGGGGCTCCCTATCCCCTTGGCACGGATACGCTCGGCAGGGACGTCCTCAGCCGCGTGATCTTCGGTTCACAGGTATCTATCCCGCTGTCACTGCTGCTCGTCGTGCTGTCGATGACCCTCGGCAGCGTGCTCGGGGCGATCGCGGGCTATTTCGGCCGTGCCGTCGACGAAATCATCATGCGGATTACGGACCTCGTCTTCGCCTTCCCCACCATTATCCTGGCCATGGTGATCGCTGCCGTGCTCGGCCCGTCGCTGCAAAATGCCGTGATCGCGATGCTGATCGTCAGCTGGCCGTCCTACGCCCGCGTGATGCGTTCGCTCGTGATGAGCATGCGTCATCGCGAGTTCGTTCTCGCTGACCGGATGCTGCGCTTTTCCTCGTTCTCCTCGCTGCGGGTTGATGTCCTCCCCAACGTGATCGGCTCGATTCTGGTGCTGGCAACCCTCGATGTGGGTACGGCAATCCTGCTGCTGTCGGGACTGTCCTATCTTGGGCTGGGAGCTGTGCCGCCTGCCGCCGAGTGGGGATCGATGATCTCCGTCGGAACCCAAAACATGGATGCCTGGTGGATTGCCCTGTTCCCCGGCATCGCGATCCTGTCGATTGTGTTGGCGCTGAACTTCATCGGCGATGCGCTCCGTGACATTCTTGACCCGCAATCCGGTAGCACTGGGAGGGCATCGTGACCGCAGCATCCTCAATTGAATCGCCGAGCGAATCGCGCGCGACCGGGCTCGAAATCCGGGACCTGAGCGTCGTGCTACCCGCGAAACGCAAGGATCCGTCGCCAAAGGTCCTGCTCGACGGGGTATCGCTGTCCCTTCGCCCCGGCATTATCTCCGGCGTTGCCGGCGAAAGCGGTTCGGGTAAGACCATGACCGGCCTCGCCGTGATGGGCCTGCTCCCGGCGGGCGCTCGCGCCAGCGGTGAGGTGAGCTTTGGCGGACAGAACCTGCTCGATCTCCCTACCGGATCGCTGAACCGGCTGAGGGGTCGCGACATCGCGATGATCTTTCAGGATCCCTCGACCAGCCTGCACCCGATGCTCCGCGTCGGCGTACAAATCACCGATCACATGCGCACCCATCTCGACGTTTCCCGCGCGGAGGCGCACGAGCGAGCTGTCAAGTTACTCGAACGCGTGCGGATTCCCGAGCCGGTTGAGGCCCTTCGTAAGTACCCGCATCAATTCTCGGGAGGGATGCGGCAGCGCATCGCCATCGCGGTAGCGCTTGCCTGCGAGCCCAGCGTGATCATCGCCGACGAGCCGACGACGGCCCTTGACGTCACCGTCCAGGCTGGTGTGCTCCGGCTACTCCGTGGGCTCTGCGACGATCTCGGGCTCGCCGTGATGCTTGTTACGCATGACCTTGGTGTGATGTCGGCAATTGCCGACGAAGTTACGGTGATGCGCTACGGTAGCGTGGTCGAGCACGGCCCGCGTTTCGACGTACTGACCCGCCCGAGCCACGATTACACGCGCGAGCTCATCGCAGCGCTGCCAGGAAACAAACTCGACGATTCCGGAAGCACCTCATGACAGTGAAGACAGAGCAACTACTCGATGTGTCGGACCTCGTCGTTCGATATCACACTCCCGGGAAACCCGCATTTACCGCGGTAAACGGGGTTTCCTTCAGCGTGGAACGCGGCGAAACCGTCGGCCTTGTCGGCGAATCGGGTTGCGGAAAGTCGACCATCGCCAAAGCTCTCAGCGGCATGGTGAAGCCCGCGTCCGGGGAGCTACGTTTTCACGGCGAGGCTATTTCCCCGCTCACCTTTCGCCGCCGCTCGCTCACACAGAGCCGCTTGCAGATGGTGTTTCAAGACCCGTATAACTCGCTCAATCCGAGGCGGAGTGTTGGCGCCCAAATTGCCGACGGCATCCGGTTAGCGACGAGTGGTGACGTCCAGACACCGCAGGATTGGCTTGAGCGTGTTGGTCTTCATGCGTCGGACGCCTCGAAGTACCCGCACCAGTTTTCGGGTGGGCAGCGGCAGCGCGTCGCGATTGCGCGTGCTCTCGCCGCGCAACCGCTTCTGCTGATCGGTGACGAGCCGATCTCTGCCCTCGATGCGAGCCTGCAATCGCAGATCGCTGAGCTGATGCGCGAACTCGCCCTCGAGGCGAACTCCGGGATGCTCTTCATCAGCCACGACCTCGCTGTTGTCCGGAGCATCGCCGATCGTATCCTGGTGATGCGCCGCGGCGAGATCGTGGAGTCCGGCCCGACCGAGCAGGTGTGGAACGACCCGCAGCATCCCTATACCCGTTTGCTGCTCAGCTCGATCCCGCTGCCCGACGGCCTCGGGCGTCTCCCCGGACTGCCCGAAAGCGAGCTAGAGGTCTAAGGGGGCCCGCGTCGGGTATCCGCGACTAGGCCACGCGGCGTGGACTGTTCGGCGTGGGTTATTCGATGTCGGCTGTTCGATGTCGGCCCAACTTACGCTGCCCGGCCCAACTTTCGCGATGTCGGCCCAAGAAACAGCTTGGGCCGACATCGTGCAAGTTGGGCCGACCCCGTTTGGGCAGCCGATAGCTGCCTGCCTGGCCAGAATCCCCGTGCCGTCGTGCCGTCGTGCCGTCGTGCCGCTGCGCCGTCGCGCCCCCGCCACCCACTCTTGTTGCTTACCTCTGAGGATAGCCTGCTACTTTTGTGTATAGTCTCCTAGTGTCGTCCGGGGACCTTGGGGCTTTTTTGTCACCTCCAGACGTGGTTCTTGGCTGGAATCCGTATGCGGTCTACCGTAGTGATACCGGAAAATTTTTCACAGACGGATAAAGGACCAACGATGGTAGATCAGGTAAACGTCGAAGCTCTGGCTGAACAATTGCTCGGCCGCTGGAAACAAGAACGGCGAGAAGCGCGCGCAACCGCGGCAAAGCCTGAGCTTCACCAGATCAACGGCCTGAGCATGGCAGAGCACCGCGAACGTGTTCTGTCGCAGCTCCGGCTACTCGTTGAGGAGGGGGCAATCCAGCGAGCCTATCCCACCTCGGTCGGAGGTCATGACAACCACGGCGGAAACATAGCGGCGTTCGAGGAGCTCGTTGTCGCTGACCCGTCTCTCCAGATCAAGGCCGGGGTGCAATGGGGCCTCTTCGGCGCGGCGATCCAGCACCTGGGTACCGCGGAGCATCACGCACGGTGGCTACCTCAGATCATCAGCCTTGAGCTGCCAGGGGCGTTCGCCATGACCGAGACGGGCCACGGATCGGATGTCGCGAGCATTGCCACGACGGCCACCTACGATGAAGCCTCCCGGGAGTTCGTGATCGATACGCCGTTCCGTGGCGCGTGGAAAGACTACCTCGGAAACGCGGCGCTTCACGGAAAAGCGTGTGTTCTCTTCGCGCAGCTCATCACCAAGGGCGTCAAGCACGGAGTGCACGCATTCTTCGTGCCGATTCGCGACAGCGACGGTGAATTCCTGCCCGGGGTAGGCGGCGAGGACGACGGCCTTAAGGGTGGTCTGAACGGCATCGATAACGGGCGACTTCACTTTACGGATGTCCGCATCCCCCGATCCAATCTGCTGAACAGATACGGTGACGTTTCCGAGGACGGCACCTACAGCAGCCCCATCGAAAGCCCGGGGCGCCGCTTCTTCACGATGCTCGGAACCCTCGTTCAGGGCAGGGTATCTCTCGACGGGGCCGCAGCGGCCGCCATGAAGATCGGCCTCCAGATCGCCCTGACCTACGGATCGCAGCGCCGCCAATTCGCAGCGGCAGACGGCAACGGCGAACACGTTCTCCTCGACTATCAACGCCACCAGCGCAGGCTGATTCCCAAGCTGGCGGAAACCTTCGCCGTCTCGTTTGCCCACGAGACCCTGCTCCAGAAGTTTGACGAGGTCTTTAGCGGGGCGGACGACTCCGATCAGAACAGGCAGGACCTTGAGACCCTCGCCGCGGCATCGAAGGCCCTGTCGACCTGGGCAGCGCTCGACACCCTGCAGGAGTGCCGAGAGGCCTGCGGTGGGGCGGGATTCCTCGCCGAAAACCGGATGACGGGTCTGCGCGCCGATCTCGACGTGTACGTCACGTTTGAGGGCGACAACAACGTGCTGCTGCAGCTGGTCGCTAAGCGTCTGCTCGCCGACTATGCCAAAAAGTTCAAGGGGGCCGACCTCGGAGTCATCGCGCGGGCGGCGGCCGAGCGCGCGGGCGATACCGTTCTGCACGGCACCGGGCTGCGCCAACTCGCCCAGAACGTAGCTGATCTCGGATCAACGGCCCGCGCCGTGGGTCACGTGCGTGAGGTTGACTATCAGCGGGAGCTTCTGAGCGGCCGGGTGAGCACCATGATCGCCGCCATCGCAGACAGGCTCAAGAACAGCTCTAAGCTCTCGCGCGAAGAAGCAGCAGAACTCTTCAACGAGAACCAGAACGAACTCATCGAGGCCGCGCGCGCCCACGCGGAGCTGCTGCAATGGGAAGCCTTCACGGAGGCGGTCGATTCGACAACGGATGCCGGCAACAAGCAGGTCCTCACCTGGTTGCGTGACCTCTTCGGGCTGAGTCTCGTCGAGAAACACGCCGCGTGGTACCTGATCCATGGGCGGCTCACGGGCCAGCGAGCCGAGTCCGTGACGCAGTATATAGATCGGCTGGTGGCGCGCATCCGTCCATTTTCCCTCGAATTGGTCGCCGCTTTTGGCTACGGACCGGAGCATATTCGGGCGAGTATCGCGTCGGGCGCTGAGCAGGAGCGGCAGGACGAGGCTCGAGAATACTATGCCGCGCAGGCGGCGGTTGGAGCCGTCCCCTCGAACGAAAAGACACTCAGATCGCAGCCAAGCCGCTAGTGTTGGAAAATGGCTGATCTTTATCCCGCAATCGAACCGTACACGTCAGGAATGCTGGACACCGGCGACGGCAACCTGGTCTACTGGGAGGAATCGGGCAACGCGAACGGCAAACCCGTTGTCTTCTTGCACGGTGGCCCGGGAAGCGGAACCGCGCCGATTCATCGCAGGCTTTTTAATCCTGAGAGGTACCGCATCATCCTGTTCGATCAGCGGGGATGCGGTAAAAGTACTCCGCATGCGAGCCAGCCCGAGGCCGATCTGGCGACGAATACCACGTGGCACCTGATCGCCGATATGGAGAAGCTGCGGGTGACGCTCGGCGTGGATCGTTGGCAGGTCTTTGGTGGAAGCTGGGGGAGCACCCTCGCTCTGGCCTACGCGGAAGAATATCCGGATCGCGTGAGCCAGCTCATCGTGCGCGGGATCTTTACCCTGCGACGCAGTGAGATCGATTGGTTCTATCAGGAGGGTGCCTCTCATATCTTTCCTGACTTCTGGGAGGAGTACATCGCGCCGGTGCCGGAAGCCGAACGGGGTGATCTCGTCTCTGCCTACCGCAGGCTGCTCGCAGATCCGGATCCCGCTGTCAACGGTCCAGCGTCGAGGGCCTGGACGGTCTGGGAAAACTCCACTATCCGACTGCACCCCGACGAGGCGGAGATCGCGAAGGTCCGGGCGGACTCAGCCTTCGCCCTTGCCTTCGCCCGGATCGAGAACCACTACTTCTCCAACAGGGGATGGATGGACGACGGGCAGCTGATTGCTAATGCTCACCGGCTCGCAGGCATCCCCGGCGTCATCGTGCAGGGCCGCTACGACATCTGCACCCCCGCTGTGACCGCGTGGGACCTGCATCGCGCCTGGCCCGAGGCTGACTTCCAGATGATTCCGGATGCCGGTCACGCCGTTACGGAGCCCGGCATCCTCTCCGCGCTCATCGAGGCCACGGATCGGTTTGGCGAGCTCTAAGCTCGTCACACAAAGTCCAGCATCGTTTTTCTCTGTATTCCCCGTGGTACCCAGGTGCCACCCCCTCAGCGAATTATCAGCCGTGTGGACGATGTGCCGACCACGGGCTAACGCATATCGTTTGAGAAGTACCTTATTTCTGTATTCGACAGGGATAGCAGAGGTAGCAGACGAAATGGAAGAAGCTCATGATAGAGGCACAATCTCTCACCAAGCGCTATGGCTCTAAAACCGCAGTTGACGGGGTGACTTTTACTATCAAGCCAGGTAAGGTCACCGGATTCCTCGGTCCGAACGGTGCCGGAAAATCTACGACCATGCGGATGATCGTGGGGCTCGATAGCCCAACCCAGGGTCATGTCACGGTTAACGGACGCCCATACGCACAGCACCGGTCGCCACTCCACGAGGTCGGTGCGCTCCTTGACGCGAAGGCAGTGCACACCGGTCGCAGCGCCCGCAACCATCTCCGCGCGATGGCGGCGACCCACGGCATCCCCACGTCGAGAGTGGACCAGGTTATCGAGATGACGGGGCTCACCTCCGTCGCTAGCAAACGTGTCGGCGGGTTCTCGCTCGGAATGGGCCAGCGCCTTGGGATCGCGGCCGCGCTGTTGGGCGACCCGCAGACCCTTATTCTTGACGAGCCGGTCAATGGTCTTGACCCCGACGGGGTGCTCTGGGTGCGACAGCTTGTTCGTGGCCTTGCTGCTCAGGGGAAAACCGTGTTGCTGTCCAGTCACCTCATGAGTGAGATGGCGCAGACAGCCGATCATATTATTGTGCTGGGACGCGGCCGCATCATCGCAGATGCACCCGTCGCAGAGCTGGTGGGTTCCGCCACGACAACAACCGTGCGCATCCGCAGCCCGCATTTCGAACGCTTTCAGGATGTCCTGCGCCAATCGGGCATGACGGTTGCGAGCTCCGAACCGCAGCTTCTCGACGTCACGGGCGTGCCGATCGAGCGGGTGGGTGAGTTGGCCGCACAATCGGGAATTATTCTTCACGAGCTACGCACCGTGACCGGATCGCTTGAGGAAGCGTACCTCAACCTCACGCGTAACGACGTCGAATACCAGACGGATGCCGCAGCGGGATTTGATCCGCGCGCGGTCATCCACCCCGCTGCCGCGCAGCAGCAAGCACCGCAGACCTTTCAGGGAGAGAATCGATGAGTACCACAACTTACCAACAGCCCGCCGCGCCTACCCAGGGAGTGGGCCGAACCCCCTCAGCCCACGTAAAGAACGTCAGCTTTGGCGGAAATCTTAAAGCCGAGTGGATCAAGTTTTCCTCTCTGCGATCGACCTGGTGGTCGATCGGAATCATGATCGTCATGTCGATCGGCCTGTCCGCTATC
Source organism: Lysinibacter sp. (assembly GCA_040400085.1). Lineage (GTDB taxonomy): Bacteria > Actinomycetota > Actinomycetes > Actinomycetales > Microbacteriaceae > HNR. Next base: position 42,180 of record JBBAQX010000016.1, on the reverse strand, counting down.
GTGTCTGCAACGTTGAACCCAGAAATGTTCGGCGGGACCATTGACGAAACGACGGCCAAAATATTCGCGGTGCAGAGCTCTGCTTTCTCGCTTGCCTTCACCGGGCTCATCGCAGCAGTCCTCGGGGTTCTCGTGATCTCCGGCGAATACTCAACCGGGATGATTCGTTCCACGTTCACCGCCGTACCCAAGCGAACAGCGGCGCTCGTAGCAAAAATATTCATCTTGTTTGGTGTGCTTTTAATCGTCGGCGTTATCTCAATTGTCGGAGGTTTCATCCTCACTTCCGGTCTTCGCGAGGCAAACGGGTTTGGTGTCGGACTGATGGAGCCGGGTGTTCTCGGGGCGTTGTTCAGCGGGGCTCTTTATCTCGGGCTTATCGGAGTGATGGCGTTCGGATTTGGTGCGCTCGTGCGCAGCGCCGCAGGGGGGATAGCGATCAGCGTTGGAGTCCTCATGGTCCTCCCGATTCTGGTTCAAATCATGAATCAATTTGGCTGGGGGGATGGACTTCAAGGCTGGCTCCCCGCGAACGCTGGCAGCGCAATTTATAGCATCCAGCCTCCTGTACCGGGCGGTGGAACCGCTGGCATGGAATACTGGCAGTCACTACTCATACTGATCGGCTGGGTGCTCATCGCGGTTGTTCCCGCCCTGGTGCTCGCAAAGCGGAGGGATGCATAACCCATGATGAAACCAGGGTCCGCGGCTTCACACATCCACGCCGGTGTGGCCGCGGACCTTCGTTTGCCCCGGCCTCCCGGGGTTTTTCGGCGATTCTGGGGTAGGCATCCGTTTCTTGTTGACTGCATCCTGGCGGGGGCGTATCTTCTCCCGAGTCTGATACTTATTTTGGTTGATATTTTTGCTGGGTTTAATCAGCTTCCGGAAGTATCGACTTCTACCCCTGACGGTGAGGTAATGACAGCTGAAGTCGGCGGCGAGGCCCCGCCGCCGACTGGGCTTTCCTCCCCTATCTTTTTCGCCTGGCACAGTCTTGTTATCGCCGCATTGACGATCACGATTATCTTCCGCCGTCGCTTTCCCCAGTGGGGGATTACCGTGGCCTGCGTCGCGATGTTCACGATAAATACCTCCTACGGCGGGGTTGATCTTTTTGCTGTCATGATTCTCCTGTATACGCTTCCCCTGTATCGGATGACGAGAGTTGCCTGGATCGGTTATGGTGCCCTTGTCGCCTCGGCATTTTTAGGGTCATTGTTGCGTCTGGACGATCTGCTGTCCGCGCTGAGGAGCACCGCGAGCGTCGCGCCTATTCTCGTGATCGTTCTTCTCATTGGCATCAATATTGGTAACCGTCGGCGTTACCTATCCGCGATCATTGATAGGGCAGCCCAACTCGCTCGCGAACGCGACCAGCAGGCCCTCCTCGCCGCGAGCGAAGAGCGTGCGCGCATCGCACGGGAGATGCACGATATTGTTGCTCACTCGCTGTCGGTGATGATCGCCCTGGCTGACGGAGCGGCAGCAGCGGCGACCCGGAACTCGGAGGCAGCGCAGAAGGCGATGCTCGCCAGCGCAGAGACAGGGCGGAGCGCGCTCACGGAAATGCGGCGCCTGCTCGGGGTTCTTTCCGCGGGGCAGGAGGAATCGGACGAGTCGTTGGAGCGGGTTCCTCAGCCGGGGGCCGAAAACATTGTGCCGATGATGGAGACCTTCAGGTCAGCCGGGTTAGCGGTTCGCTACCGGGTGAGCGGAGTACCCGCGGCGGACCTTGGTCAGCAGCTCGCCGTCTACCGTGTTATTCAAGAATCGCTCACAAATAGTTTGCGCTACGCTGGCATCGGGGCGGGCGTCGACGTCTCGGTCGAGTTTAATCGTACGGAAACTCGCGTCATCGTCACGGATGATGGTTCCGGAACCCCCGTCGCAGGCGACCTTGGGAGCGGGAGAGGGCTGGCTGGCATCCGTCAGCGAGTCGGAATTTTTGGGGGGCAGGTTATCGCCTCCCCACACGGCAGGGGGTGGCGAGTGGATGCGACAATTCCGGTCGGTTCTAGTGCCCCCGATGCCGGGTCGATAGTGAAAGGGTCAGAGTAATGGCAGAAACAATCAGGGTGCTACTGGTCGATGATCAAGAGTTGATTCGCACGGGGTTCAGGCTCGTCATCGATAGCGAAGACGATATGGAGATTGTGGGGGAGGCCGGGACGGGCATCCAGGCGATCGAGGCCGTCGTAAGGCTTGCGCCCGATGTGGTGCTCATGGACGTTCGCATGCCGCAGATGGACGGAATTGAGGCAACCCGTCGACTCGTTCTTGAGCATCCGGCCAGTCGAATCATCATCCTCACCACGTTTGATCTCGATGAGTACGCATTTGCGGGGCTTCGCGCGGGCGCGAGCGGTTTTCTGTTGAAGGACGCGAAACCGACCGATCTCTTGGGCGCGATCCGGGCGGTGCACGCGGGGGATGCCGCGGTCGCTCCGAGGATCACGAAGCGGATGATCGAGCTTTTCGGGGATCAGCTGCCAGCCGCCGATGATGCGGCGGTAGCTGCGAGCGATGCGCGGGTCGAGGCTCTGACGGAACGCGAACTCGAGGTCTTCGTTGCGATGGCACGGGGACTCAATAACGGAGAGATTGCCCAGGAACTATTTCTCTCGGAATCTACCGTGAAGACGCATGTTGGCCGTGTGCTGCTCAAGCTGGAGCTGCGCGACCGTGTGCACGCCGTGATCTTGGCGCACGAGTTGAAATTGGTATAGCTGGCTGGTGCCCTAGGGTCGCTAGCGCTTTTTGCGCCCCTTGGCACCTCCCGGGCGACGACTGGTGCCGAACGGGCGCGGGCCGGGCTTCTTCTTCACGGGCGGGGGAGTCTTCTTCTTCACGGGCGGGGGAGTCTTCTTCTTCTGCGGTTTCGGCGCTGGTGCTTCTTCTGCGGCTGACCCGCGCGAGCTCCGTGCCGTGCGTCCGCGCACGACGCCGATAAAGTCCTCGACCTCAGGCACTTCGTTGTCCTGGAGCCAGGCCAGCCCGACCTCAGTATCCGAGACGCCAACGAGTGGACGATAGATCAGGTCTTTCCGAGCGTGTAGCCGGGCGATTGACTGCGGTACCACCACTAGTCCGATGCCGGCAGCGACCAGCTCGATGGTGTCCTCGATCGTCTGGTACGTCTCGGTGGTGCCAGACTCGGCGGTGCCGGGTTCGGGTTGGTAGGTCGGTACGGTTGCCGCGGGCCAATCGGGCAGCGCATCCGGATTCTCGAGTAGGGGGATGCCCCGCAGATCGTCCAGCGTAACTTCTTCGAGCATCCCAATCTCGTGATCCTTCGGCGCAACAACGACGGCGATCTCGCGGTATAAGGGAATCAGCCGCAGGCCGGTGGTATCCGCCGGGTTGCGCACAATACTCATGTCGGCCAGGTCGGCGCGTAGGGCTCGGAGCTGATCTGCGCTATCCGTGCGGAACGAGCCAAGGCGTACCTCGGGGTAGCGTTCCTCCCAGACGCGGAACCACTTGGTTGGTACGACCCCGCGGGCGAAGGCGATCACAAAGTCGGGGGCGGCTGGTTCTGTTGGTGCTGTTGGTTCTGTTGGTTGTGTCGGTTCTGTCGGTTCTGGCACCTGTTCTGGCATTCGTTCAGAGTATCACTGGAGGGTCTTCGCTATGCGATTTTGGCAGAGCCCTTTCACCCGGGGCACGGCGAGATTGCTTTCGTGAATCAGTTGGGTTCGCCGCCTCCCAAGGTTCGGTCTAAATTAACGTTGAAATGACCCCGGCGATTGTGGGTTGGGCAGAGTAGATCACGAATGTCGGTGGTTGGTTTGATAATGGTGTCATGAACAGAGTAGTCACCTTTACCTCGGGAGTTCCGACCCCGGCATCGGAGTGGTGCGTGCCCGGGGTCTCGGCGGGTGGTAATTCCGGGCGGGGCGGCCCGGTGGGGGATGCCTCGGGCATGGCTGCCCGCACGCTGGACCAGCTGCGGGAGGATTTAGTGGCGACGCTCTCCGGGGAGGAGGGTGAGCATCCGTCATCGAAGGATCCGCTCAGCGCGACCATAGATTCGCTGGCAGGGTTGATGCGGGAAACGCTCGACGTTCGGGCGGTGGCGGCGGTACCTGATGTTGATTTGGTGTCTGTGACCCGGTCCTTGGAGACGCTGAATCGCGCGGTCGAGGCCGTCACCGCGGTGGCGCATGCTCAGGTGCGGGTGCGCTCACCTCGCTCGGCGGGCACCGACGGTTTTGCCGGTGCGCATGGCTGCCGCAGCGCGGCTGAATTTTTACAGGTGGTGACGGGGCGCTCCGGTGCCGCCCTCGCGCGGGGGCTGCGCTTGACCGAGGAGCTTTTGCCAGCGGCGACCGCTACGGGTGGGGAAGTTGAGGCGCATTTTTCGGTGGTAGCCGAAGCGGTGTTTGCGGGGCGCATACCGCTGGACATGGCGCAGGCGATTGTGTCGGGTCTGGCGTCGTGCGTCGGGCGGATACCGGCCGAGGCGTTATCGTGGGCGGAAGCGTCGCTCGTAGAGATTGCGGGCGAGCCGGGGATGCACGCGGAGCTGTTGAAGGTTCACGTTGCAGCGCATCGCGGCGTGGTGGATCAGGACGGCGCGGCGCCGGATGATGGGGGCGAGCCGCACCGGCAGCGTTCGGTGAATCTGGGGCGGGTGCACGAAGGCTTGGTGTCTCTCAGCGGAAAGCTTCTGCCCGAAACGGCGGCGCAATTGCAGCGGTTGTTTGAGGCGCATTGGGACTCAGCGAGCAACACAAAACATGCCGACCCGCGCAGCGCTCCACAGAAGCGTCACGATCTACTCACCTCAATGTTGAACGCGGCGGCCGCGGCCGCTGATGCCCCCACTATTGGCGGGATGAAGCCGGGCGTGCTGGTGAGCGTGGCGGCAGCGGATCTTATGCGGTTCATGGAGGCTGGTGCTGGAGTCGGCGGGCTGGCCTGGATCGACGGCATCAATGCGCCCGTTAGCCTGAGGGTCGCGGAGCATCTCGCGTGTGCAGAGGGCATCCAGCGGGTGTTCCTTGACTCCCAGGGTCGTATTACTCAGCTGGGAACCCCGCAGCGACTATTCAACGCCCACCAGCGCCGGGCGATCAGCCTGCGCGATGGAGGATGCGTGATCCCGGGGTGCATGGTCCCGGCGGGCTGGTGCGAGATTCACCACGTTCGGGAGGCCTCCCGCGGCGGACCGACACACACCGACAACGGCGTGGCCCTGTGCTGGTTCCATCATCGAACGATCGACACGGGCGGGTGGAGCATCCGCATGAATCGGGGAATCCCCGAGATTAAAGCACCGCTTTGGCTAGATCATGACCAACAGTGGAGACCCGGGAGAAATCCGCGGCGGCTATAAATCAGCGAAACGTTCCTGGCCAGTCGCCTAATATTGGGGGATGAACGATCCTCATAATTCCAGCGTGCTTGCGGCATCCACTATCGAATCACGTGCCGCAACAGGCATCGTTTATGCCACCCGTGGTGGTGGCCGGGTGATTATTCGGCTTGCTTCTCCCGCGGAATACGATGAACTCGGCGAATTTTGCGAGGCCGCATATGCCAACGACTACACCCTGTCGGACAGCTACAGGGGTACTATCCGTAATGTCGCGGGTCGCGCCGCAACGAGCATGGTCTGGGTCGCACGCAATTGCGTTCCGGGGAAAGATGGCACCGAGGACGGCGCTCAGGGCGAAATCGTGGCGAGCGTCACCACCCCGCACCCCGGCGCAAACATCTCGGATCTGGGACGACCCGGGGAGCTCGACTTTCGTCTTCTCGCGGTATCACCCGATGCGCGCGGCCGCGGCCTCGGCGAGCTGCTGACCCGTTTCGTCATTGCCCTCGCTGAAGAGCGAGGCAACGAACGCGTCGTTCTTAATAGCGGCGTGCTTATGACGGGGGCGCATAGGCTTTACGAAAAGATTGGTTTCACCCGGGCCCTCGAACGCGAGAGCGACATTGTCGGGGACAACGGTGTTGTCATTCACATCTTGGCGTTCACATATGACATAACAGGGGATGCCTCCGCTATTGAGCTGATAGCCTGACACGGATTAACTCCACCGCTCGTAGCTGTATTCAGCGAATAACGAACTGCCGTGAGGATGAAGGGACGACCATTGACACCGGTTCAGCGCAGGATGCGCATTATGTCTCAATTCGCGCGAAAAAAGATTTGGCCGTCTGTCGCGAAGGCTGCTAAGGGAATCATCTGGATTACAGGTCTGGTCGCCGGCCTTAGCGCAATGATCTTATGGTTTCCGGCCGCCTACAACCAGATCATGTGGCGTCAAGTCGAATACGATCTCCTGGAAACAATTCATGCTGGCAACAATTCTGCTTATGTTGACGACATCCTTGGGCAGCCGACAATAGTAAAGGATCTCAAGCAAACGCCCGGACTGATAGAGAACATTTACATTCGTCGAGATTACTACGTCATGACCGTCACCAACGAAGCACAACGAGTTCTACTTTATTCTGTGCTTTCCTGCAGCCCAGACTTTGCTCCGTCGTTTCGAACGCCCCTGGGTTCCCGGGCGCGCCTACAAAGTGTTCCCTTGGCAGCATCCGAGACATACCAGGGACAATCAGATCACGACATAGACCTCAACAAACGAGGAGTCACGTATATGCCTGCTAGCACTGTCTCCAGCCTTGGACAGTTTATCGAGACAGCGGATTTGGTGGGTTCCAATGCAGCTCGAACGCAGTTCTGGTTTGTTGGCGTCAATAGTGCGTGCGGAGAGACAACGGGTTTCGGTAGCGAACCTTTTTCCGACCTCGACGTTGATAGCCTCCCCGAAGAAGTAAATAAAAACCGACAACGTCTCGCGGCCAATTTCTATGCTGAGACAGCAACAGAGGTTGAGGTTTACCTCAGCGCAGAAGGAAATCTTTCTCTCGGCGGAGAATACCCGATTGATGGCGAATACACTGGTCTCTTCGTCTCGCCGTTTCATTTCGATCTCCCGAGCCAGGACGAGTGGAGGACCAGCACGCGAACGTTCTGATCGCGGCATAGCTGGTGAGCGCGGTGCTCGTCTGAGTCAGCTACCTTGATGATTTACCCTATCTGACTGAGATCATTACTATGCTTGCCTTTGATTTTCTCTGCCTGAGCGTTCCGTGAGTTTCCCAGTCTTTGGGATAGGGAGCATGTTCTTTGCATACTTACTTTGATTCGAGGGAATCCTCATCATGTGTGCGAATGCGCAAAAACAAACCTAGGTTTCCTGCTTGAAATTGATGGTCAAGGCTTCGGCAACCCCGCCGGATTCAGCTCGGACTTCGGCAAGATCTCCGACGCGAGGCCCCAGCGGTCGAGGGCCTTTGCGAGCGTTCCGTCCGTGATGACCGTTTCGAGTACGGTATGCACCGGGCCACCGAGGCCGTTCCCCTTCGCCGTTCCCGCAGCCACGTCGGAGATCGCCGGCCAACCTGCTGAGACCGTTCCGGCAATCTTTGTGCTGTCGCTCGTTTCTTCGCGGTAGACGGCCTGAGGATTCGGGCCGAGGATGGCATCCACGCGCCCCGATTCGAGCGCAAGGATGCCCGCGGCTTCGTCATCGAAGTACACCAGGTTTACCGGTTCGAGGCCAGCGGCCACGTTCTTCTCATCCCACGCCTGCAGGATCTTTTCCTGGTTGGTGCCAGATCCGACAACTATCGACAGCCCGGCAATATCTTTCGGTTCTGCGATACTCGAAATCTGAGAATCCTGCGACACGGAAAACGCGTGCAACCCACGCCGATAGCTGGCGAAGTCGAAGAGCTCTTTGCGTTCTTCAGTAACGCCAACGTTGGAGGTTACCAGGTCATATTTGCCCGACTGGAGGCCGAGCGGCCAATCTGCCCAGTTCACGGCAACAAGTTTCAGGTCGAGCCCGAGACCATCGGCTATTAGCTGGGCGACATCGGTCTCGCTGCCCACCGGAGTTATGTCATCGGTCGCGAGGAATGCCAGCGGGGGAGAGAACGGGTTGACCGCGACCGTCAGCGTGCCTGGGGTGATGGGCGTGAACCCGCTCGCCTGTAGCTGTTCCACTGCGGCGGGGATCTGTTCGATCCGCACTCGCTCCTGATTCGGGCCGAGATCGTAGCCTGGGTTGGAAGCTGAGGCGGAGGATCGCGGGTCAGTCTCGGATACTCCGGATGCACCGGAGCTGGCGCTGACTGCCGCGAAAATACCAACCCCAGCGAGCGCGAGAATCCCGACCCCGGCCGCAACTACTGCAATCTTCTTCTGGTTAACCATGTGAGTCTGTACTGCTTTCTCTACGAAATCATCAACAACATCTGCGCACCCCGGCTGACCAGTCGCTGCTCAATCTAGCCCCGGGGAAGCCCCGGCGGATTAATTACGGATCGTTCCACGTTCTCATCGCCGAGTCCCCATCGGTCAAGGATCTCTGTGTACTGCCCCTGCTCGATCGCGGCGTTCAGCACGATGTTCACCGCCTCGATTAGGCCGTTGTCCTTCGCCGTGCCCGCTGCGATTTGCGCGGTGTCGGGATAGCCGCCGTTCTGCAATCCGACAAGCTTCGTTTCGCCGTTGATCGCCGCCGTGTACGCCGACGTGGCGTTGGGGGCAAAAGTAGCGTCGACGCGCCCAGATTGCAGCGCGAGCGTTGCGGCGGCCTGGTCGTCATAGTATTGAAAGTCGACGGGGGCGAGCCCCGCGGCTTGATTCTGCGCGTCCCAGTCGAGGAGAATTTTTTCCTGGTTGGTGCCGGACCCCACAATTATCGAGAGCCCGGCAACGTCTTTCGCCTGCGTGATCGAGGTAATGTCGCTGTCGTTCCGAACGTAGAAGCCCAGTACATCCTCGCGATAGGTAGCAAAGTCGAAGAGGTCTTTGCGTTCCTCGGTGACGGTGACGTTCGAGGTGATGAGATCGTATTTGCCCGATTGGATGCCCAACGGCCAATCAGCCCAGGCCGCGGCTTCTGACGTGTATGTGAGGCCGAGACCGTCCGCGATGAGCTGCCCAAAGTCGGCCTCGCTGCCGATGAGCGTTGACATATCGTCCTCAGCATAGAGGCCGAGAGGGGCCACATAAGGACTGTGCACGACGGTGAGCGTACCCGCTTTAACCGGCGTGAATCCGCTAGCGGCAAGCGCCGCAACCGCCTCGGGAACGGGGTCGAGATGCGGCCGCCCCTCAACATTCCGAGCGGTGAGGTCGAACGTAATCCCTCCGCTCGTGGAATCGCGAACGGATGCCGGGGGCACCTCCGCGGTATCGGAAACACGGAATCCTCCGCTGGCAAACGCGGCCACCGTTCCGCCCAGGGCGGCTGCCGCCACGATGCCGCCGAGGATTACTCCCCACTTTTTCGCATTTAACGCCATGAGCGCGCTCCTTCAGATCAACGAACTACGCAATAACTTTGCGCAGAAATTCTTGGGTTCGCGGGTGTCTGGGGTTCACCAATACCTGCCCGGGCGCGCCGACCTCAAGCACGTGTCCGCGGTCAAGGAAGACGACTCTGTTGGCGACCTCGCGCGCGAACCCGATTTCGTGGGTCACAATGATTAGCGTCGTTCCCTCGCGCGCGAGGCCCCTGATTACGTCGAGCACTTCGCCAACGAGTTCCGGGTCGAGGGCGCTCGTTGGCTCGTCGAAGAGCAGTACCTTGGGCTTCAGGGCAAGCGCCCGCGCTATCGCCACCCGCTGCTGTTGGCCGCCAGACAGCTGGCGCGGATAGTGCCCAGCCTTGTCGAGTAAGCCAACGCGTGAGAGGAGGGTCTTTGCCTGCTCGACGGCGTCCGTTCGCGATGCTCGTTTGAGGGCGACGGGTGCCTCGATGATGTTTTCGAGGGCTGTCCGGTGCGGAAAGAGGTTGAAGTTCTGGAAGACCATTCCGACCTGGGTTCGCCGCTGCAGGACCTCTCGCTCGTGAAGCTCGTAGAGTTTATCGCCACGGCGCTGGTAGCCGATGAACTCACCGTCGATGGTGACGGCGCCCGTGTCGACGCTTTCGAGGTGGTTGATGGTGCGCAGGAGGGTCGATTTTCCCGATCCTGAGGGCCCGAGCAGTGCCACGACCTCGCCCGGCCGAACCGTGAGGCTCACGTCGTGCAGGACTTCGACGCTCCCGTAGGATTTGCTGACCCCGTCGATCTCGACCAGGCCGACGGTGGGTTGGGCACGCAGGGCTTGCCCTGCCGTTCCGTCGAACGACGGGCTCAACGAGACGCGTGATTCCGTGACTGGGTGATTCATCATCTGCTCCCTGCTGCGACTGGTTGTTTATCCGGGGTGGGGTCGTCGTCCAGCTTGGCCCACTGCGTCTTGACCCAGCCGGTGAATTTCTGGATGGGGGTCGGCGGCAACACCCGAACGGTGCCGCGCGAGAAGTACCGCTCGATATAAAACTGGACAATGCTGAGGACCGTGGTGATGATGGCGTACCAGACGACGGCGACAAGAAGCAGCGGGATCACTTGCTGGTTGCGGTTATAAATGACCTGCACGGTGTAGAACAGCTCGGGCAGGGCGACCACGAAGACCACGGAGGTTCCCTTAACCAGCCCGATCACCTCGTTGAAGGCGTTGGGGACGATTGCCCGGGCGGCCTGTGGAAGGATGATCCTGAAGAAACGGATTCGCTTGGGGATGCCGAGGGCCGCGGCCGCCTCGAGCTGCCCCTGATCAACGGAGACGATGCCCGCCCGAATGATTTCCGCGGAGTACGCCGCCTGATTCAGGGAGAGGCCAAGTACCGCCGCGGCGAAGGACGAAATGAGGGTGACCGTATCGAATTCGTGAATCCAGAAGTCTGTCGTGAATGGCCAGCCGAGACCCAGCTTGGGGTACAGATATCCCAGGTTGTACCAGACAAGCAACTGAACCACGAGGGGTACGGAGCGGAAGAACCAGATAAATCCCCATGAGAGAGAGTTCAGCATCGCCGATTTCGAGAGTCGTGCGATGGCGAGCAGCCCGCCGAGCGCGAACCCTATCGTGCCTGAGATCACGGTGAGCCAGAGCGTGAGCTGCAGTGCCTTGAGTACCGAGGGGGAGAAGAAATACTGCGCGAAAACATCCCATTGGTAGCGGTCCGTTGTGAGCAGTGACCAGGCGAATTGCGCGACGAGGAAGAAGGCCACCGCGCTGAGGCTCCAACGCCACCAGTGACGCGTGTGGACAACCGTGAGGTTGTGCGGGGTTGCGGTCTCGCTCATGCCTGATTCTCCTGAGTAGGTTTATGGTGCTTTGAACGATAGGGCGCTTACGTTTCCCGGGCAAGGGGTCGCTTCATGCTTCGACAAATAGCGTCATCTTGCGTCACATAGCGGGCATGATCCGGGATAACATTGCAGACTCTCTCGTATGGCGATCTCTTCCCACGACGCAGTTCACGGCCGCACTCGAGTGCTTGCTGTCATTGGCGGTGGCCCGCGCGCTATCGGCGTGTTGGAGCGGATTGCCGAGAATCTGAGGGCGGTGGTTGCCGCTGAGAACGGGTCGGCGGCTCCCTTCGAAATACACGTCATCGACCCTTTCCCTCCCGGACCTGGCCGGATCTGGCGGCGCGATCAATCCCCGCTGCTCAAGCTCAACTCGATGGCCGCGGATGTCACCGTCTACACCGACCAATCGAGCACGATCGAGGGCGTTATCGCCGAGGGGCCATCGCTGATCGAATGGGTAGAACGGGTGCGCGACGGGGTCATCACCGATTCCCGCGCCGAGGGCACCGACGTATGGCCAGAACTCGCCGGGCTGCGGCCGTCCAGCTTCCCCACGCGGCGCCTCAACAGCTACTACCTCGGCTGGTTTTATCGACAGGTGTGCGGGTCACTCGCTGGGCTAGCCACCGTCACCTGGCATCGTGCCCTGGCTCTGTCCGTGCGGGACGTTCGATGGACGGATGCTCGTACCGAAGCCCCCGGCGAAACGGATGCCCCGAGCATCCACCCATCGAGCCTGCGTTCGTGCGTCACACTCGATAACGGAGCCCAGGTTGAGGCAGACGCTGTCCTCTACGCCCTCGGCCATAACGGTAGAGATCTGCATCCGGAGCAGCGGGAGCGGCTGGAGCTGGCGGAGAGGGGCGGGCTGCTTTATATTCCGCCTGAGTTTACGGCTGACGCGGATCTGAGCGGGATTCGGCCGGGGGAGAACGTGATTGTTCGCGGGTTCGGGTTGGCCGCAATCGATCTGATCGTTCTGTTATCGGAGGGGCGTGGTGGTCGCTTTACCCGTGATTCGCTTGGTGCGCTGCGTTATCAAGCATCGATGCACGAGCCACGCCTGTTCGTCGGCTCGCGCAGGGGTGTTCCTTATCGGTCAAAGACGAGCAACACGCTGCGGGGGGAGGCCCCCGCCGCGAAGTTTTTTACTCGCGATGTTGTGGCGGAACTGGTGTCTTCCGAGCGTCTTATTGATTTCCGGGTAGACGTCTGGCCTCAGATTGCGCGCGATCTTGTCTGGGGGTATTACCGAGAACTTGCGACCGGGCATCCGCAAGCCGTGACGCAGGAGTGGTGTGAGCTCGCGCCGAGGCTTGAGGAGGTTTTGCGTAACTCGGCTGATATCCTGGGGTCGTCTGCCGGGGTCGGTGAGCTTACCGATCTGCTCGCCGAATGCATTATTGACCCGGACGACCGCTTTGACTTACCGTCGTTCGACCGCCCGCTGGTGCAGGGAAACCGCGATTCGCAGATACCTTATTGGGAGCAGCCAGATCTTCAGCGGCGGGTGCGTGCCCACATCGCGCGGGACCTCCGGCAGCGTACCTCTCAGCGAGGTAGCGCCAGCCTGGGGCTGTTTCATGCGGCGCTCGGGGCGTACCTGCTCGTCGCGGAGATTCCGGAAAATCGGTGGACGGCGCGCTCGCGGGTCGTGGATATTCCCACATGGTGGCAGAGTTTCTTTAGCTATATCGCTAGCGGTCCGCCCGGGCACCGGTTAGAGGAGGTCGTAGCGCTTGCAGATGCGGGGATTCTGACCTTTATCGGACCCGATATGTGGATTGGGGCTGAGATCTCTGGGGCTGGAAGACCGACGGGCTTCACCGCGGGGGGTTCCCAATACCCCGGCGAGGTTCGGGCGCGGGTCTGTGTCGATGCCTGGCTGCCTGAGTCCAGGGCGAGCGTGAGCGATAGCCCCGCACTTCGGAATCTTGTGCTGGGTGGGAGCGGGGGCGGAACGGAACTCTCTGCTTCGGATGCCGATTTCAGCGGAACAACCGGGCGAGTTCTGGTGTGCCCCGATGATTCACGGGTTGTCGGGGGAGACGGGGTGCCGCGTGCACATGTCTTTGCCGTCGGGCCGTTCACGACAGCTATGAATGCGGGGGCCTTCTCGCGCCCGGGGATTAATGCGTTGCCGTTCAGGGAGAATGACAGGGTGGCGCTCGCCCTACTCAAGCACCTGAACGTTGTATCCGTGCAGACAGAGGAATCTGTCGCGCGGTAAATCCGAACACGCGTTTGCTGTGTCGGTTGTAGCACGTATGCTTGACGAGACACACAAGAGAACAGAGAGCGTGTAGTTACCGTTGAGCAATCCTAATACCCTGAGCATCCCCATCGTGGTTCCGCAGACCAACCTACCCGCTTCTTCGCGCCGGTATCCGGGTGATTCGCTTACCCCCAGGCGCAGGCTCCTGTATATTTTGGTGCTCGGCGCTCTCACCGCTCTCGGGCCGTTTACGATCGATCTTTACCTGCCGGCGTTTCCCGCGCTGAGCGAGCAATTTGGGGTGCAAGAGTCGGTGATACAGCTGACTCTCACCGGGACAACTCTCGGGTTCGCCTTCGGGCAGCTGATGATGGGGCCCTGGAGTGACAAGGTCGGGCGCAGGCTGCCGCTCCTCTTGGCGACCGCTGTGCACATTGCCGCGTCGCTGGGGGCCGCTCTTTCTGACAGCATCGTCATGCTCTCGGCCTTTCGCGTCCTCCAGGGCATGGGGGCCGCGGCCGGGGCAGTTGTCGCCATGGCGATGGTGAGAGACCTTTTCGGAGGGAAGCCGCTCGTCAAGATGCTGTCGAGGCTGGCGCTCGTGAACGGCCTTGCCCCGATTATCGCCCCCGTTCTGGGATCACAACTCTTGCGCGTTATGGATTGGCGCGGAATCTTCTACGTTCTGGCGCTCTATGCCGTGCTCGTTTTGGTTGCCGTTTCCCTCGGAATTCGCGAGACCCTGCCTAAGGAACTCAGGGGTAAGAACGAAGACACCGTGTGGAGCAGGTATCGCTCGGTTCTCAGCGACCGTATTTTTGTGGGCGCAACACTCATCGGCGGCTTCTCGTTCGCAGGGCTTTTCGCGTATCTCTCGGCCTCGCCCTTCCTCTTTCAGGAGGTCTACGGGCTGAGTCCGCAAAACTTTGGGGCCCTCTTCGCGGTCAACTCCATCGGGGTTGTGTCCGGGGTGCAGATCGCGTCATACCTTATGCGTCGGATTGGCCCCCAATGGGTTCTGTCCGTCACCCTCGTTGTCCAGATTGTCGCGGCATCCGCCATCATTGTGGCGGTATCGATGGGGGCAGGCCTTCTCGGGGTCGTGATCCCGTTGTTCATCTATATCCTGTCGTGCGGGTTCGGATTCCCCACGGTGCAGGTTATCGCCCTTGCGCATCATGGCAAGCAGGCGGGAACGGCAGCTAGTCTCCTCGGGGCAACAAACTTTGGGATGGCCGGTTTGATTTCTCCGATTGTGGGGATGCTGGGCATCGGTTCAGCGATCCCCATGGCTGCCGTTATGGTGAGTACCGCATCACTCGCTACGCTTGTTCTCTGGGTAGTTGTGCGGCCACGAACCGTTCCCGCGCTCGAAGACTAATCTAACTCACACCACGAAAAGGCAACTATGAGCGACATCATTTCCAACGCCTACGAGCTGGCGCAGGGCGCTGCGGAACAGGCCGGGGTCACCTTGCGATTGGGCAGGGACGGGGACTACCACGCGATCGTGGATCTCTTTGAGAAAACCTGGGGCACCCGTCGTGCACCTGATATTGCTCTGGTCCAATCAATTGGATACGCAGGGAACACCCTTATCGTTGCCGTAGATGCTGAGGGAACTACTGTTGGTGCGGTGCTCGGCTTCCTCGGCTGGGATGAGGGGTTGCATACGCATTCACACATGGCCGCGGTCGAGCGGAGCCGTGTAGCCCTCGGTATAGGCCGTGCGATGAAGCTGTATCAGCGGGCGGTATGCCTTGAGCAGGGAATTAACGAGATCCGATGGACGTATGATCCCCTTGTCCAACGCAACGCATACCTGCATCTAGTGCGCTTGGGCGGGGAAGTCTCTCGCTATCTCCCCAACTTTTATGGGATTCTGGACGACGAAATAAGCGGCGGCGACGAGACTGATCGCTTTGAGGTGCGGTGGCGCCTCAATTCTCAGCGTGTCCGCAGGGCCCTGGGTGGAGTGCACCCGATCCTACCCGAGGGTGAGCCTGCGTTCGATCTTGTGCGGGACTTTGAGGCTCTGAGGAAGGCCGATCCTGCCGCCGCCGCCGTCATGCGTTCGGCGTCGCAGAAGGTTTTTGCTGAGGCCTTTGCCGATGGGCTGCGGCCGCTTCTGAACGCGGAGGGAAACTACGTGTTCACCGCCGTAGAAGAGGGCTAGCCTAGCTCTTTGGTATATCCGTGAATCCCTACCTCGAGAGGGGTGAGTGACTGATCGAAGTGGGGTGTGTAACCTATCCGGGGATACAGCTGTTGTGCCTCTGGCTGGAGCGGTCCGGTGGTCAGGTAGACCCTTTCATACCCCTGGCGTCTGGCGGCGTCTTCCAACTCTGTCATAACGCGTTTTGAGAGACCTTGGCGCCTATAGTCCGGATGCGTCCAGATTCGTTTGAACTCGGCGGTTCTGTCGTCGTAGCGCATGAATGCGCCGCCAGCAATCGTGCGCCCGTCTCTCACGAGCACGATGAAGGCGCCATCGGGCTCTGCGAACAACTCTGCAGGGTAGCGGTTCAGTTCAACGCTGGCGGGTTCCCCGAGAAGATCTCGATACTTTTCATCGTAATCCGCCTCGAGATGGGAGAACAGCGTTTCCGTGAGAGGGTCGTTCATCGACACGTAGCGAAACTCGTCTGCGGGTAGCATACATTCTGAGCGTGCAGTCATGAAGGTCCAATCGTTTGAACAGGGGCAAAAACATATTACTCATCCCTTAGGCGTTCGCGAAACTGGTGACGGCGGGCCGAAGCGAATTTCACTGATATCCACAACCACTGATATCCACAACCACGGATGCCATAAGTGCCCGTCGAAACGTGAATTGGACGTAAAAAACTCCCCGTGCGAGAAATACGCACGGGGAGCATTAGAACTGTGTGATTAGAAGCGCCAGACGGCGGCTTCGAAGCCAGACGGCGGCTTCGGAGTCCAGCTCTTTTGAGCCTGGACGAGGCCTGAACCTGCCGGGTTGTTTGATTCGATGATCGAGAGCGTTCCGTCGGGGTTATTTCCCGTGACCAAGACGGTGTGGACGCCCGTTGCGAAGAGATCGGGGTTTGAGATCAGCTGGTACTGGATAATATCGCCGGGCTTTGCTGCCGCGACATCAATGCGAGCCGCGCCTTTGTAGTTGGCAACGGGTGATCCTGAGCCAACCCATTTTCCGCCGCCTGCAGTGATCCACCGCTTGGCGCTCATAATGCATTCGCCGGGCATGTTCCAACCGGTTGGGCGCGAGGTTCCGACCTCTGCCTGAGCCGTGGCGATTGTCTTAGCGACATCAAAGTTGTGACCGGCGTTATTCAGAGTGCTCGTCGAGATGCCATCAACAACAACCTCGAAGGATTGAGTTTGGATGGCTTCTGTCTGACCGGCCGAGTCGATATCGAGGGCCTGGGTCGAGATGATTGCTGCGTTTGTTTCAAAATCTGAATACACCGGCTCAGCTGCTTGTGCTGGGCTTGCGGTGAGCGAAATAGTGAGTGCTGAGATAACGCCAAGGATGACGTTTTTCCTACTAACTTTCATTCACCGAACCTTCGATTTGTAACGATCTCATAAAAATGACTCAAGGTTATGAACGCCTTGGGTCTGATGTAACTATTATGACTTGCTCACACTCAAACGGCAACATGAGGCAGGGTTCCAGGCGTTTTTTCGGGTATAAAATCGGAAAAATCGGAAACTTCTCGCCAGCTCGCATCCTCTGAAAATAGCTCATAGAGCGGGTTTTGCGAGCGCGATGAGTTCCTGCCTATTCTCAGCTCCGATTTTTCTGAAAATTCGGTGAAGATGGCTTTCTACGGTTCTTACGCTCAGTACAAGAATTCTGGCAATCTCGTGATTTGTGAGCCCCTCAACGACTAGTTGTGTCACTTCTTTCTCCCGCGAGGTCAGGGGAACGCCGACCTCCGGGTGATCAATCCAGGCATCGAATTCGCCCCCGGACGACTCGAGGAGTCCGGTAGCGAGAGACTTTGCACGATCCTCTTCGGTCGTTTTTCCCCCAGAGCGATAGCCGCGAGATGCGGCGAGATACGCACGGATTGCGTATCGGGTGAGGGCCGCCTGAGCGAGCTCCTCGGCAATTGTAAATAAGGTATCAGCGTTATTTCTGGCGAGCGCATCAACATATCGCATCAACATCTCGAAGAGGGGACTGTCGTTGCCCTTGGCCCAGTACTGAAGTTCAGGAAGACGTGATATCCGCGGAGAAATTTCGAGCGAGCAGATAGCAGCAAAAATTGCCGACAAGTAGTAGCCTCGTGTCATAAGCGACTGAGCAACCGTCCACAGCGCATCGGAACCCTCGCCTTCCTCGCCCGACACGGATTGGATGATGGCTCTCGCCCACGCCGGTTCTAAATAGGGGTAGAACCCTCGCGCTGATTCTGTGCGTTCAGCATCCTGGAGGAAGGATTCGGCGGCTTCGTGGCGCCCCTGTCGTGCCGCAATAATGGCTGAAACAGAGAGATTTCCCGTGTGAAAAGCTGTCGATTCGAGCGGAATAATCCCGATCGAGAGCACGCTGCTGAGGTGGTCTTGGAGCTCCGGTATGCGTCCCTGTAGGCTCAGGGCGAACGACACCACCCAGGCGTGACAGTGGACGTCTCGGAGCTCAAGTAGAGACAAACTCTCGCGTAGGCGGGAGCGCGAGAACTCGAGCGCTTCCATCACGCGTCCGGAGCTGACGAGAGCGACAGCGTGAACGGCATCCCTCTCTCTGCCCGCCCCTGCCGGGTCTGTCGGTAGCCCCTCTAGCAGGCTTAGCGCCAGAACGGGCCGTGCCGAGAAGACCGCCGTTCGTGCGCAGGATATCCGGAAATTTTCTTGTTCCTCGACGGGCGCATCCGCTATCGCGGTTATCCTGTTCTCTAGCTTTGGGGTCACTTCGATAAGTGTTTCCTCGAGGGTGATGCGCTCGAGTCGCGCCCGTGCAGCGCCTGCGTCCTCAAGCTCCGGCTCTAAGTCGCTTAATCGCTGGAGTGCCGCGTGCACGTCGTGAGCCTGTATCGCGCGGTAGCGGGCTTCCCAGAGCGCATACTCAACCCGCGAATCCGCATCTCCCACGGGCCTGGTGTTGGCTAGGACATCTTCGACGGTCGGAGAGGAGGCCCCCTTCGTCAGGAGTGTGCCAAGGTAAGGGGCGGCTGTCTCCCACGTGGGAGATTTCTCCCACTCCGCGCGATCGGCACGCAGGCGTGAGTTCCAGCGCTCATTCAACACGAGGTTGAAAGCGGCATCTGACTCGCGAACCGGGGCGAAACTGCGAGGCCCCTCTGCGCCCTCAACCTCACCCTCCGAGTAGTTCAGGAGCTCAGTCTTTCCACCGAGTGCGGCTGCGATCTCGGTGTGAATGCGCAATCGGCGAACTCCGATTGGGGCTCGCCGGAAATACTCGGCTATCAACGGGGGGTAAATAGCGGCACGCAACCCTCCGTCGGTAGGGAGAAAAACCAAGAGCTGGGCTTCGTCGAGTTTCTGAAGACTCTCCCAACCAATAAGCCTCACGGCAGCGGGCGCATCGACCCCGCCGACGAGAGCAAGCTTGTTGAGCGCATCGACATCTTTCGGGCTGAGGTCATCCAGGAAGGGCTGCACCGTGGAGATGAGAGAGTCTGACCAGAGGCTCCGATGGGCAGCCCACACGTTATCTCTACGAACCAGATTCTTTTCGCGCTGCGCGGTATTAGTGATGGCCAGAGCGATTCCCGGCAACCCCCCAGATTTCGCGTTGATGCGGCTCACAACATCAGTTTCCGGGTTGCCGTTTAAGCGATCCGAGATCAACGCGTAGATCTCGTCGTATCGTAACGGGCTCATCCTCACGACCCTCTGGGGGCTGAATGTGTGAGCCTTGGCGGAATCCCGTGCATGTCCGCCTGGAAGCGTTGTCAGCAGTATGGGAAAACCTAGCCGGTGATGCGCTGCCGAGATCGCACCGATGGAGGCGTCGTCTAACTCGTCGAAATCGTCAATCACCATAACCGGCTTAGGGCCGGACAACGATTCACAGAGATCGTCCACTGCCCCCGAGATTGACAAGCCGGACCCGGCCAATCGATGGGATGGGATGCCCGTGAGATAGAGCGCCTCAAGAGCGCGTTCGCTGAGCGACCTGATGCCGGCGAGCGCAACGACTCTGTGCCCGGTTCGTTCAAGGTGTCGAATAACATCCCGCAACACAGCGGATCGTCCCGATCCTCGCAAGCCGACGAGCGAGACGCTTGTGTTCTCGGAAATCGTCGAAAGAATGGACTGCCGTGTTTCGGCATGGGTCTGGGGGAGAAAAGTCACCTATCAAACCCCTGCCATTGTTGTGTACAACAACATATGGTATCAAAATGGCGGAGAATAGGGGATTCGAACCCCTGAGGGCTTGCACCCAACACGCTTTCCAAGCGTGCGCCATAGGCCACTAGGCGAATTCTCCAGGAGTTGTTCCGTGCGAACACGGTTCAACCTCATGAATACTACCGGGAAAATGCGTGTGATCCCAACTGGGGCACAACATCCGTTCGTTGAGGATTCGTTCGCAATCGTGATTTCCCCTGTTCTTCCGCGGAAATTTCACACTCTGTGTACTTTCTGTGTGCGTGATAAAAGTGTGGTCTGAAAGGTCTCCGAGCCCTATTCTTGCATTTCGATGTGACGTGAACGCCCGAACCCGATAGACTATTGAAGGCTCCTCGCGTGGCGCCATCCAGGCCAATTCCCCCAGGACGGAAACGTAGCAAGGGTAACCGGGCTCTGGCGGGTGCGTGAGGGGTCTTTTTTCTTATGGGCGGTGCCCGTATCCTTGTTTGCGATTGCCGCTCGACATTTTCCGTTAGCGCTTCCCGTTAGCGTTCGCGCAAGCAAATAGGTGTAATCGTGGCTCGTAGCATTTATATAACCTCAGCAGAGGGACACACAGGAAAATCGACAGTCGCTCTCGGGGTGCTCAACACTCTAGTCAGGTCGACCCCGCGGGTCGCGGTTTTTAGGCCGATCGCCAGTTCAACCTCGGAGCGCGACTACGTTCTCGATATGCTCAACGCCCATGCGACGGCAAACATACCCTACGAAGACTGTGTCGGTACGACCTACGAGGATGTCCACAGCAATCCCGACGAGGCGCTCGCCCAGATCGTTGCGCGTTATAAAGCAGTAGAGGAGCGAAGCGACGCCGTCGTGATTATCGGATCCGATTATACGGATGTCGGAAGTCCGACTGAGCTCTCGTATAACGCCCGCATCGCTGCGAACCTCCGTTCCCCCGTGCTTCTGGTGCTTGGTGGGCGTGAAGGGCAGGGGAACAACGAAACACTGGGGCAGTCAAAGCCTCGATCGGCGCTCGACATGAACCTGGTTGCTGAAGTAGCGGCGAGCGAGCTACGAAACGAGCACGCGATGCTGCTCGCCGTGATCGTCAACCGTGCCGATTCCGACAACCTCGAAGATATCAAGCGTGCGGTTGGACGAGCCCTGCTTGCCGAGCATGTCGCGGCTCTCGGCACCCGGGGCACCGTCCCGGTGTGGACAATCCCGGAGGATCGCTACCTGGTCGCCCCCAGCGTCAGTAGTGTCATGAGGGCCGTCGATGGGCGGCTTATCCGGGGAGACTCCGAGATGCTGGGACGAGAGGCGCTGAGCATCGTCGTGGCGGGTATGTCAATGGAAAATGTGCTTCCCAGGCTGCTCGAAGGCTCCGTCATCGTTATCCCAGGAGATCGCTCTGAGGTGCTACTCGCCGTGATCATGGCCAACGCATCCGCAACATTCCCGACGATTTCCGGCGTGATCTTGAACGGCGGGTTCGCTCTGCCCGAGAGCGTACAAAGCCTGCTCGATGGAATCAATTCGCCGCTTCCCATTATCGAAACGGCCCTCGGTACCTACGACACGGCGCTTCGCATCACGAATACGAGGGGTCGACTCGCCGCCGATTCACCCCGCAAGTTCGACAACGCCCTCTCCCTGTTCGAAAACCACGTCGATGGTGCCCAACTCATTGAAGCGATGCAGGTTCACGCCCCCGAGGTTCTCACCCCGATCATGTTCGCCTACGGGCTGTTCGATCGGGCACGAAAGGCGAATAAGCACATCGTGCTCCCGGAGGGTTCCGACGACCGAATCTTGCGGGCCGCCAGTACATTGTTGAAGCGCGGCGTGGTGCGGCTGACGATTCTGGGCGAGCCTGAATCGATACGGCACCGGGCATCCGCTCTCGGTCTTGATATCGATAAGGCGGATGTTATCGATCCGTCGACCTCAGACCTCCTGCCCGAATTCGCTCAGGAATACGCCCGGCTGCGTGCCCACAAGGGCGTCACCGTAGAGCTGGCAACCGATGTGATGACGGACGTCTCCTACTTCGGTACCATGATGGTTCACCTGGGTCTTGCCGACGGAATGGTGTCGGGCGCCGCCCACACCACGGCACACACAATTAGGCCCAGCTTCGAGATCATCAAGACAGAACCAGGCGTCTCAATCGTGTCGAGCGTTTTCCTGATGGCGCTTGCGGATCGTGTGCTCGTCTACGGCGATTGCGCGGTGAATCCCGATCCGACCGCTGATCAGCTCGCCGATATCGCGATTTCTTCGGCCGCAACTGCCGCGCAATTTGGTATCGAGCCCAGGGTCGCGATGCTGTCGTACTCCACGGGCGAATCCGGTTCCGGTGCCGAGGTTGAGAAGGTACGTGAGGCCACCCGCATCGTTCGTGAGCGCCGACCCGACCTCCTCGTCGAGGGCCCGATTCAATACGATGCTGCTGCCGATGCCGCGGTGGCGGCGTCCAAGATGCCCGATTCCCAGGTCGCTGGGCGCGCGACCGTCTTCATCTTCCCCGATCTCAATACGGGTAATAACACCTACAAAGCCGTCCAGCGCTCTGCCGGTGCGGTTGCCGTTGGTCCGGTGCTTCAGGGGCTTCGGAAACCGGTGAACGACCTCTCTCGGGGTGCCCTCGTTGACGACATCCTTAATACGGTGGCGATTACGGCTATCCAGGCCGATGCCCAGGGCGCGTCCGAACCGACAGAACAGGATAACTAATCGTGAGCTATGTACTTGTCGTGAACAGCGGTTCTTCGTCGTTCAAATACCAGCTGATCGATATGCGCGGAGAGATTCGCGTGGCCTCTGGCCTAGTCGAGCGTATCGGGGAGCCGATCGGTCGCGCCGTGCATACCTCTACGTCAGACACTGACAACGATTTTCAGACCGAGGTGCTGCGTCCCATCCACGACCACACCGAGGGATTTGCGGCGATGATGGAGGCGTTCGCCTCTGCCGGAACAAATCTCGATGAGATACCGCTGGTCGCGGTGGGGCACCGGGTGGTCCAGGGCGGCAAGCGCTACTTCGCCCCAACAGTCATCGACGACGAGGTTGCCTGGAACATCAACGACCTCTCGGAACTCGCGCCCCTGCATAACCCCGCGAATTACCAGGGAATTGTCGCCGCGCGTAAGGCGTTTCCGGGCGTTCCCCACGTCGCGGTTTTCGATACCGCGTTTCACCAGACCATGCCTGCTGAGGCTTATACATACGCCATCGATCAGGAGCTTGCCGAGCAGTATCGTGTGCGCAAATACGGCTTTCACGGAACCTCTCACAAGTACGTCTCTGAGGCGGCAGCTGAGTTCCTTGGACGCCCTCTGGCCGAGCTCAAGCAGATCGTGCTGCACCTGGGCAACGGCGCATCGGCGTGTGCCATCGACGGCGGGGTCTCGCAGGACACCTCAATGGGGATGACCCCGCTTCAGGGCCTCGTTATGGGCACCCGCTCGGGGGACATGGATCCGTCTGCGCTCTTTCATCTTTCTCGCCAGGCCGGATTTACCACCGACGATCTTGACCAGCTCCTCAACCGCAAGAGCGGGCTCCTTGGCCTGGCAGGGACCGGCGATATGCGTGATGTCGAGGGGCTGGCATCGAGTGGGGATGCTCGTGCCCAGCTTGCCCTTGATGTCTACGTCCGTCGTGTCCGTCACTACCTCGGCGCCTATCTGGTGCACCTGGGCGGGGTCGACGTCATCACGTTCACGGCGGGGGTGGGGGAAAATGCGCCGCCGCTCAGGGCATCCATTATTGAGGGTCTCGGATGGCTTGGCGTTCGAATTGATGCCGAACGAAACCTGGCTAGGGGAGGCTCGCGACGGATTTCTGCTGATGACTCCTCGATTGAGGTGCTCGTGATTCCCACGGATGAGGAACTTGAGATCGCCAGGCAGACGCTCGAGGTCGTCGACGGGGAATAGGGATGGACGCGTTGTGTGCCAAAAATTGAAAATCGCTACTATTAGGGCTAACGACCTAGACTCTTAGGTGGTAATTTAGAATAATACAGGTAGTTTTCCTCAACGAAAGAAGCAGTCTCGTGTCTACTCCAGACCAGCCCAGCATGCCCCAGCAGCCAAACCCAAATCAGCAACCAGTTGCTCCCCAAGCGCCTTCGTATAACGCTGCGCCTCCTGCGTACGGAAACGTTCCTCCTTCGTATAACGCTGCGCCAGCATACAATGCTGCGCCTTCTTACGGTGGACCGGCCTATGCTGGCCAGATGCAGAACGAGAAGACCAATACTCTCGCCATCGTCTCATTGGTCTTGGCGTTCGTTGTGTCGCTGGGTGCTATCATCTGCGGACACATCGCTCTCAGCCAGATTAAGAAGACAGGCGAGCGTGGTCACGGGCTTGCGCTTGCTGGCGTAATTATTGGATATGTAGGTTTTTTTGCCGGTCTTGCCTACATCATTTTTGTGATCGCAGTCTTTATCGGAGCAGCGTCTATGGGGTATAGCACGTACTAATCGTCTACGCGGTGGTGGCTGGCAGCTCCCAACCGGGATGTTTGTCAGTCACTACCTGTAGAATCGATCCGTGGCTACCGCACTGTATCGCCGTTACCGGCCAGAGAACTTTGCCGAGATGATCGGGCAGTCACAGGTGACTGCCCCGCTGATGACCGCGCTTCGTACCAATCGGGTCAATCACGCGTATCTTTTTAGTGGTCCGCGTGGTTGCGGTAAGACAACCTCTGCGCGCATCCTTGCTCGATGCCTCAATTGCGCGGAGGGGCCCACCGATACCCCCTGTGGAGTCTGCCCCAGCTGTATCGAGTTAAGCCGTGATGGCGGTGGATCGCTTGACGTCGTCGAGATTGACGCCGCCAGCCACGGAGGCGTGGACGATGCTCGCGATCTACGCGAGAGGGCTATCTTTGCCCCGGCGCGCGACCGCTACAAGATCTTCATCATCGACGAGGCTCATATGGTCACGTCCGGTGGGTTTAACGCGCTTCTCAAGATAGTTGAGGAGCCGCCAGAGCACGTCAAGTTTATTTTTGCCACGACGGAACCCGACAAAGTGATCGGGACGATTCGTTCGCGCACTCACCATTATCCGTTTCGGCTGATTCCTCCGGCACAACTGCTCGAGTACACTCAGCAGCTGTGTGAGAGTGAGGGAGTAAAGACGGAGCCAGGTGTGCTTCCCCTCGCCGTTCGTGCCGGGGGTGGGTCTGCCCGTGACACCCTCTCTCTGCTAGACCAGCTCATCGCCGGTTCCGAGGGAGACACCGTTGAATACGAGCGGGCGGTTGGGTTGCTGGGATACACCCACACCGAATTGCTGGATGAGGTTATTGAGGCTCTCGGTGGGCACGACGGTTCTGCTGCGTTTGCGGCCGTCGACCGTGTCGTTCAGACGGGCCAAGACCCGCGTCGCTTCGTAGAAGACCTTCTTGAGCGTATTCGTGACCTGATTGTGGTGTCTGCCAGCGGGCCTGAGGGGGCGGCTGCGGTATTGCGTGGTGTCCCCGAGGATGAGCTCCAGCGGATGTTCGACCAGGCATCCGTTTTTGGTCCCGTTGAGCTGTCCCGCACCGCGGACGTCGTCAACAAAACGCTCAATGATATGACGGGCGCGACATCGCCTAGGCTTCATCTCGAGTTCATGGTTGCGCGTGCGCTCGTTCCCAACCTGAACGATGCGGAGCGAGGGGCCCTGACTCGGCTCGAACGCATAGAACGTCGGATCGGAGTTTCCGGACCGGTAGCGGGATCGCTTTCTGCGACTAATTCTGTGCCTCCAATCGTTGAGAAGCCTGCCGTTGTGCGCCCAGTTGATGCTGCGCCTGTTGCAGACGCACCTGTCAGTGGGCCACCTGTCAGTGCGCCTCAGATTGTTGCGCCTCAGGTTGTTGCGCCTCCTGTTTCTGCGCCACCAGGTATCGAGCAGCAGCCCGTGGCCACCCCTGTCGGCCCCGTTACCCTCGAGCAGATGAAGCATTCGTGGCAGCAGATCCTCGACGTACTCATGAAGGCCGATCGTCGCGCCTGGATGGCAGCATACACGTCGACCGTGCGCGATCTGAACGATGACATTTTGGTGCTTTCATTCCCGAGCGCCAAGGACGTTGCGAGTTTTAAAGGTTCGACCTCCGGCCCGGAAAGCGTAAGCGAGCAGCTTCGTACCGCGATTCACACGGTTTTGGGATTGAGAGTCCGATTCGTCGCCAAGGTTGAGGGTACGGAGCAAGCCGCGCCTACTCAGGCCTCAACTCCAGCCCCGCAACCGCAGCAGGCCGAAGAACGCCCTGAGGAACCCGACCCGGTCGCTGCCCAGCCACAGCAGGCGCACCCCATCACCGAGTGGAATGTTGTCGCTATTCCGGGCACCCCGTCGATTCCTACCAGTATCGGGCGAGATGTGCCTGAGCCTGAGCCAGAACCCGCTGCTGTTGCGGTGTCGGCCTCCGTGCCGGTGCCAGCCTCCGTATCGGCGCCAGTCTCCGTATCGGTGTCAGCGCCGTCTCCGGCACCGCTACCGACACCGGGGTCGGTACCTGTGGCCCAACCCACTCAGGAAACGGAGTTCGTTAGCGAGGACGAGGTCCCGCCGCCGACCGACGAATGGGCGCCTCCGCCGCCGGAGGACCCCGGGTTCAGATCGGTGAGTTCACAGCCCCGCGCAGAGAAACCTTTCGACGAAAACGCTGCCAAGATTGCGGAGAAGTCGGCCGTATCCTCAGCAGAGAAGCCAGCCCAAGCACCAACTCAAACACCAGTCCAAGCACCAACCGCGGCTGTGGGTGCGGGTGCGGCAGCGGTGCTTCGGGCGCGTACCCTGCCCGAATTCGAGACCGAGACAGCTCCGGAGAGCAGCCGGTACGGCGAGTCCGTCGTTCGTGAGATTCTCGGCGCAACATTTTTGGAAGAAGAGCTTCTTCCCGACGAAACCGAATGAGGTAAATCATGTACGAGGGAATTATCCAGGACCTCATCGACGAGTTTGGTCGGCTGCCCGGCATCGGTCCCAAGTCTGCGCAGAGGATTACCTTTCACATCGTCCAATCGCAGAGCGCGGATGTCGCTCGGCTGGCGGAGCTGCTGTCCACCGTGCGCGAACGTGTCCGGTTCTGCGTCCAATGCGGCAATGTTTCGGAGCAAGACCTGTGCTCGATTTGTAGGGATCCGAGGCGTGATTCGTCTCTGATCTGTGTGGTGGAGGAGCCGAAAGATGTGGTCGCTATCGAGCGGACCTTGCAGTTCCGAGGGCTCTACCATGTGCTGGGTGGAGCAATCAGCCCCATCGATGGCATCGGGCCGGACAACCTTAACATCACTTCGCTCATGCGCAGGTTAGCTGACACCGATGTGGCCGAGGTTATTCTCGCAACGGATCCCAATCTCGAAGGCGAAGCCACAGCGACCTACCTGTCCCGCCTCCTGAAGACCCTTGAAATTCCGGTGTCTCGCCTGGCCTCGGGCTTGCCCGTCGGCGGCGATCTAGAGTTCGCAGACGAGGTTACGCTTGGCCGCGCTTTCGAGGGCCGCCTCACCGTCAAATAACGCCGCGCGCCGCGCCCCCGCGCCCCCGCCCACCCGAGTCCGGCATAGAGCCGAGGCTCGGAGGCTCACGCAACTACTCAACGTCATATGCAGGTTCACGCACTTTTTGTGTCGTAAGATTGGGATTTGGGTCTAAAATCGTATGTTTCGAGGCGAAAGAAAGAGAACGTAGGTCACAATGGCTTTAATCGTGCAGAAGTTCGGCGGGTCATCGGTAGCCGATGCCGAGAGCATCAAGCGCGTGGCGAAGCGCATTGTAGACGCGCGCCGCCAGGGCAACGACGTTGTCGTCGCCGTATCTGCCATGGGCGATAGCACCGACGACCTTCTCGACCTGGCTCACGCAGTTTCGCCGATCCCGGCCCCGCGCGAGTTGGACATGCTTCTTACCGCAGGCGAACGAATCTCTATGGCACTTCTTGCCATGGCTATCAAGGGGATGGGCCATGAGGCCCTGTCATTCACTGGTAGCCAGGCCGGAATGATAACGGATGCTACGCACGGCGCTGCCAGGATCGTAGACGTTACCCCCAAAAGGGTGCGCGCCGCTCTGGACCAGGGAGCAATTGCGATCGTCGCCGGCTTCCAAGGATTCAACCGCAGAACCGGTGACATCACAACGCTCGGACGCGGGGGATCAGATACCACCGCTGTAGCTCTAGCCGCAGCCCTCAACGCTGACGTGTGCGAGATCTACACTGACGTCGATGGTATTTTCACCTCTGATCCTCGCATCGTGCCAAATGCGAAGAAGATCGACTTCATTACGAGCGAAGAGATGCTTGAGCTCGCGGCATCCGGCGCCAAAGTTTTGTACATCAGAGCAGTTGAGTATGCCCGCCGTCACGGGGTAAAACTGCATGTACGCTCCTCGTTCAACAACAACGAGGGCACAATCGTCTATAACCCAGAAGACGGCGTTCCGAACGGAGTCAGTGTGGAAGAACCAATTATCACCGGTATTGCGACCGATGCCGGCGAGGCCAAGGTCACTGTTGTTGGAGTTCCGGACATCCCCGGTAAGGCGGCGGAAATCTTTGAGATCGTCGCGAAGACCAACGCGAACATCGACATGATCGTGCAGAACGTGTCGGAAGCCGCAACAGGTCGGACCGATATTTCCTTCACCCTGCCGAGCGGCGATGGCCCGCGGGTTATCGAGGCGCTCGAGGCAGAGCGAGAGGGCGTCGCGTTCCTCAGCCTGCAATACGACGACCAGATCGGTAAGTTGGCCGTGGTCGGCGCTGGAATGCGGACCAACGCCGGTGTCTCTGCAAAGCTGTTCCGCGCGCTCTTCGAGGCCGGCATCAACATCGAGATGATCTCCACGAGTGAGATTCGTATCTCGGTTGTGACCCGCGCCGATAGTCTCGCTGAGGCAGCACGGGTTCTCCACACCGCGTTCGGCCTTGACTCCGATGACGTGGCAGTCGTCCACGCCGGCACCGGGCGCTAAACCTTTCCATCTCTTTAATTTCCCGTTCACTCCAGAAGATACTCGAGGAATCATGTCAACATCGCACGCATCATCTCAGGCAGTCGAACCGCAGCACATCGCAATTGTGGGAGCAACCGGCCAGGTGGGCGGGGTGATGCTCGAGATGCTGGAGCAGCGGGATTTCCCGGTTGCGAGCATCCGTCTATTTTCTTCCGCTCGTTCCGCGGGTAAGACCCTGACGTTCCGCGGCGAAGATATCGTCGTCGAAGACGTGGCCACGGCGGATCCCTCAGGCATTCAGATCGCGTTGTTCTCGGCTGGTGCGACCGGTTCGCGTGAACATGCCCCTCGATTTGCGGATGCTGGTGCGACCGTCATCGATAATTCGAGCGCCTGGCGTATGGATCCGGAAGTTCCTCTCGTGGTCAGCGAGGTGAACCCCCATGCGATTGAAGAGGCCGCTAAGGGCATCATCGCGAACCCGAATTGCACCACGATGGCGGCCATGCCCGTGCTCAAGGTTCTGCACGCTGAGGCCGATCTGGTGCGTCTCATCGTGACCACGTTCCAGGCCGTGTCGGGTTCGGGACTTGCCGGGGCCGAGGAACTCGCGAGCCAGGTGTACGCGGCCGTGGAGCAGGGGGACCTGACCCGGTTGGTACGCGACGGTTCTGCCGTCGATTTCCCGGAGCCACAGAAATACGTGAAGCCCATTGCGTTTGACGTTGTGCCACTTGCCGGTTCGATTGTGGATGATGGGCTCGGCGAGACCGACGAGGAAAAGAAACTTCGCAACGAGACCCGTCGCATCCTCGAGATCCCCGATCTGCGAGTATCCGGTACCTGCGTTCGCGTTCCGGTATTTACCGGGCATTCGTTGTCGATCAATGCGGAGTTTGAGAAGCCGCTGACCGTCGAGCGTGCCACGGAGATCCTGTCGACGGCTCCCGGGGTGAAGCTGAGCGATGTTCCCACTCCGCTTGAGGCAGCAGGAACGGACCCGACCTATGTCGGTCGTATCCGTGAGGATCAGTCTTCGGCTGACGGCAACGGCTTATCGCTGTTCGTCTCGAACGATAACCTGCGTAAGGGCGCCGCGCTCAACGCCGTGCAGATCGCCGAGATCGTGGCGGAGATGAACTCGCGCTAAGGGAGCGGCTTTGGCCGCGTTATCGGCTAACGATTACGCAGTCGAGGTGGACGATGGGAGCAGCGTGATAAGCGTTGCTTCCGGCCTGCACGCGAAGCGCACGGGCGCGTAGATCGAGTTTCCGAGGCCTGCGCTTACGTTGAGGAACGCTGCCCGCTTCTTATGCTGCCAGGTGGATAAGCCTTTGACCTGTTTGCGGGGAAGGTCGCAATTCGTGGTGAACGCTCCGTACCCCGGAAGGCAGACCTGCCCGCCGTGAGTGTGGCCGGCGATGAGTGCCGTGGCGCCAGCATCCACAAGCGTATCGAGCGCATCCCGGTAGGGCGCGTGCACCACGCCAATGCGGGTCGGGGATGCTGTGGAGCTCTCGCGGAGCGCGTCAAGCACCGAGAGCATCTCTTGCGGCCTATCGTAGCCGATGTGGGGGTCGTTCAAACCGAAGAGCTCCAGCTCGCTGCCCCTGAGGCTGAGGTGGGTGGCGGAGTTGTTGAGGGAGGTCCAACCGAGGTCGTCTTCGAAGAAGGTGGTGAGGGCATCCGTGTCAAGCGATGCGGGCTTGGTGGATGCTCGGCTCGGCTCGCGCAGATAGCGGAGCGGGTTTTTGAGCATGGGGCCGTAGTAATCGTTGGACCCGTGCACGAACACGCCCGGTGTGCCGCTAAACGGTTCTAGGGCATGTTTCAGGGCGAAGAGGGCCTGTTCGTGGCCGTGGTTGTCCCCGGTGTTGACGACGAGGTCCGGTGTGAGCGCTGCGAGGCTGCGTACCCAGCGTTGCTTGCGGAACTGCCAGGGTGCCATATGCAGGTCTGAGATCTGCAGGATGCGCAGCGGCGCGTGTCCTGCCGGCAGCACCGGCATGGTCACGTTTCGCAGGGTGAAGAGCTGGCGCTCGATGACCGTTCCCCAGACAACCGCGGCTGCCCCCGCTACCGCTACCCCGCGAAGGGTATTGGCTACGGGGGAGCTGCGCTTGCCCGATGTTCCGCTCACTACTGTGCCGGGCACTTGATAACGAAGGTGATCTGGCTGTCTGAGCGCGCGAGCTCGCCGGCCTGTGGGGTTGAGGCGGCGAGTATTCTGTCGCTCTCCTTCTTCGGCATGACTCCTGTCCCGTCCTGACAGGTCGCGGCGGGGGCTGTCGTGAAGCCGGCGTTTCTGAGCTCCTGGGCGCTGCGGTCCCATCTGTCGTAGAGGGTTGGGACGGCGATCATCGCCGCGTTGCTGCGGTAGATGGTCACCGGGGCACCGGTCGGAGCATCTGTGCCTGCTGCCGGATCCGTTCCTGCGACCTTGCCTGCTGGCTGGTTCGAGTCTTGCTCGCCGCCGTCGGTTACGGTGAAACCGAGCGGCTCAAGAAGCGCTACGGCCTCCTCGTAGGTCTTGCCCGCGGTATCGGGGATCTTGGTTGTCGGGGTCGTGTTGGACGGTTTGTCGGGGGCAGGGAAGGCCGTGCCCGGGTACTTCGCGTCCGCGACGTTCATGATGGCAGGCCAGATGCGGTTCTTGGACGTTTCGAGCCCAGGGATGTAGCGGGTATCGACCTTGCCGTTGACGTTACCTACCCAGACGGCGGTGGAGACACTGGTGCTGGCCCCGACGATCCAGTTGTCGACGTAATTATCCGTGGTACCCGTCTTCGCGAGGTGATGGATGCCCGTGCTGCTGCGGGCGCTGGACGCGAGACCGTTTGTGATGCTGTATTCGAGGGCGTAGGCGACGCCAGCGGCTACTCTGGGCTCGATCGCCTGGCGGCAGGTGCTCTTGGTGAAGTCCTTGTCCTGGCCCGAGGAATCGGTGATGCGCTGGATGGCGTTTGCCCCGCAAACTTTTCCGTCTGCGGCGAATGCTCCGTAGGCCAGTGCCATCGTCATGGGGGCGATCTCTTCTGTTCCGCCGTAGAGGATAGAGATATTAGGCTTCAGCGTCGTTTTTCCATTATTAGTACTATCCGGAGTCATATCAGGGGAAGCCCGATGAACGCCAAGTCCCTCAGCCATATCTACGATGTTGCACAGATCCATTTTTTTGGCCATCGACACGAAACCACCATTTATGGATTGCGCGGTTGCCTCAAGAACGGTCTTGTTGCCCTTGGCGCGCGTGGCGTTATCAAATTTTGCCGTACCAAAACCGTATACTCCGTCGGGCAAGCAATTTGCTTTGAAGTCTTTTTCTTTCACAGTGCCCGGAGTGGTGTCGACGATTTCCCTCACGGAGTGCCCCGTCCTGATCCACTCGGCCAGGGTGAAGGCCTTGAAGGTCGACCCGACCTGAAAACCGCTTGAGCCGCCGTAAGAATAATCAGTGTTGTAGTTAATCTGGGTAGTGTTGGGGTCGCCTGTTCCCTCGGCATCGTAGGGCCGGTTCTGCGTCATCGCAAGGATGTTACCGTTCTGAGTGTCGGTACTGACTGCGGTCGCGCCCACGTCGATGTTGGGAATATTTGGGGCAACATTTTCCTGCATGGCAGCTTCTGCCGCGCGCTGCATGTCCATGTCGATGGTTGTATAGACGCTCAGGCCACCTCGACTAAAATTGAAAGATCTCTCATCCTCGTCGTTACCGAACTTTGGATCCTGCTTGATCGCACGTTGAATGTAATCGCAGAAGAACGCAAGTCCGCTGGCAGTCATACAACCGCTCTGCCGTGGGGTGATACTCGGTGTAACGACCTCTGCAACCGCAGCATCGTATTGCTCTTGAGTAATTTTTTCGTTTTTCAGCATCGCTGCTAGAACGTTATCTCGGCGTTCCGTATTGGCCGGGATATTCTCGGGCTTGTCGATTCGGAACCGCTCCGGGTTATTGACGGTTCCCACCAGGCTTGCAGCCTGCGACAGCGAGAGGTCTTTTGCGCTGATTCCGAAGTAGTACTGGGAAGCGGCCTCGATGCCGTACACCCGGCGTCCGAAGAGGGCGATGTTCAGGTATTGCTGCAGGATCTCGTCTTTGGTGTAGGTCTTCTCGAGACCGATTGCCAGCTTCATTTCCTTGAGCTTGCGATCCGCATCCTCGCGGGTCGCATCCGCATAGGCAGCGTCGCGTTCTTCCTTGTTAATCTTTGATTCTGCCCGCTGCACCAGGATGTTCTTGACCACCTGCATGCTGATGGTGGAGGCACCACTCTTGTTGCCGATGCCGAGGGTGTTCGTTATTATTGCGCGGGACATCGAGATCATATCGACCCCACCGTGCTCGAGAAAACGGGGGTCCTCTACCGCCACAGCCGCATCCTTGGCGAAGGGAGATATCGCGTCCGAGCCGACCTCGATCCGGTCCTGATCGAAGAAGGTTGCGAACGCCGTATAGCCATCACCCTCTTTGGCGTACAGGGTAGATGCCTGGGCCAGCTCGCCAAAGCGCATATTGTCTGGCAGGTTGTCGAAGATCGAGATTGCTGTGTCAGCCCCGCTGCTACCGAGCGCAACGACGGGTACAACGGATGCGGTGACCAACACGCCGGCTACGGCGCTCATAGCCACGAAGCCGAGAACGCCGGCGATCGCGCCGCTGAAGGTGCGGGATTTAGCGGTGGAGGATCCGCCGTTTTTGGCGCGCTGAGATGAGGAGCGGGAAGCAGTCATAGAATCAAAGATAGGCGACAAATCTGAAAAACCGCCTATTACCGGCATGCGACACTGCGTGCCACTACCTCCGAGGAGCAGAAAATATGACTGAAACTGCCGGTCACAGCCAGATAAAACCGCCGATCTGGGAGTACTTTGTGACCCCGCTTCTGCTGCACAGCGAGGCACAGATTTTGAATAATTGGGGTTCGCAAGGTTGGGAACTCGTGCAGGTCGTTGCCGGCCCAGCCGGTGGCAACGTGGCATACATGAAGCGTCAGGCGGTGCAGGCATGAGCGCCATCGAGCAGCGCCTCGCCGAGCTGGGCTTGAGCCTTCCCCCCGTCGCGGCCCCCGTCGCGGCTTACGTACCCGCGGTACGCACCGGAAACTACGTCTACACCTCGGGTCAACTGCCTTTCGTTGACGGTGCTCTTCCCGCTGCAGGCAAGGTCGGAGAGGGCGCAGGACTGGTCAGCCCAGAAGACGCCCAGGCCTACGCCAAGATCTGCGCGCTGAATGGAATTGCAGCCGCGGGAAGTATCCTTAGCGACCTCGACAAGATCGTGCGCGTGGTCAAGGTCGTGGGCTTCGTCGCCTCCGACCCCGAGTTCTATGGCCAGCCGGGCGTGATCAACGGGGCGTCGATCGCGCTGGGCGAGATCTTTGGTGATGCGGGCATCCACTCGCGATCGGCCGTCGGCGTCACGGCGCTGCCGCTCAACGCGCCCGTGGAGGTCGAGTTCGTGTTCGAGGTCGCGGCTGACGCGTAGGGCTGTGTATTAGCCGTATTGATCGATAACGGATGCTGTGCCTCGTTGGAGGCGCAGCATCCGGGGATCCTGAAGGAATCGATGAGATACGTCCCTGTCGGATACCGTGAGAAACGAGGCGAGTGCAAATGAGTAAAGATGCGTCCTCAAAAGATGATCGCGTTCGACCTATTTTCGTACTCGTTATCATGCTGCTATTGATTTTGGTTTATATCGGAATCATTCGGTTTCCCGCCATCGTGATTTTCGTTTCCGATATAAAAAATGCTCCTGAGCACGGGAAAAAAGTTGAAGAGAAACTGTTCGAAAGTACTCAAGAGGGTTTTCTCGAGACGCAACAGTATTTTCTAAGTTCAACAGTTCCCGAAGAAGTAATTAACAATATCGTGGAGGTTCAAGGTTCTTATTCGGATTTTTATTATCAATCTTCGATAGAAAAGAATCAGGTTCTGAAGATTCATCGGATATATCGCTACGAGATTAATTTCGGCGGACAAATGCTTGCTGATACTACTTACCGCCATACCTGCGTTGAATATACCGGACGGCCGGGACCGGAAGTCGTCCTAACTCAGAAGAGCGTCGCATGTCCCACCGGAGGCGACTTCGGGACTGACGAGGGTGAGGTTTCATTTGACTACCCTGCAGAACCTGTTCACTAACTAGGAGTTGTTGCGTGACCTAGCGGCGGAAACTATCCACAGCATTGAGATCCAGAGTACGCAGATGATTGTGCTCCCTCGAAGGATAACTCCCCAGAGGGGCGCTAGGTCAAGCATGTCTATGTCAGTTGTTGGCCGTTCAATCATGAGGATTGCAGATAGGCCGAAGGAAACCAGGCAGAAGATATAAGCCAATACGTAAAAGCGCCATCTCGGCCGTGTGAAAAACATTCGAGCAACCAGTAGGCACGCGGGGAGCGCAAATATTGCCGATATTAGATCCGCGATGAGTTATTCACTGCCTTTTGTGTATTGCCATCGTGAGCCCTACCGTTAGCTTTCTTATTTCGATGTTAGCGATCGTTCTCCAGTAACACTATCTGTGCGCCTCTTGTCGACAACGCGCTTCTTTGCATCCGTCATTATTGGAAGATCGTATTCAGAACTGACGGGATGCAGCACCCGAGGATTGGGAGCAGATCTTGTCTAGTGTGGAGCATCTCTGTATCGTCAGTGAGGGTAAAGACTTGTTTGGGTTCTCAGAGAGTAACTGTGCGTGGATGCTGTTTTAGTGGGAGATTCGAAGCCTACTGAGATAAGCAATGCTCTCGCTTCAAGAAATCGGATTTTGATTCATGGCTAATGAGACTGTTTCGCGGAAAGAACGACCTCCATACCTTGTTGCTTTCATCGCAGCGTTATCAGTAGGGGTGATATTGGTTCTTGTTCTGGTGATAGCGCCAATGGCCTACTTCAGAAACGGTCTATTCTTGCCTTCCCGGACGGAGGAGGTTGAGGATGGGCTCTTCGAAAAGACGCTGGAGGGCTTCAGTGAGACGCAGCTCTCTTTCGAACAGGCTGCGGCCCCTCAAGAGTTGCTTGACAGCATCCCGCAAGGACCAGTCCCATCGTTAGATTTTTATTACGATGCCTCTATCGAAAATAGTGGGGTTGTGAAAATTCATCGGTTATATCGTTATCAGCGGAGCGCAGGTGGAGGCATTCTCACAAAAACAACTTTTCTCCACACATGTGTCGAATACACCGGGCTTCCGGGTGTTCAGGATCCACCTTTAACGCAAAAAAGCGTTACCTGTCCCGACGAAATGGACTTTGGTTCTGCTGAGGAAGAAGTCTTGCTAGACGACCTTACGAAAACGGTCAAGTCCAGACAATGACTTGTGCGATTATGTCAATCTGTATTAATCAGGTTGCAAGCAGGGCAGGAATAAGGTTCAACGCATTTGCTAGGATCAATCAATTGCAATCAGAGTCGATAGTCAACGAAACGAGTTTTGCCCATGATCCGAGACTTCACGAGCATCGCTGATCTTCCGGCTCCTGTGCCTTGGACCGTTCACGGAAGCCAATCCTTATACGACAGTCGATGGGTCTCGCTAGAGCTTGTTGATGTCGAGCCAACGCACGGTGCGCGATATGAACACCACGTCGTGATCGTGCCATATGCTGCCGTGTGCGTTGTCGTCCAGCATCCTCAGAAAGGTGTGCTTTTGCTGTACCGGCACCGTTTCATCACGGACACCGCTGGCTTCGAGCTTCCCGCGGGAGGGATCGACGAGGGAGAATCGGTGCTTGAAGCGGCCGCGCGGGAAGTACGTGAAGAGACGGGGTGGGCCGTCGATCACAGAGAACACATGATGACGTTAAACGCCTCAGACGGAGTCAGCACTCAGAAATTCCATTTCGTCTATGCCAGAGCATCTCACGTTGTCGAGGAGCCCAGCGATGCATACGAATCGGATCAACTATATTGGGTTTCGATCGACGACATATCGACGCTCATCCGTTCGGGAAAGATTCCCGGATGTCCCACGATGACCGGACTCCTGTATGCTCTCCAGACTGGGTTGCTCGAACGGGAAACCCCTACCGCACCTTATCCGTGATCAGCTGCATGATATTGGTGTCTGCGAGTGTGCTGGTGTCGCCGACTTCGCGGCCTTCCGCGACGTCCTTGAGTAGGCGTCGGATGATCTTGCCCGAGCGGGTCTTAGGCAGCTCGCCCACCACGAAAATTTGCCGGGGACGGGCGATCGCGCCGATTTGCCCACCGACGTGGGCCTTCAAGATAGCGGATGCCTGGTCGCTATCCCCGATCAAGCTCTGGTTCTTCTTCAGGATCACGAAGGCCACCACGGCCTGACCCGTTGTCTCGTCGTGCGCGCCGACTACGGCGGATTCCGCGACAGAGGGATGCGATACGAGCGACGATTCGATCTCGGTCGTGGACAGGCGATGCCCCGAGACATTCATGACGTCGTCCACGCGGCCCATCAGCCAGATGTCGCCGTCCTCGTCGAGGCGTGCGCCGTCGCCCGCGAAGTACTTATCGCCGAATTTGTGCCAATAGGTATCGACGAAGCGATCAGGGTCGCCCCAGATGCCGCGCAGCATGCTCGGCCACGGCTTGGTCACGACGAGGAGGCCGCCGTTGCCGTGGCCAACGTGGTGGGCGGTGTCGTCGACGACGTCCACGCTAATCCCTGGGATCGCAACCTGTGCGCTGCCCGGCTTCGTCGCAGTGATGCCGGGGAGCGGCGCGACCATGATCGCTCCCGTCTCGGTCTGCCACCAGGTGTCCACGATGGGGGCGCTGCCACCGCCGATGACCTCGCGGTACCAGAGCCACGCCTCGGGGTTGATGGGCTCGCCCACGGTGCCCAAGAGACGGATGCTCGATAGATCGTGCTTGAGCGCCACCTCGCGTCCCTGCTTCATGAAGGAACGGATCGCCGTCGGCGCGCTGTAGAAGGTTGTAACGCCGTAGCGCTCCACGATTTCCCACCAGCGACTCCACGTCGGGGTGTCGGGCGTTCCCTCGTAGATGACCTGGGTGGCGCCGTTGCTCAGCGGCCCGTAAGTCACATAGCTGTGGCCCGTGATCCAGCCGATATCCGCGGTGCACCAGTAGACATCCGTTTCGGGGCGCAGATCGAACACGGCACGATGAGTGAAGCTTGCCTGCGTCAGGTAACCGCCAGAGGTGTGCAGGATACCCTTTGGCTTTCCGGTGGTGCCGGAGGTGTAGAGAATAAAGAGGGGGTTCTCGGCGGGGAAGCCCTTGGCAATGTGCTGATCATCCACCTGCGCGATCTCTTCGTGCCACCACAGATCGCGGCCCTCTTCCCACTCGACATCGTTCTCGCCGCGCTGCACCACCAGCACGTGCTCGACGCTCAGCGGTGTGCCCGTTTCGAGTGCCAACGCATCGTCCACGGCGGGCTTGAGGGGCGAGACCTTGCCCTTGCGCCAACCGCCGTCTGCCGTAATAACAAGCTTTGCTTCCGCATCGTCGATGCGCGCTCGCAGGCTTTCCGCGCTGAACCCGCCAAACACAACAGAGTGGATGGCTCCGATTCGCGCGACCGCCAGCATCGAGATGACGGCCTCGGGGATCATCGGCAGGTAGATCGCTACCCTGTCACCCTGCGTTACGCCGAGGCTGGCGAGCAGGTTTGCCGCCCGCTTGACCTCGCCCAGCAGATCGCTATAAGTAATTGTTCTGGTGTCGCCGGGTTCACCCTCCCAGTGGATGGCAACCCGGTCGCCGTTTCCGGCTAGCACGTGCCTGTCGAGGCAGTTATAGGAGAGGTTGATTTCGCCGTCATCAAACCACTTCGCAAACGGAGCATTGCTCCAGTCGAGTGTCTTCGTGAATGGCTTGTGCCAGTGCAGGCTGCGGGCCTGTTTCGCCCAGAAGGCTTCTGGATCTCTGGCCGCCTCATCGTATATCTCGGGTCCGAATTGGGCCGCATCTGTGAAGGCCGGGAGAGGCGGGAATATCCCTACCTCGTGCTGAAGGCTTTCAATGACACCGTGGGAGTTATTATCTGAGGACACCGTTATCCGATCTGTGCAGGGGCTTCATGCGACCTTTGTAGCGTAGCAAATTTTGCGGTGAAATTTTGGGTTGGATAAAAGATCCTGAATGTTCTATGAGCTTATGGTGAATTCGAACTTCTTGGCACTACACTTAAAGACAATCGTGCTGTTCTTTCGCACGATTGAGGCGACGCATTCTATGGATTTCCCCAAAGTCCGGCGTCGTCGAGGCGGTACCGAACCCCTAACCGGTGCCGCCTCCCCTTGTTTAAGCTGTGATGAACTTTATGCC
Source organism: Lysinibacter sp. (assembly GCA_040400085.1). GTDB lineage: Bacteria > Actinomycetota > Actinomycetes > Actinomycetales > Microbacteriaceae > HNR. Next base: position 3,200 of record JBBAQX010000016.1, on the reverse strand, counting down.
TGACCCGGTTGCGAGGTACCTCCGAGATCTCCCTACACAGGGGCGAAACCTGCACAAATTATGCACAGATTCCCACTTTTTCGTCGGCCCTCTCGGCGGGTATCTATCGTAGGGGAGATATGAACTCTCCCACTCACAGCCAGGCCCCTTCCTACGAGCTTGTTGCAACCCTCGGCCCACTTGCCCAGTACCTCAGAGATCCCCTCGTGACGGATATTTTTGTGAACGGTGAGTCCGGGGTATGGGTTGATCGGGGAGAGGGCGCTCGCAAGGATCCATTGCTTGAGATCACGCGAGAGGATGCTCGTGGCCTGGCAGTGAAGCTCATCAGCAGGGGCGGCCGCCACATCGATGAGGCAACTCCCTGCGTGGATGTCAGGCTTGGCTGGGGGCTGCGAGTGCACGCGGTTCTGCCGCCAATAGCGAGGGACGGTCCTCTTATCTCCATTCGGATCCCGCGGGCCACTGCGCTGTCGCTGAACGATCTTTTCTCGCTTGGAATGTTCGGAAACAATACCTGGAATATGTTGAAGACTGCCCTGGAAGATAAGCGGAACATCCTTATCAGCGGTGCGGGCGGCAGCGGGAAAACAACGCTCCTTGCTGCGCTGATGGGGTGCGTCCCGGAGGAAGAACGCATCGTTACCATCGAAGACGTCGCTGAGCTTAACATTCAGCACCCGCATTGTGTATCCCTGGAGGCTCGGCAGAAAAATCTTGATGGGGCTGGGGGCATCGATCTCGCTCAGTTGCTGCGCGAGGCGCTCCGGATGAGACCCAACCGGATTGTCGTTGGCGAGTGTCGGGGACCCGAATTGAGGGAGCTACTCGCGGCGCTTAACACCGGACACGACGGTGGCGCTGGGACCCTGCACGCAAACTCGCTTGCGGATGTTCCCGCCCGTTTAGAAGCGCTCGGCGCAACCGCGGGATTTCTTCCGCATGCCCTTGCTCGCCAGGTTGTCAGCGCCATCCACCTCGTGGTTCAGCTCGAGCGGGTCAACGGAAAACGCAGGGTGGTTGAGCTGGGGCGTTTCCACTGCGATGAGAGGGGAGCCCTCACCATTGAGAACTATTCGGCATAAGGTTGCGAGCATACTCCGCCGAGCAACAAATGATTCTGACGAGACCCGCGAAGTCGCGACCACAGTGCGGCGGCTTGCCGTGATGGTCGGGGCTGGCCTGCCCGCGGCAAAGGTCTGGGAACACCTGCCGGGTGCTGGGGATCTTGGAGCGCGCTCGGCGCTTATCCTTGCCGATTGCGACGACGCCGTCCGAGTCGGGGACGATGTGTCGGCCGCGTTGATTCATTCTGTGAGACATCGCTTTTCCCGCCCGCGATCTGAGGGCGCAGCATCCTCTTCATGGAGGGGACTTGCCGCGACCCTCACGGTTGCGGAGCGGTGCGGGTCTCCCTTGGCCTCCTGCCTTGCCCGCCTTGCAGCGAGCTTCGATGATAACGCAGAGAATCGCAGGTCTGTCGATGCTGCGCTCGCGGCACCGCGGTCAACCGCACGGCTCATGATGTGGCTGCCAGCGGCTAGTCTGCTCCTGGGGGCTCTGCTGGGGTTTGATTCGCTGAGGATACTCACGGGTACAGCTATCGGCATCGTTTGCGGTCTTCTGGGGGCGTCGCTCGCGGTCATCGCCGGGTTCTGGAGCGCTCGCCTCGTGAGGCAATCTGAGCCGCAGCAGCATTCGCCCGGGCTTGTGCTCGATTTGGTCTCACTTGCGGTTGGCGGGGGTGGATCGATGGGGGCTGCCCGGATGCTCGTGGCTGACACTATCGAACGCTGCGGACTCCGTGAGCACGATGAGCTGGCGCGGGCACAGCGATCGCTCGACCTCGCAGAGATCGCCGGAATTCCTGCGGCGGAGTTGGTGTCCGCAGATGCCGATCTCGTCAGGGCAGAGAATCGATTGTGGGGAGCAAAGTCTGCTGCGCGGCTTTCCGTGCGGCTGATGCTTCCCCTGGGCTGTTGCACCCTTCCGTCATTTGTCTTGCTTGGGGTTGTTCCGCTTATCTTGTCTATCGTGTCGCTGGTCGTTTGACACCGTGACCGGTGTCCGGTGTCCCTGGTTCCGCGTTGTGTGTCTCCTCCACACGACCGAAAGCACGGCACTTATCCACAGTTTGGACTTCTCTTCACCACGTCCCGGCGCGTGATGTCAGGGTTGTGATACGGGAACATCTCCCGCAGTAATCCGCACATATCAGACAGCGAAATATCGCCGAACAGAAAGCTTGGATACTCATGTCATTGCTCCCTTTTCCCCCACAACGATTCCTGCATCCGAGCTACGGGGCAAGCCTTCGGGCGGTCGTTCCTGTTCGCACGGCACGTCAGCTTGCAACCTCGCCTCAGCTCACGCCCGCACATGAGATAGCACCGGTCCGCCGCCCTGCACCCGTCGGCTACCTTGTGCCAGCCCAGCAGGTAGCTTCTCTGCCACGCAAAAGATCCCTGGGTCTCGCGCAGACACCGGCTGAGACAAGTCCTATGCCAACGCGTCACGTACAAAAATTCCTTCGATCAACGGGTGCCCGAATGAGCTCGATTATTCGGGATGATCGGGGTGCCGCAACCGCAGAATATGCGGTAGTCATCATGGCCGCCGTCGGCTTCGCCGGCCTACTCGTCGTCATTTTGAAGGGGAACGAGATCAAACAGATCCTCACCGATCTCGTCACGCGCGCGCTCGAGGTCGCAGGGTAACCAGCTTGAGGAAAACGGTCGAATAGAAGGGGATGCTGGGTTGCTATGGGAGAGGTGTTGAGTTCTCGCAGAGCGCGGACTTCAGATAGAGCGCAGGCTTCAGCCAGATTGTTGAGTTCTAGCAAGGGGAGCGTAACAGCAGAGTTCGCGATTATCCTTCCCACGATTGTTATGGTCCTTGGGATGTGTGTGGCGGCTGTGTCTCTCATCGCGAGTCACGTACGCCTGTCCGACACGGCAGCGGACGTTGCTCGATTGCTTGCCAGAAATGACGACCCTTCGCTGGTTCATCAGCGCATGGATGCGTTCGGTTCTGGCCTTACTCTGCTTCGTAGCGACTCCGACGGCGTCGTCTGTGTCGAACTTTCAACAACCTCCTCGTCAGTGCATCTCCTCGGAATTTTTCCTATCTCAGCACGGGGGTGTGCGCTTGCCTGGTCAACCGAGGTTACCGGTGATTAGCCTGATTCGTAGCGATGAAGG
>JBBAQX010000015.1:0-83016 GCA_040400085.1 Lysinibacter sp. | reverse complement strand
CTCCCGCCAGAAACACCCGCAACGCATCCAACCGCCGGGTTACTGCTTCGGTATCCCGTACCGTACGCAGCAGATCATCCGTGCTCAACGCCGAGATAACGGCTTGCAGATCGATCGAATCCGAAGATGCGTCTAGTTTGGGGGCCGAGGTGTCCGGCAGGTGTGAATCACCGGATACGGATTCAGTAGGCACGAATTCAGGATCTGCGGGTTCAGCTTCTGAGAACCCGGCATCTGCGGGGTCGGCAAAGATCGATCCGAGGAGCGGCTGAAGCCGCTCCAAAACTGCCGCTAACGGCGATGAAAGATCCCGCCGTGTCAGACGAAAATCATACCCAAACTCATCCCGCAGAGAAGAAGGTTTCGCGCCGGAACTCGCTGATTCAGAACCCGGCTCTTCAGCACCCAGCGCCTCAAACCGCGGCGAACTCTGCCCCGGAACAGCCCACCACTCCCCAGCAGCACCCGGGCGCGCAAGAGGCTGTTCATCAGGACTCACGCCAGACTGCACACCCGACCCAGACAACACGGAAGTATCCGCGAGGCCAGTGGTGACTGTGGTGGAGGACATACTCTATTTTATCGAACATAGGTACGAAAGTTAGGGGAAATGCAACACCAGTTTTAAATGGAGCACAACTCACGATGCCGACCAAAATTCCCTGACACAAATCACGCCCAACACACCCATCACCTTGCAACGATGCATCGCAAGCGTATAACAAAAGCACGATTCAAGAGCCCTCAACAAGGTGCGACTTAGTTCGACAAATTTATCCCAAAGCAGCGACTTTCAGTATCAATAACATTGCCCCTAAACTCGCGTCTTTCAACTCGCACAACCCCGCTAGCAAACCCGGCCAGGCAAACACTTCACTCTACGAATCGTCCCCAGTGTTCAGCACGATTGCTCGACGTATCGCCTGACGCGCACGCCGCCTATCCCCACAGGCATCATATGCAAGACCCAGCCGAAACCACACAGCCCAATCATCCGGATGAGCCTCTGCCTCCTCCTTATAAAGAGGGAAAGCTTCATCGGCCGCGGCCCTATCCACACGCCCACTGGGCCGCGTAGGTAGGACCCGATTGGGGATGCTCATACCTGGGTTTTCTTCGGCCGCTGCGGCATCCTCAGCCTCTTCTCGCCACAAGAGTTCCTTGTAAAGCCTGCTCGATTTAGCGCCGAATGACAGCTCGCGCCACACCGCCCAGGTTGCCACGAGCGGCATCACTGCTAACGCAATACCAATGGCAATACCTGTCGGTACCCCTGAGATCATCAAGAGCACGGCTTTCTGTCCCAACAGAAAAATATAGACTCCCAAGAGGAGAGCCATGATAATGACCCCACCAAACGCGCGGCTCATGCGTGGCGTCCTGTACCCGGAGCGTTCTGGATCCGGGCTCCCCCAACTTTGCCTTCGCTGCCCCCCAACGAAATATCTAGCCCAAGCACACGATCAAGCCCGACGATGAGCCCGCGAGCGTCAACAGCCGCGATAAGGGCTGACTTCATCCCAGCCTCGTAGGCACTTGATGAGATCGTATCGTGGGTGATGGTGAGAGCCTCACCCGTTCCCCCAAAAATCACCTGCTGCTTCGCCAAGACCCCGGCCATTCGGAGGCTGTGCACCGGGATGCTTGCGATCTGCTGCCCCCTTGCCACCTGATCAGCGTATGGGGCGTTCACCGGTCCGCGGTCTCCACGAGCCTCGGAGATCATCTCTGCAGTCCGAACCGCGGTTCCCGATGGGGAGTCGACCTTGGCCGCGTGGTGCGCCTCGATAATCTCAATCGAGTCGAAGAACTGTCCAGCAACCGCAGACAACGCAGACCCGACCACGGATCCAATCGAAAAATTCGGGATAATAACAACTCCGGCATCCTGAAATCGAGACAGCTCGGAACGGAGCTTCGACACTCGATCAGCAGACCACCCGCTCGTACCGACGAGCACATTCAACCCGTTGCTGACCGCAAACGAGACGATGGCTGGCGATGCGGCAGGAGTTGTGACGTCCACGAGAAGGTCCGCCCCGAGCATCCCATCAAGCGAACTTTTCGATCCGAGCTCAGCGTATAGCTCAAACCCGGGTAGCTCTGAGATGATGTTTCGGGCGACCTGGCCCAGGCGGCCGGAAGCACCGGCGATTGCAACGCGAGTAGTCATGCCTCTAGGCTACATGCCGCGTCGCTCAACAACGATCTCCGGCATTCCGGTTCGTAGCTCCGGCGGCAGGTGAGACAGATCGTTATGCACCAGGAGAGACCACGGACGACCGGGGCGCTGCTGGATCACGGTGAGTCCGCAATTTACCTGATTGAGACCCAACCAACGCCACTCTGGGGCGTCCATTGCCTCTCGAACAAACCATGCAATCACGAAGTTATGTGTGACTATCAGCTCGCGTTGCTCCGACTTATGACCGAGAAACTCAGCCGTAGCATCGTCCATCTGTGCTCGACCCGCCTCGACCTCGTCGTCGGTGTACGCGTCGAAATACGAGTTATACACCTCGGGCATTCCCTCAACCCGACCAGTGGGTACACAATCGAGCAGAAGACTCGAGGGCTGTGATTCGAGCGAGGGAACCATATCGGTCATCACCCGAGCCGTCTCTTCTGCACGTTTCAACGGAGAATGCCACGCCGCATCGAATTGGATGTGGCGAAGTCTTTCTGCGATTGCTTTAGCCTGCAGCTCTCCCCTCGGGGACAGCGAACCATCGGGAATTCCATGCTCTGCATCGAGCTGCTCACCGTGACGGACCAAATATAGTGTGCGGGTCATCGCCTTGCCTCCAGTGCCTCGCGGATCTTTACACCGGCTTGCGCCTCACTTAAGTCTCCCACGACAACGGTAGAAAATGGGCGAGAAGCCAGATCTTGGGCCAGGGCAACGATATCGGATGGGGTTACCTCTGCTAATTGTCTCAGGCTCTCATCGAGGTCGTAAAACTTTCCCGTACCCATCTCGGTGCGAGCAAGGCGTCCCATTCGGGTATCCGAGTCTTCCAACGCGAGCGCGGACGAACCGGCCAACTGTCCCAGAGCGCGCTTAAGCTCATCCGGGGTAATCCCCTCGTTCGCTATCCGGAGAAATTCATCGTAGAGCAGGCCAGTGACCTGCCCAACCTTATCTGGCGAGCACCCGGCATATAACCCAAAAAGCCCGGTGTCTGAGTACGCGGAGGAGAACGAATAGGTCGAATATGCCAGCCCCCGTTTCTCTCGTATCTCTTGAAAGAGTCGGCTGGACATACCGCCCCCGAGAACAGTGTTCAGAATGTTCATCGCAAAACGTCGAGGATCTCCGGACACTAGGCCCTGAACACCCATCATGATATTGATCTGGCCGCCTGGCCGCTCGATTTCTACCAATTCCTCCGAGCGGGTGATGGTCGCGGCCGGGTTGTTTCGGCGAGGGTTTGGGGCTGACATCGCAGACATGGACCACTCAGATCGCTTATCGGATGCCTCATCAAGCGACGCCGTCACCTCGGCAACCAGCGCGTCATGGTCCACCGCGCCCGCAGCAGAAACGACCAGACTTGATGGCGAGTAATGTTCGCGGTAATGCTGCCACACGCCTTCCCTTGTGGCCCCGGCGATAGTCTCTTTGTCTCCGCCGATGGGACGGCCAAGCGGGTGATCGCCGAGGACAGCGCTGAAGAGCCTCTCCGCGGCAACCTCGCCGGGATCATCCTCCGCCATCGCGAGCTCTTCGAGGATGACCTGTCGCTCTGTGTCGAACTCATCGCTATCGATCAGAGATCCGGTCAGCATATCTGCGATAACCGTGCTTGCCATTGATAGGTCTTCATCTCGAACCTTGGCGTAATAGCAAGTAAATTCCTTTGCCGTCATGGCATTGTGCTCGCCACCAACCGCGTCGAAACTCACAGCGATGTCCAGGGCGTCTCGCTGATGCGTACCTTTAAAGAGTAGGTGCTCGAGGAAGTGAGTGGACCCCAGGCTGCCAGCCTCACCGGTATCCGTTGGCTGCTCGTCTCGTGATCCGACCGCGACCCAGTAGCCCAGAGTTGCGCTTCGAGCACCGGGCATATGCTCCGACAGGATACGGGCGCCGCTCGGGAGAATGGTTCGCCGAATTTCGGTTTCGCCACTAAGCGTTATGCTCATTTCGGGCAGGTCTAATGGAAAATCAACGGCGTTGGTCATTGAAACAAGCTTAGGCCACCGTCGGGAGTGGGCGCTACCTCTGAGACTGACACCGGCCTTCTAGCTCAGAGCTTAACCTCGGTGCTGGAGACCCGATTAAGCTCACGCAATTCCTCTTGCGATAGTTGAATATCCGTACTTGCGATCATCGCGTCGACATGCCCCAAAGTATCCGCACTCACAACAGGAGCAACAACGTTTGGCTTCGCAAGCAACCAGGCGAGCGCGATACTTGCCGGCCCCACTCCGTGCCGGGCGGCTATCCGCTCAACGACACCCAGCACACGAAAACCGTGACGATTGATGTGTTTCCCTGCCCTCATCCGGCGCGCATTGCCCACCCCGTGTGCTCGAGTACGGTATTCCCCTCCCAGGAAACCATGGGCGAGCGGAAAATGCGGGACGACCCCTAATTGCTGGGCCCCGGCAGCAACCGCGGCATCCCGTTCGAATCCTCGTCGATGCAATAGATTGTAGTGTTCCTGAATCGACTCGAATCGGGGCAGTCCATTTGCGGCAAGTATCCGAGCCTCCATCAAACGCGAACCGGAGTAGTTAGAAGCGCCCAGATAACGCACCTTGCCGCTCTCAATCAGCTCGTGAGCCGCGGCAAGGCTATCCTCCAACGGCACGAAAGGATCGTCAAAGTGGAAGTAGAGCAGATCGATGTAATCGGTCTGCAGCCGTTCGAGGGAGAGTTCCACTGCGCTGAGAATTCCTCGACGCGTAAGCCCGGGGTGATCGACGCTCTGGCCGACCTTTGTGGCGAGCACGACCCTGTCTCGGCTTCCCCTGGTACGAAGCCAGTTGCCGATCATCATTTCGCTCTGGCCTGCCGCATAGTTGTCGGCGGTATCGATAAAATTTCCACCCAAAAGAAAGAATCGATCAAGGATGCTCATACTCATCTGGCGATCGACCGTCCACCCGAACACGCTGGTTCCGAGCGCGACGGGGTAGACGCGAAGCTCGCTCCGCCCGATGGGTCGGCGCACACCCGCCCGTGCTAGCGTTATGGGCTCGGTATATGTTGTCTCGACGGTGTTCGGAGTCGGCATCGGGAGGCGAGGCACGAAAGGTTGCTTCTGCGCCTGACCGAGGACAGGCTGTTCGGCGACTGGCTCAACCGAGACTGGTTCAACCGAGATTGGTTCAACCGAGACTGGCTCAACCGAGATTCGGGTTTCCACCCTGCGCACATCGTTCGAACGTGAACTCTGCGCAGGCCACTTCATAGATTCTCCCGAAAATAGTTGTACTCTTCAATCCGAACATACGCTAGCAGAGCCTATGCGTCGAGGTTCGACGCAAAGTGTTACCAATTTGTCGCCTAAACAGCTATTACCTCATTCATCACGCACCACTTCTTCAGCCGCAGCGAACGCTAATATCACGACGAGGATTGCCGCCATCAGTCCAAGCCGAAGCACCCGATTTGGTCTGGCTGAGCTCACGATCGAAGATGGTTATGCCTGGCCTCCGAGCGAGCTGCGGTTACGTTATGTGATGGCTCGGCGAGGACACCCTCGCGCCGCCCAGCCGCCTATGCCAGAATGGCAACATGCACCAGCCTCTCAACGATGATTATCCCCACGAGTCCGCAGCGGCCATGCATCTGCAGTCCCCCGAAAACAGGGCGATCATGGAACGAATACTTGCGTATTCGCGAGATCGGATGGCTAACGATCAGCCCCTCGACGCGCCACTGACCCCAGCCGAGTTGGCTGAACGCGTGCCGCTAACAATAACCGCTCAGGGCCTGGGTGGCGACGAAACCATGAGAATCTTTGAGGAGGTGCTCGCGCCGTCGTGTATCTCAACGGACCATCCGGGTTACCTCTCGTTCATCCCGACTGCGGCGACGGAAGCCTCGACAATGTTCGACCTGGTAGTCGCAGCAAGCAGCATCTACGGAGGCTCATGGCTGGAAGGGTCCGGTGCGGTCCACGCAGAGAACGAGGTGCTGCGCTGGCTCGCTTCCGAGGTGGGCCTCCCCGAAGGAGCCGGAGGGGTTTTCGTGCAGGGTGGTACCATCGGAAACGTCTCGGCACTCGTCGCGGCAAGGCATAATGCCCAGGCAAAACTCGCCGCGCGGGGCGGAACTCCCCCAGCACGCTGGGTCGTCGCTTGCAGCAGCGAGGCGCATTCGTCGCTGCGTACCGCCGCCCGCGTGATGGATATCGACCTCCTGCCAGTTCCCGTCGAAGACGACGGACGACTCACCAGAGCCGAGCTTGAACAGGCATTAGCCGCCCAACCAGACAAGGGAGAAAGCGTCTTTGCCGTTGTCGCAACTGCTGGGACTACCAACCTGGGGATTGTGGACGACCTTGAAGGAATCGGCGCGCTCGCCGATGAACGAGACGTGTGGTTTCACATCGACGGCGCCTACGGTTTAGCCGGAATCCTGGTCCCCGAGATGAAGCCGCTGTACGCGGGTGCAGAAAAAGCCGATTCCTTTATCGTTGACCCCCATAAGTGGCTGTTTACCCCGTTTGATGCGTGCGCGCTGGTGTATCGCGACCCCAGCATCGCCTATCGAGCCCACAGCCAACACGCCGAGTACCTCGATACCCTCGAAGAAGACCACCTGTGGAACCCGAGCGATTACGCCATCCAATTGACCCGTCGGGCCCGTGGGTTACCACTGTGGTTTTCGCTGGCAACGTATGGAACCGATCAGTATCGCGAGGCGATTGCGTCGACGATTCATACCGCCCATAAAGTTGCACGGGTCATTCGGGAGACGCCGGGGCTACAGCTCCTGATAGAACCGACGCTTTCGGTTGTGGCCTTCACCCGAGACGGCTGGTCCGCGGCAGATTACAGAGCCTGGTCTGAGAAGCTACTCTCGGACGGCATCGGCTTCGTGACCCCGAGCTCTCACAGGGGTAAGCCAATCCTGCGCTTCGCGATCGTGAATCCTCGAAGCAATATGGATGTATTGCAGCCGATTCTGGATACCCTCGCGTAGCCGCCGCGCGGTCGGCCCACGTTGCGGGGCGCGGGCCTAAGCTGCAGGTTGGGCCGCCGCCCGCGGGGTGGGCCGACCGCCGCAGGTTGGGCCGAGCGACGGGCAGGTACGGGAAAGCCCCCGGTTACGCGAACCGGGGGCCTTCTAGTGAGGTGACTTCCGCTGCGAGATTATTCCGCGGCGGGAGCTTCCGTCTCAGCTGCGGCTTCCTCGAGCACGGGAGCGAGTGACAGCTTGCCGCGATCATCCACCTTCGTGATCTCGACGAGAACCTTCTGGCCGATTGAGAGCACGTCATCGACGTTCTCGACACGCTTTCCGCCAGCAAGCTTGCGCACCTCTGAGATGTGCAGCAGGCCGTCCTTACCCGGGAGCAGCGAGATGAAGGAGCCGAACGCGGCGTTCTTCACAACGGTTCCGAGGTACTGTTCGCCGACCTCGGGGTTCTGCGGGTTGGCGATAGCGTTGACCTGAACGCGGGCGGCCTCTGCAGACGGGCCGTCAACGGCACCGATGTACACGGTTCCGTCGTCGTCGATCGAGATGTCGGCGCCGGTCTCATCCTGGATGGCGTTGATCGTCTTGCCCTTTGGCCCGATGAGCTCACCGATCTTGTCAACGGGAATGTTGACCGTGATCACGCGGGGAGCCGTTGGGGCCATCTCGTCGGGAGCGTCAATTGCTTGACCCAGCACGTTGAGGATGGTGGTACGGGCTTCCTTCGCCTGAGCGAGAGCGCTAATCAAGACAGAGGCGGGGATGCCGTCGAGCTTGGTGTCTAGCTGAATCGCGGTGATGAACTCGCTGGTACCGGCCACCTTGAAGTCCATGTCGCCGAGGGCATCCTCGGCTCCAAGGATGTCGGTAAGAGCCGCGTAACGGGTCTCGCCGTTGACCTCGTCGCTGACGAGTCCCATGGCGATACCTGCAACGGGAGCGCGCAGCGGCACACCGGCGTTGAGCAGCGACAGGGTCGACGCACAGACCGAACCCATCGAGGTGGAACCGTTGGAGCTGAGCGCCTCGGATACCTGACGGATTGCGTAGGGGAATTCCTCACGCGACGGCAGCACGGGCACGAGGGCGCGCTCGGCGAGGAAGCCGTGCCCGATCTCGCGGCGCTTGGGGGTACCAACGCGGCCGGTTTCACCGGTCGAGTATGGCGGGAAGTTGTAGTGGTGCATGTAACGCTTAGCCTTGACGGGCGACAGCGAGTCGATCTGCTGCTCCATCTTGAGCATGTTGAGCGTTGTTACGCCAAGGATCTGGGTCTCTCCGCGCTGGAAGATAGCGGAACCGTGAACGCGAGGAATAACCTGTACCTCTGCGTCAAGCGCACGGATGTCGCTCAGGCCACGACCGTCGATGCGAACACCCTCGGTAAGGATGCGTCCACGAACAACGTTCTTGGTCACTGACTTGTAGGCTGCGCTGACCTGGCCGTTAGCCTCGGCCGGAAGCTCACCGTTATCAACCTTGACGCTGATCGCGGTAACGACGCGGTCCTTGAGTGCATCGTCGGCGTTCTGGCGCTCAACCTTGTCTGCGATCTGGTAGATGTTGACAAGCTCGGCCTCAGCCAGACCTGCAACAGCCGCGAAGGTCTCGTCTGCGTAAGGCAGGAAGACCGGGTAGTTGGCAATCTCTTTAGCCGACTGAGCTGCAAGCTCAGCCTGAGCCTTCACCAGCTGCGTGAGGAAAGGCTTAGCCGCCTCTAGTCCCTGAGCAACAACAGCCTCGTCGGGCTTCTGAGATCCACCCTTGATGAGGTTCCAGCTACCTTCGGTAGCCTCGGCCTCAACCATCATGATGGCAACGTCTTCGCTGCCATCGGCGTTGGTGACAACGCGACCGGCAACCATGAGGTCGAAGACGGCCTCTTCGAGCTGAGCAACCGTGGGGAAAGCAACCCACTGGTCACCGATCAGCGCAAGGCGCACACCGGCGATGGGGCCCGAGAACGGAAGACCCGAGATCTGGGTGGATGCCGAAGCTGCGTTGATCGCGAGAGCGTCGTAGAACTCGCCGGGGGCGATGCTCAGGACGGTCACAACAATCTGAACCTCGTTGCGGAGTCCTGTTACGAAGGACGGGCGCAGCGGACGGTCGATCAGGCGGCACACGAGTACGGCCTCGGTCGAGGGGCGTCCCTCGCGACGGAAGAATGATCCGGGGATCTTTCCCGCAGCGTATGAACGCTCTTCGACGTCAACCGTCAGCGGGAAGAAGTCGAAGTTTTCTTTGGGGTGCTTGCTCGCGCTCGTAGCCGAGAGAAGCATTGTCTCCTCGTCGAGGTAGGCAGCTACTGCTCCCTGAGCCTGCTGGGCGAGGCGACCGGTTTCAAAACGAATGGTACGAGTACCGAACTTGCCGTTGTCGAGAACTGTCTCGGCAAACTTAATTTCTGGACCTTCCAAAAGGTCTTTCTCCTTACATGAGGAGCACGCATGCAGCGTGAAACGCCTGTGGCATTCCAAGGATCGCTGCTGATCAACAGTAGAAAACCACTATACGCTTAGGCTTATTCCTGCGAATAGTAATCCACCACCGAAGACCAGCGCCCTGCTTGCACACTCATCTTTGGTGCAGCGAACTGCACGCTACCCGAGTGGGTAACGTATCGAGCCTATCAGAGCGGCCTCTAAAACGTCCGGAAATTAACGTTTCAACCGTTTCGCGCTTCGTGTCGCTTCGATTACGGATGCCGTGCAAGACTAATTCCATGACGAATCTCAGCTGGCCTTCCGTGTTCCCCACACTGCACGCGACAACGTCCGCGGGGCTGCGCATCACGCTTCGGGCATGGCAGCTCGATGACGCGGATGCCGTCTACCGCGCCTGCCAGGACCCGGATACGATCCGCTGGACCACGATCCCCCAGCCGTTCTTACCGGAACACGCGAGCGGATTCGTTACAACGCGCGCGGCAGAACGCTGGGAGTCTCGGGAGGAAGCACTCTTCGCCGTTGTCAACGGCGACACGGATGAGGTACTTGCGTCCTGCGGCCTCGTGCGGGTCGACGATGCAGATTCGGTGGTCGAGATCGGATACTGGGTAGCACCGTGGGCCCGCAGACAGGGTGTAGCGACCGCCGCTGCTCATGCGCTCAGCCGTTGGGCGATCGCCGAACTCGGAGCGGCCAGAGTGGTGATCGAGGCGGCAACCGCCAACGAAGCCTCCCAGCGTGCGGCGCTCGGCGCAGGCTTCGTGTCGGAGGGCATCCAACGGTCAAAGGCCCAACGCTTCAACGAACGCGACGACATGGCGCTCTTCTCGCTCCTGCCGTCCGACCTTTAGACGCGGCTGTGTAGACCCAAACTGTTAGCCGCAACCGCCACACATCGAAACGGCAAAAAGTGCGCATTTTCAGACGAAAATAACGCACTTTTTGCCGATTGAATTCCGGGTTGGATTCCGGATGAGATTCCGAGCGCGCCGACTACTCGACGATGTCGATGTTGCGGAGCGTGTCAGCCGCGATCGTGTCGCGTAGCTGCGCGAGCAGCTCGTCGGGGGCGGGCGAATCGATACTCAGCACGCTGAGGGCGCGACCGGCCGAGGCATCGCGGGCGATTTGGAGACCCGCGATATTGATCCCGGCATCCCCCAATAGAGCACCATAGCTCGCAACAATACCCGGGCGATCCTCGTAGGTGAACACGATCATGTGCTCGGCGAAGGGTAGCTCGAGGTCGAAACCGTTGATTCCCACGACCTTCTCTACCTGCTTGGGGCCGGTGAGGGTTCCCGAGACGGAGATCTGCGAGCCGTCGCTCAACGCACCACGCAGGGTGACGACGTTGCGGTAAGCGTCGGACACGTCATCCGTGATCAAGCGAACCTCGACGCCGCGCTGCTCCGCAATGAGCGGGGCGTTGACGTACGAAACTGGTTCACTTACGACGTTGGTGAAGATTCCCTTCAGCGCGGCGAGGCGCAGAACCTTGACGTCGTAGTTGGACAGCTCGCCATGAACCTCAACATCGACGCTGGTGAGCGGGCTGTGGGCAAGGGCAGAGAAAACCTGTCCGAGCTTTTCGGTGAGGGGAAGGCCCGGGCGCACGTAGGGGTCGATGATGCCGCCGGCTACGTTCACCGCGTCGGGCACCAGCTCGCCCGCGAGGGCGAGGCGAACCGACTTTGCGACGGAAACGCCCGCCTTCTCTTGGGCCTCATCCGTCGAGGCACCGAGGTGCGGGGTCACGATCACGTTTGGCAGCGCGGTGAGGGGCGATTCCTTCGGCGGCTCCTGCACGAAGACGTCGAGCCCGGCACCCGCGATGTGCTTCGCCTGCAGCGCCTCGAAAAGCGCGTTCTCGTCGATCAGGCCGCCGCGGGCGACGTTCACAACGTAGGCGGTTGGCTTCATCTTGGCCAACTGTTCCGCCCCGATCATGCCCGTAGTCTCGGGGGTCTTCGGCATGTGGATAGTGAGGAAGTCGGCCTGGACGAGCAATTCGTCCAGTGTAACCAGGTGCACGCCGAGTTGCTGGGCGCGTGCGCTTGTCACATAGGGGTCGTAGGCCACGAGAGTCACGCCGAAGCCTTTGAGTCGCTCGGCGATCAGCGCGCCGATACGGCCGAGGCCGACGATGCCGACCGTCTTCTCGTAGAGCTCTGTTCCGGTGTAGGCGGAGCGCTTCCACTGCCCTGCCGACAATGCCTCATGCGCCTGCGGAATATGACGGGCAAGGCTCAGGATATGGCCGACGGTGAGTTCGGCGGCGCTGATGATATTGGACGTCGGAGCATTCACGACCATGACTCCGGCAGCGGTGGCGGCCTTGATATCGACGTTGTCGAGCCCAACACCGGCGCGGGCGACTACCTTGAGGTGGGGCGCCGCCTCCAAGACTTCGGAGTCTACCTGAGTCGCTGAACGAACCAGGATGGCGTGGGCGGATGCAACTGCAGACAGAAGCGCCGGACGGTCGGTGCCGTCAACGTTTACAATTTCGAAGTCGGGGCCGAGGGCCTCAACTGTTGCGGGGGATAGTTCTTCGGCGATCAGCACGACCGGCTTTGTCACGAGGGAATCCTTCGGTGGCGGGGCTTGAAATAGCGAGACGAAAAACCGACCAGAACCGGTCGGCCAATAGCCACAATCTTATACCCCTGCGGAGGTTGTGCTTCGCCTACAACATCCCGTGAGCTCGAAGACAGATTCAGGGTTGAGTCAGGGAGTTACCCCATGGTGCAGATAGCACGGGTGGGTGAGGATTGATACATGAGCAACTACGAACCACCATCATCATCTCAATCTAACTACCGCCGCGACGTACCCGGAGCGGGATTCTTCTCGTGGATACGATCCCTGAATCTGGTCAGGAGCGACAACTCCTGGTTCGGCGGCGTCTGCGCGGGAATCGCCGACAAGATACGGGTTGAGCCCAAGTTTGTTCGCCTGGCGGCTGTGATCGGGGCGATCTTCTTTGGAAGCACATTCGTGATCTATGCCGCCGGTTGGCTCCTCATGCCAGATGCCCGTGATCAGATTCATCTTGAAAACATGCTCGGCAGGAACAGGTAGTCTTCTGTCTTTCAGAGAGAAAGTGCTTGATTAGCTAATTCAAGTTAGCTAATCTATAAGTGGCATCTTTATAAGGAGTTTCTCATGCGTACTGTCAATGTCCACGAAGCCAAAACCACGCTGTCCCAATTACTCGTAGAGATAGAACGCGGCGAGCAGATAACAATCTCTCGTGCAGGAACACCCGTGGCAAAGCTCGTCTCCATCCAGGCTGACAGCCATCCCGCAAAAAGAAAACTTGACATACTCCAGGGTTATATCAGCGTTCCCGATGATTTTGACTGCTGGGCGAGCGCAGACATCAGCGACCTTTTCGAAGGCTCTGATGAACCTCTTCATACCACTCCGGAACATCCATGAAGTATCTACTCGATACCCATGTTCTGTTATGGGCTTTAGGAAACTCCCGCAAGCTCAACCAGGACATCGTCACACTAGTTGAGTCTCTGGACAACGAGGTCTATTTTAGTTCCGCGAGCATATGGGAAGTCGCAATCAAAAATGCACAGGGTCGAGCCGACTTCGCCGTTGACCCAACAGTGTTGCGCCGGGCCCTCCTTGACAATCAGTATCGCGAAATCGCCATCACGGGGATCCACGCCAGTGTCGCGGGAACGCTGCCTCCCCTTCACAAAGATCCGTTTGACCGCATGTTGGTTGCTCAAGCACAATCGGAGGGCATAATGCTGCTCACAGCGGACCCTCTCGTGGCCCAATACCCCGGGCCTATCAGGCTCGTATAAATTCTTCTGTAACCCAAATCTTCAGCCACCGGCAACCGGTTTCGATTAAACGAAGAACGAGCCCAGCCTGATGCTCTGCTGGATATCCAACATCGCGACGGCCACCAGACCTAGGCCTGCCAGCAGGATAAGAGCACGCAGGGTCAGGCTACGTTTGCGCCCCAGCCAAACGGCTAACACAAAGACGACAACAGGCAACGCAATTCCGAGTATGAGCAACAGCCAGCCCGAGAAGGGGATGCTCGCCTCCAATTCACCCGCAATCTGAGTCACTCCGATGAGGTTACCGAGCGCGGCAAAGACAGCGAAGGCAAAGAAGATCGCAAAAAATCCGGTCATCAACCAGACACTGACCCGGCGTCGTGGCGCGGGAGGAACGAGAATCTCATCCGCCTCGGCCTGCTCAATATCGACGTTATTGTTTTCATTGACGGACATCAGTAAATCACCTGCTGAAAGAGATAAGGAATCGGGATCAGTACAATCGCCCCAGCAACGAGCCAGGCAATACGTTTCCACGGTGCTTTACCCTTGGTAAGTTGAAAGGACACGAGGAACCATATTGCTGGCGTCACGGCGGTTAACCAGATCAGCGCCTGATAAAGAATGTCCCCAACAATTCCGCTGGACGTCACGACAACACTGTAATAGAGCGAATACGACTTGGCAGCGAGGAACCAAGCTACGGTGTACAGCGCATAGACACCCATCAGGATTCCGATGCTGACAAGAGAAACGTCACTCGTCCGAGGTTTTTCTTCCTCCGCGGCCGCGATCTCGTCGAGAGACAGCGGTTGTACGGGGTCCTGCCATCCCTCTTGGCCTTCGCCCGGTGAGTCAGCACCAGACACGCCAACTTCAGGCACGGCAAGATCAGCCACGCCAACTTCAGGCACGGCAATATCAGACACGGCGTCGTCGCTCACAACAGCATCCGCAGTCTCCTTCGGGGAGTCCGACGAGACGATTTGCCAACCGTTCTCGCTCTCTGCCTCAGGTTGAGGTTTCTTCTTGACCATGGTTCCTCACGTATCCTTCGTATCTCTATGATCGCGCTACGGATACTCGCGCAATATTCAAAAAGTCCCGCACGGTGAGCTGCTCACTACGGGTCTCAGGATTCACTCCGGCTTCCTCAATAATCGCGGATGCCGTAGCCGTGTCGCCCAAAACCGGCTGCAACGACTGACGCAACATTTTTCGACGCTGCTGGAAACCCGCATCCACCAGCGAAAACGTAGCGAGGCGTTCCTCCTCCGTACCGAGGGGAACCTCCCTGCGATCAAAACCAACGAGCACGGAATCGACGTTGGGAACAGGCCAAAAGATCTGGCGGCTCACCTGCCCGTGCGTGCGCCACGAACCGTACCACTCGGCCTTGACGCTGGGGGCGCCGTAGACCTTTGAGCCGGGCTCGGCCGCGATCCGGTAGCCGACCTCCGCCTGTACCATAACGACGCCGGCGAGCAGCGTGGGAAAGTGCTCCATGAAGTGCAGCAGCACGGGCACGGAGACGTTATAGGGCAGATTGGCCACGAGACGAGCGGGGGCATCGGGAAGCTCCGTGATCCGGAGCGCATCCTCGTGGATCACCGTGAGTGAGGCATCCGGCGCCATCAGCTGTGCGGTTTTGGGGAGTTGAGCGGCAAGGCGCCCATCAATCTCGACTGCGACCACGGCCGCGCCAGCCTCGAGCAGACCAAACGTGAGTGAACCGAGGCCAGGCCCCACCTCGACGACGGTCTCCCCCGGTTTGACGCCGGCGACCCGCACAATGCGCCGCACCGTATTGGGATCGATCACAAAGTTCTGGCCCAGCTTCTTGGTCGGCACGATATTAAGGATGCCCGCAAGGTCACGAACCTCGGCAGGGCCAAGCAGCTTCACGCCGCTATCACCAGGAGTTACCGGTACATCCGCTCTATCACTCACTCTGCGTCCCAGCTTCCGTAAACCTGCTCAGTGTTATGAGCAATCTGGCCGCAGAGAGTATCAAGATCTGTATCAAGGACCTCGGCCATGTGGCGCACGGTGTGGGGAATCAGGTACGCGGAGTTGGGGCGCCCGCGATAAGGCATTGGCGTGAGGAACGGGGCATCCGTCTCGACCATGATGAGCGAACGAGGCGCGATCCTCAGCGATGATCGCAGGTTGGCGGCATTCTTGAAGGTCACGGTTCCGGCGAAGGACAGGTACCAACCGTTGTCAGCGCAGAGGGCCGCCAATTGGTCGTCTCCCGAATAGCAATGAAAAACGGTACGCTCGGGCGCGCCAACCCGCAGGAGCGTACTCACCACGTCTTCGTGAGCATCCCTATCGTGAATCTGGAGGGCTATACCGTTCTCTTTGGCAATCTCAATATGCGCCTCGAACGAGCGCATCTGGCTCTCTCGCCCGTCCTCGCCGGTACGGAAATAGTCGAGCCCCGTCTCGCCTACCGCGCGCACGCGGGGGCGGGAGGCCAACTCGGCGATGCCAGCGATATGTTCGTCGAGCAGCCCCTTCTCAGCGAGTCTCGGTGCTTCGTTCGGGTGCAGCGCGACGGCGGCAAGCACTCTGGGGTCAGTCTCGGACATGGTCGCGGACCAGCGGCTCGTCGCGAGATCCGTACCGACCTGGACAACGCCACGCACGCCAACGTGCTGGGCACGATCGAGCTGCTCGTAGGCATCCAGGGCGCTCTCGCCATCCTCAATCTCAAGATGCGTGTGATTGTCATAAACCGCAACCGCGAGAGCCTCGGGAAGCGGAGGGTAGGTCAGATCCCTGCCCTCCGTCTTCTCCCTGGCCCGGATTGGTTGTGCTGCGTTCATGGATCTAACTTCCTTACGACCGTGCCGTTATTCGGCGGTCTCGATGCGCGGGAAAAGCGCTTCAAGTACGCTCACGGGTGTCTCCGGCGGCAGCTGACCCCAGGTTCCGGCATCACGGATGTTCTGGTCACGCAGCGCACCGAGCACAGGCTCGGCGTTGAGCGCGACCCACAGCTTCTCTGTCGCTAGAGGGATGACCGGCGAGAGCAGCACCGCCAGCGCACGCAAACCCTCGGTCGCCGTGTACAGTACCGTTCCCAGGCGATCGCGAGTGTCCTCACTCTTCGCGAGAACCCAGGGCTCCTGCTCCGTGATGTAGCCGTTGAGGGCATCCACTATTGTCCAGATATGGGTAAGCGCCTCGTGAATATGGAATGCTTCGACCGCTTTATCGGCCTGGGTCGCGGCATCCGCGACGATTCGCTGGATCTGATGCTCGGCATCCGTAATCGAACCGGGAGCGGGCGTCACCCCGTCGTAGTAGCGCGAGCTCATCGCGAGCACGCGGCTGGCGAGGTTGCCGAAGCCGTTAGCGAGTTCGGCGTGATAGCGTGCGCTCAGATCTTCCCAGCTGAAGGAGCCGTCGTGGCCGAAGCTGACGGCCCGCGAGAAGTAGTAGCGGAAGGCGTCAGAGCCGAACGTGTCGGTGATCTCGTTCGGGGCGATACCCGTGAGCTTAGACTTGGACATTTTCTCGCCGCCGACAAGCAGCCAGCCGTGGCCGAAGACATGCTTGGGCACCTCAAGGCCCGCAGCCATGAGCATCGCTGGCCAGATCACGGCGTGGAAACGAAGGATGTCCTTGCCCACGATGTGGTTCGCAGGCCAGCGGCGGTTGAATTCCTCGTCGTTTTCGCCGTAGCCGATGGCCGTGACGTAGTTAAGGAGCGCATCGAACCACACGTAGGTGACGTGGGTGTTGTCCCACGGGATCGGGATACCCCAGTCGAAGCTGGAGCGCGAGATGGAAAGATCTTTGAGTCCCTGCTGAACGAACGCAACAACCTCGTTGCGCGCGCTTGCCGGCTGCACGAAGTCTGGGCGATCCTCGTAGAGCTTGAGGAGGCGTTCCTGGAAGTCGCTCATCCGGAAGAAGTAGTTCTTTTCCTGCAGAAGCTCGAGGGGCTTGGAGTGAATGGCGCAGACCTTGACGCCCTCGTATTCCCCCGTGCCCAGGATTATTTCGCTCTCGGGCTTGAACTCCTCGCAGCCGACGCAATACAGGGCCTCGAACTCCCCAGCGTAGATGTGTCCGTCGTCGTAGAGTTTCTGGAGAAATTTCTGGACGTTCTTCTCGTGACGCTCTTCCGTGGTACGGATGAAGTCGTCGTTCTGAACATCGATTGTCTTGAGCAGGGGCAGCCAGGATTCATTCACCAGTTTGTCGGCCCACTCGCGCGGGCTTACCCCGTTTGCTGTCGCCGTGCGCAGGATCTTCTGCCCGTGTTCATCCGTGCCGGTAAGCAGCCAGGTATCATCACCCGCTTGGCGATGCCATCGAGCCAACACATCGGCAGCCACCTCTGTATAGGCGTGACCGATATGTGGAACATCGTTAACGTAGAAAATGGGCGTGGTTATAAAGAACGATGAACCGCTGGACATGATCTCTATCCTAAGGCCTACTGGGGTCGTGTTACACCCAGCCGCTATGAACCAACCACAATGATGGGTTCGTGTCGCACTGGAAAATTCACCGAGTTCGCAATAAAGCACAGCTCACTCGCCCGCGCGTGAGCTGCCCGGGCGGCCTCAACCATTGACTCGTCTGCCACCGTCACGAGGGGATGCAGCACCGCCTCGGTGAAGGATCCTCCGCCCCTACCGTCCAGCGTCATCGTCCCCGTGGCCGCATCGGAATAGGCCGTCACGACGACGCCAGATTCAACGGCGACGTGAAGATACGAGAGCATATGGCACTGGGCGAGAGCGGCCAGCAGCATTTCCTCGGGGTTCCAACGAGCCGGATCTCCGCGAAACGGCTTATCCGCGGAACCCTCGATCATATGCTTACCTTCGGCGCTCACGCTGTGCTGTCGACCGTAATCCCGGTAACCACTCGTACCCGTTCCGGTGTTGCCCTGCCACTCAACGGCGACAGAATAGTGATGTTCGTTATGCATGTGGCTAGGGTACCTCTGATCAGGGTAGGCTCATAACCGATGATTAAAGAGACTTTTAGCCTGAGCGAGGCAGCCCAGATTGCCGTAGTGACCCGCAGCGGATTCGTTGAATCGCGTCATGCAGGTTCCGCTGTCGTACTCGACTCCGAGGGTGAAATTATACGTACCCTCGGCAACCCGCGCGCACTGGTTTTTCCGCGATCCTGCCTCAAACCGCTTCAGGCTCTCGCCGTGATGACCAGCGGCGTTACCCTTCTTCCGGAGCTCTCCGTGATTGCGATGGCCAGCCACACCGGAACGGCAAATCACCTGGCCCTCGTGCAGCAAATACTCAACCTCGCAAATCTCGAGCCGTCTGCCCTCCAATGCCCGGCAGATGTCCCAATAGATAGGGATGCCCGGGGCCAAGTCCTCCGCGAAAACCTTCCACCCTCGCCAATGTTCATGAATTGCTCCGGCAAACACGCGGCGATGCTCTTAGCCTGTGTCGTCAATAAGTGGCCCACCAAGAACTACCTCGCCGAATCACACCCGCTCCAGGTTCACATTCGCGACACGGTTCAGCGGTTCTCCGGCGAGAAGGTAACTGTCAGCTGGGTGGACGGATGCGGGGCACCCGTCTACGCACTCAGTCTGGTAGGGATTGCCCGCGCCATCCGTCGATTGATCACGTCTCAGGCAACCTCACCCTTCCCGCTCCACCGGACGGCGGCTGAGCTGTATAACAACGCGCTCGCGAACGGCTGGGTTATCGATGGGCCTGGGCGGCCAAACACCATTGTGATCGATGAGCTCGGCGTTTTCGCGAAGTTCGGCGCGGAGGGCGTCATGGTCATGGGCGCGCCAGACGGCACGACCGTCGCGCTGAAGGTGCTTGACGGCAACCTTCGGGCGGCCAGCGTGGCTTCCCTTGAGCTGCTCGTCCAGAGCGGGGCGCTCACCCGCGAGGCTGTCGACGGGGTACTACCGATGCTGGGGCTGTCGATCACGGGTGGTTCGACCGTGGTCGGTGAAGTGCGCGCGACGGTTTAGTCCGGGCAACAGCCCTACCGCAGCGAAAACGTCTCCTCTGAGTGCTCTGCGAGCATCTCCGCATCCAGGTCATACCCCGACCCAGGTGCCTGGGGAACCGCCACCCGGCCCTGAACGGCCACGATCGGCCTGGTCGTGATATCGCGGGCGTAATACTTATCCGACCCCGACACATCGCTGGTCAGCGTAAATCCGGGCAGGCTCGCGATCGCGATGTTTGCTGCGCGTCCGATGCCGAACTCGTGCATCCCCCCGCACCAGACGGGGATGCCCTCGGAGGCCGCGAGATCGTGAGCAATCCGGGCGGGAGTCAGCCCACCCATCCTCGACACCTTGATGTTGAGCACCCGACCGGCGTCCAGCTCGATCATCGTCCTCAGGTCTTCGACGGTCTCCACCGATTCGTCAAGGCAGATCGGGGTCTCGAGCGAGGCCTGCAACCGGGCATGGCCCACGAAATCGCGCGGGTGGTAAGGCTGTTCGATCATCGTCAGGCCGAACTCATCGAGGTCCTGCATGATTTCCCAGTGCTCTGGCGAGTCCTGATAGACGCCGTTCGCGTCGACGTGCAGATCGATATCACCGAAGGCCTCCCGCACGGCACGCACCGGGTCGACGTCCCAACCCGGCGCTATCTTCAGCTTGATCCGGGGGTACCCGGCGTTCAGGTGTTTTTCGACCTGTACCAACAGATCGCCGATGGTCGGCTCGATCCCAAGGGAGACGCCCGCGACGATCTCCTGCCGAGTGCCACCCAACGCCAGCGCCAGCGAAACACCGTTCCGGCGGGTCCACAGGTCCCACAGCGCGGCATCGACACCGGCCTTTGCGAAGAAATGCCCCCGGATTTTCGCCCAGGTCGCGGCCGCGTCCGCCGGTTCCGCAAAGGTTTTCCCCACGATACCGGGAAGCAGATAGCGCGAGGCGATCAGCCAGCACGTCTCGACGGTCTCCGGCGCGTAGAAGGGGGCGGAGGGGCTGGCGATCTCTCCCCAGCCGACGTTACCGAGAGCATCCTCTAATCGAACCAAGATATGTGTCAGCGACGCTTTCTGATGCGAACTCGTCGCGAATTCACGCACGAGCGGAAGCGTCACCCGGTGCAGCGACGCGTCGACGATGGATATGTCATGCATCATGAGTTTCGTTCCCTATCTTTCGTTCCCGCGCGGTTCGTTCCCACAGATACAGGGCGCATCCCGATTCGAGGGGCACGCTGCCGATCGCCAGAAAACCCTGCGCAGAGAGGTTAAGTATCGATTCCATCACGGCACTCCGGGCCGTCCCGACGGCATCAAGGTCTGTCGCGGCCGACAGCGAGGGGATGACTACCCAGGCCCGGTCTTGCCCGATTGCAGCCTGGCCCCAGGCATCCGGCCCTATTGATTCAATTGGGGGATGCTCGGGCATCCACTCCCCCGACAACGCAGCCGCACGCACCTCAGCGCGCTCTGCCGCGGCACGCCCTTCGCCAACGGAGTCCCCCGCCAGCCAATCGTTCACATCCCACTCCACGATGATGCGGTCCGTTCCCGGTTTGTCGTACATATCGGGAATGACCCGAATGCCGCGAGCGCCAAGCACATTGAAGTTAAAGTGCGCGTTGCGCGTGAGCAGGGGGTCGAAGCTCCAGCGAATATGACTGAGACCCTGGGCAGCGACGATCCGGGCCTGCTCGTTCTTGAGCCTGCGCCCGATTCCCGAGCCCTGCAATGTGGGGTCAACGACGACTGCCTGCGAGTAGTGGTAGAACTCGGCAGCACCCGCAACGCTCGTGTCAACGGCACAGAACCCGTAGGCGAAGCCGCGCAGGGCATCATTCTGATCGAATGCCCCGATCACCGAGCCCCCGTTGGCGGCCAGCCCCGCGAGGAGGCGGGGACTGATACCGCCCATTGCGGAGGTGTAGCCAAACGTGCGAACGTACAGATCCGTCGCCTGTGCCCAGCCGTGGTTGTCGAAGATCGGGCCAACCCGAAGGGTATCGTTGCGCGGTGCGCCCACAGAGGTTCGTGAAGAGTCAACAGAGGGCTCGCGTACGGCATTCACGATCTAGTGTGCTCCTTGAGTGAAGAGTTCGGGCCGCAGCGGCAGCGTCTTTGCATTCCCCGTCAAGTGGGGCTATGTTACCTATGCATGAGCGTACACCAACTGCGAGACCACACCCACAAACAACTCGCGCACTCACTCAAAACATTGAAAGACTTAGTTAACCGCGAGTCTCCCAGCGGTGATGCTGCACGGCTAGGTGATGTTTCCCGCGAAATTGCGTCTCTTTTCGGTGATTTTGGCGCCTCGATCAGCTGGGATACTCATGACACAGGCGATCACCTGATACTCGACATTCCCGGGGCGGGGGACGTCACCTACCTCTCACAGAAACCTGTCCTGCTGCTGTTACACCACGACACGGTGTGGCCGGTTGGTCACGTGGAGCGGATGCCGTGGGCAGATACCGGCGAGGACTCCGATCGCCGGATCAGCGGTCCCGGCGTCTTCGACATGAAGGGCGGGATCGTGGTCGCTCTTATGGCGCTTCGCTCTCTCACCGATCTAGGCCGCGGGCACCCGCCCCTACGGATTATCTCGACCGCGGATGAGGAGGTCGGCTCCCCCACCGCGCGGGCACTCATCGAGGCGCAAGCAGGCCTGGTACAGGCCGTCCTCGGGTTCGAACCTCCGCACCCCGACGGCGCCCTCAAGAGCGCCCGCCGGGGAAGCACCCGCGTGCTCTTGAGCATCACGGGACGCAGCGCCCACGCAGCGCTTAACCCCGAAGAAGGCGTGAGCGCCATCGACGAGCTTGTCGACCAACTCGCGCGGGTTCGAGCGCTAACCGAGCAGCATCCGGACGTGCTCTGCAACGTGGGTTCCCTGAGCGCCCCCGGCCAGGCCAACGTGGTGAACGCGCATGCGGAGGCGCTGATCGGGCTGCGTTTTACCAGCCTCGAACGGGAGAAGAGCATCCTGTCAGCGATCGATGCGTTACTCCCCCTCAGGGAGGGTGCCGCGCTCGAGGCGAAGATCCTCTCGAACCGGCCGACCTGGCCCGAAGGCGACGCGAACGCGAAGCTGATCGCCCGGCTGCAAGCAGCGGCGTCCGACCTCGGCGTTGAGTGCGATGCGCGGCCGGCCAGCGGCGCGGGTGACACGAATATTAGCGGCGCTCTGGGCATCCCCTCAATCGATGGGCTCGGGCCGATCGGGCACGGCGCGCACGCGATAGACGAGTATATTGTTGTCGAGAGCATGCCTCAGCGGGCCGCCTTGCTCGCCCACACCCTGAACTCCTGGAAAGAAGAGCTGTAAGCCTCGGATGAGCACAACAATAAACAACAGGCTGCACGCGATCCACGAGCATTTCGCGGGCAGGTTCGCCTCAGGCGTGGCCCCCGCCCTCTACTACGCGGTGTCACACAGGGGCCGGATCATCGCCGACGGCGGCTTCGGCGGGGTGAGTACCGCTCCCGGCGCACCGGCGCCCACCGCTGCTACCGCTTTTCGCATCGCGTCCTGCACCAAAAGCTTCACCTCGGCGGCAATAGCGCACGCCGTGGAGGCCTCTCGATTGAGCTGGGATGCCCGCATCACCGACTACCTCCCCGCGCAGGCAAGCCCGGCAACGCGCCGCGCCCTCGACGGGACGACGCTCCTGGATCTGCTCTCGATGCGCGCTGGCCTCGTTGAGGACAACGAGTGGGCTGATCGCCAGGAATCGCTCACCCGCACGGCATTCGAGCAGCTGCTGGCGTCCGAGGGCGGGGTCGCGCTGTCGCACGCACCGCGCGGCCGGTTCGAGTATTCCAACCTCGGTTTTGCGCTCGCCGGGTACATGCTCGAACAAGCAACAGGCGAGACCTACCTGAGCTATGTGCGCGAGAACGTGCTCACCCCGCTCGGCTTGTCCGGCACCGACTTCGTGCGGCCCAGCGGCGTGGAGAGCGCACAAGGCTATCACCGACGCGGGCACGGTTCGGGCACGGGTGCAGACACCGGCACCGGCGGCCAAGGCTCGTGGGAGTTTCAGCCCTTCAGTAGGCCCGGGTATTTCTCACCCATCGGTGGGCTCTTCTCGACGGCTCACGACGTCGCGCGCTGGTCGTGGTGGCTCGCGAGCGCTTATCACGAAGGGGATGCCTGGAATACAGAAGATATGCAAGGTCCCCTCTCAGCTGAGAGCCGTCGCCTGCTCCAGACGCCTCACACCAGCAGAGAGGGACACCAGCTTCACTCAGAAAGCTACGCCCTCGGTCTCGGAACGGTGACGACGGAACAGAAACAAGCATATGTCGGACACTCCGGCGGATACCCCGGGTTCAGCACGCATATGCGCTGGCATGCGGAGAGCGGATACGCGATTTTCGCCGCGGAAACCGCGAGCTATACGGGTGTAACCCGGCCCGCGTTTCGCGCGCTGCGGCATCTGGTTGAGGGCGTGGCTTTTGATGAGCATCCGGACTCAAGCGAGCCGGGTTCAAGCGAGCCGGACGCCCTGCTGCACTCGGGCGCGAATGACTGGGCCTCAGCGACCAGCACGTTTCCGCTGAGTGAGGCCACCCGGGAGGCATCCGCCGCAATAAACGCGTCGGTTGAGGAGGGCCACCTGACCTCGCTCCTCCCCTGGCTGGCAGACAACGTGCTCGCCGACTCCCCACTGACCGAACGCAACGACCAGCTCGCACGGGTGCTTGCGACAACGGGGAAGCCCGACGTGTCGCGCGCAAGGATCCTCGGCGGGCACTCCGCGGGGCATCTGGTGTGGAGCATCCCGTGTCAATCGATGGATCTGCGCTGCGAAGCACGGATGACTCCCCTACTACCCAGCCGCGTTCAGGCGTTGAGCTTCGCCGCTGCACCCAACCCTCGTTCAACCACCACCCCTTAGGACCCCGACGATGCACTACCTCGACCCGGCGGCGCTCTGCGCAGAGCTTATCCGCTTCGATACAACCAATCACGGGGGTGGGCTGAGCACTGGCGAGGCAGCCATCGCTGAGTTCATCGCCAACAAGCTCAGAGCAGCCGGCTACAACCCGGCGATCCTGGGGCCGTCACCCGATCGGGCCAGCGTCATCGTCAGGGTAGAAGGCACCGAGCCAGAGCTGGCTGGCGTGCTAGTTCATGCCCACACGGACGTCGTCCCGGCCGAGCCGGAGCAGTGGACAGACGACCCGTTTTCCGGAAACATCAGCGACGGATATATATACGGACGCGGCGCGGTCGATATGAAGGATATGGTCGCGATGACCCTGTCGACACTTCTCGAGTGGGCGGATGCTGGGACTCGCCCACGTCGTACGATAACGATTCTTTTCGTGGCTGATGAGGAGGACCGCGGCGATTACGGCGCCCAGTGGCTCGTCTCCGAGCATCCTGAACTCTTTGAGGGCGTAGCGATGGCGATCGGCGAATCCGGGGCGGTGGGCGAACTTGTCGCGCCGCCCGCTTCCGCGGCACCAAACACAGGGAAGGCAAACACAGGGAAGCCTATACGCTTATACCCCATCGCCGCGGGAGAGCGCGGCACCATGCAGATCCGCCTTACCGCGAACGGCACCTCTGGCCACGGGTCGCGTCCCAACCCGGATAACGCCGTGGTCCACCTGATCAAGGCGCTGCATCGCATCGTCGAGTACCGCTGGCCGATCACCCTCATTCCATCCGTACGCAGCTATATAGAACTCACGACGAAGGCGCTGGGACTCGCCGTCGACCTGGACTCGGAGGAAGGAATTTACGCCGCGGTTAAGGCGATGGGTTCCGCGGGCGAGGTCGCTGGCGCAACAATTCGCGTGACGAGCACCCCGACCGTGCTTGAGGCCGGTTACAAGGTCAATGTTGTGCCGGGAGTCGCGCACGCCAGCATCGATATCCGAGTCCTGCCCGGCACCGAGCACGATGTGCGCGCAATTGTCATGGAGCTCGTAGGCCCCCTGGTATCGATCGAGTACATCTCAGATCAGGCGCCCGTGCAGTCTCCCATCGATTCGCCGTGGTACGAAGCCATGCGGTCAAGCGTGATTGCTTTCGACCCGGAGGCCGTCGTCGTACCCTTCTGCATGGGCGGAGGAACCGATGCGAAGGCCTTCCACCGGCTCGGTATCGCGACCTACGGCTTCGCGCCGCTGGGAATCGACCCCGACGGACGCAGACCCTCAGGAATGCACGGGGTGGACGAGAGGGTTCCGGTCTCTTCGATTCGCGAAGGACAACGGATGCTCGACCACTTTCTCCGCACCGTGTGACGCTAGAACCGGCTACACCTGCTCAACACCTTTAGGCACGGGGTAAACTCTGATAGCGCAGACAATTCGCGTGACGCATAGGACTCAGACCAAGCAGAACTCCTAAACTCATCACTCATAGACAAGGAAGTCCATCTCGATGAAGATTCTCGTTGCCCCCGACTCGTTCAAGGGGTCTCTCACAGCGCAGGAGGCAAGCAGCTCCATCGAAGCTGGCGTGCGCAGCGTTTTCTCGCGGGCGCAGGTTGAGGTCGTCTCCTGCCCGATGGCAGACGGCGGCGAGGGCTCACTCAGCATTGTTGCCGCACACTGGGGTGTCGCCCCTCGGCAGCTCTCCACCGAAGACCCGCTGGGCCGCCCGCATGAGGCCTCGTGGGCGCTGAGCCCCGACGGCAGAGAAGCGGTAATCGAGCTGGCGGAAGCCAGCGGGTTGCCCCTCGTCCGCGACCTCTCACCCCAAGTATTGGATGCGAGCACCCGCGGCACGGGGATCATCATCGCCGAGGCCCTCAGACAGGGCGCGCAATCGATCACGCTCTGCCTCGGCGGCTCCGCGACCGTCGACGGCGGTATAGGGATTCTCGGCGCGCTCGGAGTCCGCTTCCTCGACGCATCCGGCTCGGAACTCGAACCTCTCCCCCGTAACCTCGAACGCATCTCATCTATCGACAGCTCTCAAATACTCGCCGACGCCCTCAGCGCCGAATGGATCCTGCTCGTTGATGTTACGAACCCACTGACCGGGCCGATGGGCGCGGCCGAAGTTTTCGGTCCGCAAAAAGGCGCGAGCAAGGAGGACGTAAAACAGCTTGACAACGGCCTCGCACACCTCGCGCATGTTTTGAGTGAGGCTACCGGGAGAGACGTCCGAAACAACCCAGGGTCCGGTGCGGCCGGCGGGGTCCCCGCCGGGCTCTGCGCAGTCTTCGATGCCAGTCTTGTCAGCGGCGCCCAGCGACTCGGCGAACTCATAGGGCTGCCGCAGCTCGTCCGCGAGGCCGATGCGATCTACACCGGCGAGGGCAAAGTGGACCAACAGAGCGGCAATGGCAAGGTCGTCTCCCACATCGCAGCGCTCGCCGCCGAATTAGCAGACCCGCCGCCCGTGATCTGTTTCGCCGGAAAAGTGGGATGCTCCGCCGCAGAGCTGCGCGAAATAGGGATTACCGCTGCCTTCAGCATCGCGAATGGCAGCCAGGCAATCGACGACCTGATGGCCGAGGCCGCCACCGGGCTACAAGACGTCGCGGCAAACGTCACCCAGCTGCTCGGCACGAGAGAACTAGGCGGCTAAACACGACAGAGCTAACCGTCGAACGAACGCAGCGCGCGGGTCACTCCATGGATCACATCACGGGCTGGCCCGTGCTCCAGCGTTCGCGTGCACACCGCGAGGATTCGCGCATCGGCGAAGTCGGCACCCGCCGGAACCCAATAGGCCACATCGTGCAGGATTTCGGTGATCCAGCCGGATTTGCTGCCCCACTCGGACACCTCACCGCCGAGTTCCTCCGCAATCACGGGATACTCCTGCGCGCGCACCAGCGAACGCATCAGATCGTTCAGTTCCGGCGAGGCACTCCACGCGCCGCCAATCACCGCGCGCATCAGACGCACCAGGTCGGCCGAGGTCGTCGAGATCGTCAGCCCGAGCGCCCGGCCCGCGAGGTCACCGTAGAGACGTTCGAAGCGCGAAGACACGGCACCGGCATCGTCAAGCGCCCGCCGAATCGCGTCATACCCGACGATGAGCACTGCCATATTGGTGGCCTCGTTCGAGGAGACCGCGATCATCCGCCACAGGATCTGCCGAAGCGTCATCGGCTCGCCCTGGGCGGGCATCCCCTCATCGAGCTCGTCTGGGTCGTCGTCAAAGCAAAAATCCGGGGCTTCGGCATCCGCTGAGGCATACATCGCCAAGACGGGATGCTCGTCCTCTAATCTAAGCTCTCCCACCTCCACGCGACGCACGGCGGCGAGCAAAACCGCAAGCTTCAGCGTGCTCGCAGCATACATCTCGCGGTCACCGTTGTAGGACGCGAGCCGTTGCCCGTCGAGCGTCTCGTAGCAATAGCCGAGGACTGGCTCGCGAACGGCGGCACCCTCTGTGCCCGGAGCGCTCACTCGCCCAACACCAATCGCGGCTTATCGTCGGCGATCAGCGTGGCCTGAACGCCGAGCGGGATGCTCAACGCCCGTTCGCAATGCCCAAAACCCAGCTCCCAGACAACGGGAATGCCCAGGCCGCCGAAGGTTTCGACGGCCAACTCGCGAATAGGTTCGAGCTCGCCGCATTCCACCCAAGAGCCAAGGGCGACCCCGGCAGCCCCCTCGAAATATCCCGCGCGCGATAGCTGGCAGAACATCGTGTCGATCCGCTCGACGGATTCGGTCACGTCCTCCAACAGGATGATCGCACCGGTGTTATTGATGGGTGCGCGTGAGACCGCGCCGAGGGTACGGGAGACCATGGCCAGGTTTCCGCCGACCAGCCGCCCGCTTGCCTCGCCGCGCACGAGCGGCACGGCCGTCTCAGACGAGAGCACACGCCCCTGCCACGGCTCGAAGAGCGCCTCACGCACACCCATGGCCGCAATCGTATCCATCAGAAAATCTTCAGTTGCGACCATCGGGGTAAACCAGGTCGCGAGTCCCAGCTCTTCGCCCCACAGCTCCAACACGGCGGTTACATCCGACGACCCCAGCAGCGGCTTGGGACGCGCGGCCTTCAGCGCATCGATGTCGAGCAGGTCGAGCATCCGAATTGATCCGTATCCTCCACGCACCGAAAGCACCGCATCGACCGTGGGGTCGCACCAGGCACTCTGCAGGTCCGCGGCGCGGGCGGCTTCTGGCCCGCCAAGATAGTTCGCGCGGGGATGCTCGTCAAACAGGTGGGGCATAAATCGCACGTTGAGTCCCCACGACTCGAGAACATACCGGGCACGTTCCACAAGCTCTCGGGTGACAGCGGAGGAAGTCGTCATTAGCGCGACGGTGTCTCCCGCCTTCAGCGGCCCCAGTTCTGGGTACTGCCTTCCGCTCACGCCAGATCCTCCGACTCCATAAGGGCCGCCTCTCGTACCTTTTCGGCCGTCGGGACAACGGAGAGAAGCTTCTGCGTGTAGGGATGCTGCGGGTTCAGCAAGACATCCTCCACCGCGCCCTCCTCCACGATCTCGCCCTGGTACATCACGATGACCCGGTCCGCGATATTCCAGGCGAGGCCGAGGTCGTGGGTGATCACGAGCGCGCCGATATTCTCCTCGCAGCGCAGGCGCAGCAGGAGTGCGAGGATCCCGGCCCGCACAGAGGCGTCAAGACTGGCGACGGGTTCGTCCGCCACCAGGAACTCGGGCTGGAGCGCCAGCGCGCCAGCGATCACGACTCGTTGGCGCTGTCCGCCGGACAGCTCCTGCGGGATGGCCGTAAAATACGATTCGGCGGGAGTAAGTTCGGCACGGGTGAGTGCACTGGCGACGACCTCAGCCTCGTTCGCGAGCCCGTGGAGGCGCGGGCCCTCCGCGACAGCCTCATAGATGCTGTGCTTGGGGTTGAGCGCGGCGCTTGGATCCTGCAACACGAATTGCACCCGGCGCCGATAGGCACGCAGGTCACGCGTCTTGGCGGGAAGCGGCTTGCCCTCGAAGAGTACCTCGCCCCCCGTGGTCTTCTGCAGCCCCAGCACCGTGCGGGCCAGTGTTGTCTTACCCGAACCGGATTGTCCCACCAGCGCGACGATCTCGCCCTGACGACACTCAATCGATACGCCACGGACGGCGGGGATCGGGTTCTTGGAAGATCCGAACGAGACCTCGACGTTCTTGGCCTCGAGGATAACGGGATTATCGCGGCGCGGCTGAATCGAGTCCGGGCCGTCGGGCGCGTCCGGCGCGGAGTAGGTGGGCAGCTTCAGCCGCGACGACCAATCCCCAATCATCGGGAACGCGCTCGCTAGGGCTTGCGTGTGCGGATGCTGTGGGTCGAGCATCACCTGATGGCCGATGCCCTGCTCCACGATCTGCCCGTTCTGCATCACGATGATGCGCTCACATGTCGAAGCAAGAACGGAGAGGTCGTGGCTGATCATGATCAGCGATAGCTGCCTGGTCTTGACCAGGTCACGCAGCAGGCTCAGCACCTGTTCCTGCACGATGACATCGAGTGCGGTTGTGGGCTCGTCCGCGATAATCAGGTCCGGGTTGCAGGCAAGCGCCATCGCGATCATCACGCGCTGCTTCTGTCCGCCCGATAGTTCGTGCGGATAGGCCTCTGCCTTCGACGCGGGGATGTCGACCATGCGGAGGAGTTCGATGACACGTTTACGACGAGCATCCGGAGATCGATAGTCGCTGTCGCGATCCTGGTGAATGACGAGGGGTTCCTCGATCTGGTAGCCGATCTTACGCACGGCATTGAGCGAGTGCATAGCGCCCTGGAAGACGATGGCTGCTTCGGTCCAGCGCACTGCCCGCAGACGACCAAACGACATCTCATCGACGGATTCGTCGCCCAGCAAGATCTCGCCGGAGATTTTGGCGTTCTTCGGCAGCAAGCGTAGCACCGACATCACCAGCGTGGATTTTCCGCTGCCGGATTCTCCCGCGATGCCGAGCGTCTGGCCCGGCTCGACCACCAGGTTGACGTCCTTGACGGCGAAGACCTCACCGCGACCGGACTTCTGATTAGTCTGATAGGTGATCGAGACATCCCTAAATTCAAGACGTGGCATTAGCGGCCTCTCATGGTGGGGTTGATGATTGACTCAAGCGCGCGGCCAAGCAGGGTAAAGCCGAGAACGACAAACACGATCGCGAGGCCGGGCGGCAGCATGTACCACCAATAACCGGCGGTGGCGGCGCCCGTGGAGAATGCACTCTTGAGCATCGCGCCCCACGATACCGCGTTGGGGTCGCCGAGGCCCAGGAACGATAGCGTCGACTCGGCGATGATCGCGGATCCCACCGCCAGGGTGGTGTTCGCCATCACGAGGGGCATCACGGCGGGCAACACATGCTTATTGATGATGTGCCAATCGGTAGCTCCGAGAGCCCACGCCCTCTCGATATAAGACCGAGATTCCACCGTCAACGTCTGCGATCTGACGAGACGCGCAGTTCCCGCCCACGACGTCACCCCGATGGCAATGATGATCGTCAACACGCCGGGGCCCATGGTTGCGGACAGCACAATGGCAAGCACGAGGCTCGGCACCACGATGAAAAAGTCGATGATACGCATCAGGATGGCGTTGGAGACGCCCGTGAAGTGACCGGCGGCCATCCCCATAATCGTGCCGATAATCATCGAGACCAGGGTTGCCGAGACACCGACGAGGAGCGAGATCCGGCTTCCCCAGACGAGCAGCGACAACACGGAGCGCCCCAGCGGGTCGGTCCCCAGCGGGTTCTCTGCCGAAGGCGGCTCATTCACGCCGGAGGTAACCTTCGTCGGGTCGAGGTCTGTTTCCGGCGCGAGGAGCGGCGCAAAAATCGCCACCAGGATGGCAATGGCCAGGATTAAAATCCCGGCTATACCGCCTGGCGTCGAGACGACCTCTCGCATGATCTCTCGGAAGCGAGACAGTCGCCTATTCCAGACGACACGGCGGGCGGAAACCTTACCGTCCAGCGTATGTACGTGTTCGCCGTCCAGCTCGACCATTCGCATGGCGAGGGTATCCGGCTTGTTATCGGGAAGAGTCATTAGTGCAGCCTCATCATTTTCTCAAGCTCATTTTCTCAGCCTCATTTTCTCAGGCGTGGATCCAAGACGCGGTACAGCAGGTCGGCAAAGAAATTCATCACGATAACGATGGCCGAGAACACCACGAAGGTTCCCTGCAGAACCGGATAGTCCTGCTGACTCAGCGATTGGAAGGTGAGATAGCCAAGACCCGGCCACGAGAAAATAGTTTCCACCGTGACCGCCCCTGAGATGATCCCGCCGAGCGCCATGAAGATCAGCGTCACGGTAGGCAGGAGCGCGTTCGGCACGGCATGACGGCGGCGAACGAGATCCTCTCTCAAGCCTTTCGCCCTCGCAGTCGTGAGGTAGTCTCCAGACATCTCCTCGAGAAGGGATGCCCGCATCACCATCAGATAGTGCGCATAGACGACCGCCGCCATGGTCAGCACGGGGAGCACCATGTGATGCGCGATGTCAAGGAAGAGGTCGAAGCCCTGGGCGTCGCTCGCGACCGTCATCATTCCGCCGGTCGGGAAAAGCTTGAGCGAGCCTGCGAACGTCATCAGAACAAGCATGCCTAACCAGAACGTAGGAACAGACCACAGGATCAGCGCGATTCCCGTGTTTGCCTTATCGAAGAAGCTACCGCGCTTCCAGGCCGCCCGCTGCCCGATCCAGAGCCCAACCACGATCGAGAGGAGCGCGGCCGTGCCACTGAGCAGCAGGGTCGGTCCGATCCGCTCGCCGATCAGCTCCGTTACGGGCTGGTTATAGACGAAGGATTGACCCAAATCGCCTTTGAGCATATCCGTGAGATAGGTGAAGAATTGGACGATAAGCGGATCGTTGAGCCCGTAGGTGTCTCTGATGATGTCGAGCTGTTCTGGGGAGACCTGGCGCCCGTCGGTCAGCAGCCGGACGGGATCGCCCGGGATAATCCTGAAGGCAAAGAATCCGAGAAGGATAACCATCACCATCGAAATGGCTGCTCCCCCGGCCTTCACCAGGGTATATCTCGCCCAGGATGATGACCGCTTAGGCTCATCGATATCTGGTGCAATGTCGGCCTCGAGGCCGAGGCCCGGCGAATCCCCCGGGCCTCGACTAAGTGTGTCCGTCATCGGTTATGCCCGATCGTCGCTGCTCGAGCGGCGTCGCATAATCACGGCTACCACAGCGCCGATGAGTACGACAGCACCGATTCCAACGCCCAAACCGATAGGCAACGAGGAGCCGGAGTTTTGCGACGTGCTCTCCGAGTTTGCACCCTCCAGCTCCGATACCGGGGTCACGCTGTAGAAGCCCCAGGGGCCGTTCTGACCGTAGATAGGTCCGACACCGTCGGGTTGCTTCTCAAAACCGCCGAAGCGATCGCTGCGATAGGCCTCGAGCGAATCGTAATACCAGATGACGTTATTCACGGCCTGCGTATATTTAAACTTATCAGCTTCTTTCACCAGCTCACTGCGTTTTTCAGGGTCAAGCTCTACGTGCTGTGCGGCATAAAGCTTGTCAAATTCTGGATCGCACCAATTGGACTCGTTCAGGCCAGCAGAACCATCAGCGTTGGGGCGAGATGCGCAGGTGTTGATCGACAGCTGAAAGTCGGGATCCGGTTCGATGCCCCACCCGGTGAAGTACATATCATATTTGCCCTGCTCTGATTCCTCGTTCACCTGGCCCGAGGCCTTCGTCTCAACGGTTACGTCGATTCCGATGTCTTTCAACCACGGCTTAATAAACTCCGCCATCGACGCGTGTGCGGCGCTTTCCGAGCGTCCCATGAGGCGAAGCTTGATGGGCTTGCCCGTCTTATCAACGCGGATACCGTCTGCGCCCTTGGCATATCCAGCGTCGTCGAGCATCTTATTCGCGGCTGCCGGATCGAACGATAGCGTCAACTCGGAATCGGTTGGCTTCCAGTAGAAGTCAGGATAGACAGAAGGGATCTCGCCCGCTGCAAGGGTCCCGTGCCCACCGAGGACCTTATCGAGAAGGGTGGACTTGTCGATAGCACGCACGATCGCCTGGCGCACAACCAAGTCCTGCAACACGGGGTTACCGTCACCCATGGGTTGATCGTTCTTATCCTTCGCCCCCGGGTTGATCGCGACAGCCTGATAGCGCCGGTTCTTTCCAGAATAGGTTTCGACGTTTGGTTCGTTTTCAAGACTACCGAATTGTGCGGAGGTCATATCGGGAACGAAATCAACCTCGCCCGTACGCAGCGCCTGGATCGCGGCATCCGTACTCTTGTAGGGAACGAAAACGATCTTGTCGATCTTGGCTGCTCCCCGCCAGTAGTTCGGATTGGTGGCCATGGTGATTCCCGACGACTTACCGTAGGTCTCGATTGTGTAGGGGCCCGAGCTCACGGCATCCTTATCGTTCGCGAAGGCTGCCTTGTCATCGATCTTCTCCCACACATGCTTAGGAACGATGGGGATCTGAACACCGGGGTTAGCCGCCTGCGGCTCGGAAAGTGTGATCTTGACGGTCTCAGCGTCTGGTGCCTCTACCGACGAGAGACCCTCCACCAGCGCGCCTTTCGACTTCTGAAGATCAGGATTTTTCATGATCAGGTCAAACGTATAGACCACATCGTCGGAGGTCAGCGGTTTTCCGTCGGACCATTTGCGGTCTGTGCCCAGCTTAAACGTCCACACGGTGCCGTCTTCGTTGACCTCCCACGAATCGGCGATAGCGCCCGTGAGTTCGTTGCTCTTCTGACCATTCTCAACGAGGGGTTCGTAGGACAGGGCGAGCGCGTTTGCGCCAGCTGCAAGAACGTTGGTGAACGGGTTGAGGGTGTCAACATCGTTAAGCAGGGCAACCTTGAAGGTCTTATCCGCTGACGACGTTTTCGCCTGCGCCGCGGATGGAGTTACCACCGCGGTCGCTGCAGTAGCCGCAGTAGCACTAAAAAGAAAAACACCCGCTGCAACTCCTAGTGCAGTAAGGCGTTTGAGGGATTTCGGGTAGGACATTACGAGGGGAGCCTTCCAAAGATATCAACATTGACGTATACGAAATACTGTCTTGCTTACATCGTCCTGTCAAGTTGGCGCACGAATGATGAGCCTAGCTTTCGTTCGGAGCCAACAGGGCAAAGAAGCAGTCGCATAACTGTACGAAAAAACGGACCCAATCGCAAACCCGTCCCCACCAGCCGCCATAAACAGGCAGCTGGCAGGGAAGGGTGACACACCTAGCTTGCCTCGGGGTCGGCTCCGGCGAATTGAGAGTTATAGAGCGAGTAATACGCGCCGGCGGCGGCCAGCAGCTCGGCGTGCGTTCCCTGCTCCACGATGCTGCCGGACTCCATGACCAGGATGAGATCGGCATCCCTAATCGTTGACAGGCGGTGGGCGATCACGAAGCTCGTGCGATCCGCGCGGAGGGCGCTCATCGCCTTCTGCACCAGCAGCTCCGTGCGGGTGTCTACCGAGCTGGTGGCCTCGTCGAGGATCAACACGTTTGGCTTGGCCAGGAAGGCCCGGGCGATGGTCAGCAGCTGCTTCTCCCCCGCGCTTACATTGGAGCCCTCATCGTCAAGGACGGTGTCGTAGCCGTCCGGGAGCGAGTGGACGAAACGATCCACGTAGGTGGCCCTCGCGGCATCCATGATCTCGTCCTCGGTAGCGTCGGGGCGTCCATACGCAATATTCTCGCGGATCGTTCCGCCGAAGAGCCACGTGTCCTGCAGCACCATGCCCGTGCGGCTGCGCAGGTCCTTGCGGGTCATCTGGGAGATGTCCGTACCGTCGAGCGTGATCCGTCCAGCATCCAACTCGTAGAAGCGCATCATCAGGTTCACGAGCGTCGTCTTGCCCGCGCCCGTCGGCCCGACGATCGCCACGGTCTGCCCGGGTTCCGCGACGAGCGACAGATTCTTGATGAGCGGCTTATCCTCCGAGTAGCTGAAATCGACGTTCTCAAAGACCAGGCGCCCCTTGTTCTCCTGCGGGGTCTGAGCCGGATCTGGATCCTCCGATTGCTCCTCCGCATCAAGCAGCTCGAATACACGTTCCGCCGAGGCGACGCCCGATTGCAGCAGGTTGGCCATCGAGCCCAGCTGGGTCAGCGGCTGGGTGAATTGGCGCGAGTACTGGATAAACGCGGTCACATCTCCGAGCTGCATAGCGCCGCTCGCCACCTGGAGACCTCCGACGACGGCAATCGCGACGTACATCAGGTTTCCCACGAACATCATGGCAGGCATGATGATGCCGGAGATAAACTGCGCGCCGAAGCTCGCCTTGTACATCTCCTCGTTCTTCTCGCGGAAGATTTCCTCCACCTCGCGGTGGCGACCAAAGACCTTCACGAGGGCGTGGCCGGTGAAGGCCTCCTCGATCTGGCCGTTGAGCTCTCCCGTGTGCTTCCACTGGGCCACGAAGTGTTTCTGCGAGCGCTTCGCGATAACCACGGTGATCAGCAGGGTCAGGGGAATCGTGACCAACGCGATCAGGGCGAGAAGCGGCGAGACCACGAACATCATCACGATGACGCCGATGACGGTCAGCAACGACGTGAGCAGCTGGCTCATCGTCTGCTGCAGCGATTGCGAAATATTATCGATGTCGTTGGTCACGCGGCTCAGCAGCTCGCCGCGCTGCATCTTGTCAAAATAGCGCAGGGGCAAGCGATTGATTTTAGTCTCGACGTCCTCGCGCAGCCTGTAAACCGTTCGCTGGACGATGCCGTTGAGCGCGTAGGCCTGCAACCAGCTAAATACCGACGACAGAATATACAAGGCCAGCACCAGGAGTAGCACTTGGCTTAGGGCACCAAAGTCGATCCCCTCGCCCGGGGTGAGGGTCATCCCGCTCAGCAGGTCGGCCTGCTGATTCTGGCCCTGCTGCCGCAACCCGTCGATCACCTCCTGCTGGCTCAAGCCCTCCGGGAGATTCTGAGAGATCGCGCCGGAGAACACGAGGTTCACGCCGTTACCCAGGAGCTTAGGTCCCAGCACGGCAAAAAACACGCTGACGACAGCAAGCAGGGTGACCCAGCTGATGCCCACTATCTCGGGGCGAAGCCTGCCGACGAGACGCTTGGCGCTCGGCCCAAAGTTCATGGCTTTCTGAACGGGCCCTGACGCTCCACCCATCGGCCCGCGTCCGGGAGGACCCATCGGGCGCGCCGGGGCTGCGGTACGGGTGGTTTCTGCTGTTTCTTCGTGTGACTCACTCATGCTGCCTCCTCCGCTGCGAGCTGCGACGAGACGATCTCGGCGTAGGTGTCGTTCGATACCAGAAGTTCGTCGTGTGTGCCGCGACCGACGATGCGGCCGTCTTCGAGGACCAGGATCTGGTCGGCATCCACGATTGTTGATACCCGCTGCGCCACGATGATCAGCGTGGCACCCGCGAGGTCTTTCGCGAGGGCGGCGCGCAGCCGGGCATCCGTTGTCAGGTCAAGGGCGGAGAACGAGTCGTCAAAGACGTAAATCTCGCTCTTTTTGATCAGAGCGCGGGCGATCGCGAGGCGTTGACGCTGGCCGCCGGATACGTTTGTTCCGCCCTGCGATATGGGTGCCTCCAGCCCAAGCGGCATTGCGTTCACGAAGTCCGCGGCCTGCGCGGTTTCGAGCGCCCTCCACAGCTCGTCATCGGTCGCGTCGGGGCGGCCGTAACGCAGGTTGCTCGCCACGGTGCCCGAGAAGAGGTAGGGCTTCTGCGGGATCAGGCCGATTCTGGCCCAGAGGGTATCCGGATCCACCCTCGAAATATCCACGCCGTCGATCTTCACCGTTCCGCTGGTCGCATCGAAGAGGCGGGGCAGCAGGTTGATCAGGGTGGTTTTACCCGATCCCGTGCTGCCGATGATTGCGGTGGTCTGGCCGGGCTGCGCGGTGAAGGAGATGTCGCTGAGCACTGGCTGTTCGGCGCCTGGGTAGGAGAAGCCTACGTCTGTGAGTTTGACCAGGCCTGTTGCTTCGGTAATCGCGATGGGATGCTCGGGGGCACGAACCGAGGATTCGGTGCCCAACACTTCGCTGATTCGCTCGGCACAGACGGCGGCGCGGGGCACCAGCACCGCCATGAAGGTAGCCATCATGACGGCCATAAGGATTTGCATGAGATAGGTGAGGAAGGCGGTGAGCGTTCCGATTTGCATCGAGCCGTCCTCGACTCGGAACGCGCCGAACCAGATCACTGCGACGCTCGAGACGTTGAGCACGAGCATCACGATGGGGAACATCAGCGCGAACAGGCGTCCTGCGCGTAACGCGGTGTCGGTGACCTCGTCGTTGGCGGTTTTGAAGCGCTTGGTCTCGATATCCTCGCGCACGAAGGCACGCACGACCCGGATGCCGGTAAGTTGTTCCCGCAGTACCCGGTTGACGTTATCGATGCGCTTCTGCATGAGCTGGAACAGCGGCACCATCCGCACGATGATTGCGCTGATTGCGAGCAAGAGGATCGGCACGCTAACCGCGATCAGCCAGGAGAGCTGAAGATCCTGCTGCATCGCCATAACAATTCCGCCGATCGCCAGGATCGGGGCCGAGACCAGGAGCGTGCAGGTCATCAGCACGAGCATCTGCACCTGCTGCACATCGTTGGTGTTGCGGGTGATCAGCGAGGGGGCACCGAATTGGGCGACTTCGCGCTCCGAGAACTCTCCCACGTGGTGAAAAATGCCGCTGCGGAGGTCACGCCCGACGAGCATCGCCGCCTTCGCCCCGAAGTACACGGCCGTGATAGCGCAGGCCACCTGGAGCAGGGTGAGCGCCAGCATGATCCCGCCAGTGGACATGATGTAAGCGGTGTCTCCTTGGGCGACACCCTGATCGATAATGTCGGCGTTCAACGTGGGCAGGTATAGCGAGAGGATGGCCTGGGCCAGCTGAAACACCACCACCCCCACCAAGAGTTGCCAGTGGGGTCGCAGGTAACGACCCAGGAGCTTCATGAGGATCATCGGGCTCGCCTTTCGAAGGGGTGGGAGGTGTCTTTGGTTACGGATTGGCCGACGATTCCTAAAAGGAGCGCGTCGGTCAGGTCATCGGCGGAGAGCTCACTGCCCTCGTTGATTCGCGGAAGAGAGGATGCGAAGGAGAGCATCCGGATGAGCTGCGCCACGGTCGCGGGTGGCCAGTTGAGTTCTGTGATCTCGGGCTCGAGAATCGCAGTGACGATTCG
This sequence comes from Lysinibacter sp., assembly GCA_040400085.1. GTDB lineage: Bacteria > Actinomycetota > Actinomycetes > Actinomycetales > Microbacteriaceae > HNR. The sequence continues at coordinate 44,531 of JBBAQX010000015.1, read as the reverse complement.
GTCGAGTTCCTCGCGATGCGATTGCATGTTCTTATGCTCGTGGGGCCCAACCGCTGACATAATGCGAAAAACACCGCCAAATCGGTCACGCATGAGGCCGACGATAGCCAGCACCTTGTCTCTCAGCGGACGTTGAGGATCGATATTCCTCAGATCGCGGTGAAACTGCCCTGGGTCAAGAAAAGAGTCGTAAGCCGCCTGTATCAGGCTGTCTTTGTCACCAAAGGCGCGGAACAGGGTACCCTCCGCGAGCCCGGCCGCCTCTGCCAATTGTTTCGAGGTAACGGATGCTCCCTTGTCGAGAAGCAGCGGGGTTACCGCTCTGATGATCATTGCGCGGCGATCGTCTGCTGGCAGCGGTTGCGCCCTTCTCGGGGCATCGCATTCGCGCGGTACGGGATCTTCTTTCTCGCTCACAGAAGCAGTCTAGAATGAGTGAGCGCTCACTCACAAGTCCAGGAGCTTGTTTTTCTCGAGAAGGCAAGCGCGGCAGCAGCGGGTAAACTGAGTTACTAATCGTCAGGAGAACAATGGCTCAGAAAATTCAGCTCACCAAGGCCCGCCAGCAGGCCATCATCGGCGAAGGACTCGCGCTGGGATGCCTCGCCGTCAACATAGAGGGGCTGAGCGCGAACAAACTAACCATTGACAGAGCGTTCAGCTACGCCTGGGTGCGCTGGGACTATGCCAAGCGCTTCCCCAACGTAAACACCGGACCTAAATATCACGACATCCACCCCATCATGGAGAAAAGTGCCGCACGCCAGGGAAAACCCGTGGCCGCGTTTCGCGCTGAACCGGGCTGGGGCTTCGTGCCATTCCTGCGCGACGAGGACATGACGATCGACGAGGCCGCGGCGCAGCTAGAGGAAACATCGGGCATCCCCGTAACCGCGTGGAAGGTGCTCGCCGAGCTCACAGCAAAAGGCCTGGTGTAGGGTAAAGGGCCTGGTTTAGGGCGGTCAATGCGCCCTGATCGACACACCAGACAGACAGCAAAACGCGAAAGTCGAAATATGTCCCGTTCTTTTCGCTAACATTGTCTGTGGGCCCCCATAGCCCAATGGCAGAGGCACATGACTTAAAATCATTTCAGTGTGGGTTCGAGTCCCACTGGGGGTACAAAAACAAGTTGACTCTCCGGAAGAGCACCACCTACTGACACGGATAAAAGCGAGACTCCGCCTGGAGCGGAGGCAGTGGGCTCGCTCCACCGCGCCTCACAAAGCTAGTCGCTTTCACCGATTTCACAGTTAGGTTACCCGGTGCTCACCGTACTCCGTAACACCGTTTACGCCAGACTCTTCGGGGCACAGATTATTGCCTTACTTGGAACCGGCCTGCTTACCATTGCGTTGGGACTGCTGGCCTTCGACGTTGCCGGAGGTAACGCTGGCTTCGTCCTAGGCATGGCCATGACGATCAAGATGGTAGCCTATGTCGCGGTCGCACCCGTCATTAGCGCACTCGTTTCCCGCGTGCCACGTAAACGTTTGCTGATCACCTCGGATATCGTGCGCGCCGGCGTTGCACTCTGCCTGCCGTTCGTTACCGAAGCCTGGCAGATCTATGTCCTCATCTTTATTCTCCAGGCAGCTTCCGCAACCTTCACTCCGGCATTCCAGGCGCTGATTCCCTCGATCGTGCCAGAGGAACGCAATTACACCAGCGCCCTGTCGTTGTCACGGCTCGCCTACGATCTGGAATCACTTGTCAGCCCGCTGCTGGCAGCGGCGCTGCTGACGGTCATCAGTTATCACAACCTCTTCGCGGGTACCGTCGCCGGATTCATCGGCTCTGCCATCCTGGTCGCGTTCACCCCCTTTCCCGTTATTGAGGCACCGAGGAGTACGGGCTTCTGTGACAGGCTCACCCGGGGAGTACGGGAGTTCTGGGCGCGCCCGGAACTCCGAAGCCTCATGGCCCTAAACATGGTTGTCGCGACGACCACGGCAATGGTCATCGTCAATACGGTAGTCCTGGTCAAGTCGGACCTCGCCCGGTCTCAAACCGATGTCGCCATCCTCTTGGCGGCCAACGGCGCTGGGTCAATGATCGTTGCCCTGAATATTCCCCGATTACTAGATCGATTCTCTGATCGCCGGGTGATGTTCTGTGGCGCTGCCGCACTACCCGCGGCCTTGTTGATAGGGGCCGCGGTGTTGCAGTGGGGAACCGGCCAGGGACAATGGTTCGGACTCATCGGGGTTTGGTTCGTTATTGGAGCTGCCACATCCACGATTCTCACGCCCTCATCCCGCCTATTGCAGCGCAACAGCGACAACGAGACCAGGCCAGCAATCTTTGCCGCACAGTTCTCACTTTCTCACGCATGTTTCCTGGTGACCTACCCGCTGGCAGGAGCCCTTGGGGCAACGATCGGCCTGCCAGGAACTGCCTTGACTCTAGTTTTCATCGGGCTGCTTGGATCAGTATTGGCATTCTCTACGTGGCGAACTCCGGCCGCGTCCCAAAACGTTTCCGCCAAAACAACGCCTGCTCCTTCACGATGAAACGCATAATCGGCGATACATGTTCGGATCGAGGCCCGCGCACACAGCAGAATCAACGCCCAACAAAACCCGCGTTCTTGCATTCTCAGCTACGCGACGTACACTTGCATCGAACATAGTTTCGATTTCAGGAGTACCTCATCAAAATCAGCGCAGTTTCGCGTCTCTGGCCGGAGACGACGCGCACCATTTCCCAAGCCCCGGTAGCCGTCAACGCGGGTTTCCCCAGCCCCGCCGCCGGATACTATACGGGCAGCATCGACCTCAATAAACATCTCATCCACGACCCGACATCCACATATATCGTGCGCGTCAGCGGGGAAAGCATGTTGCAGGCTGGCATATCGGACGGCGACGAAGTGATCGTAGACCGCTCAAAATCCCCGCAGCACGGCGACATCATCATCGCCGAACTCGACGGGGAGCTAACCGTCAAACGCCTCGTGATCACCGCCCGCGGGGTCATCCTCCACGCCGAGAACCCGCACTACCCGGATATCGTCGTGCCCGAGCTCAGCACGCTCTCCGTCTGGGGAGTCGTCACGATGTGCCTGCATCATGTTTAACCAAAGCATGTCTAAACAGATCGCATTGGTAGACGTGAACTCGTTTTTTGCGTCCTGCGAGAGAGCGTTTCACCCAGCGCTCAAGAATGTTCCCGTGGTGGTGCTCTCCAACAATGACGGATGCGTCGTCGCGCGCAGTTCCGAAGCGAAGGCCCTCGGGGTGCCCATGGGAATCCCCTGGTTCAAACTCGAAGGGCAGGCCAAAACCTGGGGGCTCGTCGCCCGGTCCAGCAACTACGAGCTCTACGGGGACCTCAGCTGGCGCGTGATGGAGCTGCTCTCGCGCTACTCGAGCGGCATCGAGGTCTATAGCATCGACGAGAGCTTTCTCGAGGTCCCCCGGGCCGTGCCGGACCGTAACGCGTGGGGCATCGACATCAAGGCCGCGGTACACCAGAGCACCGGGCTACCCGTGTCCGTGGGAATCGCGCCGTCGAAGACCCTCGCAAAACTCGCCAATCACGGGGCCAAGAAAAAGCCGCACCTCCAGGGGGTGTGCGACATTAATCGGTACCCACCAGAACACCTCTCCCAGATTTTAGCGGCAACCCCGGTAACCGGAATATGGGGAGTAGCCGGGCGCCTAGGAAAACGCCTCGCCGCCATGAACATCCACTCGGCGCTCGATTTGCGGGACTCCGACGAGAGACGGATGCGCAAAAAATTTGGCGTGACCATGCAGCGAACAATCCTGGAGCTGCGCGGAGTTTCCTGTATCCCGTTAGAGGAGGAAAGGACAACAAAGAATCAGCTCATCCATTCGCGCTCGTTCTCGCACCCAGTGACCACCGCGCGCGAGATCGAACAGGTGATCGGCATCTATATCCAGAAGATCGGCGCCAGGCTACGCGCGCAGGGATCGGTCGCGAAGACCATGACGGTGTGGGCAGGAACATCCCCCTTTTCCGAGGGAGAATCGCACCACCCCTCCGTGCGGATTAATTTCGAGGTGCCGACCGATAACCAGATACAGCTGGTGAAAGCGGCACATTCCGCCTTCCTGCCCCTGGTGCAACACGGAATGAGATACGTGCGTCTCGGCGTCGTCCTAACGGGTCTCCTACCCAAAACAGCGGGAGCAGTTTTAGACATTTTCGAGACCTCCACCGATAAAAAGAACATCGGTTTGCTTCTGGACTCCCTCACCCCCAAAGTCGAAGGAGTCCCCATAGGCCTGGGACGCGCGGGAATGAAGAAGCCCCCGGGCTGGTCAATGAGAAGAGGGATGCTCTCACCAAGAGCCACGACCCACTGGGAAGAACTCATCACGGTAAAGGCGAACTAGCCCTACTGCGGGTAGGCCCACTCCCAGTCCTTGAGGACGAGTGTTCCAGTCTCCGTGGGGACATCTAGCACCAATGTGCCGCTGAAAGACTCGTTCGCCCCGACGGTCGTCGGGAGACGGTCATCAGCTGAGATGCACTTACTAGCCGCCTCGGTAAAGGGCTTCAGCTCGAAGGTGACCCCATCATCCGCGACTACCCGCCAACTGTTTCCCACAATAAAAAATTGATTTTTAAGCTCGGGTGAGGTCTGCCCGTCAACTTTCAGCGTAACGAAGTGCCCGTGTTGAGGGGCGACCGCATCAGGAGCTTTACACGGGGCATCCACGTCTATGCTGGTGACGGAAAAAGAGAGCGTGGGATTTTCTTCGTTATCGTCTTCAATATCAACAACATCCCCCACTTTCTTAATCTCGTTTCCCCGCTCACTTATCCCACCGCTCTCTGCACTCGGAGAGCTAGTACCATCAGCGGCGGGATTTGCTGCGCATCCTGACATCAATAGGAGAAGGGTCGCAGATACCGCGACAACTCTTTTTTTCATAATAAAACCGTGCCGATTTTTATGAACAGACCAGATCCCTGTAAAGGCAAGCTCATTACCCCGCAGGACTATTCCTGCCTCACGCAGAGATCTGAGTCAGATTTATGAATTAGAGCGACAGAGCCCGCGCTTTAAGTGCGCTAAATTCCTCGTCACTCAGGGCGCCGCTCTCGTGAAGCGCGGCCAGACGTTCGATCTTTGCAATCGCGTCGTCCGAAGGTAGTCCCGTAGGCGCAACCGCTGCAGGTTGAGGAGTTGGCTCAGCCGCAACAGGTGCCAAAACGGGTTGTTCCGGCTGTTGAACCGGTTGCGCAGCTTGCTGTTTAGCGGCCTGCTTATCAGCAGCACGCGCATTCATTGTATTTGCTGTTCCGACGACTACAGCTGTGCGTGCTGCAGTCCCAGCTAGACCGCGACGCCTACGACCAATTGCCATGATATTCTCCTTCGAACAGCTTCAGTTGTATCTGACACTCACTCTACTCCTACGAAGAGCTTTGCGGCCAACAAAAATAAACGCAAAGGGTATTTACAGGTATCGTCATCTGGCTCGGGATAAACTCCAGTGTTCCCTAACGGCTCGTCACTCGATGGCTCCGTTCCCCGCTGACTCCCTCAAGGATGTAGTTCTTGCGTCTAGCTCCGCTTCCCCGATTCATAACCGTTGCGATGTTGTCGATCAGCATGCTCGTATCGATGTCCGCCTGCTCGCTGAGTACGACATCCACAACCGGGACAACGCAGAACACCCCAGCGCCGGGCGACAACGCACCCGATACCGATTCCTCTGGCAGCGCTTCTCTCGACCTGCTGAACGCTCTCGAGGTCAAAGGAAAATCGCCCAAAACGGGCTATGACCGTGTCGGCAAGTTCGGCCCTGCCTGGTCAGACGTCGATCGCAATGGCTGCGATACCCGCAACGACATCCTGACACGCGACCTAACCGACATCCGGCTCCAGAACGGATGCCGCGTGCTCAGTGGGCATCTCACGGACCCATACACGGGCACAGAGATCGACTTCGTGAGGGGAAACAAGACCTCCTCCCTCGTACAAATCGACCACGTCGTCGCGCTCTCGAACGCGTGGCAGACGGGCGCACAAAAGCTTACTCAGGAAGAACGTCTCTCGCTCGCAAACGACCCGCTCAACCTCCTCGCTGTTGACGGCCCCACAAACTCCAAGAAGGGTGACGGCGACGCAGCAACCTGGCTTCCACCGAACAAGTCGTATCGCTGCGATTACGTCGGACGGCAGGTATCGGTCAAAGCGGCATACGGACTGTGGGTGACCGAGTCCGAGAAAAATGCCATGGCATCCGTTCTCGAAGGATGCCCGGCAAACTAGCCGCGCTAACCGCGCTACCCATATGAAAAACGCCGGGTGTGCCCACAGGAACAAGGACACACCCGGCGATTGGATTCTGATCGGGTACGGGAAGGAACCCGATCAGAAACTTAGGGTGAAGGCTAAGCCTCCATCAGGGGAAGGCCGAACCCCGATCACGACGAGGCGAGGCGACCACGCAGATCGCTCAGCTCACGATTCAATGCCTCGGGCATCCGATCTCCGAATTGCGCGAAGTACTCCTCCGTGAGGTCGCATTCGGCAAGCCAGAGGGCGGGATCGACGGCGAAAAGCTCCTCAATGTCGCGATCAGCCACCTCGACTCCGTCGAGATTTAGCTCACCCACCGCGGGAACGGTGCCGACGGGCAGCGAACGCCCGCGGGCATCCCCGTCAATCCGGCGCACGATCCACTCGAGAACACGGGCGTTCTCTCCGAATCCGGGCCACAGGAATCGACCGTCGTCTCCCTTGCGGAACCAGTTCACCTGGAAGATGCGGGGCGCTTTATCCCCCAGCGTCTCGCCGACCTCGAGCCAGTGGGCCCAGTAGTCGGCCATGTTGTAGCCGCAAAACGGCAACATTCCGAACGGGTCGCGACGGAGCTCGCCAACGGTGCCCTCCTGCGCCGCCGTCTTCTCGCTTGAGACGGTAGCACCGATGAAGACGCCGTGTTCCCAGCTCACAGACTCGGTCACGAGCGGCACATTGGTCGCGCGGCGCCCGCCGAAAAGGATTGCGTCGATAGGGACTCCGTCGCTTTCGTTCCATTCCTGCGCCATCGTCGGGCATTGGGTGATGGGAACGGTGAATCGCGAATTAGGATGCGCGGCGGGTCGTCCCGACTCGGGCGTCCAGTCGTTCCCCTCCCAGTCGATCGCGTGAGCGGGCGCAGCGTCGGTCATCCCCTCCCACCACACGTCGCCGTCGTCGGTGAGCGCGACGTTCGTGAAGATCGTGTTGCCCCAGATGCTATCCATCGCGACGGGATTGGTTGCGTATCCCGTTCCCGGGGCGACACCGAAGAACCCGGCCTCCGGGTTGATCGCCCGCAGGCGGCCATCCGTTCCGGGGCGCAGCCAGGCGATATCGTCACCGATAGTCTCGACCTCCCAGCCGGGCAGGGTCGGGCGGAGCATCGCCAGGTTCGTTTTTCCGCAGGCGGAGGGGAAAGCAGCCGCGATGTGGAAGGTCTTACCTGCGGGATTAGTGAGCTTCAGCAGAAGCATATGCTCGGCCAGCCACCCGTCCTTGCGGGCCATGACACTGGCGATACGAAGGGCAAAGCACTTCTTCGACAGCAGGGCGTTTCCGCCGTAACCGGAGCCGAACGACCAGACCTCGAGGGTATCCGGAAAGTGGCAGATGTACTTATTGTCGTTGCAGGGCCAGGCAACATCATCGGCGTCGTCGACAAGCGGGACCCCGACGCTGTGTACGGTACGCACCCACTCGATTCCGGGGGTGATATGGGCCATCGCTGCGCTGCCCATTCGAGTCATGATCCGCATATTGAGTACGGCGTAGGGGGAATCCGTGAGTTGGACGCCTACCTGAGAAATGGGCCCGCCAACCGGCCCCATCGAGAAGGGCACAACGTACATGGTGCGCCCACGCATCGATCCGCGGAAAAGCGGCTCGAGAGTCTTGTGCATCTCGGCGGGAGCTGCCCAGTTATTGGTGGGTCCGGCATCCGCCTCATTTTCGGTGCAGATGTAGGTGCGGTCCTCGACCCGAGCGACATCATCCGGGTGTGAACGCGCAAGGAAGCTGCCTGGACGCAGGTTATGGTTGAGAGGGGTGAGCGTTCCCGTCGCGACGAGTTCCTCGGTGAGCGCATCCCATTCCTGCTGCGACCCATCGCACCAGTAGATGTAATCGGGCTGCGTCAATTCGGCGACCTCTGCTACCCACTTCACCACATCGGGATTCGATGTGGTGGGGATGCCATTGGTTGCGGCTTCCCCCGAGACGCGCGTGTCCGAGGTAATCTGTGGCGAGTCGATGACGGTCATCTTGACGCTCCTGTAATCCGGTGTACGGGTGCACACCCCATCGGGTTTATGGGGTGTGGTTTATTGAGGTGTTAGGTATATCAGCGGTGCAGTGTGGCAATAATTTTTGCTACACCTCTATGATTCGTCATAAAACTGGACTCAGATAACCAAATCGATTGTTAAAAAACACGTTTTTTAACATATAGTCAAATATATGACCTCTCAGCTGTCACACTCCTCAACGAACACACCGACAGACACCCCCGACAAGAATTCGGCGAAGCCTGCCACGAAAAGCCCCAGCGCAGAACTTCTTGTCCTCGGCAAACGCCTACGCTTTTTTCGATCACGTGCAGGGCTGACACTCGAGCAACTCGGTGAACACGTGGACATGGCTGCGAGCCAGCTTTCTCTCATAGAAAACGGCCGACGAGAGCCGAAACTTTCCCTCGTCCAAAATATCGCTCAGGTCTTGGGCATCAACCTCGGCGAGCTCCTGAGCAGCGCACCACCAGATAGGAGATCCGCGCTCGAGATAGAACTCGACAGGGCACAGCACAACCAGGTCTACGCAAGCCTCGGCCTGCCAACTATACGAGGAGCAAAATCACTTCCGGATGACGCTCTCGAGTCGCTCGTCGGACTCCACCGCGAGATCGAACGCCGCGAACGCGCGGCAATTGCAACCCCAGAGGAGGCACGACGCGCGAACACGGACAGCCGTTTGCTGATGCGGGATCGGAACAACTACATCCCCGAAATCGAGGATCTAGCCGAAGACCTTCTCCTCAAGGCAAACCACATCACGGGTGCGCTCACACATCGCACTGTCGCCATCATGGCGGAACAACTCGGATTCACACTCATCTATGTCGACGACCTTCCTCACTCGACGCGCAGCGTCACCGACCTCAAGAACGGTCGCATCTACCTGCCGCCCGCCTCAATCCCGGGCGGTCATGGGCTAAGATCGCTTGCTCTTCAGGCGATGGCGCACGCAGTGCTGGGACACGACCGGCCCTCCAGCTATACCGAGTTTTTGCAGCAGCGGCTCGAGATCAACTACTTTGCGGCGGCCTGCCTCATCCCACAAAGCCGGGCGGTAGAGTTCCTGAGCGCGGCCAAAAAGGAACGCAACCTCGCGATCGAAGACTTCCGCGATGCGTTCGGCGTAACGCATGAGTCGGCGGCCCAGCGCTTCACAAATCTCGCAACGCACCACCTGGACCTCCCCGTCCACTTCCTCCGGGTCAACAGTGACGGATCACTCCAGCGCGGATACGAGAACGATGGGCTCCCCCTGCCAGCAGACCCAACAGGCACCATCGAGGGCCAGATCCTCTGCCGCCGCTGGGGCGCACGCACCGCCTTCGAACGAACCAATCGCACGAGCGAGTTCTACCAATACACGGACACCCCGTCCGGAACCTACTGGTGCACCGTACAGACGGGGATGACCGCGACAGAAGGCTTCTCGATCAGCTTCGGCGTTCCTTTCGACCACGCTAAGTGGTTCCGAGGACGCGACACCAGCAACCGCACTGTCTCGCTGTGCCCCGACCCCGCATGCTGCCGCCGCCCCTCACAGGACCTCGCAGAACGCTGGGCAGACCAGTCCTGGCCAAGCGCCCGCATGCACGCACACGTGCTCTCCCCACTCCCCCAGGGGTCGTTCCCCGGCGTCGATGATACCGAGGTCTTCGAGTTCCTGAGCAGGCACGCCGACTAGGCTTTTACGTCGCGCGAGCATTTTCACTAGGCTGAATGGATGCACACACTTTCGCCCGTGACCCTGCCCGATGGTGCCGTGCTGCGGCCTGCAATCCCCGCTGATGTTCCGGGCATCCTCACATGCATTCGCGAACTCGCAATCTATGAACGCGAACCGGACGCCGTGGAAAACACAATCCCGATGCTCACCGAGGCTCTCTTCAGCGACGCCCCCGCGGTCTTTGCGCACGTGATCGAAAAGGACGGGGATATACGGGGAATCGCTGTCTGGTTCCGCAACTATTCCACGTGGACCGGAACTCACGGGATATACCTCGAAGACCTCTTCGTGTTACCAGAACAGCGGGGCAGCGGATACGGTAAACATCTGCTGCAATCGCTTGCGACACTCTGTAGCATCAACGGATACCGTCGGTTGGAATGGTCGGTTCTCGATTGGAACGAGCCCTCGATTAATTTCTACCGTTCGTTCGGAGCATACCCAATGGACGGATGGTCGACCTACCGTATCGACGGAGCCGCGCTCGACAATTTTGCGGTCTAATTTGTGCATCGCATCGAACCTTGCTGAGAGGTTACCGGGTTCCTGACATCCGCGGTCTTTAGATCATTACACTGGGGCCATGAACCTGCAACGAAGTAAAGTTCAGCCAGCAATCGACGAGAAACGCGTGCTCATTACCGGCGGAGCGGGCTTTCTCGGACGATCAGTTCTCTCGCAACTGGTTACTCACGCACGCAAACGTTCCAGTCACCTGCCGTCGCCGTCAATCAGCTGCATCGTAAGTAGCGATATTGAGCTTCCCAAATCAGAGGACAGGCTCGACGAGGTCACATACGAACCCTGCGACGTAACTGAAAAAACCCAAGTGCAAGAATTAATACGCAAGCACCGCATCACCACAGTGATCCATCTGGCTTCGAAAGTAAACAATGGCGAATCTGTCAAGGAGGAAGACGAATACCGTGTAGACGTGATCGGCACTAGAAACGTGATTGCTGTCTGCGGCGAAACCGGCGTTGAACGACTTATCGTATCCTCGAGCAGCGCAGCCTACGGCTATCACGCAGATAACCCTGGCTGGATGTTCGAGGGCGATCTTCTCCGCGGCAACGACGAGATTTCGCACAGTCGGCACAAGAGAATGATTGAGGAATCACTTGCAGAGGCGAGAATTCTGTATCCCGACCTCGAACAAACAGTATTTCGCATCGGGACGGTGCTTGGCGAAGACATGGAAAACCAAGTCACGAAGATATTTAGCACCCGACGGATTCTCGCGATTTACGGAAGCGACTCCCCCTTTGTTTTTGTGTGGCACACGGATGTTGCAAGGGTTTTTGCCCAGGCCGTAGATAGCCAAGAATCTGGAATTTACAATGTCGCGGGCGATGGGGCCCTCACCATTTACGAGCTTGCCGAGAAAATGGGGAAGAAGACGGTTACCGTTCCGGCCTGGCTCGTGCGTACCGGACTCGCGATCGGCTACACACTTCGCATGACTAATCACACCCCCACCCAGATAAGTTTTTTGCGCTACAGGCCTGTGCTAAGTAATCGCGCCCTTGTCGAAGAGTTCGGCTATCTTCCAGCTAAGACCTCCGCGGAGGCATTTGATGCGTTCTGGGAGAGCCGCACGCGGTCGGGCGTACATGGACAGCTGACCATGTCCGATTGAACACATGAGAATGTCCCCGGGTAAAAGTTCTCCCCGGGGACATCCTCATTCGACTTACTGCGTTTATGTGGCCTTGTTATTCGGCTTTAGCCGGGGCCTTCGGGCGTGACGCAAACTCTTCGAAAATGGCTCGAGGTGTCTGGACAGCCTCGATGTTCACGATATCGCGACCGAGGAAGAAGTGTCCGACCCAGTCACCGAACACGCGCCATTTGCGCTCCCAGGTGGGGATAGCAAAGCCGTGGTAGAAACGGTGAGCAAGCCACGCGATGTAGCCCTTCATCGCAAACTTACCTGATTGGAACACGCCAACGTTCATGCCGAGGCCGGCGACAGCACCCAGGTTCTTGTGGTTGTAGTCGATAAGTCCCTCGCCGCGCATATCCGCAACAATGTTACGGGCCAGCACCTTGGCCTGGCGAACAGCGTGCTGGGCGTTCGGGACGCAGAAGCCTCCGGGCCCAGGCGTAGCAGAAATATCTGGAACGGCGGCGGTATCGCCGGCCGTCCAAGCTCCCTGGAGGATGCCGTCATCACCTTCGACACGTAGGTCGGGGCGTCCGCGCACGTGACCGCGCTCGCCAATTGGCAGATCTGTTCCGCGCAGGAACGGACGGGGCATAACCCCGGCGGTCCACACGATCAGATCCGATTCGAAGCTCTCGCCAGTTGACAACTCGATCTTGCCGTCAACGGCAGAAGACAGCTGGGTATCCAGGTGAATATTTGCGCCACGGTTTGTCAGCGTCTTAATAACCCAGAGGCTCGTTTCGAGCGCGACCTCGGGCATGATCCGGCCCATCGCCTCGATGAGGTGGAACTTGGTGTCGTCAAAGGTAATCTCGGGGTAGCGACGCAGCAGAGAGGTTGCGAACGACCGCAGCTCGGCGAGCGTCTCGATACCGGCAAATCCGCCGCCGACGATCGTAACCGTGAGGAGACGGTCCCGCTCGGGCCCAGCGGGCATATTAGCAGCTTTTTCAAAGTTGCTGACCAGGCGATCACGAACTGCAACGGCCTCCTCAATCGTCTTCATGCCGATGGCGTTGTCAGCGATTCCCGGGATGGGGAAAGTACGAGAGACAGAACCCGTTGCGATCACGATGTGGTCGTACTCGAACTCGTAGGCCTCGCCCTCGTTCGGCGTAATTGTGACCTTCTTATCTGCGTGAGAGATCGTGGTGACTTTACCAGCGACGCTCTTCGTTGAATTCAGGTGACGACGGCGAGCAACCACAGCATGTCGCGGCTCAATTGAACCTGCAGCAACCTCTGGCAGAAATGGGAGATAAGCCATGTATGGAAGTGGGTCAACAATAGTGACCTCGGCCTCACCGGATCGCAGCCACTTCTCAAGCTTCCACGCGGTGTAGAAACCAGCGTAGCCGCCACCAACAATTAGGATCTTTGACACGAAAGCACTTCCTTGAATAGCACTGAACAAAAGAATGTGGGGGCAATTTACCCACTACACAACAATAGCGGTGGCGACGATGGCACCAATACCACAGATTAGTTTACCGAATGCTGAGACTACTTTGTTACGGACCAGCCAGATTGGGCCAAGGCAATATCACCAATCGGGTTAATTCCCGGCCCAGCGGCAAGGGAGTGACCGACGAGAGCGTGTAAGCACTTTACCCGTTCCGGCATCCCGCCGGCGCTGATTCCCGCAACTTCCTCTACGATTGCCACGGATTCTCGGTCGGCTATGTAGCTCTCGTGGGCCTGCTGATACTGTTCGCGGATCTCTTCGTCATCCCGTAAAAGCTGATTCATCTCAACCATGAAGCCGTTAGCCTCGAGAGTCGAGACCGCCGCTACCGCATCGGGGTGACAAAGGTAATAGAACGTAGGAAAAGGAGTTCCATCTGCCAGCCTCGGGGCCGTCGACACAACGGTGGGTTCCCCAGAGTTCGTGCGTGCGGCAATGCCAACCACGTTTCTGGCCGGGCGCCCTAATTGCTCGGTGACGGCATCGATATCGGCGATAGTTGGCTCGTCGAAAGGAGGACGTGTCATTGGTTGTCTGTTCCTTCTGGGGTAGTAGCTGGAGCTTCGCCGCCCGGGACTGGTGCTGGTGCTGGAGCTGGCTCTGTCGGCGCTGGCGCGAGGGCGGAAGAGCCTGCGGATGTGGTACCGGCGCTCAGGAGAGAAAAGGCCATCGTTTTGACCCAATCCACCTTGGTCTGTTGCAACCCAACAGAGGCTGGAGCCGCCTGAGTCTCTGGCACACCAACGTCGTTAATGACGACCAGCTGGTTCTCGCCCGGCATCATATAAAAGAGCCTATTGCGAGCCTCGGAGCGAACATAGGCAGGATCCTGCCAACGGTCCTTCTCCGTATTCGCTTGATCAAGCGCCTGCTTCTTCTGCTGAACGCTTGCCTCGAGCGCAGCGATCTCTTGCTTCTGATTAAGATAGATCGACATGCTGGGGCTGATAATAAAAACCCCGAGGGCGAGTATCCCTATCATGATGATCGAAAAACCAGAGAATCGGAGCCCCCTGATCCAGGACCTGAACTCTGCCGGCTCGCCCGACTCGGTTTCGGGAAGGCGCGGTCTCGCCATATGACACCCCGCCTTCCCTCAGAACCAGCCGAACCATTGATCGAAGTTCCTATTATCTCAATCGATTCTGTACAACGACTTAAAGCCGTTCTACCGTGGCCGAACTGAATCGGCCAGCGACCTAAGCCGTGAAACGAGGGAACGCTGAACGTCCCGCGTATTCTGCAGCCCCACCCAGCTCCTCTTCGATACGCAGCAGCTGGTTGTACTTCGCAACACGCTCGCTACGCGCAGGGGCACCGGTCTTAATCTGTCCGCAATCCGTAGCGACCGCAAGATCAGCGATGGTGGTATCTTCGGTCTCTCCCGAACGGTGAGAGAGGATAGCCGTGTAGCCAGCCCGCTGAGCCATCGTGACGGCGTCAAGCGTCTCGGTAAGGGTACCGATCTGGTTCACCTTCACGAGCAGGGAGTTAGCCGCGTGCTCCTTGATGCCGCGCGCAAGACGAGCTGGGTTAGTCACGAAGAGGTCGTCACCGACGAGCTGAACTTTGTCGCCGAGCTCGGAGGTAAGGTGAACCCACCCCTCCCAATCGTCCTCATCGAGAGGATCTTCGATCGAAACGAGAGGGTAGTTTGCTACGAGATCTGCGTAGTAGGCAGACATCTCCTGCGCGGAGCGTGACTTGCCTTCAAACTGGTATGCGCCCTTCTCAAAGAACTCGCTCGAGGCGACGTCGAGCGCAAGCCCAATATCCTTACCGGGGGTGAAACCTGCCTGCTGGATTGCCTCAAGGATAAGATCGAGCGCCTCACGATTATTGGGGAGGTCGGGCGCGAATCCGCCCTCGTCACCAAGGCCGGTAGCCAGGCCCTTGCTCTTGAGGAGGCTCTTGAGCGAGTGGTACGTCTCGACGCCCCACTGCAATGCCTCGGAGAACGAAGCTGCGCCATGGGGAACCGCCATGAATTCCTGAATATCAACACCGGTATCCGCATGCGATCCACCATTGATGATGTTCATCAGGGGCACGGGAAGGGTGCGCGCGTTGGGTCCACCAATGTAACGGTACAGAGGCAGCCCTGCCGATTCAGCGGCTGCCTTTGCCACGGCGAGGCTCACACCGAGGATGGCGTTGGCACCGGTTCGCTTCTTGTTTTCGGTACCGTCTGCTGCAATCAACGCGGCGTCAACCAAACGCTGGTCGTCAGCGGAGAAATCTTCAACGGCGGGTGCAAGGTCGTCGAACACGGCCTCTACGGCCTGCAGAACGCCCTTACCCTGGTAACGCTTCTTGTCGCCGTCGCGAAGCTCATAAGCCTCGAAGGCGCCCGTTGAGGCACCTGACGGGACAGCAGCGCGGCTGACCGTGCCATCGGTGAGTCCAATTTCAACCTCAACCGTGGGGTTACCACGGGAGTCAAGAATCTCACGAGCAATAACGGCGTCAATAAAAGCCACTGATTTCTCCTCATAGCTAAGTGTGGTGTGAAGACAGATGTTTGATGAAGCACCCGTGTGCCCACTGTCCTCTCGGAAAACGTACGTTCCTGAGTTTCAGTCTACGCTGATACCCGCGGCGCGCGCAGCATGGTTGCGCGCGCCGCAATGTATGGTTGTCGGTTCGATCAGCCGAGCGGCTTGATCTCCAGGTCGGCAACAGCCTGGGTGGCGGACGTGACGAAGGCGAAACGGCCGAACCCAGCATCCCCCAATCGATCCAACTGAACCTTGAGGTTTTTGGCGCGTTTCTCTACTCGCGTGCGGATGCCTGACGCAATCAACTCCGTCTTGATCGCGACGAGGGTGGCCGGGTCCACATCCTTATCGAAGACGAGCGCCACCGCGTTGGAGGAGGTATCGGCGGGGAGCTCGATCAGGTCGACGATACGCTCGAACCCAATCGAGAATCCCGCCGCAGGAACATCCTGGCCAAGGAATCGACCGATCATGCCGTCGTAGCGGCCACCGCCACCAACTGAACTGCCCGATTGCGGGTGCGCGATCTCGAAGATGCTTCCCGTGTAGTAGCCCATTCCTCTCACGAGAGTTGGGTCGAAGCGCACCTCGACGCCCTCGGGCAGTGAGGTCAGTGCCGCGCCGAGAGCGACCAGATCGTTCACGGCAGCGGGGTCAACGGCATCCGGCAAAATCGATCGGATGTCGTCTTCGGTGAGGAGAACTCCCCCGTTAGCCACGTGGGGTTCGAAGGCCGAGAGGATGCTCTCAAGCATGGCAGCGGGGTCGGGCGCGCGTTCGGACAGCTCTGCGATGACTCCGCTCGTGCCGATCTTGTCGAGCTTATCGACAGAGATCAGGGCGGAATCCTGCATTTCCGGGGGAAAACCACAGTACGCGAGGAGCCCGAAGAGGATACGGCGATCGTTGATACGGATGATACAGCCGCTCAAACCCAGCTCGGCCAGGGTGGCGGAAGTCGCCGTGATGAGCTCGATTTCGGCCAGCTGCCCTGGCTCGCCGATGATGTCGATGTCTGCCTGCACGAATTGGCGGTAACGGCCCTTCTGTGGCCGCTCTGCGCGCCAGACCGGCCCGATCTGAATAGAGCGGAACACGCCAGGCAGCTCCGCCCGATGGGTTGCGTAGTAGCGCGCGAGCGGCACGGTGAGGTCGAACCGCAGGCCGAGGTCGGTGAGCGAGTCGGGGCTACCCTGATCGGCAGCGGCCTGCAACGCCTCCTCGGTGATCCCCCGCTTGAGGATGCCGAATGCCAGCTTTTCGTTATCCCCGCCGAGGCCGGAGTGCAGCCTGGCCGAATCCTCGACGACGGGCGTCTCGATCTCGTCGAAGCCGTGGCGCGTGTATACGCTGCGGATCACGCCAAGTGCGTGCTCGCGGCGCGCCTTGTCTGCGGGCAAAAAGTCTCTCATCCCGCGGGGCGGGTTTACCGGTGAAGCCATGCGTCAATCTTACGGGGTTGCGAGGTGGTGGGGTTGCGGGCGACGCAGGCGGCAGGCGGCCCAAGGTGCAGGTTCCCGGCATAAGGCGCAGGTTGTGCCAACGCGTGGAACTTGGGCCAGGCGCGTGGGTGGGAGCGTGGGAGGTTGGGTGGGTGGGAGGGAGGGAGGGAGCGGAGGCGGTTAGCCGTCGAGGTCTGCCGCTACTCGGCGCAGCACCTTCCGCAGCGCGCGCTCCGCGTTCACGCCGTGGGCGCGGGCGTCAGCTACCAGAGCGAGCAGGGCCTCACCGAACTCGTCCTCACTTGACGGGCCGATAGACGGATCCCCCACCTCAGCGATCTCCACCACTCGGCCGCTGCGCCCAGCCCGCTCAAAGACCTTGTCAGCAAGAGCCAGCGCGGGCATCGCGAACGGGACTCCCTCGAGCACAGAGCGGCCACGAGCATCCCCCGATTGATCCTGCTTGACCTGCTCCCACGTGGCATCAAGCTCAGCGACAGTGGTAGGCCCGGCATCGCCGAAGACATGGGGATGCCTACGCTGAAGCTTGTCATCAAGGCGGTCGGCGAGCGCATACAACTCGGTTCCCCCCGGGGAGGCTTCGCCCAGTAACTCGCTATGAAAGACGACCTGATAGAGAACATCGGCTGCCTCCTCTCGGACGGCCTCGACATCGCCGGCCTCGATCGCCTCGACCAGCTCGTAGCATTCCTCAATGAGGTAGGGCACCAGGGTCTCGTGGGTCTGTTCGGCATGCCACGGGCATTCCGAGCGCAGCCGGTGCATTGTGAGGGTAAGCCGCTCAACACTCTGTGCATCTGCCATGATCACTTCACCCTTTTTTCTCGTAACATTTCTCATCGCCCGCTATAGTTATCTGTGGTGAGTCGGGAAGCCTGGTCGACACAGACTTCTGCAACCTTAGAAAGTAGCTTATGAGCTTCCTACGTTCCAACCGTACATCCGCGGCGCTCCTCCTGGCCGCCGCCGTGCTTGGCCTGGTGATCGCCAATAGTCCTCTCGCGCATGCCGCGCAGGATCTGCAACACGCACACCTCGCGATACCGTTCCTCGGGATTGACCTGTCTGTTGGGCATTGGATCAGCGACGGCGTTCTGGCGATCTTCTTCTTTATCGTCGCGATTGAGCTCAAACACGAGTTCAGTGAGGGCGACCTGAATTCGTTCGGCAAGGCCCTGAAACCTGCGATTGCTGCTCTCGGCGGCATCGTCGTGCCGATCGCTATCTATCTGGCCTTCACCTGGGGATCCGGTTTCGAGGGCGGATGGCCGATTCCAACTGCCACCGATATTGCGTTTGCGCTCGGGGTGCTTGCCGTGGTCGGCCGCGGTCTACCCACCTCGGTGAGAGCATTCTTACTTGCGCTTGCCGTGCTTGACGATCTCGCGGGCATCCTCTTCATCGCAATCTTCTTCACCGCAGATCCGACAATCTGGCTTATCCTGGTCGGCGTCGCGCTCACCGTAGTCTTCTGGCTGTTGAGCATTCGTTACGCTCGATTGCGTAAGGATGCTCGTCGCCCGAGCCGTCACAGGCACCGTATCGAGGAATACGTCTTGATCACGTTGATGATTCTCGTTGGGCTTGCGACCTGGTATGTGGTTCTTCAATCGGGTATCCACGCGACCATAGCCGGGGTAGCTCTCGGTTTTGCGATGCACCATAAGCCGGCGCACAGGGTGCGATACCTGGTCGAGCCGGTGAGTAATGTGATTGTGCTCCCCCTCTTTGCGTTCTCTGCCGCACTCGTGACGGTCCCCGCCCTGGGCGACACACCGCTGGAGGCTCCGTTCTGGGCGATCATTGTCGCGTTGCCCGTTGGTAAACTCGTCGGAATCGTGGGGGCGACTCTTCTCGCTGACAGGCTGCTGCGTTCGTCGCAACCCGCGGTGCTCAGTGTCGGCGATATGGTGGCGGCAGGTGCCCTCGGCGGGATTGGGTTCACGGTTTCCCTGCTGATGAATGAGCTTGCGTTCAGGGGCGATCAGGCCACAGCGGATCAGGGCGTGCTCGCCGTGATTATCGGTTCGGCAATCTCGATTGTCGTGGCCGTGATCGTCGTGCGGATGCGTGCCCGTCACTACCGCAGCCTTCGATTGCGGGATGCGTCTTCCGCAGCGTAAAATCTCAACTCCCTGCATTATTTGTGCAACAAAATTCTCTTCGGTGATTGCGCTACCCCACCCATAAAGGCCAGTATGGGAGATACACAACAGTACTAAGGGTGATAGGCCATGTCTCAAACCGTCTTTGAGCGTTCCGTTCCGAAGAAGTCCACAATCCTGTCGTCGCTCACGCACAGCGTGAACCGCCCATTCTGGATTGATGATGTTGCGGGTTCCGCACGATATCCCCGCTATCGAGGGCCTTCGACGGTGGATCTGGCTATAGTCGGCGGAGGTTATCTGGGGCTCTGGACGGCAATCCTTGCCAAGGAGCGCAACCCTCATCGCAGCGTGGCTCTGCTGGAGGGACAGCGGGTAGGTTGGGCAGCATCCGGCCGCAACGGCGGTTTCTGCGAGGCCAGCCTGACTCACGGGGAAGAGAATGGTCGCCGCCGCTGGCCCGAAGAATACGACCTCCTGGAATCGCTCGGTATGCAGAATCTCAACGAGATCGAGGAAACCATCAAGAAGTACGGCATTGACTGCGACTTCGAACGTACGGGCGCCCTCACCGTCGCGGTCGAACCATACCAGGAAGTGCAGCTGCAGGGCGAAGAATATATGCCTGCGGAAAAAATCCGTGAGGAAGTCAACTCGCCGACCTACCTGGCCGGCGTCTGGGACAAAGACTCAACTGCCATGATCCACCCCGCAAAGCTGGCAGCAGAACTCGCACGCGTTGCGACGGAGCTCGGCGTACAGATCTGGGAACGTTCGGCGGTAACCGGCATCGAACCGGCGACAGAGCTCGACAACGGCAAGGTCCACCTGCGCACTGCCGCTGGACCGCTTGCGGCATCCCGTGTAATCCTTGCGACAAACGCTTTCCCCTCGCTCCTCAAACGTTATCGACTCCACACCGTTCCCGTCTATGACTACGCGCTGATGACAGAGCCGCTAACGGATGCTCAGCTCGACTCGATCGGTTGGAAAAACCGCCAGGGCATCGCTGACATGGCAAACCAATTCCACTATTACCGTCTCAGTCAAGACAATCGCATCCTCTTCGGCGGCTACGATGCCGTCTATAACTATGGCGGCAGAGTGAGCCGCAAGCACGACGATAGGCGGCAATCGTTCGAGCGGCTGGCCAGTCACTTCTTCACGACCTTTCCTCAGCTTGAGGGTCTGAGATTCAGTCATCGCTGGGGTGGGGCCATCGACAGTTCTACTCGTTTCTGTGCTTTCTACGGTCAGGCACGAGAGGGCAAGATCGGTTACGCCGCCGGTTTTACCGGGCTTGGTGTCGGGGCTACCAGATTCGCGGCGAACGTGCTGCTCGATCGAGTTGACGGTCTCGACACCGAACGCACCCGACTGCGAATGGTCCGAGACGTGCCGCCGCCCTTCCCCCCGGAGCCGATCGCTTCACTTGGGGTGCAGGCAACCCGTTGGTCAATGGATAGAGCTGACCATAACGAAGGAAAGCGCAACATCATCCTACGCACATTGGACGCGATGGGACTGGGCTTCGACTCTTAACCGTTGCTGGTTTGTTGAGGGCACACCATTTTACGAAGGGTTCGAATTATGACTGATCAGGTTGATCTGCTCGCAAATCATGCTGCCAACGCCGCAAACCTCCGGCTGAATCACGAGACGCTTTCTCCGGACCAGACCGTCTCCGGGGTCGCAACGGTTGGTACGGCCAAGCTGGGAACGATAGGCACGGCCGAAACCGGGCTAACAGAGATTGGCGTCTGGGAGATTTCGCCCAGCGTAAGCCGTGACATCGAGGAAGACGAGTTCTTCGTTGTGCTTTCGGGAGCCGCAGAGGTGACATTTGAGGATGGCTCCCCCGCCATGACGCTAGGCCCTGGTAGCGTCGGACGATTCAGTACAGGCACAGCAACGACCTGGACCGTGACAGAAACTCTCCGCAAGATCTATATAACGCAGTAGCAATATACGCGCCGAGTACGTGCGCAATCGGAGTAAGGAAATGTCACACAAGACAAGCAACGATCCCGTGGTGATGGAAGCACGCGAGATACTAACCGAGCAGCGACACATCAGGCGCGCGCTTTTTGCTGATTTCTCGTCTCTGAGCGGTACAGACTCTGACCAGTGGCTCCGAGACATTCTCGATTCGCGCCTGAGCCTAAACTGGTTAGAACGTTTAGAAGGGCTGCCTCTCAGCATCCGACTGGGGCTCCTCTCGTTCGACAGCCTTCAGCGGAGGCTCGATACGATCATGGAGAACCCGACGCAGAGGAAACTGATCGACCAGAGTCTCACCGAGCGCGCTCGCCTGCTGCGAATTGCCGCCAAGATGTTACGCGACCAATCGACACGGGATGCTCTATTACACGACGTCGCCGAGCTCACCGCTGCCGCCGCCGCGAGTAATCGCCCGCTGACGGAGGCTGAGCTTCGACACCTCGATGCGCTGCGAGAACTCTTCAAAAAACCTGCCGACTACGAACCGGATATCGCCTCCGCGGAGGAGCGGGACGAGATACTCGAGATACTCGGCACAGCCAGAATCAGACAGGCCCGGATTCAGCTGCGCAGGGGCCTCCTGCTCACCGACCAAATGCTGGAGATCATTGCGGAGGCTAGACCCGCTCTGCACAGCGGGGACCCGATACTGCTCATCGGCGAAACAGGCGGGGCCAAGACGGCTCTCGCAGAGTACCTGTCCAGGCAAGTTCTCTCGTGCGAACCGGAGTTCGTATCCGGCTATGGCGATATCACCACGGCCCAGCTCATCGGAACTTATGAGCTTCGAGTCGAGGATGGCTCCACGATTACCTCGTTCGTTCAGGGGCCGCTCCTGCGGGCGATGGCTGAGGGCAAGACGCTCATCCTGGACGAGCTGAATGCGATGCCTCCAGAATTTCTCAAGAGGCTCAACCACGTTCTTCAGCTCCGACACGGGGACAGCTTCGCCGTTCAGGAGAACGCGGGGCACATCATAAAAATTGCCAAGGGATTCACGATTATTGCCACCGCCAACGAACAGGTAGCCCATCGCTATCGAGGAATCGAACGGATGAGCGCAGAGCTTACGAATCGATTCGGCGCAAATAGCTACCGCATCCATTATCCGGATGCCGGGCTCTCCTACACCGATTTTCCCGCCGAAAACGCGCTGCTTGCTGTGGCCTCTATCGCCGATCCCGACGGTACTCTACCGAGGGGGGTTACCTCGGAACAGATCGAGCGCATCGCTAGGGCCGCGTTCGTGAGCCAGCAGGTATTCTCAGCAAACCGCGGAGAAGGATTCGGCGCGTTCAGAGCAACAGAACGCGCCCTCGATAGCCAACCAGGATTGCAAGAAACGGTTATCGCTCCGCGAACACTGGTCGCGATCCTCAGGAAGGTAACGAACGGGGTGGGGGTTACGGATCTGGATCGGGCTGTGCATCGATTCGTTGAAGGAATAATGCAGACGGAAGACCGACAAGTCCTCACGCTAATCCTGCGGGGCCAAGGCTTTCTTCTATGATGCGTGGGGCGTCAACCGGCGCAGGGTTGACGAAAGCTGACCTTGCGAACGCTGACTTAGCGAACACAGCCCTAGCGAACGCAGCGCTGAGCGCGAGGCTCGTCGCAGCTGGCAAGATGATTGGCGTCCCCGTCACTGTGACTGAGGGCGATGAATGGGCGGTGGAAGGCACAGAGCTTCGGATCGGGCTCGGTTTTTACCGGAGCAGAGGGTACACCTACGAAGAGGCAATCGCGCTGAGCCTCAGAGACATGTGGTCATCTATCCGGATGTCCCGCCTCGATCGGCCGAGGCTCCTGCGCCGCCGATCCATCGAGAGGGGGAGCCCCGAGCTTGCCCCTCTGCTCGCAGCGATAGACCACATTCAGGCAACCAGCGACCTGCTCGCGATGCTGCCATCCATGCGACGCGACCTTTCTGCCGCGACGCTCCGAGGCGTGCCAACAGACCTGACGAACCTCCCCCCTCAGCACCAATGGGTCGCGGCCATCCTGCGGCATACGGCGGGGCCCGATGCGCAAGACGCCCCGGATACCCAGATAACCGTGGGCGAGAACGTCAGGATGGAACTCGACAGACTACTCTCAATCGGCGAAAACGGAGAGGCGCTGCGCCGAGTGTGTGCAGCGGACAGGACCCGAACCCAGCTCCGGCGGCTCGAACGCGCCCTTGCCCTATTGATGCCGCCATACCTGAGGCTGCTCGCAGCCGACTCGGCGGATAGAGGCCTGTCGTCTGCTGGTGATACCGCCCTGAGCGGCGAAGAATCCGGGTCTCCCTCGGACCTCGGGGTATCCTCGCCAGCGCCCGACCTCGACAATACCCGCGACAACACCCATGACAACACAGAAGCCCCGAAAAATACCGAAAAACCCGGCGCGAACGGAACACAAACGCCGGATGGGGCGGGGACAGCTGAAGATTCAGAAGACGCAGAGCGAGAAATCGACGATGAGAGCGCACACGGGCCGATCGATCCGAGCGAGAGTCCGCGCATCCATTCGCGAAACACGAGCTTGACCAGACACATCCTACCGACCGCGGTAAACGCCACAGGTTCACTCATTGATGCACTGCTCTCAACCGACGAGGCTCCCGCGTTCATGCGAGACGAACGACCGGAAGGAACCGGGGCTGGCCTAGGCAACGGCCGATCCGCTGTCGCCCTCTCGGAATATCGTCTTCGGCTAGACAGATACGGCGAAGAAATTGCCCAGATGCGAGACGTTTGGCGACGAGTAATCGCAGAGCG
This sequence comes from Lysinibacter sp., assembly GCA_040400085.1. GTDB lineage: Bacteria > Actinomycetota > Actinomycetes > Actinomycetales > Microbacteriaceae > HNR. Next base: position 20,547 of record JBBAQX010000015.1, on the reverse strand, counting down.
CCACGACGACCGGACCGTGATCAGCCCCCAGCCCTCCCCCGACGGTGACACGCTCAACCTAACCAGTCTCGCACGCACCATTGCGGAGGCTGCCGCTGGAACGGCTAAGCCGCACGCGTTCCAGCGGAAACTCAGACGCCCAAAAAATTCCCGCGGCGAAGGAAACACCGACTACGTTGTGCTCGTTGATCGCTCAGGTTCGATGAGCGGCCCATACGCGGATGCCGCGGCCGACGGAGCAATGATCATGCTGGAGGCACTAGCCGGGGCCGAACGCGATATCAGATCAGCACAATCGATGACAGCAGACGCCCCTCACCTCACAATTCGTACCGCGCTGGTCGTCTTCGCCGCGGAACCACAGATCGTAAAACCACTCGATGGGGAACTCACGGATGATCTGCGACTCTCACTGCACACTGAGGTTCGCAACTCGGGCGGCTCTACGGATGACGGCGCCGCGCTGCAAGTGGCAGCCCGGCAATTGGGACTTTATGATGACAATACGGCGGGGAGCACGCTCGAACACAACCGCCGACAGATAGTTATCCTCGTCGGCGACGGAGGATCGAGCAACCCTCAATCGACTCACCTCGAGCTATCCAGGCTTCGGGACGCAGGAGTTCAGGTCTTTGGCATAGGGATAGGAACCGACGATATCACGCTGCGATTCGCGCCCTTCGGAATCAGGCTGAATCACCCGTCAGAGCTTCCTCAGATGATTCAACGACTCGTAGAAAACACCCTCTAAATGCCCAGCCCGACCGGGCATCAACCAACAGGCGGGCGCGCGCCAAGATGAGGACCCTGGTGAGCAACATCCCGACAATCGATCCGAACAACTCCCTCCCGCCCCGCAAATACGTGGCGGGCCGCGAGAGTAGCTCCGGGTAACTCCCCAGCTAACCAGGTAAAGGTGTGGGTATCAATCGGCGCTTCTCCGAGAACAATACGCATGAGCTGCAGCATCAATATTTCAGGAACGCTCGGATGAGGTCCACTCGAAAAGGGCAGGCCCAGTTTCGGCGAAGCATCTCCTGAGGGAACCAGGCGCAGGGTCCACTCCACCTCGCGATGCGGCATCCTGAATTTGCGCACAGCAGGGGAGCTCTGGTCTTGGACCTGATCGAGGGCCGCGAACCAACGCTCGATCTCAGGGGCGAAGACTATACCCGCTGCAGATCCCCCGTCCGGAAACGCGTAGGTCTTAAGCGGTGAGCCGTCGCGCTCGGTAGCCTCAGTGAATAGCGCCTTCCAGGTTCCCAGGCCAAGCCCGTGCGGGGCGGGAACAATGGTGAGCTGGGGATCTGCCGCCAGGGCATCACCCAGCGCTGTGAGGTTCACACCCTGTTCCGCGAATTCCTCCGGCTCAGGAACATCGATTCCAGCCCAGGCCGACACAACGCGGGCCGCCCCATACGCGGCGGTGAAGGCGTTTCTGACCCCGTCATCCCCAATCGGCCCAAAGCCAATGGCTGAGCTATCCAGCCGAAGCTCAGATGTCTCGGCATCGATCCACGCGTCGAGCGAGTCAGTGCCAGTACCCGTGCCGTTGCCAGCGGTTAAACTAGCGCTCAGGCTAGCGTCAAGACTCCGCGCCAGCTCAGGAAAAAGCGAACGCATGAGTTGTACCGAACCGGCAGGGGGCATCTGGTACTCCTATGATTCCTCGACAGGGACGATCACGTCGAGCAGGTTGTCTACCCAGTCTACGAGTTCGGTTCCCGCGAGGGTGATGCCGTGGGTCACCGGCAACGGAATCTGCATTGTTCCCGTGGCCGCGGTGTAGCGCGATCCCTGGTACAGGCGCTGCATGCGCAGCTGCCGCGAGTCTGGCAGGTCAACCCGTTCGATCTTGAGGTTTGGCCCGAGTACAATCACCTTGCTCAGGCCAAGCTTCGCGGCACGGTGACGGAGCTTCGACACCTTCAGGAGCGTCTGGACCTCTTCGGGTGGCGTGCCGTAGCGGTCGGTAAGCTCATCCATCACGAGTGCGAGCTGGTCCTCGGCCGCGTTCGCCGAGCTGGCCGTCGAGAACTTCTGGTACGCCTCCAGCCGGAGCCGCTCGCTATCCACATAGTCCTCGGGGATATGCGCGGCGACGGGCAGCTCTAGGTTCAGCTCGATCAGGTTGGTCACTGTTTCGCCGCGGAACGTGTTGACCGCTTCCCCGATCATCCGCAAATAGAGATCGAAGCCGACGCCTGCGATGTGGCCGGATTGCTCCCCGCCGAGGAGATTACCCGCGCCGCGAATCTCGAGGTCCTTGAGGGCGACCTGCATACCGGAACCCAGCTCGTTGTTCGTCGCAATCGTTTCGAGGCGTTCATGGGCGGTTTCGCTCAGCGGTTTGTCGGCGTCGTACATGAAGTAGCCGTACGCGCGCTCGCGACCACGGCCAACTCGGCCGCGCAACTGATGAAGCTGACTCAGTCCGTATTTATCGGCCCGATCGATGATGATGGTGTTGGCATTCGCAATATCGAGACCGGTCTCAACAATGGTGGTCGACACCAGCACGTCAAACTTACGTTCCCAGAAGTCGACAACGACCTGCTCTAGGGTGGTCTCGGAGAGTTTGCCATGCGCGATCGCGATCCGGGCCTCCGGCACGAGCTCGGCGAGGTGTGCGGCCGTGCGGGTGATGCTGGATACCCGGTTGTGCACGAAGAAGATCTGGCCCTCGCGCAGCAGCTCGCGCCGAATGGCGGCCGCGATCTGTCGGTCGGAACGAGGACCCACGAAGGTGAGGATCGGGTGGCGATCCTCCGGCGGGGTCGCGAGGGTCGACATCTCACGAATACCCGTGACCGCCATCTCGAGAGTACGCGGGATGGGCGTGGCACTCATCGCGAGAATATCCACGTTGGTCTTCAGCTTCTTGATCGCGTCTTTGTGCTCGACGCCAAAGCGCTGCTCCTCGTCGATGATGACCAGCCCGACATCCTTGTAGACCACGCTCTCGGACAGGAGGCGATGCGTGCCGATGACGACGTCGACGGAGCCGTCGGCGAGGCCCTTCAGAATCTCGCGGGCCTCCTTATCCGTCTGGAATCGACTGAGCGCCCGCAGGTGAACGGGGAAACCGGCAAAGCGGTCCTGGAACGTCTCGAAGTGCTGCTTCACGAGCAGCGTTGTGGGCACGAGCATCACTGCTTGCTTATTGTCCTGCACCGCTTTGAACGCCGCGCGCACGGCGATCTCTGTCTTACCGAAACCAACGTCACCGGACACCAGCCGATCCATGGGAACAGGCGACTCCATATCGCGCTTAACCGCGTTAATCGTCGTGAGCTGATCGGGCGTCTCGGCAAAGGGGAAGGCCTCTTCGAGCTCGCGCTGCCACGGGGTGTCGGGGGAAAACGCGAACCCCTTGCTCGACATGCGGGCCGAATAGAGCTTGACTAGTTCAACGGCAATATCGCGCACGGCCTTACGCGCGCGCCCCTTCGCGGCCGACCAATCCGAGCCGCCCATCTTGCTCAGGGCAGGAGCCTCTCCCCCGACATAGCGCGACAGCTGATCGAGCTGATCCGTCGGAACAAACAACTTGTCTGCGGGATAACCCCGCTTCGACGGCGCATACTCAAGAGCGAGGTATTCGCGCATTGACTTGGTCGCGTTTCGCCCGGAACCGGTCGTGATCTCGCGCTGAGTCAGCTCGATAAACTTACCGATGCCGTGGGTCTCGTGAACCACGTAATCGCCAGCCTTGAGCTGTAACGGATCGACCACGTTCTTACTGCGGCTCGCCAATTTCTTGACCTGGCCGGCCTGATACGTGGCGCTCCTGCCGAAGAACTCGGCCTCCGTAATCACGACGAGCCTGGCCTCCGTGCTCACGAAGCCGTGATCGAGGGAACCGGCCACGAGCGTGGCAACCAGCGCGTCGGGGGCGTGACCCAGGTCATCCGTCAATCGAGCGGCAACCTCGTGCTCCGATAAGACGTCGCGGGCGCGCTCAACGGTTCCCTGGCCGGCCGCCGTGATGACGACGCGCCAGCCGTCGCGGACCTGGTCGGCAACGTAGCTGACGGCTCCGTCGATGCTCGCCTGAAAGCTAGGTACCGCGTCGGCGTCGAGGCGCACGTAGCCATCCTCCGAGGCTTTAGCTGCGCCAGCGTCCGGGTTGTCACCGGCGCGCTGGAAAGAACTCAGGGTCCACCAGGGGCGGCTTTCGCGTGCCCCGCGCAGCTCGTTCAGCGTGAGGAAGTCGCCAGAGGAGAGATCGATAGGCGCCTCAGCCCCCGCCGTAGCTGCGCTCCAGGCAGCCCCGAGAAACTCCCGGTTGGTTTCGGCCAGGCTCACCGCTCGGGTGGCGACTCGTTCGGGCGCGATGACAGCGATCGCGGCCTCCCGCGGCAGGTAGTGAGTCACCGGGACGAGCCTATCGACCAGAGCCGGGGTGAGGCTCTCCATACCCTCTGCCGGAATTCCCTGCGCGATTTTCTCAAGCATCGCGCTCAGGTTCGGGAACTCCCCCTGCATCTCGCGGGCACGCTGACGCACGCCCTCGTCGAGCAGCAGTTCGCGGCTGGGGGCGAGCACAGCATCCGTTATCTCGAGGGGCAGGCTGCGCTGATCGGCGACCGAGAACGCGCGGATCTCTTCGACCTCATCGCCGAAAAACTCGATTCGGTAAGGATGCTCGGCCACGGGCGAGAAGACGTCGAGCTGGCCCCCGCGCACCGAAAACTCGCCGCGGCGCGTGACCATATCCACGCGCGAATAGGCCAGGGCAACGAGTCGCTCACTGATCTCGGACAGATCGTGGCCACGTTGACCCGCTGCGAAGCGCAGCGGCTCCACCGAAAGCAGGTTGTCGGCAAGCGGCTGCAACGCCGCGCGCACGGCACCAACCACGATCAGGTGTTTTCCCGATTCCGGAGTCCACTCGTGCATCGTCCTGAGCGCGGCGAGGCGTTTTCCGACGGTCTCGGGGCTGGGGCTGAGGCGCTCGTGAGGAAGGGTCTCCCAGGCGGGAAACTCGATGATGGTGGTGTTTGGGAGCAGGGTCCCTAGCGACATGCGTAGGCTTTCGGATTCCCGGCCCGTTGGCGTGACGATGAACAGTGCGGACGCCTGTTCGCTTACGGATGCTCGGCCTGCCGTCGCTGCGACGGCCCTGCGTTCGAGCAGCCCGGCGAGCAGAGGCGCGCGCATCCCCTCGATCAGCGAAAAGTCGGCGTCCTCAGCCGTGTAGCTGAGCGCACGACGGAAGCTATCGGAGGCGGAGAGTGAGTCGAGAATTCCGTGCAAAGTCACTGCATTATCTTACCGCGCGCCCACCGACACGCGGCCACTCGGCGAAAGTTAACCTTTGGGAGCGTGGAACCGCTGCTGCGCCTCGAGCAGGCCATGTGAGACGACCGTTTCGACGGCATCGGCGGCATCGCTGAGGTGCGAGGGAAGCAGTTGTTTTTCCGACGAGCCGAACTCGCGCAACACGTAGTCGGCAGGGTCTTGTCGCCCGGGCGGGCGCCCGATTCCGACGCGAACCCGGGTATAGTCGGGGCTTCCGGCAGCCTTCCCGATATCGCGCAGGCCGTTGTGACCGCCGTGACCGCCGCCAACTTTCAGCTTGATCGTATCGAAGTCGATATCTAGCTCGTCGTGCACAACGATCAGCCGATCAACGCCGAGCGAATAATAGTTCAGCAGCCCGGCAACCGGCCCGCCCGAGACGTTCATGAAGCTATTGGGCTTGGCCAAGACAAGCTTTGGCCCGCCGGGTACGGTACGAATTTCTGCGACCATGGCGTTGGCCTTATGCCTCGAAAACCGTCCGGAATAGCGTGAGGCTAACTCGTCAACAACCATTTGGCCAACGTTGTGCCGGGTCTTTTCGTACTTGGGTCCGGGATTTCCAAGCCCAACCACTAACCACGTTTCGGCCACGCTTTCTTCTCCTTCGACACGATCTACATTTTCGATACGATCTGGGTTAACGGCTCGAGCCCGCCTGAACAAGTCGCGAATTTTCACGATTGGCTCCGGCGGGCTCGGCGGTTAGTTCTTAGCTAACGAACAATAACGGCGAGGTTACTGTGTGTCAGCTGCCGCTGCTGCGGCATCTGCTGCGTCATCAGCTGCGGTATTCGAGCGAGGCATAACGATGTTTACAACGAGCAGGTCTGCCTCGTCAGCAAGCTTCGCACCCTTGGGCAGGGTGACGCCCTCTGCGTGAATCTGGTTACCCTCAACGAGTCCGTCAACGTTAACAACAACGCTCTCGGGGATGTTCGTAGCTTCCACGAGCAAACGCAGCGTGTTGAGCTCGAGCATTGCGAGGGTTCCGGGGAAGGGCTCGCCCTCAACGTGTACGGGAACCTCGGCCTCAACCAGCTCGCCCTTCTTCACTACGATCAGGTCAATGTGTTCGATGATCTGACGAACGGGGTCACGCTGAACATCCTTTACGAGGGCGAGCTGCTCGGTGCCCTCGATGTCAAGGTTGATCACAGCGTTTGCCTTACGGATGATCAGGCTGATCTCGTGACCGGGAAGGGTCACGTGCTGGGGCTGGGTTCCGTGTCCGTAGATGACAGCAGGAATCTTGCCTGCGGCGCGGATCTTGCGGGCAGCGCCCTTACCAAAGCTGGTGCGGTGCTCAGCGTCAAGCTTGTAGCTATTGTCGGTGCTCATGTTTACTCCTTGGGGTTGTCCCCGGTTTTCGTGAGCCATGAGGCTCAGATCTATTGTGATGAGCCGTGAGGCCCAGGTCTGTGTTCAACTCGCGCCGGTCGCAGCGTGAGGAAAGACTTACGCCTCACCCACCGCGTCGATAACGGATGCCGGTATCACCAACATCCCTCGCCGAAGTACAGGCCCATCTTACACGCTTTAGGCGGTCAGCGTGCGGTCAGCTCGGTTTTAACCGCAGATACCGTCCGCCGATCACCCATTCGGTGAGGTAGATGCTCCCGTCATGGCCAATCGCGATACCGTGCGGGCTATGCAGCTCGTTGTCGCTCAGAACGGGCCGTTCAAACGAGCCAAGCCGTCGACTATTTGGCCAGGGGTCTTCCGGCCAGCCACCGAGGGGAACCGTATCCGGGGCATCCATCCCCATCGATATAACCTCGTTCGCCTCGCCCAGCGCTAGCAGCCCACCAAAGAGTTCGGTGACGACGAGTAGATTGCCGTGCTGGGCGAAACTACTGGGGCTGGTCATGCGCCGATCAGTGATGACCCCGCTTACTGCGCCGTCGGGTGTCATGCTGACGATGCGCCTGTTACCACGATCTGCGATCAGGAGCTGACCCGAGGTAGGAGACGAGCTTCGTTTATCGATAATCAATCCGTGCGGGCAGTCGAACGGCGTTCCGGTCTGTGCGCCGTCGATTGTGAGTTGATGCTCCCCGTCCCGGCCGAATCTGTGCACGAGCCCGGCGCCGTAGCCATCGGCGACCCAAATCGATTCGGGCCCGAGGGCGATCGAGGTCGGCCGCCAGCATCGATCGATATACGCGGGATGCTCCGGTTGACTGAGCTCCTGAAGAACGTTTCCGCGGTGGTCGATTCGCACCACTCTGCCGGGCAGACTCACGGGTTCGTAGGCTCGTGACGGTTGGGACTTCTCTCCCGGGTCGACAATCCAGAGGTCGTCAGCATCGCCCACCGCAAGCCCGTGCATCTCTGTGAGCCCGGTACGCGCCGTCCGGCGCACGCCGGTCTCAGGGTCAAGCAGGACGAGCGTGCTCCCGTCTGCCGCGGGAAATGCGAGTAAGCCTTCTGCAGTGAGCGTTAGTCCAGCGTGGGACCAGTGCGGTGCGTCAGGCGACACGACAGTGTCTTCCTGATAAACGGCATCTTCCTGATAAACGAGGTCTTCCTGATAATAGTGAGCCCAACGGTAGGAGAATTTATTAGGCTTAGCCGTCATACGCGCTGCCCCGTTGCGGCTAACTCTGCCCGGTACTTCATAACAGTGGCGCGCATGCCGATGCCACATACTCCGACCAGCCGGTCGCCCTGAAAATAACCGAAGATGCAATCGTCGCCCAGCTCGCCGTGCAGGAGCTCATTGCGATCAGCGCGCACGAGGGTGCCGTACGCGAGCAGGTGGATCTCGAATTGGTCGCTCCAGAATGACGGAACGGGGGCAAAACGTTCTGCCGGTTCTGCTACAGCGGCGGGGCCAGCCAGGTAGTGCGACAGCGTTTCGCCGACACGTTTTCCGGTTTCGCTCGGGATATTCCAGTGTTCCACCGCGTGGGCTTCGTTATCGTAGAGAGCATTGGGAAACCGGGCGATGTCGCCGACAGCAAACACGTCAGGCCAGGGCGTGCCGTCGGCCCGCACGGCGCGCAGTTGAGAGTCGGTCAGGACTCCGGACTCAAGGTTCAGGTCGTTGTCGCGCAGCCATTCTGTGTTGGGGTGCGACCCCACCGCTTCGATGAGAACGTCGCACTCGAGGGAGCTCCCGTCATCGAGAGTGACCATGTTCATGTTTTCGGCACCGGCGGCGACCTGGGTCACTGTTCGCCCGACCAGAAACTGCACCCCGTGAGCCTGATGCCTGCGCATTATCTCCCCGCCAAGTTCACTCCCAAGGGGCCTCGCTAAGGGCACGGGATGCGAACTAATCACGGTGACCTCACAACCAAGCGTTCGCGCGGTGGCGGCTATCTCGCACCCGATGAATCCGGCCCCGATGATAACCACGCGGGAACCCGGCTGGAGTGAGGCCCTCAACGCGTGTGCGTCATCAAGGGTTCTCACCGCAAAACAGGCGTTGTTGGCCGCCTCAGGAAAATTCAATCGGCGGGCCCGCACACCCGTTGCCGCGACGAGTGCGCGATACGGATGCTCGTGCCCGTTGCTGTCGCGAATGATGCGGGCGTCGAGGTCGGCCGACACGATCCGGGTGCCGAGCATCCACCGCACGTCATCGATCACGGAACGAAGAGGAAAGGCTAGATCGTCGTGGCTGACGCCGTCACTGAGCGCGGCTTTTGAGAGCGGTGGTCGGTTATAGGGAAGATGGGCTTCGTCGCCGATAACGGTTAGCGGGCCGACGTATCCGGACCGGCGGAGCGCTTCGGCAGTTCTGAGTGCGCCGAGCGATGCTCCAACGATCAGGACAGGCACGTCGTCTTCGGGTTGCGTGTGCGGCATGATCTATCCGGCTAGCTAGTCCGCGAGGGAGATTGCCTGCATGGGGCACACATCGATTGCGGCTTCAACATTTTCACGTTCCGAGTCGTCTGCGGTGGCCTTCCATTCGAGGTGGTCTTCGGCATTGAGCTGGAAAACGTTCGGTGCTTCGAAGACGCATTGGCCGTAGTGCTGGCAGGTGGTCATATCCACTTTAATCTCGATCATGATGAATCCTCTTCTTGCTGGTCTGGTTCTTTGACACTTACTGCAGCGTTTGCTCAACAATGTTCGCAAGCAATAGTTACTAGCTTGGCTACTAGCATTGTGACATAAATGTTCAAAAAATGTTTTAATTATCTTTACACGCCTAGACCGGCGGAGCAACTCGCGAAAGGTATCGTATGCCCCAGGACAGAGAACGGGAACCCGCTCGAGCCGCCAACCGTGATCAGCAACCGGGAAAAGACACTTTTAGGCAATCCATACTGTCCGCCCTCCTGAGAACGATTCACTACGGTGGCCCCCTCTCTCGGGCGAACCTGTCAAAGCAATTAGGCCTCAGCAAATCAGCGCTGGCCGGGATAATCTCGGAACTCACCCAGGCCGGCCTTGTCCGCGAATTCGCAGAGCCACAACTCACCGGAGCGGGCAGGCCTGCGCATGTCGTTAGCCCTGCATCCTCTATCGTAGCCTTGGCAATCGCACTCGACAGCGACGTCATCAGGATTGGTGCCATAGGCTTCGACGGGCACATCTTTGATTCTCGCAGCATTCCCACAGCCAACGGACGACCACCAAAAGTCATCGCCGCGATTAAGACCGAGGTCGAGAGGCTCTCTCAGGCCATACCCGAGGATCTACGGATAATCGGGGCCGGAATAGCGGTTCCCGGGCAAATAGATCCTCGCAGTGGGCAGGTTCTGGGCGCGTCTCGCCTGGGTTGGGGTGAAATCGATCTTGCGGGGCCTCTCACTGAGGCCCTTGGGATCCCCGTATGGATCGAGAACAATGCTCGGATAGTGGCGGGCTATGAGCATCGGAGCGGGCACGGGGCCGGTGTCAGCGATCTGCTGTATATTTTTTCCTCCTTCGGGGGAATCGGCGGCGGCCTGATCGTCAACAATCAGCTCGTGCGAGGGGCTACCGGCCTCGCCGGCGAGCTTGGCCACATGAGGATCTCCGAGAATGACAATTCTGACTTTGGCGGTAAGACGGGAACACTCGAGGCGCTCGTCCGGCGCGATGAGCTCGAGTCGGAATTTCAGCAAGGGTTAGTCAACGACCATGAGCTAGGTGAGCTGATCTTGAGGTCCGAGAGCCCTTCCGTCGCGCGGATTGCCGAGCATCAATTACGCACCCTCGGCGTCGCCCTTGGCAACCTCGCCAACACACTAAACCCTGAGCTCATAATCCTTGGCGGATTTCTCGGATCTCTGTTTCAGCGATTCCCGGAACATCTGCTCGACTCATTCACACAGATTGCACTGAGACATATTGCGGTTGACACTCGATTCGCATCGGCACCCGACGCGTCCGTTGGGTTGCTCGACGGCGCAGCCGATCTTGTCTTCTCAAGACTTGTGTCGAGCCCCGGTTCTTTCGTAGACTGAAAACCTAATAAAAACTTTTCTAATTTTAATTATCGACACGGAGGCAGGATGCCTGAATCACTACATACTGAATCGCTACAGACTGAATCACTACATACTGAATCAGTACAGCCAGGATCAGTACAGCCAGAATCGCAAAAATCCGAACGGCACGAGATCCGCGGCTACGACGCCGTACGAGCGGCAGCGCGCGACTACGAAAACTACTCGAGCGATCTGCAGGGCGACAGAGACGTGCGTGACTACCGTCAGCTCCCCCTCGAAGCAGACCCGCCGAGACATACGAAGTTCCGTGCCGCAGTTCAGCCTCTCTTTCTGAGCGCTGCGATCGAACCGAAGGTGGGGCAATTCGAAGAACTCGCCCACAAACTCATCGAGAAGATTACGGCACAGGGCGGCGGGGACATCCCAACCGACCTCGCACTCCCCTATGTCATCGGATGCCTCACCATCATCTACAACCGCCCTCAAGACTACGACGAATGGTTATCCTGGGGACCTGACGTCTGGATGGCAGAGGCATACGCCGCAGGAACGCTGACCCCGACCGATCAGAGCGCACAGCGTGAGCGCAACTTCGAGCAGTCCACACAGCGCTCGGGAGCAACCCTCGAGCGCTATCTCACTCGCGTTTTTAACCACGCGCAGGACAATCCCAACACTGACCCCGACACGATGGACGTCTGGGACTCGGTATCACAGCTTGTCGTGGACGACATCCCCCTCACCCGTAAGGAAATGCACGGCATCGCCAACGTGCTCCTCGCCGGAGGACGAGACACCGTCATTAAGCTCATCACGGGCATTACCTGGCACCTGACGACAAACGCGACGGATCGCGAGCACCTCACGGAGCATCCCGAATCGCATAACAGCGCGATTGCGGAGTTCGCCCGCTACCTGTCACCGCTTCCCAAGATGGAACGGATTCCGGCATCGGCGCGTCCCGCTGACGGGTCCCCGGCGGATCCCGAAGACTACGTGCTGCTCAGCTTCGTGTCGGCCAATCACGACCGCGGCGTCTGGCCCGACGCCAACGTTCTCGACATTCACCGCGACCGCAAACCCCACGTTGCCTTCGGTTTCGGCAGACATTCGTGCATGGGAATGAATATCACAGAGCACGAGTCACGCGCGTTCCTTCGCGTGCTGCTGTCGAATTGGCCCAACTGGGAACTCGACGGCGAGGCCCGCATTAACTGGATCACTGAGGGCGAGGGAGACACCCAGTTCACGGCCATCAACCATTTTGAATCCGTGCCCGTGCGAGTTGCCGGTACAGCATAGAGATTATCGCTGAGCGGATGCGCTCGTCATGATCCGGGCCGCTCGGCTCAACGTCCAGGTCCAGGTGGGCGCAATTCTTCTCGGGGTCGTGCTACTCATGATCGCGCCTTTCGGGGGACCAGCGTAACAACGATCGCCCCAATCACCGCGACCGCCGCAAACACATAAAAGTTTATCTGGTAGCCAAGCACCATCGACGCTATCACTCCACCGATGATCGGACCGGTTATTGCGCCGATCCGTCCGACCCCGAGGGCCCAGGCCAGTGCACTCGCATTGAGCCGAACCGGAAAATAGGTAGCGCAGAATCCGCTAATCAAAATCTGGGTCCCGACGGTACCTAACCCGGCAATTGCGACCAATACGTAGAGCAGGACAAGGGGAAGCTTGATGCTCAAGAGAAAAATTGAGACACAGGCCAGCAAGAAAGAGGTGATAACCACCCGCTGCCCGCCTATCCGCTCCGCAACCCATGACGCCGATATCGCACCGACAATCGCACCGATATTAAGCATCAGAAGGAATGTAAGCGAGCTTCTCAGCTCATAGCCGGCGGTACGCATGATCTGAGGCAACCAGGTATTTAGTCCGTAGACCAGCAGGAGCCCACAAAAGTTAGCGAGCGCGAACAGAACCGTCGCGAGAATCCATCGCTTAGAGAAGAGCTCCCTCAGGCTGGACACCCTGCGATCCGAGGTGTGTCCAGCAGCAGCCGCCTCTTTCTTCTCAGCGAGAGGCGCCTCCGTGACGATATCGTCGTAAACCAGACCAAAACGATCCGCGGTTGCCTTGGCTTCATCCGTTCTTCCCTGAGCCGCGGTATAGGCAATTGATTCGGGGAGAATCTTATAGACCACTGGCAGCAGCGTCACGAGGGGAATCGCACCGACAAGATAGAGCCAACGGAAATCTATGGAAGCCAAGTAGTTCAGCGCGATGACCGCAGCGATGACCCCTCCCACCGAATAACCACTAAACATCACCGCGTTCGCTATCTGCCGACGACTCTTCGGGGCGAACTCAACGGTGAGGGCGATGCAGGTCGGAACGATCGCCCCCAACCCAAGCCCCGTCAGAAAACGCAGTACCGCAAAAATCTCCGCGCTTGGCGCGAAAAAGGTGAGGAGCATACAGCTTGAAAACCAGAGAATAGCTCCGATCATAATGCGCCGTCGTCCGAGTCGATCCGTGATGAGCCCCACTGTCAAGGTTCCGATGAGCATCCCCACCAAAGCGAGGCTACCGATAGAACCAGCCTGCGCGGCATCGACACCCCACGCCTCATACTCAAGAATGGCAGGAACGGTTGAACCATAAACGACAAGATCATATCCGTCGAATACAATCGTCACGAAGCAGAGAACTAACACGGTTAGCCCGCTGCGTTTGCGTAAATCGCCTGTCGGCCGCGGCATCGATCGTGATGCTGGCTGAGAGAATACTGTCGCCATTGACTTCTTCCTTTATAAATAGTGAATAAACCAGCTGACCCGAGACAGCTGGATCGCTAGCGTCGTTGCTAAAAGCTGAGATCGGGCCGGGCGCGCAGAGCACCCCCGGCCCCTTATTAGATTGGAACCGGGTCGTCGAGACGGCCAGGGGTCCAGCGCAAATGATTGTCCTGTTGCTTATCCAGCTCGGACCGGACAAGCTCCAAGCGAGGGCGGATCGCCTCTGTACGAGAGGCCGGCGGGCGGCGACGCCCCGCGCGGTAGGGGTTCGGCCAGTGTGCACCGGCGCCAGCGTATCCCTGTTCAGCCGCAGCCTGCAACGTCCAGTGCGGGTTATAGAGATGCGGCCGCCCGAGGGCGCACAGGTCGGCCCTGCCCGCGAGCAGGATCGAGTTCACATCATCGGATGAGGCAATAGCACCCACCGCGATCACAGTAACGTTACGCTGAGCTGCAACTCGATTGCGGATGGCATCGGCAAAGGGAGTCTGATAGCTGCGGCCAAACGCGGGCCGTTCTGTTTTCACCACTTGCCCCGTCGACACATCGATAACCTGCGCGCCGTGAGTAATAAACGCATCCGCTATGAGTACCGCCTCCTCAATTCCGTTTCCGTTGGTGTCCCAATCGGTTGCGGATAGTCGAACCCCGAGCGGCCTGCCCTCTGGCCAGGCGGCACGGACAGAGGCAAAAACCTCCAGCGGGTAACGCAGCCGATTCTCAATCGACCCCCCGTACTCGTCGGTGCGCTTATTCGATAACGGCGAGAGAAAAGACGACAGCAAATAACCGTGCGCCGCATGAACCTCAAGAAAATCAAATCCAGCGGCGGCAGCCCGCCTCGTGGCAGAGACGAACTCGTCGCGCACGGTGTCCATATCGGCCCTGGTCATCTCGCGGGGAACCTGATTCTCCTCGCTATAGGGGATCGCTGAGGGCGCCACAAGCGGCCAATTATCCGATTCAAGGGGTCGATCAATACCATCCCACATGAGACGGGTCGAACCTTTTCTCCCAGCGTGGCCCAGTTGCACGCCGATCTTGGCCGCAGAAGCAGAGTGCGCATATCGAACGACCCGAGCCCACGCATCCGCCTGTTGATCGGTATAGAGCCCGGTATCTCCCGGAGTTATCCGACCGTCCGCAGACACACAGACCATCTCGCTCATCACAAGACCGGCACCGCCCATCGCCCGGGAACCCAGGTGCACCAGGTGGAAGTCCCCGGGAACACCATCGACCGCGGAATACATATCCATCGGAGAAAGCACCACTCGATTGATCAGTTCCATCGCCCCGATCCGATGGGGCTGGAACATCGCTGGAGCCGGATGCGCATGGGCACCTTCTCTCGCGGATGTCCCGTCTTTCGCGAACGCGGCTTCAACGCGGGCGGCGAACTCCGGGTCACGCATCCTCAGATTATCCTGAGTAATACGGCGGCTGCGGGTCAGCAGGTTGAAACAGAATTGCACAGGCTTCTGGTGAACGTATTGAGCGATGTTTTCGAACCACTCCAAGCTGGCCTGTGCAGCCCGCTGAATCGAATCTGCCGCTGGTCGCCGCTCTGTCTCATAAGCGGCCAATGCCTCATCGACCCCGGCGTGCTCGTGCAGGCAGGCGGCAAGAGCGAGGGCGTCCTCCAGTGCCAGCTTTGTTCCAGATCCGATCGAGAAGTGTGCGGTATGGGCCGCATCCCCGATCAAGACCACATTCTGGTGTCGCCAGCTCTCATTCTTGACGGTGGTAAAGCTGCGCCACTGAGAATTATTGACGAGGATGCTGTGCCCCTGAAGCTCTTCGGCAAAAATCTCGCGAATCTTAGCAATTGATTCCTCATCGCTGACTCCCGGCGGAAAGACTTTCTCGGAACTCGAGCCAAAACCGGCCCGCTCCCACACCGTGGGATGCATTTCTACGATAAAGGTACTGCCCTGATCCGAATACGGGTAGCCGTGAATCTGCATCACACCGTAGTCCGTCTCTTTGATGAAGAATTTGAAGGCTTCAAAGACCAGGTCTGTTCCCAGCCACATGAATTTGGAGGCGCGCTGGTCAAGATTCGGTTTAAACGACTCAGCATACCGGCTTCGAATCTGAGAGTTGATACCGTCTGAACCGATCACCAGATCATAATCGCGGCTGAGTTCGTCCACATCAGGAGCGACCGTTGAAAAGAGAACGTTGACCCCGAGATCTGCACATCTGTGCTGCAGAAGATTCAAGAGCTCCTTGCGACTCATTGCGGCAAATCCCTGCCCACCGACGGTGTGTGTCTCTCCCTTATAGTGCACATCGATATCAGTCCACCTGGCAAACTGTTCTGCCATCTGGGCGGCAAAGACGGTGTCCGAATTTTCGATCCCGCCGAGTGTCTCGTCGCTAAACACGACCCCAAATCCAAACGTATCGTCAGCCGCGTTGCGTTCCCACACGGTGATGTCGTGTTGTGGACTCAGCTGCTTCATTAAAGCGGAGAAATAGAGCCCACCCGGGCCTCCTCCGACCACTGCTATGCGCATGAATTTATCCTTTCCTAGCGTGCGTATTGTTCGGCCAGTTGCTCTCGCAACCGAAAGTGCTGTAGTTTTCCGCTCGGATTTCGAGGCAGGCTATCAACGAAGTGAACCTCTCTCGGATACTTATACGGCGCGATGGTCTGCTTCACAAAGTCTTGCAATTCTTTGCGCTTGGTATCGTCGCCCCGAATCCCGCTACGCAGGACAACGAAAGCAGCCACGAGCGAGCCACGCTGAGCATCAGGTTTCGCGATCACCGCGCTCTCAAGTACATCGTGATGCTGGCACAGCGCTCCCTCGACCTCTGGAGCCCCGATATTGTAACCGGAAGAAACTATCATGTCGTCCGCGCGAGCCTCGAAGAGAAAATATCCGTCCTCATCAGCGCGAAAAGTATCGCCCGTAACGTTCCATCCGTTGCACACGTAGTTCGCTTGCCTCTCATCGTTGAGGTATCGACATCCGGTTGGTCCGATGACAGCCAGGCGTCCAAGTTCTCCCGGCGGCAACTCGTTGCCCTCCGCATCGAGAATAGTGGCACGAAATCCGGGGATGGCCTTACCCGTGTAGCCGGGGCGAATATCGTCGCCCTGGGCCGAGATAAAAATATGCAGCATCTCGGTCGATCCGATGCCCTCTATGAGACGCAGCCCAGTGGCATTATAGATGTCCTGCCACACTCTCTGAGGGAGGTGCTCCCCCGCCGACACGGCAACCCGTATTCCCACAAGAAGATCCGCGCGTTCCTCACGCATTATCGCGCGATAGGCCGTGGGCACGGTAAACAATACCGTCACTCCGTTGGGCTGACAGAGTTCAACCAGCTCAATCGGAGTTGCCTTTTCAACCAACAGGGATGCCGCCCCGAAGCGAAGGGGAAACACCACCGAGCCACCCAGCCCAAAGGTAAATGCGATCGGGGCAGAACCCGCAAAAACGTCATCCTGCTGAGGTTTGAGAATATACCGCGCAAACGTATCAGCGTTAGCAAGAATGTCCCGGTGAAAATGCATCGTAATTTTGGGCACACCTGTGGTTCCACTAGTAGGACCGAGAAGGGCCACATCATCGGCCGCTGTTTGCACATCGTGAAAGATCCCATTCTTCACGCCACAACGGTAAACTAAGTCACCTGGGTCATCCGCTCCATAAGATAAAACCGTTAGCGCCGAATCAGCCACGGCCAACACATCACCTGCAAACCGATAATCAACAATCGCAATTGTGGGCTGGGTACGCTCAATTATGGGTTCAATTTCTCTCGCCCGCAAAGCGTGCAACGTTGTGACGACAACACCACCGGCTTTAAGAACTCCGAGCCACGCAGCAACGAGCCACGGGCTGTTCGGCCCCCTCAGCAGAACTCGGTTTCCGGGGATAAGACCGACGTCTTCCGTCAGGACCTGAGCTACCTGGTTGGCCCGAAGCAAAAGGTCACCGTATGTCCAAGAGTCTCCCTCAGGAGTCATCAGACAAACACGCTCTGCACCAAAACGGGCAACGCTATTCGTAATTAGCTCAGTAGCAGCATTGAGCATGGGTGGATACCTGACCTCGGGAATAGTAAATTCCAACACGGGCCACTGCTCTCTGGGCGGTAAATTATCTGCGGTAAAGGTATCAACGTGCGCCGTTGCACTGAGATTCATAATTCATCTTCCTTACGTTGTCTGTGTGAAAGCATTCTGGGGATTCGCATGAAATACGGCGAGTAGAGGAGGCGCCTTGCCTCGGTGATATCTCGTCGCGGCTAGTGGGGCGAGCGGACCATTCCCTCCTGCGCGACCGTAGCGAGCAGGCTACCAGCGCTGTCAAAGAACCGTCCGAGGGCGAGTCCCCTGCTCCTCTGTATGGAGACGGCTTCCTGGGCGTATAGCACCCACTCATCGGCGCGACCGTATCGGTGAAACCACATGGAGTGGTCAAGACTTGCCGTGACAAGCCCTTCATCGCCCCAGGCATGCCCTTGCACCCGAAGAAGCGACTCGAGAATGGTGTAATCGCAGACGTAGGCGAGCGCCGCCCGGTGAATGAGGGGGTCATCCGGTAATCGATCGAAAGCTCGCACCCAGACCGCTTGATACGGATGCTGTTCCCCGTCAACCGTCAGATAGACGGGACCGTTCACATGCCGAATATCGAAGCTTCGCCCTGCCGACCAGTACCGAGCCGCCTCTGTGTCAATGCCGTCGAGCACACTCGCCGATGATGGCAACGACTCGGGGCCAGGAATATTAGCCGACACCTGATCCGCCCAGTCCGTACCAGACTCGGGAACGTGAAACGAGGCCAAAGCCGAGTAAATTGCTTTTCCAGATTGGTAGGCGCGAACCTGACGGGTTGAGTACCCTCGCCCGTCACGCATTCTCTCAACTTCGTAGCGCACCACGGCACCGATTTCGGCGGGTCTCATAAAATAGCCGTGAATCGAGTGAAGCTCCCTGTCAGACTCCACCGAACGCATCGCGGCTAATGCGGATTGGGCCACCATATCGCCGCCATAGGCCTTTGGCCAAGGAACCTGTTGGGTGACTCCCTCGAAGGCTTGATCAAAGACCTGCGCCTCGACGGGTACGAGGTTCATGGCATTGAGAAAACGCTGAGACGTTGCCTCGTGCGCAACACTCACCGCACTCGTACCAGACGGAGCTACCGGAGCAGGTGTCGGAGTCATACTCTGCGGTATCCGGTGAGAGTGGAATCGTCTACATCGGCCAAATTGATCACGATGTTATCGGGAGTTCTTGCGGTGAGCCAGACAAGTTCTTCTGTCACACTCATGTTCACCTCGACATGAGGCATAAAGGGAGGGACAAAGACGAAGTCCCCGGCCGTCATATCGACATACTCCGAATAATCTTCACCGAAGAAGATGCGACCATGCCCGGTGAGCACGTACCCTCCGGTTTCGGCTTCGCCATGGTGATGAGGCAGCGAGCGGAAACCAGGTTCGTTACTCACCCGCCCAAACCAGATCTTCGTAGCTGGCGAATTGTGGATACTAACACCAGAGAGGCGATGCGCCCCGCCGGACTGTCCCGTGTTTTCCTGGAGCTCGTTCGCCCGTGTCACTACTGGGACGATTACTGCGGTTGTTTCGGTCATGGGTATTCTTCCTTTCAATGCGGTTAAGGTGTCAATAATTTTTCATATTCGATGGATCGGATGCGGTTGGACAGCGTTCCGATTCCCTCAATCGTGGTAGAGACTCGGTCTCCAGACGTGAGGTATTGCGGCGGGTCCATCGCCATGCCAATTCCGCCGGGGGTACCGGTAAGCACGATATCGCCAGGACGAAGAGTGGAGAATTGCGAGATGTACGAGACGAGTTGAACGGCAGAGAAAACCAGCGTTGAGGTGTTTCCACTCTGCACGGTGACTCCGTTTACCTCACAGCGAATATCGAGTCCCCGCTGCGGGTCAAGATCGTCCGTCGTTACGAGTTCGGGCCCCACAGGCGTTGTTGCGTCGAATGATTTTCCCTGGAGCCATTGAAGTGTGCGCTGCTGCCAGTCTCGCATGGAGATGTCATTGGCCACGGTATACCCCGCAATGGATTCCAGCGCCTCAGCTTCGTTTCCCCTGCTGATCGTGCGACCGATGACCACGGCGAGTTCAGCCTCCCAATCGACCTTGGCAGAGTCTCCCGTGAGCCGAATATCGTCGTATGGTCCACAGAGAGTATCCGCAAACTTTGCAAAGAGAGTGGGGTAGATGGGAATCGCACGCCCCGTTTCTTGAATGTGTTCGGAGTAGTTCAACCCGCAGCAAAAGATCTTGCCCGGGTTCTGCACGAGGGTTCCGAAGCGTTGCTTCTCGATGACCTCGGTGCGTCCGGCAGCCATCTCCGCGCGTTCTCGCCAACGCGGATCGCGCAGGAACTCTCCAACATCCGACGCTGCCAATCGATACCAGGCTTCCCCCTGCTGGACTGCAGCCGTCGTGACGGTCCGACCTCCAGGCAATGGGTCGAGCACCAGTGTGGCCAGTCTCATCGCAGCAATCCTTCTCTATCTCTTCTTTGAAATCGGGGTACGTGTATGAAAACTAACACATTAATTCCTGCAATTGGAATTTAATGATAAGTTTTCCTTTATACGGAATTAATAGGAGACGCGAGTGACCCAAACCCTGCAATCAGTCAGCCAGGCTCTCAAGATTTTAGAACTACTCCAGAGCCACCCCACGCTCGGGGTATCAGAGATCTCCGTGATCCTTGAGGTCAGTCCGTCAACGGCACACCGATTACTCGCGACACTCGTTGAATCTAACTTCGTCAGTCAGGAACAACCAGGACGAAAGTACCAGCTCGGTCCCCTGATGCTGGGAAGTCGAAACGCTTCGGAGGTGGAACGCTGCATCAAAGCCGCCGCCCCCCATATGCGAAGGCTTCGAGATTCAACAGGCGAGACCGTGCATCTGGCCACACTCAACCGGACAAAAGTTCGCTTTGTCGCTGCTTTCGAGTCCCTTCACGTAATGCGCGTGACCAGCAGAGTGGGACGAGAGCTACCAGCGCACGCAACCGCCGCGGGAAAAATACTCTTAGCGGCTCTCCCCGAGGAAGACTTAATCTCC
>JBBAQX010000014.1:0-83866 GCA_040400085.1 Lysinibacter sp. | reverse complement strand
CGTGGAGGGGTTCTGCGCGGTGGGTGCGGGGTCGGTATGCGGGTGTGCCGCGTGGCCTTGACATCGAAGCCGCCAAGGCTTAGCGCGGGGGAGTGAGGATGACCTTGCCGGTGGTTGCTCGACTTTCAAGAGCCCGATGAGCGGCCCCGGCATCCTCAAGTGAAAAACGAGCGCCAATTCTGACTTTCAAAGAGCCTTCAACTAGGGAATTGAATACCTCGGTGTATCGCCAGGCGCGTTCTTCCGCTGTGAGTAGGAAGTGGCCCAAAGACGGTCGTGTAATAGAGAGGGATCCGCCCGCGTTGAGTCGTTGGAGGTCGAACGGCGGCACCTGGCCCGAAGCGCCACCAAAAAGCACCATGGTTCCGCGCACGCGCAGGCTCGAAAGCGACTCGTCAAAGGTTGTTTTTCCGACGCCGTCAAACACGACAGACGCTCCGGCACCACCGGTGATCTCCCTTACCTGTTCACCGAAGCCTCGGTAACCACACGAGTAAGATGCTCCAGCCTCCCGGCTGAGTGCAGCTTTCTCCTCAGTCGAGGTCGTAGTGATTACGGTAACGCCCCGTGCCGCGAGCATCTGGGTGAGCAGCAGGCCCACGCCACCGGCTCCAGCATGAACCACAGCTACGTCTCCGGCCGAGGCGGCATATGCTGATGTGCACAGGTAGTGGGCGGTGAGCCCCTGCAGGGGAACTGCTGCCGCGGTTTCGCTGTCGACGGCATCCGGTATTCGATAGGCGCGATCGGCATCTACGACAAAGGTCTCGGCATAGGTTCCACTTGCCTCAGTCGTGGTGACTCGGTCACCAACCGAAAATGTGTCTACCCCCTCGCCCACAGCCTCAACGATTCCGGATCCCTCGGCTCCCGGAGTAAAAGGCAGCGGGACCGGGTAGACGCCAGCCCGCTGATAGGTCTCAATGAAGTTCACCCCGGTCGCTTGTGTGCGAACGAGAAGCCGACCTGGTGATACTTGTGGGGCCGGGATGTCCGTGAGCGTAAGGACGTCCGGGCCCCCGTAGGAGGAGAGCGATATTGCCTGTGTCATCAGAATTCCTTTCGTCGGTGCAGTCTTAACCACCGGGCGTTAGTGGTGGAGGCCATTGTGGCAGATTTCTGCTCATATAGCTTCAGACTCCTTGAGCTGGCAACAAAAATTCAATGCCCCTGCTTACCGCGGTGCAATACAATCAAGCAATGACGAATATCTACGGCGAGAGTGGTTCTTGGACGCCGCCACTCCCGGCAGGTCCGCCCCCGGCACAGCCAGGTTACCCCCCTACGAACACGGGCCAGGCATTTCCGCCCCAGCAGATGCCGTACCCCCAGCAGATGCCCTATTCGCAGTATGCTCCCCAACCGTCGCGGCAACCACGTCGGCGGCTCTCAACCGGAGCCAAATGGGCCATCTTCGGATCATCATCTCTTGCTGCGTTGCTCGTACTCACCCTCGTTGCGGTTGTTGCTGTCAAAGCCGTCACTATGCAGCAACTCGCGGGCGAGTATATGCGTTTAGCCAGGGATTACAACATCGCCGTTGCTGAGTTTGATCGGGTCGATGAGCAACTTCCGGATGTCTTATCTACAGCATCCGATCGGGGAGAGGCAGCCGCGCAGGTTCTTAAGGATGCGCCAGAGGGGTTTGTGAGCACAGATTCGCGCACCGCCTTGGTCGCCAGTAGCAAGGCCCTGGCCGAGCTCGACTCCGGTGAGGAAGTAGCGGATGCCAATTTTGCGACGGTCGACAAGCAACCCGCAGAAGGTGTAAACGAGGAAGACCTACGCGACGAGATTGATCGCATCAAGAATCTCTCCAAGAAAATCGACGCGGCAACATCAGAGCGGTCAACAAAGATTTCCTCAATAACGCAGGCTCTGAGCGACGTCGGTCGTGACGCAAAGGCGGTGGTCACCAGCGTAGGCCCCACAAGTACCACGTTGCTGGCGGCCGCGCCCTCTGCCAACAACGCATCCCGTATCGAGCTGAACCAGGCGCTTGCTCGGATCACACCTGATTGGGCTTGGTATGAGTCGACGACTTTGAGTGCAATTGCCGCTTACGGATCTGCAATGAAGAAGGTGCAAGAATCGAATACTGCGAGGGAGGCTGCAAAATCACACCCCGACTATGCGAATCGCGTTCTCATAGAACAATTCGCCGCCTCGATCTCCGGTGGTGTCGTTCTCGACCTCGAATGGGAATCCGTCGTCAATGGATTCGGCACAGGCGGAGCAGATGGATATGGCGGAACCACCCAGTGGTGGTTTAATAAGCCCGGCTATGCTCTCATCACGCTTTCCTCAAACGTTGCCACCGTGTGGAATGGCCCCGAAGGGGTTCGCGATCTAGTCGTACACGAGGTTGGCCATGCGATCGGGACGAAGGATTCCTGCCTCGCCGCGATCGATGCATCCCCGATTAGTGGTGAATTGGAAACCTGGGCGACCGCCTGGGCGATCGGTATGGGCTACACCGGCCCAGGCAACGGCACCTGGGCCTATGGTGCGCCGACCCAGGAGCAGGTGAACGCGACGATGGGATGTCGCTAGACGGATGCCTCGACCTAACACGTACCGGATGGAGCCACCTTTTACCCTGACCCAATTGCGCTACTTCGTGACTATCGCATCAGCTGGGACAATGACCCGCGCAGCTGAGCGCCTACACGTATCGCAGTCGACGCTGTCGAGCGCGCTGTCCTCGCTCGAGGCCGGGCTCGGAGTGCAACTCTTCTTCCGGCAACAGGCGCGAACGCTCACCCTCACGCCCGAGGGGCTCGAGTTCGTGCAGAAGGCGCGAGTCTTCCTCGCCCACGCTGAAGAACTCGCGGAGGCCATCGTCTCGAATGCCCACACTCTGAGCGGGGTGCTGCGCGTCGGCGTCTTCGCGCCGCTCGCGCCCACCCGGTTGCCCGCGATCCTGCGCGAATGCGGGCGACGGCATCCGCAGCTAGAGGTCACGCTCGTCGAGGCTGACCTGGCGCAGATTCACCGGGCTCTGCAATCGGGGGAGTGCGACATCGCTCTCACCTACAACTTGGGGCTGCCAGAGTACCTGGACTTTGACCCGCTGCGAGTAATTCCCCCTCACGTGTTAGTTTCGTCCGAGCATCCCCTCGCGAAAAAAGACCCCGGTCCCGTATCGCTCGGTGACTTCGCGGACGAGCCGCTGGTATGGCTCGATCTGCCACACACGCGCGAGTACTACGAGTTGATCTTCCGCCAGGCAAACGTTGTTCCGCGGGTGCGCTACCGGTCAAGCGGCTACGAGACGGTGCGTGCTTTTGTTGCGGCCGGCCACGGTTATGCCGTGCTCAATCAGCGGATGGGCGCGAGGTTTAACGCCCCCACTAAATCGCTTACGCTCCTCGAACTTGACGGAGATTTGCCGCCCATCACGGTCGGGCTTGCCCGCCCCAAAGGTGCCCGCCGGAATCGGCGGATGGAGGCGTTCGCGCAACTGTGCCAGGAGGAATACTCGCTCAACGATGAGGCGGCCGGGTAGGCGCATGGCCTGAGCGAATATAACGAGTTCGGCGTCGCGACTGCTAGTCTGGAGCAATGTCTAACGTGCTGAATTCTTTACCCGTGAACGAGCGAGTCGGCGTTGCCTTCTCGGGAGGCCTGGATACGTCTGTTGCTGTCGCTTGGATGCGCGAAAACGGAGCTATCCCCTATACCTACACTGCGGACATCGGCCAGTATGACGAGCCCGATATTGAGGCCGTTCCCGGCCGGGCGCTCGCATTCGGGGCCGAGAAGTCGCGCCTGGTTGATTGCAAGGTCCAGCTGGTCGAAGAGGGCCTCGCTGCTCTCGCCTGCGGGGCGTTCCACGTAACCTCTGCCGGACGCACCTACTTCAACACGACTCCCATCGGCCGTGCCGTCACGGGAACCCTGCTGGTCCGTGCGATGCGCGAGGACGGCGTCGACATCTGGGGCGACGGTTCTACCTACAAGGGTAACGACATTGAGCGTTTCTACCGCTACGGCCTGCTCGCCAACCCGCGCCTACGCATCTACAAGCCCTGGCTTGACGCCGAGTTCGTGAACCAGCTCGGCGGCCGCAGCGAGATGAGCGAATGGCTCACCGAGCGCAACCTGCCCTACCGTGACTCGGCCGAAAAGGCCTACTCGACCGACGCCAACATTTGGGGCGCATCCCACGAGGCCAAGCGTCTCGAGCACCTCGACGCCGGCATTGATATTGTGCAGCCGATCATGGGAGTGCAGTTCTGGCGCGAAGAGGTCGAGATCAAAACCGAGAACGTGACCATTCGCTTCGATCAGGGCCGTCCCGTCGCCATCAACGGCATCGAGTTCACCAGCGCTGTCGACCTGGTGCAGGAGGCCAACGCAATCGGCGGCCGCCACGGCCTGGGAATGTCCGACCAGATCGAGAACCGCATCATCGAGGCCAAGAGCCGTGGCATCTACGAGGCCCCCGGCATGGCGCTCCTCTACATCGCTTATGAGCGCCTGCTCAACGCGATCCACAACGAGGACACGCTCTCGAACTACTTCACGCAGGGTCGCAAGCTTGGCCGTCTGATGTATGAGGGTCGCTGGTTTGATCCTCAATCACTGATGCTGCGAGAATCGCTCCAGCGCTGGGTCGGCTCCGCTGTCACCGGCGAGGTCACGATACAGTTGCGCCGCGGCGAGGACTACTCGATCCTCAACACGGAGGGACCATCGCTGAGCTACCACCCGGATCGCCTCTCGATGGAGCGCGTCGCGGAATCCGCGTTTGGCCCTGGCGACCGCATCGGTCAGCTCACAATGCGTAATCTTGACATTTCCGACTCGCGCACCCGCCTGGAGCAGTACGCGTCTCGCGGAACCCTCGGCTCAGCTGCAGATGTGCTGGGCGATCTTGTCTCGGGAGCCGGGAATGCTTCGGCCATTGTTGCGCCGGTGCATACCGACCACGGACTCGAAGCGCTCGATCGTGCCGCGTTCGACCTCGGCACCGACTAGGCGCTGCTCGTAACTCTTGGAACCCCGGTTTGGCCCACGTTGTTGGGCCGGGCCGGGGTTTTGCGTTGGCGTTTCGGGTCGAGTTTATGCTGCTTGGGACGTGGTGAGTCCGGCTGTTTGGGCCCACGTTGTTTCGTTTGGCCTGGCTTGTTCCGTTGGGCCCATCGCACCTGATGGGCCCAACGGAACAAGCCAGGCCGAAACTCGTATGTTGCGCCGCACGGGCGGGGACGCTGGGGGTCGGGGCGGGGGGATGCGTGGGGCGGGGGGATGCGTGGGGCGGGGGGATGCGTGGGGCGGGGGATCTAGCTGCCCGCGGCATCCGTCAATCGATTTTTTCGATCAGGCTGTTAGCTATTTTCAATTAGACCTATGGGTCGGGGCGAGGGCAGAATAAGGGCACCCAAGTTTGGTTGCCAGCGGGTCACCGTTGACCCGCGCTACGGCAGCATCCCGGCACACGTGTTTGAAGGAGAAACTGACAATGCAGGATTTGCCCGACACCATCCCCGACGCCCAGACCAGAACCCAGGCCCACACCCTACACGCCGCGGACCCCCACCCGTCCGCACCGCTCCCCACCGTCCCCCTGAATAGTGCGACCGACAGCCGAACGCCCTACACCCGAATGCAGAAACGGGTTCTCCTCGGCAGCAGCGTTGGCCAGTTCATCGAGTTCTACGACTTTACGTTGTATGGCCTCAGCGCCGTGATCTTCGCGAACCTGTTCTTCCCCGGTACCAGCCCCCTCGCCGGGCTGCTCGCGACGTTCGCAACCTACGGCATCGCTTTTGTCGTCCGACCCCTCGGCGGGCTCTTCTTCGGCTCGCTCGGCGACCGCATCGGCCGCCGCAAGGTACTCTCGATAACCCTCCTCGGGATTGGATGCGCCACCGCCTGCATGGGCCTGCTGCCGGGGTACGCAACCATCGGCGTGCTCGCACCCGTGCTTCTCGTATTCCTGCGGCTCGTGCAGGGATTCTCGGCAGGCGGTGAATCCGTCGGAGCTCCCTCATTCGTATTCGAACACGCGCCCGTAAATCGGCGAGGTTTGATGCTGAACACCACCATAGCCGCGACCGCGCTCCCCTCCGTCTTCGCCAGCGGCCTCATCCTGACCCTCGGTTACGTGCTCTCGAGCGAAACGTATTCCGAGTGGGGATGGCGCATCCCGTTCCTACTTGCGCTGCCAATGGCCTTCTTCGGGGTATGGATCCGCACGCGCACCGAAGAGAGCGAGGCCTTCAAGGAGGCAGAACGCGCACAACCTAAGGAATTCAGCCCTGTGCGCGAGGCCTTTCGCGAAAACAAAGGGCGGATGCTGCAGGTCATCTTCGTCCTCGGCCTCACCGCGATGGGGTTCTACTTCTTGTCGGGCTACTTTCCCGCCTTCGTGCAGACGAGCGGCAACCTGAGCCGAGAGACCTCGCTGCTCATCACGGCTTTCTCGCTCAGTCTCTACGCGATCCTGCTCCCCATCGGCGGTTACATCGGGGATAGGGTTGGGCGCAAACCGATGCTCATCGCGGGTTCCGCAGCGCTTGCCGTGCTCGCGATTCCGGCCTTCCTGCTCGTGACGAGCGGTAACGTCGGGCTCGCCATGCTGGGCCAGGCCCTCTTTGTGCTGCCCCTCACGATCTATGGAGGCGGATGCTACACCTTCTTTGTCGAGATCTTCACGACAAAGACCCGCTTCACCAGCGCAGCTATCAGCTACAACGTTGCCTACGCTCTATTCGGCGGGACCGCACCGCTCGTCGGCACGGCGCTCGTCGGGGCGACGGCGCTTCCCTACGCTCCGGGTATCTACGTCGCAGTGGCCGCCGTCGTTGTGTTCCTGCTGCTCGTGTTTACGCGGGTGCCTGAAACTCGGGGACGGATGGGGTAGGACCCCGAGCATCCGTCATCGAGAGACAACCAAAACATCACCAAAAATAGAAAGACGAAGATGACCCCGATAACCCCAGACAATGCCTTCCTGATCGACTTCCACCACGTGGCCACCATCGGGGCGACCCCAGCGAACGGGGTGGAGCGTCAAGCTGCGACGCCCGACGATAAACGCACCCGTGACTGGTTCGTCAACTGGGCGGAGGAGAACGGGTTTCGCATCGAGAAGGATGCCGTTGGCAACCTCTTCGCGCTGCTGGAATGGACACCGGGCGCGCCGAGTATCCTCATCGGATCGCATCTGGACAGCCAGCCGCTGGCCGGGCGCTTCGATGGGGCCTACGGCGTGCTCGCGGCGCTGCACGTCGCCCGCGATATTAACGAGCGGGTCATAGCCTCGGGCCAGCCGCCTCTTTACAACCTTGCGGTGGTGAACTGGTTCAACGAAGAGGGCTCACGTTTTGCCCCCAGCGTGATGGGAAGTTCCGTGTTCGCGGGGATCTACGGCGGCCCCGAGATGCTCGCGGTGACCGACCCGGACGGCGTGAGCGTGCGCGACGCCCTCGACGCTATCGGCTATCTGGGCACGGGCAACCCAGGCGAGGTCGCCGGCTATGCCGAGATTCACATCGAGCAGGGGCGCATCCTGGAGCGTGAGGGCATCGATATCGGCGTCGTCGAGAAGAGCTGGTACACGCAGAAGCTAGACATCGAAGTGGTGGGCGAGCAATCGCACACCGGGGCGACCGCGATGGCCGATCGACGGGATGCCCTGGTCGGGGCATCCCGAATCGTGCTGCTCGTGAACGACGTGGTGCGCGAGTTTGCCGAGGAAGCCATGGTGTCTTCGGTCGGAAAGTTTGACGTCGAGCCGAACTCGCCCATCGTTGTTCCCCGCTGGGTGCATCTCGTAGCTGACATCCGCAGCGGGGACCCGGAGATCGTGGCCGCGGCCCGTGCCTGGCTGGTCGAACGGATCGACGCCGTCGCGGCCGAACAGAACCTGGACATTCGCGTGCGGGACTTCGACGTGCGGCCCATCAGGCGTTTCCCGCAGGCCGGACTTGAGCTCGCGGAAGCCGCAGCCGCCCGGGTCGGGCTGTCGTCGCGGCGCATCTCCACCATGGCGGGCCACGATTCGGTCGCGATGAACACCGTAGTGCCATCCGTGATGCTCTTCGTGCCGAGCGTGGACGGGGTCTCTCATTGCGAGCGCGAATTTACCACCGACGACGATATGCTGCGCGGGCTTCACGCGCTGCGCGAGGTCACCCTCGACCTGCTGGGAGGTGCTTTGCCGCCCGCCCGCGTGGTCGTGGATCAGGCCTCGGATACGCATACGCCAGCAGGTGCCGTCGCGGTGAGCGCGCCGTGAGCGCGACTATTGCTGTCCCCGGGTTCGTGGTTCCTCCAGGTGATCTTGCCTCGCTCGACGCCCTCAGCGCGCGGCGCCTCTTCGCCGTTAAGGAGCTGTCGCCGGTCGAGCTCATGCACGCCGTGATAGCCCGGATCGAGGCCGTGAACCCGCAGGTCAACGCGCTGAGCAACCGACTCTTCGAGCGGGGCCTGGCAGCCGCTTCCCGGGCCGAGCGCGGGTATAGCGCAGGCGAACGGATGGGGGCGCTCGCGGGTATCCCCGTTATCGCGAAGGAAAAGCATGCCATCGCTGGCGAGCCTCTCAGTAACGGATTGCAGCTTGAGCGGGTGCCGCTCGCCGACGAGTCGCATCCCGTGCTCCGGCGGATCGAGGCAGCCGGCGGGGCGCTTCACGCGCGGTCGACCACTCCCGAGTTCAGCTGCGCAACTTTTACCCAGAGCCCATTGTGGGGGATCACCCGCAACCCGTATAACCTCGAGTATTCGCCCGGTGGTTCGTCGGGCGGATCCGCCGCCGCGCTCGCTGCCGGGATGGCAACGTTGGCGACGGCATCCGATATTGGCGGATCGACCCGGCTCCCGGCATCCTTCACGGGATGCGTCGGGTACAAGCCGCCCTATGGACGGATTCCGGGGGCCGGGGCGTTGGCCGCCGACCACTATCGCTCAGACGGGCCGCTGGGGCGCACGGTGGCGGACGTGGCGCTGCTCACCAACGTCATGGCAGGGAAGGACTCGGGCGACCACGCGAGCGTTCCGGAGGGGGAGCCGCTGCCCCTGTCCTACACGGGAGACCTCGCTGGCAAGCGTATCGCCCTGTGCATCAGGCTGGGCGACTACGCGGTCGCGTCGGACGTGGAAGCAAACACGCGCGCCGCGGCGGCCTCGCTGAGGGATGCCGGTGCCACAGTCGAAGAGATCGCCCTCCCCTGGACGAGCGCCGAGATCATGCGTATCGCACTCACGCATTACTCGCAGATTCTCGTACCGGGCTTAGAGGCCGCGCTCGATGGGGCCGATGGTGGCTCCCGCGCAACCGGAGCCGCCGACTACGTCCGCCGCTTTATCGATGTCGCCACGGCGCAGGGTCGTGCATGGAGCTATTTCGACGCGCTCGCGGGGGAGGCTCGGCTGCAACGCGAGCTGGCCGAAGCCATGCGCGGCTATGACGCTCTCGTGTGCCCGGCCTCGGCCGCACCCGGGCTGGTCGCGGGCGAGACTTACCCGGACGGGATTGTGCTCGACGATCCGCAGCGGGGCCTTCGCCACGTCGAACACTACTGGGAGGCGCACCTGGCCGTGCCTTTTAATATTGCGAATCGATGCCCGGTGCTCGCCGTTCCCAGCGGTATGGCTGACATCGGCATCCCCACGGGGATTCAGATCGTCGGCCACCCGTGGGACGAGCGGACGGTATTCGAAGTTGGGGCCGCGCTGGAGCTGGCGCGGCAGGCTTAGCGCGGCATCAGGCGTTGCAGTTGGGTCACGTGCTGCGGGCCCAACTCCGCCAGCTCGTTCACTCCGAGCAGCTTCATCGTACGGAGCATCTCGCTGCGCAGGATCTCGATGGCGCGGTCGACGCCCTCGCGCCCGCCGGCCATCAGGCCGTACAGGTATGCGCGCCCGATCATGGTGAAGCGCGCTCCGAGAGCGACAGAGGCCACGATATCCGCGCCCGACATGATGCCCGTGTCGAGGTGCACCTCGAGGTCGGAACCGACCTCGCGCACCACCTCCGGCAGCAGGTGGAACGGGATGGGTGCCCGGTCGAGCTGCCGCCCACCGTGGTTCGAGAGGGTGATGCCGTCCACGCCCATCGAGGCGAGCTTGCGGGCATCCTCAATATTTTGCACGCCTTTGACCACGACCTTGCCGGGCCACTGGTCGCGGATCCACGCGAGGTCGTCAAAGTCTACTGTCGGGTCGAACATGGTGTCGAGCAGCTCTGCGACCGTGCCCGACCACCTGTCGATCGAGGCAAACGAGAGCGGCTCGGTGGTGAGGAAGTCGATCCACCACCAGGGGCGCGGCAGCGCGTTCAGGACGGTTCCGGGGGTGAGGGCCGGCGGGATCGACATCCCGTTGCGCTTGTCGCGGTGGCGGGCCCCGGCGACCGGCACATCGACCGTGACCAGCAGCGTGTCGTAGCCGGCCGCGGCGGCGCGCTCCACGAGCGCCATCGATCGGTCGCGGTCCTTCCACATATAGAGCTGGAACCAGTTCCGCCCGTTGGGGTTTGCGGCTTTGACGTCTTCGATCGACGAGGTGCCCATGGTCGACAGCGCGAAGGGGATGCCCGCCGCGCCAGCCGCCGAAGCGCCAGCGATCTCGCCCTCTGTCTGCATCATCCGGGTGAAACCGGTCGGCGCGATACCGAACGGCATGGCAACTTCTCCGCCCAGCACGGTTGTGTTGGTCGTGGCATTTTCGACGTTGCGCAGGATTGCGGGATGAAACTCGATATCTTCAAACGCCTGTCGAGCCCGTGCCAGCGAGATCTCGGCCTCGGCGGAGCCGTCCGTGTAGTCGAACGGGGCCTTCGGTGTTCGCCGCTTGGCGATATCGCGCAGGTCGTAGATCGTGAGGGCCTTGTCGAGGCGGCGCTTGCGGCCGTTGAGCTCCGGCGTCTTGAACTGCATGAGTGGTGCGAGGTCGCGCGGTTTGGGGAATCGACGTTGAATCATGATTGTCCTTTTCGTTCTAGTTGTGCGTGGGTGTGTTTGTCCGGCTGTGTTCGTGCAGGCGCGTCTCGGTGTAGTAACCCTCTATGTGCGCGGCGGTCCGGGAATTGGCGAGCACGGCATCCCCTAATTGAATCGCTTGCAGGATGCTCCGGTGCTGCTCCTGCAAAATCAGTCGGGTGGCGCCCCAATTAGGTATACTCGCGGATGCCTCGATCACGTAGTGTTCGATCGCGCTTCGCAATCCGGCCATGGTTGCGGCGAGCACCTCGTTTCCTGTGGCTTGGGCGAGCGAAAGATGATATTGGGCATCCAGAACGAGGAATTCGGTCGGGCTGAGTTCAGGGTTGTCCATTACCGCGAGTAGTTCGTGGGATTCGTCGAGGTGCGCGCTCGGGGTCTCTGCCAGTTCGCGTACTACCGCGGATTCCAGGATAAGCCTGGTCTTGACGACGTCGGTGACCGCGAAGCCCTGCGCTGCCACCTGCAGTCGCATGAGCATGCTCATGCCGCCGGACGGGCGCGACACGACGATGGCTCCCGCTGACGGACCAGAGCCGGTCTGGGTACGGATGAGCCCGAGTGCGTCGAGCACGCGGATGGCCTCGCGAACGGATGACCGCCCCACTCCCAGCTCCACGGCCAGAATTCGTTCTCCCGGTAGCCTGTCGCCGGGGTTGAGTGCGCCGGTAGCTAGCTGTTTTTCGACGTGGCCGAGCACAAGTTCCCAGGCTTTTTCGCCGTGAGGAGGATGCTGGTTGTCTGCTGTCATGGCAGGTCGATTCTTTCGCGTAGATGACTAGGATTTACGTGTGGTCAGACCACATAAGTATAGCTATATCACTGCGGATGTTGCGAAATTAGGAAGGCCGTTGGGACGTGAGTGAAACTCACTTCCCAACGGCCTTCCTGTTCAACCCAAGCATGTATGCCGGGTAGCTACCTACTTAGCTTTGCTTGGTGTTTCTCCGGATGGAGAGTCCGACGAGAATGATCGCCCCGAGCATCAGCATTGCGGCAGAGACTAAAGCAGCAAGGTTCTCCTCTGTCCCGGTAGCTACCAGAGAAGCCGTTCCTGCAGCGCCCGCTACGCGAACTGCCGTTGCGTTTGCGCTTGTATTCGAGTGAGTGTCTGAGGTGGTGTCTTCATCCACGGGGGGATTAACCGGTTTCGCGGAGACTGTGAAACCTATGCTAGCCGTTGTCTCTCCCTGAGTGACAATAATGTGATGCGTTCCGGCTGGCGTGTCAAGCGGAACCATGAAGGTGAGTGTGGCGACACCTGATTGGTCTGCGTTCACCGACCCCAGATCAACGGGATCCGAATGCATCACGAAGGCAACTGGCTCGTTCGGTATGAATCCGCTTACGCTCAGCGTCCCATGTTGTCCGGGGGCCAACTCGCTGAATCCGAGGGAAAACTTCGGTTTTTCTGGAGTGGGTACTGCGCTGACGTTGAATGTTGTGCTCGAACTTAATGCACCCTCGGTCGCAACAACGGTAACCGCACCCGGGGATGTTCCCGCGGGAATCGAAAAGCTTATCGTTGCTACGCCGTTCGATTGTGCGATCGCAGAACCTAGGTCAATCGAACCCGGCTCCATCTTAAACGTCACCGATGCGCCAGGCGTGAATCCGGCTGCGCTGATTGTCTGCTGGCCACCGACGGCGACATCGGTGCGCTCGGGAGTGAGGCTCTGCGATGGCCCTGGTGTGGGGGGTAGCACGTTGCGCTTCAACGAACCGCTGAACTGTGCGGTTATCATTCCTGCCCTAGCGCTGGTGTCCCAGTCGATGGATACATCAGAACCTGCAGTGGGGTATGTCAGGGTATCGCACGTTGTGTCGGAGCAGAAGAGCTTATCCCGGGGTGCGACAGCAGAACCGTCAACGTTTTTCAAGGGGTTTGCCACGGGGTCGCCGGACAGTGCGTCAGCTGCAACAATTTGCTGACCCGTGAGGTCAAGAGTGGATAACCGTGTGAGGTTCGCAAGCGGTGAAATGTCTGCAATGTGGTTCGAGCCGAGTCTCAATGTCCCCAGGCGCGTGATGCCCGCAAGAGGAGCGATTGAGGAAATGTCGTTACCCGTCAGCTCGAGCCTGCGTAGGCTCGAGAGCGTAGCCAGCGGTGAGATATCGTTAATCTGATTGTTTGCCAGTCGAAGATCGGGCAAGCTTGTGAGGCTCCCGAGGGGGGATATGTCGGAAATGTTATTCCCGTTTAGCCTCAGCTCCAGTACGGTTGAGCTGTCGAGATTTGCAAACGCCGAAATGTCTGAAATCTTGTTTCCATCCACATACAAAAATTTCAGGGCACCCAAATCTACCAGCGGCGCGACATCAGATATTTGATTGCGTGAGGCCTCAAGAACCCAGAGCTGGGACAGGCCGGACAGTGGGCTGGTGTCGACGATTTTATTGTCGTTTACGGTGAGGTGGGTAAGTTTTGTCATGCCAGAAAGCGCAGCAAGAGATGTCAGCTGGTTTTCGTTCAGATAGAGAGAATCCATAGCTGTCAGGCTTGCCAGAGCATCGATATTCGAAATGGAGTTATCAGAAAGCCCTAGCGTGGTCACCTTCGATAGATTTGCCAGGGGAGAAATATCTGAAATCTTGTTTGACTGTACGTCTAGATTTTCAAGTTTGGTAAGGCCTGCTAAAGGAGTGAGATCTGTGATCTTGTTGTTGTTGATTGAAAAACGTTTCAGATGCTTGGCGTATTCAATGCCGGAGATATTGTGAATCTCGCCAAATCCGCAGGGGAGCACCTCAAGCGTCGCCATATCCAGCGGAGTGATCCTTGCGGTATCGGAGAGACCAAGTGCGAGAGCTACGCAAGAACGAAACTCAGCATCTGCAAAGTCGATGGGGTCACCCGGTGAAACGTTCTGAATGGAGGCTGCCTGCGAGGCTGAGATGCCTGCCCCCATGATACCCACGGCGGCTAGAGCGATTACGCTCGCGGCCTTTAATATGTCCTTCTTCATTGTTTCCTTTTGTTCCCTGGGCATTGTTTTACCCATAAGAAGTAAATTTTACTCTAGCTGAGGCGCTTCTCTGTACAGGAGGCGTAAGTTCAAAGGTTCTTGCATTGTCGATAATCTGTAGGGTGTGTGGATTGATGAGTTTTAGCGAGAGTGCTTGAGTGCAGTGCGCCGTCGACCTCATCCGCGGGGGATTCGGTTTTAGGCATATCGATTAGACTGTGGCCGCAATATTTATCCGGTAGTGGTATCCAAAAGAAGAAAAACATGACATCATATTGTCTTAACAAATAAACGGCCCGAGATGCCGTACCGCTTGTCGTAAATGATCAACACAGAGCTGTGGAGAAGGAAAATCGTGAATACGAAAACGAGAATTTCATGGATAAAACGAATCATTACAGCGATAGTCGCCGTTGGGCTTGTTGCAGGACTCGTCGCGTGCGGTGGTCCTATCGGACAGACAGGCTCAGGAACGGGGGCAGGTGCTGGCTCGGGCACCGCTGCTGATACGCCGCGGATGAAAATATCGCTCATCACACACGCCGCGCCTGGGGACACCTTCTGGGACATCGTCCGAAAAGGCGCAGAGATAGCCGCGCAAAAAGATAATGTCGAACTCCTTTATTCCTCTGACCCTGACGGAGGAAAGCAGGCGCAACTGGTTCAGCAGGCCATCGACCAAAAGGTAGACGGGATCATCGTGACGCTCGCCAAAGCAGATGCTATGTCAGGTGCCGTCAAGGCAGCGACTGCCGCGGGCATACCCGTCGTGAGCATTAACTCCGGTGAGGACGAATGGCAGGCGATGGGCGCGCTCGCGCACTTCGGGCAGAATGAGAGCGTCGCGGGAGAAGCGACCGGAACAGAACTTAATGAACAGGGTGCCAAAAGAATCATCTGTGTCATTCAGGAGCAGGGAAATATCGGCCACGAAAGTCGCTGTTCGGGCGTGAAGAAAACATTCACCGGGCAGTTCGAGGTGGTTTACGTCAACGGCGTCGACATGACCAACGTCGCGTCGACCATCACCTCTAAGCTCCAGACCAACACCGACATTGACTACGTGGTCACGCTGGGGGCACCGTTTGCCATGACTGCAATCGATTCGGTGAAAGATACCGGGAGCAAAGCTAAAATTGCCACCTTCGACATGAATCCCGACGCCATAAAGGCTCTTCAAGATGGCAAGATTCAATTCATCGTAGATCAGCAACCCTACCTCCAGGGATACCAGGGCGTAGACAACCTGTGGCTCTACAAGACCAACGGAAATATGCTCGGCGGAGGCAAGACCGTGCTCACCGGCCCGCAGATCATCACCTCCGAGACGGCGGATGACGTGGCCAAGTTTGCGGCAAACGGTACGCGCTAGCGTTCGCTGAGATCCCGCACCACGACTACAACCCGGACGAGGACGAAACATATTATGACTGCAACGGTTGCAACGACACCGCAGAATGATGAAAGGATACGTTCCGCATCCCTTCTCAGTAGATTATTTACCAGGCCAGAGATCGGGGCATTCGCCGCAGCGCTCGTTCTCTTTACCGTGTTCGCGATAGCGTCTCCGGTATTTACCCAGCCGACATCGATCGCGACGATCCTCTACGGCTCATCAACCGTGGGCATCATGGCCGTCGGCGTGGCCATGCTCATGATCGGCGGAGAGGTTGACCTCTCTGCCGGGGTGGCCGTAATTAGCAGCGCGCTCACCGCGGCGCTCATCGTGTACTGGTTCCAGGCGCATGTTTTGATCGGGGTGCTCATCGCCCTGGCGTTCTCGCTCGGGATCGGATTCATCAACGGCTGGCTGCTCACCAAGACTAAATTGTCGAGCTTCATCGTGACCCTGTCGACGTTCTTCATGCTGACTGGTATCAATCTGGGGCTGACCAAGATGATTACCGGTGGCGTAGCATCCCCCTCCATAGAGAACTACATCGGGTTTGACTCGGCCGCCGCGATCTTCGCGACCGAGATTCCAGTCTTTGGCGTGAACATCAAGATCACCGTGTTTTATTGGATCGCGCTGGTGATAGTCGCGACCTGGATTCTTCAGCGTACCCGCGTGGGCAACTGGATCTACGCGAGCGGCGGCGGAGCCGATGCAGCCCGCGCAGTGGGGGTTCCCGTGGTGAAGACCAAGATCGGCCTGTACATGGGGGTGGGCCTATGCGCCTGGATCCTGGCGATGCATCAGCTCTTTGCCTTCAAGACGGTGCAATCGGGCGAGGGAATCGGCAACGAGTTCCTGTACATTATTGCGGCCGTTGTCGGCGGATGCCTCATGACGGGCGGCTATGGAAGCGCGATAGGTGGCGCGATCGGAGCGCTCATCTACGGAATGTCACTCAAGGGAGTTGTGTATGCAGAGTGGAGCCCCGATTGGCTCAAGTTCTTCCTGGGCGCGATGCTCCTCGGTGCAACAGTATTCAACCTCATGCTTCAGCGGCGAGCAGCGAAGGGACGAAAATAATGGCTAAGGGTTTTTACGATACCAGGACGGGTGCTGTTGGTCTGCCAGAACAGCCCGCCCTTATTGAACTCGAGAACGTGGGCAAGCGGTATGGGAACATCATCGCGCTCGGCGGAATCACCCTCGAGGTTGGTCCTGGCGAGGTCACCTGCGTGTTGGGCGATAATGGCGCGGGAAAATCTACGCTGATCAAGATCATCGCCGGGCTCCATCAGCACGATGAGGGTACCTTCCGTGTGCGCGGAGAAGAAGTAAAATTCAGCTCCCCGCGGCGAGCCCTGGATAGGGGGATTGCGACCGTGTACCAAGACCTCGCGGTCGTTCCCCTGATGCCGGTGTGGCGGAACTTCTTCCTCGGCTCCGAGGTGACAAAGGGCTGGGGGCCGTTCAAACACCTCGATGTCGACTTCATGCGCGAAACCACGAAGAAGGAATTGCTCGATATGGGCATCGACCTACGCGACGTGAACCAGCCCATCGGGACGCTTTCCGGCGGTGAACGCCAATGCGTGGCCATCGCCCGTGCCGTTTACTTTGGCGCAAAGGTGCTGATCCTCGACGAACCCACCGCGGCTCTCGGTGTGAAACAATCAGGGGTAGTGCTCCGGTATATCATCCAGGCGCGTGATCGGGGACTCGGCGTGGTCTTCATTACCCACAATCCGCATCACGCGTATCCTGTCGGTGATCGATTCCTGCTGCTCAAACGCGGCAAAAGCATCGGATACTATCGAAAAGCAGAGGTCACTCTCGAGGAGCTCACCGGTATGATGGCCGGAGGGGCCGAGCTCGCAGAACTCGTGCACGAGTTGCAAACCTTCGGCGCCGATCTCGACGATGCCACTCTCGACATCGTCGATACAATTCGGGCTGACATCGGCAGCGGATCAGCTGCTGACCCGACACTCTCCGCAGAAAAGAGCTAGAACGTGACACAGAGTACCCTCGGTATCGGTCTTTTCGGCTGCGGCCGCATCGGACAGGTACACGCAGCAAATATCGCGACCAACCCGGGTGCCCAGCTCCTCTGGGTGTGCGATCCTCGTCTGGATGCGGCCCGCGAGCTCGCCGCGCTGTACGGGGCTCAGGCTACCGATAACCCGGATGACGTGCTCGGCGACTCCCTGGTCCAGGCGGTTCTCGTGGGGTCGTCAACTCCGACGCATATGCAGCTCACGGTGGCCTCGGTCAACGCGGGCAAACGGGTGCTCTGCGAGAAGCCGCTCGACCTAGAACTTGAGGTGATAGACCGGGCGCGGGCCACGGCATCCGCCGCTATTGATGAGGTCATGGTCGGCTTCAACCGCCGCTTCGACCCGAACTTTGCCGAGATTCATCGGAGGGTCGCGTCCGGTGAAATCGGCACGCTCGAACAGCTGAGTATCGTAAGCCGCGACCCTGCGCCGCCGCCCGCGGACTATATTGCCGTTTCCGGGGGGCTCTTCCGTGACATGACGATCCACGACTTCGATATGGCCCGGTTCTTCCTGGGCGATATCGTCTCAGTCTTCGCGACGGGTAGCGCGCTGTTCAGCGAGGATGCCGCGGCCGCAGGGGATATCGATACGGCATCCGTCATTGTGACCAACGCGGCCGGTGTGCAGTGCCAGATCGTGAATTCGCGGCATTGCAGCTACGGCTACGATCAGCGGATAGAGGCGTTTGGATCGCTCGGCGCGTTGCGGGCCGAGAACCAGCGCGACACGACCGTATCTCTGCACGGCGAAACCGCCACCGATGTGAAGGGCCCGGTCCAGAATTTCTTCCTTGAGCGATACGCGGCCGCCTACGCGTTTGAGCTCGATCACTTTTTGGATGCCGCGCGCACGTCTGGCACTCCGGCTCCGTCTTTCGAGGATGGTCGCGCAGCCCTCGTGTGTGCGCTTGCCGCCCAGCTCAGCCTGCGGGAGGGACGCGTCGTGCGACTCGAGGATATCGTGGGGTGACCTTCTCCCTTGCTGTCTGCGCCGAGATGGTCTTCATCGACAGGCCATTCGTCGAACGAGTTGAGCTCCTCACAGAGCGCGGCTTTGAGGTGGAGATCTGGGATTGGACGGCTAAGGATATCGATGCCCTGGTTGCTACGGGGGCGACATTCTCGTCGATGACCGGATACATCACCGGAAACTTGACGGACGATGACGGCATCGAGGAAATTCTTGCCTCCGCCGCGGAGTCCCTTGAGGTTGCGGCTGTACTCGACTGCGCCCGACTGAACCTGCACGGGACGGGACTCGATCCCAGCGGTTTACCGGTTCGCCCTCAATTGGAGGTTCCGACAGGTGCAGAGTGGTTATGCGCAGTGGATACGCTCCGACGGATCGCGGCACTTGGCTCTGCTGCTGATCGAGTGTTTACGTTAGAAAACTTGAATACCCTGGTGGATCATCCCAGGGTTCCGTTCGCGAAAGCTGCGGATACCATATCGCTGGTGGATGCCGTTGCTACCGATCACCTCAGGCTCAACCTCGACCTTTACCACGCTCAAATCGGGGAGGGAAACCTGATTGAGCTCGTGCGTCGAGCCGCGCCCCTCCTAGGTGAGGTTCAAGTGGCGGATGTCCCGGGTCGCTGTGAACCGGGAACCGGCGAGATTAATTATCCGGCAATTGCGCAGGCACTTGCCGACACGGGATTTCGCGGAACCGTGGCGCTTGAGGCGTGGGCCTCTGAGGAGCCTGATTGTGCTCTCGACATATTTCGTTCTGTTTTTACCCTAAGCTAAGGTTGAGTGCACTCATTCACAGCTAAATTCAGGCTTGATGGTGTCTACTAGATATTAGGGAATTAGGGGTCTTACTCGTTGATGGCTCGTGTGCCGAGGGGCATATGAAAAGTTTTTCGTTATCGCGTCATAAAACGAGTTCTGGTCAATCAAGATATATGAGAGGGGTATTTCTGTGGTTAATGAGCATATTGTTCTGCCTGCGAGTGATGATACAGAGAACGATGAGATCTCTTTGCCTCTCGGGGCCGATCGTGACGACCTAGCGCTCAAAACTGACGCTGAGCTCCTCGATCTTTCCCGTGAGGGAAATCGGGCGGCATATGCAGTTCTGTGGGCGCGTCATTCGGCGGCCGGTGTTGCGAGCGCGCGCTACTTTATTCGCGAGCTGGACCCTA
This sequence comes from Lysinibacter sp., assembly GCA_040400085.1. Taxonomy (GTDB): domain Bacteria; phylum Actinomycetota; class Actinomycetes; order Actinomycetales; family Microbacteriaceae; genus HNR. The sequence goes on along the minus strand of JBBAQX010000014.1, from coordinate 64,349 downwards.
ACGACGTTGTTGCGGAAGCGTACGCGAAAATTTTTATAGCCCTGAGTCAGGGGAAGGGCCCCGAGACGGCCTTCCGTAAGTATCTTCAGGTGACTATCCGTAATATCGCAAATAGTTGGCGCAATGAGCAGCGGTCTCTTGTTGATCTGAATGAGGTTCCCGAGGACAGCGGCTTCACGCAGATCGACGATGACTCGGATAATCGAGCAGACCGATCATTGATGAAAGAGGCCTTTAGCTCGCTTCCTACCGCATGGCAGGAAATTCTGTGGTGCACGGAAGTGCTCGGTCTTAAGCCGCAAGTGATTGCCGCCAGGCTCAATATGAAGCCGAACGGGGTCTCTGCCCTAGCATTTAGAGCTCGTGAGGGGCTCCGTCAGTCGTGGATTCGTGCACACCTGAGCGATAAGGATCTTCCCGCGGAATGCGCAGAAAATATCGATAGGCTCCCCGGCTACGCACTTAAGAACCTTTCTCCGCGTAATCACGCCAAGGTCGAGGCCCATCTCGCGGTGTGCCAGAGGTGCCCCCGTGTTCTTGCGGAGGCGGAGTTGACAGCTTCGCGCTTGCACTCAACGATTGTTCCACTCGTTCTTGCTGGTGGCGGCATCACGGGCCTGTCAACCCTCTTGTCGGCGCATGGCACTGCGGCAAGTGCCGCTCAAATTGCCAACCCCGTAACCACGGGGGTTGTTAAAGTCGTCTCGACGAAAGCTGTTCTCCTGGCCGGAGCAGGCTTGGTAACGGTTGGCGCAATAGTCTCAGCTGTCGTTATTCCCTGGGGCAACAACGACATAACGCAACCTGCCCAGGGGCTTCCTCCTGCTTCGAGCCAGCCAAGTGCTAGCCCTGATGTCGACCAGCCTGTAGCGCCGTTTATGGATCCGGGTGATGATGACGGACGCGAAGATTGGACCGATCGGCCCGAGGATGCGGTGAGGGCAGCTCTCGTGTCCATTCCCCAGATCGCAGCTGCCGATGCCCCCGAATACTCTTTTGATGAGAGCACCACATTTGCCAGTGCTGCACCGTTGCTGACCGGTTATGCGACCCCATCGTCCACCGTGACCCTTTTTGTGTCGGGTAATTCGATACCGCATCAGCAGATTTCAGTGGTGACAGCTGCCAGCGGAGGATGGTCCGCGTCCGTGGACATGGTGCCCGACGGGTCATACACAGTCCGCGCGTATCAGGATGTTGACGGGCATCCTCGTTCTGAGGCATCCACTCGTGATTTTCTGGTAAGAAACGCAGAATTTTTGGCACCACCTATTGTGAACTCTGTTGATACGAGCGAGTCTCGGTACCTGCCGATTGTGTCGGGGACAGGAATCCCCGGAGCCACCGTGAGCGTTTTGATCAACGGCATCGCTAACAATAGCGGTATTGATGCAGACGGAACGTGGTCGGTTACCGCTAATCGGGGCGGTGTCATCGGAGCCAATTCTCTGGTGGTCAGACAGACAGAGATTGCGGCCCTCACCGTGAGCGCCCCCTCCGAGGCGACCTCATTCGACTTGGTGGCACCGTCCGTTGCCGCCGATCGGAGCAACGGAAACCTTGTTGTTGTGGTGAACGCAATCCCCGATAGCTCTCTTGTTATCACCGATGGGTCGACATTTGCACATAATCTCACCGCGCCGACGGGTATCGAGAGGATCAGGCTGTTCCAGAACTCCGGCTCTGCGTCGTCGCCGGGTTCGTGGCCCGTAACAGCACTGTATACAGGGGAAAACGGGACTAGGGTTGGCGCCCCGCTCGTCACCGATTTGGGGTAGCTGAATGTTCAACCACACACTATTGAGAAATGTCATTCCAGAGGGGAACCCTAAACAGATGAAGCGAAACGCCAGACGGCTTTCGATAAGCGCGAGGGTAAAAGTTGTGCGTGTTGTCGCCCGCGGCGTCATTCTTAGTGTGGCCTCCGTCGCTGTTTTCTCGCTTCCTCTGCTCGGGTCCGGCCCGCAAAGCGCGATGGCTGAAGAGCCAACAAGCTCTTTCTCTGCTGTCTTTCGAGTGAACGACGTACGTTTGATACCCGATGTAACCCCGGGCGACGGGGTGTGCGCCACAGAAGTCACGTACGGTTCTGGCTGTACACTCCTGGCTGCGGCGCAGGAGACAAATGCGCGCCATACTGCAGATCCTGCGCGACAAGATCTGATTACCCTCGCCTCACCCACGGCACAAGGTTCGATTCGACAGCTGAATGGCACATACGCGAACACCGGTACACTCCTGCTCGCAAATAGCGCGGCGAATACCCCGACCAACTTTGCCGGGATGATTCAGGGCGCAGCGAACATGGACAACATCGTGGGCGGCGCGGTCGATGTTGATCGATCTGGTTCTGTCCTGTGGTTCGACGGCAACGTTGTTATCGACCTTCAAAACAGGCTGTCAATCAAGTCGCAAGGCGATAACATCTTCGTCGGAAATGCAATCTCGTTTACCGGTTCCGATCAAGTCTTTCGTAACTTTTCCGATCTCATCAGCTCGGAAGGTAGCATTTCCGTCGGGAAAACTGCGAAGAACCTTCTTATCCAGAATGGTCGAATCTCGAATGGCGCGCCTGGTAGCGGGCAAGAAGCAGCCAACGAGCGAGCAATTAGCGTGCTTGGCGGATCTCGAAACACGCGCGTGAGCGGCGTTACGATCGACTCCATGTACAGGGCAGGAATTAACCTGCTTTCCCAGGTAGGCAACCTCTCGGAACCGGTTCACGGCCTCACCGTAGAGGACTCCGTATTTTCGTGGGAAAATCGCAATACCGAAAACATTTACTACGGCATAGGAAAATGGGATAGTGGTGTCATCGGGCTCGACGATCTTGTGATCACGGGGACAACATTCGCCGATTTCCGGAGCGGTCAGAGCTACGATTCAAACGTGCCGATTAGCGGCGACCGAATCAGCTTTGGCGGCAAAACTGAGATTGCTTATAACCGTTTTGTCAATACACTCCCGAGTTCGCTCATCAGCTCCGGCCAGAACAACAGCATCCGGATTACACAGCCCCTCGCGCCCGGAGGCGAACTGAGTATCCACCACAATACATTTACCAACGAAAGCTCCTGGGTTCCGGGCGGCGCGGCTGTGGAGATCAACACAGGTTCTCAGCCCACAACCGGGATCACGGTATCCGATAACGAATTTATTGGCTGGAATAGGGGCGCGACGGGGCAAATTATTGCCGTAACCTCATCCGCAAGCGCGGGGGCAGGGGCCGCAACCGGGGTCGAACGAAACACCTTCTCAAACAGCGGAGGCTGGACCTCCGGAGGCACGAACGCACAAGAACTCCCCGGAAACGCGGCAAATCCTATCTACCTGAATAATGCTGCGAATATTCGCACGGTTTTCCCGTCCGGTGCCCAGATTGAGCCCGGTGGTAGCAACGTTCTCGCGGTCACGGTGCAAAAGCCCCAGACGGGAGGAACTCAGCCGACGTATCCGATGAGCGTTGATGCCTTCGCCGGTACAAGTAGCGGCGCAGAGACCTACCTGGGCCGCGCGGTGATCAATGCTCCGACAGATTGGGCGCCCGAGGGTATCGTCCTGACGTACCCTTACTCGGGAGGCGCCCAGAATCTTCGCCTCCAAACGGTGGATGCGTCCGGTGCGGTTTCCCCCCTGTCGCGGACGATATCAATTTCTGGAGCCGACGAAAGCGGCCCTCAGCTGTGGGTCGAACAAGCTGGGACCCAGAACGACCCCACATTCAACCGGACGATCACATTCCAGGTGAGGTCGTCGGAGCCGCTCGCGGATGGAGCGCTCACTCCGTCTGCGTTTGAGCTCACAGGCTCGTCTGTCGGAGCCGAGGTGCTCAGCGTGACGCCGTCCAACCCGAGCGCGGATAAGAATACGCGCTGGGCAGTGGCCGTGCGCGCAAACGCGGCAGGAACTATCGGCCTTGGTCTGGGCGCGAACGCTGTCACGGATAGGGCAGGTTTGAGTAATCCTTCGCCCGCGACTTCCGTCGATGCTGCCGTGATCTACCAGCTCCCGATCAGCCTCAACGCACCCGGGGGCGAGTTGAGCGTCTCTGAGCCCGGGGTCGAGATGGCCGCTTACACGCTAACCATGAACTCTCTCGACACGCTAGGACGGAACGCTAAAGCCCCGATTGGTGCCCTCACGATTGAATCTTCGTGGTCCGACTTGGAGCTCGATCCGACCGTTCCTCCTGTCGCAGCAGACCCTGCCCAGCAGGCGCTGATCCTGCCGACCTACCAGCAGCTAAACCCTGATCTTCCCACGATGGACCCAGTCGATAGTTCATTACCCGTGAACGTTCAGGCGATCGATAACCGTATCTTTGACGGTACCCGACAGGTGGACCTGTCGACACGGATCTCCTCGACGGACCCCGAGTACGACGGGCTTCTCTTGCCCCCCACCACAGTAAAGATCACGGACGATGACGCCCCTCTGCCGGCATCCTCGCCACTAACGATCGTCACAAACGGCTCGATTGCGGATGCATCGGCTCAGAACCGGGTGAAATCCATTGTGCAGAACGCGGCCGGGCAGACAGTTTCGAATGTGCCCGTGGCGTTCTCTCTTCCGGAAGGAGTGAGCCTGAGTGGTGACGCAGGTTCGGTCGCCGGACCCGCGACTGTTACCCGAATCACGAACGCTGCGGGCGAGGTAGAGCTTGCTGTCACGTCAACCGTTGCGGGTGTGGATTTCTCGGTCGGCGCATCCGTTGGCGAGGGGCAAGCCGTGGCGAACTCACCCGCCGCGCTTCGTTTTGTGGCGGGAAGCGCGTCCGCTCCCGATTCTGAGCTCACGATTGCCTCGACCCCGAAGGTCGTGGACACTAGCCCGCACATCGCAACCGTTACCGTAAGGGATATCTACGATAACCCGGTGAACGGGGAGTCTGTTCTCTTTGAATCGGCGGCAATCCCCGGCGGAAGTGCCACAGCGATTTCCGGTGTCGACGGCACGGCAACAATCGAGTTGAGATCTACGCTCGCAACCTCCTACGCGGTAAACGCATCGATTGATGGTTCTCCCGTAGCTGGTTCCCCCTCTACCGCGCTTTTCAGTGCGGGAAGCTACTCGCTCCAGCGTTCGGAGATCGCAACCTCCCGCGTGCGCGCGCAAGCGAATGGGACTGATGCGCTTGTCTTTCAGATAAAGCTCAAGGATGCTTTCGGCAACGACGTGACACAAGAACATCCCTCTATCGAGCTGAGCAGCGCCCTGGGCGTGCCCGGTGAGACGATAGACGAGGGCAACGGCCTGTACAGCATTTCGATCACCTCCGAAACTGCCGGTGCCGCTCGGATCGGTTTCACTATCGATGGAAGGGATGCTCAGAGCAGCATCTCCGCGACATTCGTCGCGACTCCCGCGACTCCGCAGGTGCAGCCAACCAATGGATTGCGAGTCGCTGGCTCAGCAGACCCCGGCATGACGATTGTCGTACGGGACGCCGATAACACTGTTATCGGTAGCGGAACGAGCAATTCGTTCGGACTGTTTGACGTTGCGCTTCTCTCGCCGGTGGTGCATAACCAGGCATTGACAGTTCTGGCACAGAACTCCGATGGATTTTATTCTGCTCCGGCATCAGCCAATGTTGATTCTGAGGCTCCTGCTCCGTCGACAGTGCTTCCCTCAAACGGACGGAAGCTGACCATCTGTCCGTCGGAGGCTAGCAGTCGTTTGGTCGTGAAAACCGGTGGCGGTGCTCTCGTGAGCGGTGCCCTGTTAAGCGGGAACGACGGTTGTTTTATCTTCACCCCGGATCTGCGTTTTTCTGACCAGGACGAGATCGACGTGTTTGAAATCGACCCGGCCGGAAACGTAAGTAACCCTACTCGCGCTGTCATCGATATCACCCCACCGGCTACGCCACAGATGAAACCGTCGGACGGCAAGATCGTTGAGGGTGGCACTATCGCGGACGGCGATAGTATTGTGTTTCTCAATTCCTCGGGACAGCGGCTGAATGGGATGATCGCCATCGATGAGCACGGCAGATTCAGTTTTTCTCCCTCACCTGCGCTTCGAACGACGGACTCGGTGAGCATCATGGTGACTGATCCACTTGAGAATAGTGTGACCGTGCCCATCGTCATTGATGAGGAAAAGCCCAAAGCTCCTGTCGTAGCCGGATTTGCCGGTCGGAACGTTGCGGGTACTGCGGAGCCCCACTCGAACGTCACTGTTCGGAACAGCTCCGGAGTTATTCTCGGCTCTGACTCTGCCGGTGCCGATGGCTCGTTCTCTGTGGAGATTATCCCCACTCCCCGACGGGGAGATGCGGTGGCCGTCGATGTTACGGACAGCGCGGGAAATCAATCTGAGCGCGTGATTATCCGCTTTGACGAACCATCGGTGCTTCTCGCCGTTGAGGCCATCGCACCCGAGGGCATACAGATCGCCTACGGTTACGGCTTCGAACCGGGAGAAACCGTCTCGGCGAGCATCAGCGGCCGGGCACAGCCGGGCCATACCTCGATAGCGGATGCCTCGGGGAACCTCGCGATCGAGGTTCCGCTAGCTGCCGGTATCGTTCCCGGCAGCTACACCATCGAACTGAGCAGCCCATCCAATACGGTTGTGTCAACACCATTCGAGGTGAGGACCGAGACCCTCGGTGAATTCGCTCTTCCTCAAACCGGAGGTGAGCTAGCTCAACTATGGTGGATTGCCCTTCTCGTGCTTGCCGCTGGCGGTTACTTTATCCTCGGGGGGCGAATCCGCAGGGCAACTCCATAAATCTCTCATACCTCACAGCAGATCGAACGTTTTACTGCGGGTTTGGGTTGAGGATGGGTCGGATTTGTCTGTTCATAGTAAGGAGGATTTACGGCTGGGGAGCAGTTTTGTCGAGCAATCGGTAACTGTCACTGCTTGTCTAGGATCGACCAGCTAAACGTTTGAGTGACCTGCGGTTGGCAACGTAAATCTTCTATGTATTTGCCCATAGAACCTGCCCTTAATCGGGTATCAATTTTCACTATATTTAGGAGTATTATTATGAAAAACTTTCGTACGGCAACGGCCACTGTAGCCCTCGCCGCTACCCTGTTCATGGGCTTCGGTCTCACCGGGTGTCAATCTGGTAGCTCGGGCGAGAAGCTTCCCGACGGAGTTCCGTCCGAAGTGCAGCCCGTACCCGGTGCGGTGGTTAACAAGGCATCCGCGAGCGATACAAATTGGTCGTTCAGCGTAGACGTTGACGACGAATCTGCGCAGCAAGATGCGCTCAAGAAGTTGAAAGACGACGGATTCACCGTTCGCGGTAAGAACGAAGCAGAAAAAGCCAAGACCTATTCCCTGAGCAAAGACAAGATCAATGTGACCATCGTGATGACCAAGATTGGTGATCAACACGTGGTCATCTACAACATCGTCAAGATCTAACGAGGTAGCGTCTCCAGGACAACGTTTTCGGCGGGTTTGCCCGCTAACATCAGGTCGATCTGACGCCGGATGAGCTGTGCCATCCGGGGCATCATCGCGCTCGTCGCGCCGCCAACGTGCGGCGTGATGAGCGCGTTTGGCATTCCCCATAAAGGATGCCCTGCCGGAAGCGGCTCCGGATCTGTCACGTCGAGCGCCGCCCGAATCCTGCCAGTCGAAAGGTGCCTTACGAGGGCATCCGTATCGACAACGGCGCCCCTGGCAACATTCACCAACAGCGCACCCTGCGCCATCGAGGTAAGGAACTTATCGTCAACGAAGCCCGTGTTCTCCTCGGTGAGGGGCACGGCAAGCACCACGATATCCGCGGTGGGGAGCAGGGTGGGAAGCTCGGTGAATGAGTGAATATAGCCGGCATCCGTCTCGCGAGCGGTGCGGGCCACCCGGATAATTTCGACCTCGAACGGTTGGAGGCGGGCCTCGATGGCCCTGCCCACCCCGCCAAGCCCGAGGATAAGAACGCGGCGATCGGCCAGGCTCTGCTGGCGTTCTGGCACCCATTCTTCGCGATCTGCTGCCCTGATATAACCAGGAAATCCCCGCTGCGACGCGATGATCAGACCGAGGGCTAGCTCCGCGGTTGACGTCTCATGGACCGACGCTGCGTTGGCAAAACGGTGCCCCATAGGCAGATAGTCCTCGACACCGTCGTAGCCGATAGATTGGCTCTGCACCAGGCGGGTGGTGACTTCCTCGAGCGCCGCGAGCCTCGGCGTCGCGCCCATATAGGGAGGGACGACGATATCAATGTGTTGGGCCGGGGCCGGGCCGTCGAGATCCCAGCGCAGGAATGTCACACCGTGTGGAGCGGGCTCCAGAAACGTGCGTAGAGCGTTGCCCGGAAGGCTGACTGTGAGTGAGGTGCCGGTCATGCGTATGAGTCTAGCGATGTTCCGAATATTGCACCCGTGCTCAGCGCCGCGGCTCGTAACGCTTCAGGGGAACCGAGGTCGCGACCAGCGCGCGTAAAGTCTCCAGGTCGCCCGACACGATGCCGGCCGCGCGCGCCTGCACGAGCACGTTTCCCAAGGCGGTCGCCTCCACCGGTCCGGCCACGACGGGAATCCCCGTGCGGTCAGCCGTGAGCTGGCACAATAGCTCGTTCTGCGACCCGCCGCCAACGATGTGGATCGTGCGCACGACGGAACCGGAGAGCTCCGCACCGAGACGGATGAAACGGGAATAGGCATCCGCCAAGCTATCGAGGATCGCGCGGACATACTCGGCAGGCGACTGCGGCACTGGCTGGTTGGCCTCCTCGCAACAGCGCGCGATTCGTGCCGCCATCGGGCCGGGAGGAAGCAGCGAATCGTGGTTTGCGTCAAAAACTGAAATCGCGGGCAGGGAAGCCGCCTCTCGGAGCAACGCGACGAGGTCGTGTGGGGTTCCCGCAGCATCCCATTCGCGCAGGCATTCGCTCACGAGCCACATGCCCATCACGTTGCGCAGGTAGCGTACGCGCCCGTCGACGCCGCCCTCATTGGTGAAGTTCGCGGCGCGGCTGGCCTCCGTGAGCACCGGGTAGTCCAGCTCGAAGCCGACGAGCGACCAGGTGCCGGATGAAATATACGCGATGTCGCGGTCCGTCGATGGCACCGCAACAATAGCCGACGCCGTATCGTGTGAACCCACGCTCACAACGGGCGTGTTCTGCCGCGCGCCGATGCTAGTGGGGTTCAGCAGCGTCCCGACGCGTTCGCCCGGGCTACTCAATCGCGGAAGGATGCCCGGGGTAATTTCCAGCGCCGCTAACAGTTCGCTTGACCACTCGCCGGTATTGATGTCGAGCAGTCCTGTGGTCGAGGCGTTGGTGCGTTCCGCGCGCTGCTCGCCCGTGAGCCAATAGTTGATCAGGTCGGGGATGAGCAGGATCGAGTCGGCGGTGTTGGCTGCGAGGTTGCCTGCAATCCTATCCGCCGCGAGCTGATACAGCGTGTTAAACGGCAGAAATTGGAGACCATTCGTGCGGTAGAGTTCCTCGTGCGTCTTGAACCGGTGCGTCGCCTCGACGCCGGCCGCCGTGCGCTGGTCTCGATAATGGTAGGGGATGCCCGCGAGCTTTCCCCCGAGCATCCGCCCGTAATCGACGGCCCAGGAGTCCACGCCGATCGACACGGGCATGCCCGCGTCCGCGATCGCTGCCGTGCGGAAGGCCTTACTCAGGCCCGTCATGACGCCGCGATATAGCTCGAGGATGTTCCAGTGCATCCCCTCGCGATCGCCCTCCCACACCGTGACGGGATTGTTCTCGAAACGCGCGGTCTGCGCCAGCCGGACGCTGCGCGGGGTGACGTTCCCCACGATGACGCGCCCGCTGGTGGCGCCGAGATCGACGGCGATCACGGATTTTTCGGCGGTTTTCTCAGTCATGGGGTTCTCTCGGGGCGTTTCGGAATCAGTTGCTCAAAGTTCGCGGGGTTTTGAGCGAGAATCGCACGAACTTTGAGCAACTGATCGGAGTCGGGGCGTGCAGGGGTCGGGCTCAGCGCAGGAACGCCGCCGCGACGCCCGCGTCGACGGGGATGTGCAGGCCCGTCGTGTGGCTCAGGTCAGGGCCGGTGAGCACGGCGACCGCGTTGGCGACGTTCTCGGGCAGAACCTCGCGTTTGAGGATCGTGCGTTGCGCGTAGAACTCGCCCAGGTTCTCCTCGTCGATGCCGTAGGTCTTGGCGCGATTGGCGCCCCAGCCCGAGGCGAAGATGCCGGAGCCGCGCACGACACCGTCGGGGTTGATGCCGTTAACCTTCACGCCGTGCTCGCCGAGCTCGACCGCGAGCAGCCGCACCTGGTGCGCCTGGTCGGCCTTCGTTGCCGAGTAGGCGATGTTGTTGGGCCCGGCGAAGACCGAGTTTTTCGACGAGATATAGATCACGTCGCCGCCCAGCTGCTGGTCGATGAGGATGCGCGCGGCGGCCTTCGACACCAGGAACGAACCCTTTGCCATCACGTTGTGCTGCAGGTCCCAATCGGCCTCGGTGGTCTCGAGCAGGGGTTTCGACAGAGAGAGCCCCGCGTTGTTCACGACGATGTCAACGCCTCCGAACGCGAGAACCGCCTCGGCGAGGCCTGCCCGAACCTGGGCCTCGTCGGTCACGTCAACCTGCACGCCGATGGCGACGTCGGCGTTCCCGAGCTCAGCCGCCGCCGCCTGCGCCTTGGCCAGGTCGAGGTCGGCGATCACGACGCAGGCGCCCTCCGCGGCGAGCCTGGTGGCAATCGCTTTGCCGATGCCCGACGCGGCTCCCGTCACAAACGCCACCCGCGACGCGTGCGACTTTGGCTTCGGAAGTCGCTGCAGTTTGGCCTCCTCGAGCGCCCAATACTCGATGCGGAACTTCTCGGCATCGCTGATCGGAGCATACGTGGACAGCGATTCGGCCCCGCGCATCACGTTGATCGCATTGACGTAGAACTCGCCGGCCACGCGCGCGGTCTGCTTGTTCCCGCCGAAGCTGAACATCCCAACGCCGGGCACGAGCACGATCGCGGGGTCTGCGCCGCGGATCGCGGGGGAGTCCGGCGTCTTGTGCGCGTCGTAGTATGCCCGGTAATCGGTGCGGTACTGCTCGTGCAGCTCGCGCAGGCGCGCGATGCTCTCCTCGATGGACGCGGATGCCGGCAGGTCGAGAATCAGCGGCCTCACCTTGGTACGCAGAAAATGATCCGGGCAGCTCGTGCCCAGCGCGCCCAGGCGGGGATGCTCGGCCGATTCGAGGAAATCGAGCACTGCATCCGTGTCAGTGAAGGAACCCACCTGCGGCTTATCCGTCGAAGCGAGCCCGCGGATCGTGGGGGCGAGGGCCGCTGCCTTCGCCCGGCGTTCGGCCTCGGGGAGCGCGCCGTAACCGTCAAGCGCCGGACCGAAGGGTTGGGGCCTGCCGTGTTCCCGAATATAGGCGGCGGCGGTGTCGATGATCCACAGCGAGTTGGCCTCGGTATCGTCGCTCGTGTCGCCCCATGCGGTGATGCCGTGCCCGCCGAGAATGCAGCCGATGGCCTCGGGATGCTGCTCCTTAATCGCGGCGATGTCGAGCCCGAGCTGAAACCCGGGGCGCCGCCACGGCACCCAGACCACGCGCTCGCCGAAGATCTTCGCGGTGAGCTCCTTGCCGTCTGCCGCCGTGGCAATCGCGATGCCGGAGTCGGGGTGGAGGTGGTCGACGTGCGCCGAATCGACGAGCCCGTGCATCGCCGTGTCGATCGACGGGGCCGCGCCGCCCTTGCCATGCAGTGTGTAGTCGAAGGCCGCGACCATCTCGTCCTCACGGTCTACGCCGGGGTAGACGTTGGCCAGCGCTCGCAGGCGGTCGAGGCGCAGCACCGCGAGGCCCTGCTCCGTAAGGGTTCCCAGGTCGCCCCCGGATCCCTTCACCCACATGAGTTCGACGTTCTCGCCCGTGACCGGGTCTGTGGCAAGGCCCTTGGCCGAGGCGTTGCCGCCCGCGTAGTTGGTGTTCTTCGGGTCGGCACCGAGGCGATTCGATCGTGCGATAAGCTCGGCGGCTGGACGGTGTGCGTGCGTCATTATGCTCCCCAACTTGCCTGGGTTCCCCCGGCTCGTTCTTCGTTGATACGTTCCTGGTATCCCGACGCCTGGTACGCAGCAATCGGGTCAGCTGGCAGGCCGCGCGACTCGCGCCAGGCGGCCAGGTCGGCGCGCACGTCGGTGTAGAACGCGTCGATAAAGATCTCGTTCGCGCCGAGCACGTCCCCGGCCTCCTGCGCGGCGAGCAGCGCGGCGCGGTCGACGAGCAGCGCGCGGGCCGTCATCTCCTGTACATTGAGCACGCTGCGGATCTGGCCGGGAATCTTCTCCTCGATGTTGTGGCACTGGTCGAGCACGAAGGCCACCTCGCTCACCGGGTCGAGCGCCCCGCCCCGCACTACCTCGTACATGATGCGGAACAGCTGATACGGGTCGGCGGCCCCGACGATCAGGTCGTCGTCCGCGTAGAATCGTGAGTTGAAATCGAACGCCCCCAGCTTGCCCAGCCGCAGCAGCTGGGCCACGATGAACTCGATGTTCGTGCCGGGCGCGTGGTGTCCGGTATCGAGCACGACCTTGGCTCGGTCGCCAAGGGCGCTCGTGTGCGCGAAGCTTGTGCCCCAGTCGGGGACGTCTGTGTGGTAGAAAGCGGGCTCGAAGAATTTGTATTCCAGGAGCATCCGTTGATCGAGGCCCAGCCGCTCGTAGATCGCGGCGAGCGACTCGGCGAGGCGATCCTGGCGGCCGCGGATATCGCCCTGGCCGGGGTAGTTGGTGCCGTCGGCGAGCCAGATCTTGAGGTCACGCACCCCTGTGGCATTCATGACGTCGATGCACTCAAAGTGGTGGTCGATGGCCTTCTGCCGCACCGACTTGTCGGTGTGGGTCAGGCTGCCGAGCTTGTACGCCTCGTCTTGGAACGTGTTGGAGTTGATGGTGCCGAGGGTGATCCCCTCGTTCTCTGCGTGCCGTCTGAGCTGCCCGTAGTCGTCGACCTGATCCCACGGGATGTGGAGCGCCACGGTCGGCGTGAGCGCCGTGAGTTTATTCACCTGCGCCGCGTCGGACACCTTCTCGAACGGGGTGCGCGGCGTACCGGGCGTGCCGAACACGCGGAATCGGGTTCCCGAGTTACCGTATGCCCACGAGGGCACCTCGATGGCCTGGTTTTCGAGTTGGGCGAGGATTTCAGTCTTGAGACTCACGATGGATTCCGATCTGGTTTGTGCGTGTTGTTCGATTGACGGATGCTCGTGCTCCTACTCGAGCGTCGCAAGCTGTTCCTCGAGGTTGAAGATCTCGTCGAGCTGCAGGAAACCGGTATCGGGCTGTCCGTCGAGACCTTCGAAAAACTCGGCCATCTCGGCCTGCCAGCGTTCGTTGACTTCGGTCTGCGCCATGCCGTGTTGGGCGCGTTCCAGGTTCTCGGTCTCGAAGTATCCGATGAGGAGCCCGTCTTGCCTGAGGAAGAGGGAGTAGTTCTGCCAGCCAGTTTGTTTCAGCGCCCGGAGCATGTCTGGCCAGACGGCAGTGTGGCGCTGCTTGTATTCCTCTAGGCGGGCGGATTTTACCTGGAGCTGGAAGCACACACGTTGCGGCGTTGCTTGCTGTGGTCGTGGAGCGCTCAACGCTGAGTCCTCTCGGTTACGGTTTTCATGTACTGCGTGACGTGGCCGCAGGGGGTATGACTACGCTGTAGTGAAACGTTTCAATTACAAGATTACACTAGCGCGTTGCATAACCGCAGTCAATCACACGCGAACAGAACGCACTGACCGGGCTGGATGTCGACGCTAGACTTTCGGGATGGACGGATTACTCCCCGGCGGAAACATGAACGCTGTCGAGCGTTCCGGCGACACGGTACTGCGCAATGCAGGCCCGTGGACGCCAACCGTGCATCGCTACCTCGAATTTCTGGCGGTAGCCGGGGTCTCATGGGTTCCACGGCCGTTGGGTATCGAGGGCGGGCGCGAGCGGCTGACCTTTCTGGAGGGAGATGTTCCCCTCTACCCTTTGCCAGATTGGGTATGGGATGAGCAGGTGCTGATCGAGGGGGCACGTCGGCTCCGGCAGCTGCACGATGCCAGCGTCGGGTTTGCTCTCGACGGGGCCGTGTGGCAATTACCCGTTCGGATTCCCAGCGAAGTGATCTGTCACAACGATTTCTCGCCCCACAACCTGGTTTTTGAGGGCGGCAAACTCATTGGTGCCATCGATTTCGACATGTGCTCGCCTGGTCCGCGCCTCTGGGATATCGCCTATTTCGCGACGAGGGCCGTACCCCTCACCGCGAATACCCCGACGAATGCGCCCGGACTTGGGCACGCACGTCAACGGGTGCAGATTATCCTCGATGCCTATGGGTCGACGGATTGTTGGGACGATGTTCTGCGGGTCGCGATTATTCGCTTGCGCGACCTCGGGAATATCTCGGCGGCGAAGGCGGAAGAGCTGGGGAAGCCCCACCTTCGGGACGACGCCGCGATGTATGTTCGGGAAGCTGAGTTCCTCTCCAGTCTGCGTGCCTGATGCCTGATGCCTGATGCCTGATGCCTGCGGCCCAATCAATGCGAGCCAGACGAAGGGGAATCGAGCGAAGAACTACTCGATTCCCCCTAACCCACTTCTACTAGTGCGCTACGTAAAACACCGGCTCGGGAAGGCCAGCCTCGGCACGGACCTGGCGAGAGAGGCCCTCGATCGATTTCAGGGCATCCATTAGCTCTGTCACTGTGACGGGGAAAGGCATGTTGTGGATCGTCTCCCCTGGCACCAGGGCGGCTTCTGCAACCCGGCGAAGATCGTCCTCATCGGTTACCTTCAACCCAATTTCGCTCAGCGTATTTGGCAGGCCAACTTTGGTCGTGAAGATGATGAACTCGCGGATTTCTTGTGAGGGAGCTCCTTCTAAGACAAGTTGCGTGAGCGAGCCGATGTTGACTTTCTGGCCGTGAGTCAACCCGTGCGTTTGTGCTGCTGCCGTTAATCCGTTGTGGATTGCGTGAGCCGCAGCCAATCCGCCGGACTCAAATCCGAGACCTGAGAGAAGCGTGTTGGCCTCTACCAACTTTTCCACGGCGGGGGTGACCAAGTTCTCTTTCACAGCTTCGATCGCAAATAACGCGTTCTCCCAGATGATGTCCCAGGAAAGCCTCGCCAACGCGATGGCTGTCTCGGTCTGTAAACCTCCGGCCATCGTGGTGGCATGCGCGCGCTGAGTCGCCCGCGCCTCCAGCCATGTTGCAAGAGCATCACCAACGCCAGCGATCAAAAACTTGACCGGGGCATTCGCCACTAGCTGGGTGTCTATCAGGACGAGGTCCGGGTTATGCGGGAAGAAACGGTACTCCTCGAAGGTGCCGTCCTCGGTGTAAATTACTGAGAGCGCAGATGTGGGAGCATCCGTAGAGGCCACTGTTGGAACAGAAACCCACTTGATATTTGCCAGATGTCCAGCGGCCTTCACCGCGTCGATGGTGCTTCCGCCGCCGACGCCGAGCACAACGTCGGTTCCGTTGGCCTTGATCACCTCCACCAGATGATTAACGATACGAGCGGTCGCAAACCCGGCGAATTTTTCATGGGTGACAGTTAAATTTGCTGCGGCGAATGATTCGCTCAGTTGATCGCCGACTAAAGACCACACAATATCATCGGCAACGATGAGAGGCTTGGATCCCAAAGTTGCCGTGAACTCGCCCAGCCGTGAAATTGCACCACGAGCTTGAACGTAACGCCCAGGACTCATAACAGTACGTACAGGAACTACCGAAGACATCTTTAACTCCTCAATTTTAACGTATGTGACATCCTTTACCGTATGCCCTGGTGCGGTGCAGGGCAAGGAGCATCGCTGCGCGTGCGCGTGCGCGTGCGCGTGCGCGGTTCGGGGTCCGGCGTGACACGGGTGAATTCGCCGGGCGGAACGGAGCAGGCCAGGCCTAGCCCGTAAGCTTGGGCTAGACCAACCAAGCGCGAAGGAGAAAAGGGTATGGGCATCCCCGTCATTTTTGATTGCGACACCGGAGTCGATGATGCACTAGCCCTGCTTTACGGGGCGCACCACGGTGCCGAGTACGTCGCGTGCACCGTGACGCACGGCAACGTCCCCGTCGAGACAGGCGCGCGCAACACAGTGACCGTTCTGGATTTTCTCGGTCTTACCAAGGTCCCTGTCTACGAGGGAGCGGCTAGGCCCCTGGCTCAGCCTCTTTTGACCTCGGAACACGTTCACGGCGACGACGGTCTTGGCGATGCCGGGGTTACTCACTCAGGGCGCACAATCGCGGGCGACATGGCCGCTGTCGAAATCGTGAGGTTGGCGCGGAGCCAGCCGGGGGAGCTGACTCTGGTGGCGGTTGGTCCGTTCACGAATATCGCGATGGCCCTGATGCTGGAACCAAATCTCCCACAGCTAGTCAAAAGCGTCGTGGTGATGGGCGGTTCTGTCGGCGTTGCCGGCAATATTTCTGCGGTAGCCGAGGCCAATGTGTGGCACGATCCGGAGGCAGCACAGCTGGTGATTGACGCGGCCTGGGATGTGCTCTTCGTTGGACTCGAGATTACGATGGCCGCCGCTCTGAGCGCGGAGGCGGTCGAACGCATCGAACGTTCGGAAGATCCCCGTGCCCAATTTGCCTCGCGCATCATGAGTTTCTACATGGATAACTACGAGCCGATCTTCGGGTATCGCACATGCGTCTTGCACGACCCGCTTGCGCTAGCCTTGGCGCTCGACCCGTCGTTGGCTACGTACGAGACGCTACCGGCTCATATTGAGCTGCGCGGGGCATCCTCTCGCGGACAGGTCGTCGCGGACGAGCGACGTTTCGTCCCTGCGCCCACCGACCCGTCGGCCCCCGGGGTGATCAGGATCGTGCGTTCGCTCGACACCGAGGGCTTCCACGAACGGTTCCTGCAAGCGCTGGGCGCTTAGCCGGGTTGCTGCCCACGAGCTAGTACGGTCGGCCCACGCTACGGGTTTCGGGCCCAAGCCGCAGCTTGGGCCCAACCGCGAAACGTGGGCCGAAATACCGGAGAAATACCTGAACGGGCAAACAGGAAAATACGGGGAGAGAACGGGCTAGAAGTTGAAGTCCCCGATGTTGTCCTTGTTGAACTTGTATGGGTCGCCCAGCAACACGGTCTGGTCCTTACCGACCGTGAACTCACCAAGTTTGCCAGCCGTGAAAGTGTCGCCTTCCTTGCCGGTGATGGTTCCGTCAACGAGCGCGGCGGCGGCATAGGCTGCGAGGAATCCCAGGTCTTCCGGATTCCAGAGGGCGAATTCCTTCACCGTTCCGTTTTCGATGTAGTCGCGCATATCGTTCGGAGTTCCGAGTCCGGTGAGAGCGACGGTGCCCTTCTTGTCAGAGGTCGACAGGTAGCGAGCCGCGGAGGCGATGCCGACCGTGGTGGGGGAGATGATGCCCTTGAGATTCGGGTACGTCTGCAGCAGCGCGGCGGTCTTATCGAACGAGGTTTGGTCGTCGTCGTTACCGTAAACTGTATCTACCAGCTTGATGTTCGGGTGGTTCGCGGCGAGATCCTTTTTCATGAGTTCGATCCACGCGTTCTGGTTTGTGGCGTTGGCTGCTGCGGACAGAATTGCAATATTGCCAGCATCCCCGATCTGCTCGGCGATCATCTCCACCTGAACCTTTGCGATTCCGGCAGCGTCAGCCTGGTTCACGAAGAGATCGCGGTACTTTGCATCGGTGTCTGAGTCGAACGTGACAACTTTGGTACCAGCATCCATCGCCTCTTTCAGGGCCGAGCCGATGGCGGTGGGATCGTTCGCTGAGATTACAAGAGCCTTTACTCCTTGCTGGGCCGCGGTCTGGATGAACGGAACTTGCGAGTCGGGTGCAGCTTCGGCCGGACCGACCTGGGCAAACGTACCCCCCAGCTCTGAGACAGCTGCTTTACCGCCCTTGCTCGAGGCATCAAAATATGGGTTTCCTAAGTTTTTAGGAAGGAAGGTGACCGTGAGGTCGCCGCTCGCGGTGCCGCCGGACGAACCGATATCGCTCGAGCAGCCCGAAGCAACCAATACAAGACTAACCGCCAGCGCTGCTACCGAGCCGATTGCAGATACCCGGCCACGACCCTTGGTGTGAAACAACATTGTGTCCTACCCTTCATTTCTATCTGTGTGTTACCGAGGGACCCCGGCAGGTGTGTCGCCGAGATAACCCCGGCGGGTGCAAGCTAACTCTTGGCGAGAAAGGCTTGGGTTTGTGTGCCCGGCGTGATGCTGCGGCGTTTCCGTCCGCGAATCCACCCCAGCAGGCTGGGCGAGACTACAGAGAGCACCAGCAAGGTGCCAACGATGATGCGGCTCACGTCTGAGGTGACGTTCGCAAGCCGAAGCGCGCTTTCGATGGTTCCGATCAGCAAGACGCCAGCTATAACTCCGTGCATCGCCCCGCGCCCTCCGAATATAGAGACCCCGCCGAGCAGCACCGCTGCGATGACGGTGAGTTCGAGGCCCGTTCCGTTCTCGGCTCGCGCGGTACTCGTCTTCAAGGTGAGGTAGATCCCGGCCAGCGAAGAAAGGAGCCCGGCGAGCAGGAACAGGATGAACTTGGTTCGCTGCACATTCACGCCTGAGAACTGTGCGGCTTCGGAACTCAAACCGATCGCAAAGACTCCGCGGCCAAAGGGTGTGAAGTGCATCACGATGGCGAATACGATGATGAGTGCCAGTACCAGGATCGATAGAACGGGGATGCCCGTGGTTCCGATCTTTGTAGCGGTCAATTTGGTCCATTCGTCGGGAAACGTCGTGATCGCAGTTGTGCCAAGGATGCCCTGTGCGATCCCACGGAATGCCGCCATAGTCCCAATCGTGACGGCGAGGGAGGGAAGCCCAACTGCAGTAACTAGGAATCCGTTAATCGAGCCGCAGACGAGGCCGACGACGAGGGTGCCTGCGATAGCGAGTGGTGCCGACCATCCCGCCTGAATCATCAACCCGAACGTCACGCTCGACAGGGCAAGCACGCTGGCGACAGAAAGGTCAATTTCTCCTGTAACGATAATCAGCGTCATGGGCAACGCGATGAGTAGGATGGGGGTGATATCACGGAGTAGGTAGTACAACGTGATTTGGCTAGAAAAGTTGTTGACCGTGATCGACGCGTAGATGGCAACCACTATGAGTCCGAGAATCACGGCGGCTTCGGCGGTCAAGAGGGTTCGTTGCCAGAGAGGCTTTGCGTAGTCTTTATACGTTTTGGTTTGTGAGTTTGCCTTTGCAGAGGCCCAGATGGTTGTCATGTGGACGCCCCCTTGGTTGCGGTGATGAGTTTCTTGTGTTGGCGCAGGGCGAGCAGGCGGTCGAGCACGATAGCCCCGATGATCAGTACGCCCACAACAGCCTGTTGCCAAAAGTCTTGGACACCGAGAACCGGCAACGCGCTCTTAATCGTGAGAAGCAGTGTGGCGCCGAAGGCTGCGCCCCAGAGGGTTCCGACGCCGCCCGAGATTGCGACGCCGCCGATCACCGCACCGCCGATGGCAGTCAGCTCAACGCCGTAGCCTGCCGCAGAGTCAATGGTTCCGTATCGGGCCGCGTAGAGAACCCCGGCTAGGCCTGCAAGAGCACCGCACAACACGAAAGCGATGAGGTTGCGCCGAACCACGTTGAGCCCGTAAAGCTGCGCTGCCTCTGGGTCAGAGCCGAGCGCATAGAATTCACGACCACCGCGGGTGTTCTTCATATACCAGGCGAGTGCAATCACCACGATGAGCGCGATGATGGTGAGCACAGGGATGGAGAAGAGCTGCGCGGTGCCCAGCGCGGTGAAGCCCTTCGGCATGTCTTGTGGATTGATTCGGGTGCTGCCGGCCCACGCGACGTTGAGGCCGCGGTAGGCATACAGTGTGCCAAGAGTGATCACCATCGCGGGGACGCGCGCATAAGCTACAAGCGCGCCGTTGATGAGTCCGAGCATCCCTCCAGCGATGATCCCAGTGAGAAATACCGCGACAATTGGGATCCCCGGGAAATCAATAAACAGGCGGCCCGTGAGATATGCGGTGAGGCCGAGCGTCGAGCTGACCGAGAGATCCACGCTGCGGGTGATGATGACCATCGCAACACCCACCGAGATGAGGATGTAGATCGCCGGGTTGAGGAGCAGGTTCCGGAAGCCATCACCCGAGAACAGAAATTGACTGTTCATCAGAGTCGCCGCCGAAACCACAACGAGGATCGCGATAACGATGCTGGTCTCGCGTCGTTTCAGAACGTTACCTATCGCGTTGTTGAGCGGGTGCGCTTCGGTTGGTGTCAGCCTCTGAGGTGCGTCAGCGAATTGTGTAGATGTTGTCACAGTGCTGCCTCCAGGCTGTGCGTTGCGGCGAGCATCACGGCTTCCGCCGTCGCCTCGTCTCTGTTGAGTTCTCGCGTGAGTTGTCCTTCGCGCATCACGAGCACGCGGTCTGCCATTCCGAGCACCTCCGGGAGCTCGGACGAGATCATGAGGATGCCCATTCCCTCACCCGCGAGGTTTGTGAGCAGGCGGTGTACCTCGGATTTCGTGCCGACATCGATTCCTCGCGTCGGCTCATCGATGATCAATAGACCGGGATGCGTTGCCAACCACTTCGCAATGACAACTTTCTGTTGGTTGCCGCCTGAGAGCGTGCCGACCGGGGTTGAAAGAGCCGCCGTTTTGACCTGCAGCGTGGTCGCCCAACTGTCTGCCCTCGTGTTTTCCGCACGTGCTGTGAGGATTCCCCAGGCCGCGAGCCGTTCTCGGATCGCGAGCGTGATGTTGCGGCCCACTGAAAAATCGAGCACGAGGCCCTGCTTGCGGCGGTCCTCGGGAATTAGAGCCAGGCCGGATCGCATGGCGTCTGAGACGCTGCCCTTCTTCAGCTTTGCGCCGCGCATATATACGGTTCCGCTGTCGTAATGGTCTACACCGAAGATCGCCCGTGCGACCTCGCTGCGCCCTGCCCCCACAAGGCCTGCAAGTCCGACAATCTCTCCTGCATTGACGGAGAAGGAGATATCTTCAAAAATTCCGGCTGAGGTGAGATTGTCGACCCTGAGGATTACATCCCCAATTTCCGCGTCTTCTTTGGGGAAGAGATCGGTGACGTCGCGTCCGACCATGAGCCGCACTATCTCATCGACGCTGGTCTCAGATGTGCCGACTGTTGAGATATAGTCCCCATCCCGCATGATCGTTATGGTGTCGCAGAGGTCGAATACCTCGTCGAAACGGTGCGAGATGAAGATGAGCGCGCGCCCCTCGTCGCGCAGGCTTCGGGCTACAGCGAAGAGTCGCTCGACCTCAACGCCCGAGAGGGCGGCTGTCGGTTCGTCCATGATGAGCACGGTCGCGTTGAGCGAGATGGCCTTGGCGATTTCGATGATTTGCTGATCGGCGATGGAGAGGCCATCGGCAATACGATCAGGGTCGATTCTTACGCCGAGTCGGTTGAATATCGTCATGGTTTCTTCCCTCATCGCCTTGCGGTCGATGCGCCCAAATCTGTTGGTGGGTTGGCGGCCCATGAAGATGTTTTCGGTGACGGATAGATCGGGGAAGAGGGTGGGCTCCTGATAGATCACCGCGATGCCGGCTGCTTTGGAATCGGCCGTCGTCTTGAAAGCTACATCGGTTCCCGAGAGCCGAAAGATGCCTTCGTCCCGTTGATAGAGGCCCGCGATGATTTTGACCAGGGTTGATTTTCCTGCGCCGTTTTCGCCAACGAGTGCGTGGATTGTCCCGGAATCGACCACGATATTTCCGGATCGGAGGGCCACTACGGACCCAAATGACTTGGCTACCTCTCGTAGCTCGAGTGCGGGGGCCTGTCGGGGAGGTGGTGTTGCAGCGTGTGACGTCATTGGCAAATTACCTTTGTGAAGAAAGAAACCATATTTATGAAACGTTTCAATTTCGGGATCTGTCACATAGTATGTTCTGCCAGAGCGTTACGTCAAGTTGTTAATCGGCATCCTGTCGCGATCCCCCGCCTCTTGTCGGGGGATCGCGGAAAAATGTGGAAATCAGGTGCGGATCGTTGTGCTGTTGAGATCAGTAAAAACCAGATCTTCCATCCCGAGGAGACGGAGAGTCCCGAGAACCCCGGCTGGAAGGTGGGTCTCGAGGGGTTCGCGGAAGGGTGTCAGATAACCGCTACCGTTATTAATCGATCTGATGCTCTTGGCTGAGCTGGTTAACCGAACCTCCTGCCAACGGTCGTAGCCGAGGTCGGTCTCGCAATCGACCTGTACTCCAGAATGTACGCTGCCAAACGTATCCCGGAAGATACGTCAAATTTCTTCGAGGATAAAAAGGCCTGGCTTGCCTCAGAACGACCCGTTAACGCAGCTACTGTGACAAGAAGTGGAGCACGATACTTCATCCTTAGCTGAAAGAAACCTAACAACAGGTAGTGAAGAATCTCTGAACTGGTTGCCTCATCGTTATTTTCAGGTTTTGGCTGTTATCCTCTTAGTAGAGGGAAATTTTACGCTAACTCGATGATTTATAGCGCTAGGGGAATAAGCGCTTCTGGAAGTTACAAACAGAGAATCTGTCTTGTAAAACTAGCGTGGAAACAGAGAATGTTGGGGGGATATATTTATGTCAGATCAGGATATCCAGGTCTTGACGGAAGAAGAGTTTTGGGCGCTTTTCGCCACGGGACAGCCGTATTTTGTACGTTTCGCCCGGAGATTAATATCTGACGTAATGATAGCTGAGGACCTCGTTACCGAGGCCGCCTTATCGGTTGTGCGCATAATAAGAAACGGCGGAGGGCCTACAAAAAAGACTTTTATCTCATATCTGCGTGTTGCTATTCGTAATGCGTCAATAGATCACTTACGTTCGGCCTCGAATGAAATCGCAGCCGATAATATCGGTGAAATCATTGAGCATCAGCAGGAAACTGACCATGAGGTTTTATCTGCAACGACATGGGACAATGAGATTGCCCTGCGAGCTTTTCAAGCATTGTCGAAAAAGGATCAAACCCTCTTGATGCTTACAGAAGTGCAGGGGCAAAGCCTTTCGGATGTCGCTAAGTCTCAAGGTATGTCGGTGCAGTCTGTTGCGGCTGCGTCGTTTCGTGCGAGAGACGCTCTTCGGACGAGCTATCTTGTCTCGACAGTAGATGAAAACGAATCATGTGGGGATCTGAAAATAAACTATCTTGCCGCGTATGCACGCGGTAAGTCACCTGAGCTTCGACGCCTCCGAATAGAAAAACACCTGTCCAGCTGTGACCTATGCCCAAAACAGCTTAAGAAGATGCAGTCTCTTCGGCTCCCCACCTTGGCGATTCTCGGTTTGGTTACATCAGGTGTTGCGCTTGGATACGGGGTTGATGCGAAGCCAGCTTCGGCGATTACAAACGCAGATATTGTTCGGGAGACTGCTTCCGTCGAAAGGGAAACTCTTCGTCGGCGGCTAGGACTGTTGTCAGGAATTATCCTGATTTTCTTTGTACTTGTCTGGCTCGCAGCGTTGTATGTGAATAACACTACGCAAACTGCACCTGAGGGGACAGGGGCAACCGTTGAAGCTAACGAGGACGGCAATAAAGATACGCTTGCAGGGGTTGCTTCTCAAGACCCTGAGCTTCCCGCACTTCCTGAGCCTCCTAGAAATACAAAAGACTCTGAGGCGGATGCGAGTGTCCTCCCAGACGACAGCGTCCCCGTAAGCCCTCAGGTTGGGCAGCAAAACCGGACAGAGCCGACTGCTCCGCCGACAACCTCACCAGACTTGCCGCCAGGAGTTCGAACGGTTAAATGGGATAGTAAACCTGTTGCCTACAAACAGGGCGGGAAGAGCGTGCAAACTTTGCTTAGGGTGGAGTTTGATGGCCAGGCTAAAGCATCTGATTATGTCGTTGAAGTGGTTCCACCAAGCGGGGTAACGGTCGCGAAAGCTTCTGCGGGTTGTGCAGTGCAGGGGGAACGGGTGTTATGCGTACCCATATCCACAATGCTTGGGTTGCAGGGATTCAACTTTCAGTTTTTTTATAATCTCGAAAGTGATGCTGACCTGCCTCAGGCAACCGTAAAAATTCGAAACTGATGTAAGGACCTGGGCTGCGTGTTCAGAATCTTCTTTCGAGTTACCTGGGTTTTATCTTTATTCAGATTTAAATTTGATCTTTTATAAAAATAAATCCTAAATTTCGTCATGACCACTCCTGGTCTCCGTCTTCATAGATGTACAGGGGGGTTTCAGGGGGAACGATTGCTTCGGCGTTATTTCTTCGATTCAGTGTGCTGTTTACCTAAGAGTAAACGCTACTGAACCCATATTGCTGATGTTGATGTCGCTCTCTTCTTAGCGGGCGTCGGAGTCAGGTCAAGACCGTGCGTGCATATCGGCCTGCGCGGAATTTTAGTTAGATACAACAGAGGATCATAAACGTGAAGAACCGATTACTTTCGAGGTTGCGACAGCTGCCAAACAGGACAGGGAGATCGCTAGAGGTGCGCCCCAAGCTCTCTCGAGATGGGGAGTCAGGCGGTCAGTCGTCTGTTAAGCGTCGTGCTGGTGTCTACGCTGCGGTCGCAATTACCGCTATTGGCGCATTGCTTGCGGGCTCAGTTTCTTCTCCCGTGCAGGCTGCTGCACCCAAGATGACGGCGCAGATTAGTGCTATCACTACGACTGTGCAGTCTGGAGGTCAGCTTACGTATCGGGTGGGTTATGAGTGTTCAAACATCACCTCGGAGAATTGCGTGGCCCCTACCTTCACAATGCCTCGTCCGCAGGGAACCGATATCAACGGGCAGCCCGTCGTTGCGACAGGTAACCCGACGGTCCGTGGGAATGCTGATGTTGTGTCTATCTCCGGAACAGATGTTGTAGCCGTTGCGCTCAGCGATCTGAAGCCCGGAACTACCGGAGAGTTCACGGTATCGTGGACTGTTCCCAACTACACCACGCTTCCCGGGACTACGTTTCCAGGGTCGATCAACGTTGGTTATCGACCTGGGCCGGCAGCCGGTCTTCCCGAAGTCTCGATTACTGCGGTAACGCCTGAGTCGATTGTGACCTCGGCGGTCGCGGCGCTGAGCGTATCGAAACGGACGATCGTTCCTGGTAACGAAGGTCTTGTCGTTCCTGATCAGCCGGTGACCTATAGTATTTATGCGTGTAACCCAACGACTCCTCAGGTGGGCGCTCTTGACTACAAAGATTTGACGATTGTTGATACTCTGCCGAAGGGTACCCAGTTTGTGTCGGCAACCGGTGGCGGGGTTTATGACTCTGCTGCGGAAACTGTTACGTGGCCGAGCAACCCGACTCCGGCTAGGAACAGCTGTAACAGCCCGAGCGAAACATATGAAATCACGGTTGTGTATCCGAGCGCAACGTTTGTCCCTGCGCCAGCAGATCCACAGGCAACGAATCAGTTCTCGAATACCGTTCATGCGACGGCCACGGCTATCGACGGTACGCCTCTGACCGCTGATGGCTTGCAGACGCACACATTCATTGGGCCCCCGATTACGGGTGGGGGTGGCGTCGTAACATACGTCACTAAGACCGTGACCAATAGCGGAAAATACTCTAATACAAATACCACGGGTGACTACAGATGGTCGACAGTTTTGGGCTGGTTCGAAAGCGATAAGCCCGCAGACCCGACCCGCGTACGTAATGCTGTTTCCTATGACCGTATTTCTTGCCTGGCCAATGGTGTGGCGGAGTCTCCGGCAATCACTGGTACTGACCCGATAGCTGCGTCGTTCCCCGGGACGATGACGGTTCCTGCTGATCAGTGCCACAATCTTGCGGATAAGGTGAACTCTGTACGTTTCGATACGGTCGAGCGCGCCCAACACCTGGTTAAGGTAGATCTGGTGACCTGGGACGGGACAACCTCTCGGGTACGCACATACGATAAGCCCGCTGACAAGGCCGCTGCGAAGTTCGGTATCTACCTCTACAAGGCTAGTGGATCCAATCCGAATGACGTTTTCTTTGACCTTCCTGCCAACGAACTCGTGACCGATGTGCGAGTTGTTTTCAAGAATCTTCCTTTGGGCGCTGGTAGCGGTGACTGGGTTGATATTGATGCGATGAACACACAAGCATTCGCAGACTCGGGTCTCTTGAACAAAACCAACACGTATGCCACGTACTACGGAAGCGAATACAAGTTGGGGGATAATCCAGCCGCCGCTGGTAACGGTAATGGTACCTATGGTGCTAAGGGAACCGCGAACATTAACTTCTTCCGCACCCAGCCCGACCCTCAGGTTCGCAAAACTAACCTCACCAATGTGTCAGCTCTCAAACCGGGTGATACGACATCGTGGCGGGTATCCATCTCGAACGGACCAAACGGTACTGTCCCCATGAGGCCAGCACTTGTTGATGTGCTGCCTGTCGGACTCGACTTCGTTGAGGGCTCAGACCGCTGGACAAACCTTGAGAACGTTGGTAACCCAACTTTCACCAAGTCAAGCGTGACTGTTAACGGTCAGGACCGCACCAAACTTGTTTGGGAATGGCCAGCTGGTACTCAGCTCAATTACGGTGATTCGTCACCAACGGTTACCTTCGATACTCGTGTAACACTGGCTGCTAGCTCAGGTGCTCATACGGGTGATGAAGCCCAGATCGCAGTTCTTTTTGATCGAGATAACAAACTCGAGTCGCCAGCAGGTTCTAACATTCCTACTGATAAGTGGGACCTGAACGGTAATGGTGATGTCACCGAGGGCGTTGGCCAGTCCACCGTTGGATGGACGGTACTTCCTTCTTCCGGTGCGACTATCGAAAAGTTCGTTAAGGGTGCTTTGGACGCTGACTGGACTACTGATGGTTTGACTAACGCGACGTTTGATGGTTCCAACTCACAGGTTGATTATCGACTTGCGGTGAGTAACAAGAACACTTTGCCGTTGGCTGATCTTGTAATTTACGATGTGCTTCCGTATGTGGGTGATACCGCGATCGGTCAGTCGCTTCAGGGTGAAGAACGTGGTACGGAGTGGGCTCCTCGATTCGAGGGAGTTACTTCGCTTCCGGCTGGTGCAACTGTTGAGTACTCGACGAGTGCTAACCCGTGTCGACCGGAACTGTTTAGTGCATCATCAGGCCAGGCTCAGCCGGTTGGCTGCGACAATAACTGGACCTCCACGCTTCCTGCAGACCCTGCCACGGTGAAGTCGCTGAAGTTCAACCTTGCCGCGGTTGCTCCGAGCGAGACTGCTTCGATGATTGAGTTCCGCACGCAGGCTCCGAAGCTTACCGGGTTGAAAGATCTGGCTGTGACGACGCCTCAGGCTGTGGCGAATAACAACGTTGCGTGGCATACGTTCCGGGTTGACTCTGCTGGTGCGAAGTCTTCGTTGCCTGCAGCCGAGGCTCCTCTCGTATCGGTTCGTCGTTCTGCAGGTCTGCTTGGTGACCGTGTATGGGAAGACAAGAATCGTGATGGTCTTCAGGATGCTGACGAGTCAGGGGTTGCCGGTATTACGGTGAACCTGCTTGATGCTGCTGGTGTTCCTGTCTTAGATGATGCGGGTAAAGCTATCACCACGGTGACGGATAAGGACGGAAACTACACGTTTGCTGTTCCGTTGGGTGAATGGAGCGTTTCTTTCACAGACATTCCTGCGAAGTATGATTTCACCAAGGTATCTGTTGGTGATGACGACGTGAATGACTCGGATGTCTCGGGAGAGGGCCTTCCTACCCACACAGTTGTTCTGACCGATCCGATTCGTAACGGTGAGGGTTCGAATGTGAACCTGAATCTTGATGCCGGGCTCGTCTTGGCTGGTGTGAGTATCGTGAAAGATGACCACAGGGGCGTTGTGCAGTTGGGTGACGAGCTCACCTATGATGTGACAATTTCGAACTCATCTACCCGTACGAATGCGACCGGTGTTGTTATCACGGATACGCTGCCTGCCGAGTTGGACTTTGTGAGTGCGACTGATGGTGGCGTGTATGACGCGGCAGCTCATACGGTCACGTGGAATATTGGTACTCTTGCTGCCAGCGCGTCACGTACGGTGCAGGTAGTTGCGACGGTGAATGCTTCGGTCTCTTCCGGTGTGAAAATTGTGAATGGTGCCAAGGTAGTGACCGATCAGGGTTGTGTTGACCCTAACGGCTGCGAAACGACAGACATTGACCACACACCGGCGATTTCGATTGTGAAGGATGACCACAAGCAGGTTGTTCTGCCCGGTCAAGAACTCACATATGACCTGATCGTGAAGAACTCGTCTGAATTTGCTGCTGCTGATGTTGTGGCAAAGGATATTCTGCCCCTGAACCTGACATTTGTGTCGGCGACCGATGGTGGCGTGTATGACGAAGCAACTCGCACGGTGTCATGGAGCTTGGGCTCGATGGAATCTGGTGCCGAGCGTATGGTGCAGATCGTGGCGACTGTTGCTGAGTCGGCGGTTGCGAATGAAACGGTCACCAATATTGCGCGGGTTACGACCGAAGATGTGTGTGTTGATGACAAGAGCACAACTGTCAACGAGTGTGAGTCGATTGACATCGATCGAGTTCCGTCCGTATCGATCACAAAGGACGACGGTAAATACATTGTGCGTCCCGGTGAGACCCTGGACTATGTTCTGACCGCTACAAACAACTCGGACTCGGATGCGCCTAAGGTTGTCGTCAAGGACACACTGCCCACAAACGTTGATTTTGTGAGCTCGTCGATTCTTGGCACGCAGTCGGTAGATGACCCCTACACGTTTGAGTGGGACCTTGGAACCCTCAAGGCAGGGGAGTCACGACAGATCACGGTGACGGTGCTTGTTCACAAGGGCTTGCCCGCTGATACATTCATCAGGAACGGTGCGTCGATCACCACGGATAATCTCTGTATTGATAACCCGGCTACCGAGGCGAACGACTGTGACGTGACGGATACTGACAAGACCCCGTCGAGCGCGTGGATCTTGAAGGATGATCACCAACGTGTCGCGAAGCCTGGCGCTGAGCACACGTACGATCTGACTATTGGTAATGACTCCGTAACCGAAACGATCACCGATGCGGTTGTTACGGATAACCTTCCTGCGGATGTTGAGTTTGTGTCAGCAACCGACGGAGGCAAGCTCTCTGCGGACGGTAAGAGCGTTACCTGGGCTATTCCCTCACTAGCTCCCGGTGCAACCGTTATGGTGAAGGTCACTGTTAAGATCTCTGAGACTGCAACTCTGGGTAGCGAGATCATTAACACTGCGAAGCTTGAGATTCCTGGCGGATGTGACGATCCTGAAGGGTGCGAGACAGAAGATCGAGACATCGTTCCGAAGCTGAGCATCGTGAAAGACGACCACAAGGAAACGGTGAAACCTGGCGGATCGTTGACATATGATGTGACCGTCAAGAACGAAGCAAATGCTGCTGCCCGGGACGTTGTGATCACCGACGAGCTCCCTGCTAACGTCACCTATGTGTCGTCATCAGATAATGGTAGTTACGACGAGCAAACCCGAACGATTACCTGGTCAGTCGGTGAACTCGCGATTGCTGGTCAGAAAACTGTGCAGGTCACAGTGACTGTGAACCAGGCTGCTGAGGGTGTTGTCGTGAACAACGCTAAGGTAACGACCGAACGTGTGTGCTACTCAGACACCGGGTGTACCGCGACGGACCAGACGAAGATCGTAACCACGCCATTGGCGTTGACCGGGTCTTCTGGTACCGAGTTGTTAGCAGTCAGTGCACTGTTGGCGTTGCTCGCAGGTGCTTTCGTTATCTTCCGTCGGGCACGGAAAACGGAGGTCTAAGCAAGAATCAGAGCCGCTCTTCATAACTGATTGAGCGTACCCTGAGATCTTTCTCGCCCGGTCACGGTGGCATTATCTGCCACCGTGACCGGGCACAAAGGTTTAAACAGACAACCTGCTCAATGCAGCAACTTGACAACGGTAGGGCGTCGCAATCCAGCGTGAAGCGTCTGGCCGGTCGATAGTTTATTCATATCAACTTCGCTAACAGATCTAGCGCCTGCTTTCCGGTTAACGCGCCGCAAGCATCCATCTATTGATTCGGTCTCTAAGTAAAGCTTCAGAAAAGGCGCGCCTTTTCGTGCAGCGGACGTTGATGGGTGCATTATGAGAGCTAGCAAAATTATTGTTTTCACCGAACTGAGAGGTCACTGTGGCAGCCAGTATTAAAGACGTCGCAGAGCGTGCTGGTGTCTCTGTCGGCACCGTGTCGAACGTTCTGAACCGGCCGCAAAAGGTCAGCCCGGAGACCGCGCGGAAGGTACACGATGCTATCAATTCCCTCGGATTTATTCGCAATGACGCGGCCAGGCAGCTCCGTGAGGGCCGCAGTCGGAGTATCGGCCTCATCGTGCTTGATGTGGCGAATCCGTTCTTCACGGATCTTGCCCGCGGAGCGGAAGACCGGGCAGCAGAACACGACCTCACGGTACTTCTCGGCAACTCTGATAAAAGCGATACTCGCGAAGCTGCGTACCTTGAACACTTTCTCGAGCAGCGCGTACAGGGAGTGTTGTTATCCCCCCGCGGAGAGATTAGTGATCGCATAGATCTGATGCATGATCGCGGAACCGCCGTGGTTCTCGTCGACCGCGACGGCACTGGGCACGGAGTCTCTTCCGTGTCTGTTGATGACGTGGTGGGAGGATACCTCGCAGTCAATCATCTCGCAGAAATTGGGCGTAAACGCATCGCTTTTGTGGGTGGGCCGAGCAGTTTTCGGCAGGTGTCTGACAGGTTTGCGGGTGCGCATAACGCAGCGGTTGAGCATCCGGGTATTTCTCTTGAAAAGATTGAGACGGAATCTCTTACCGTCTCTGCTGGGCGGTCCGCTGGAGATGCGATATCCGCTCGATTGCCGGATGCTCGTCCCGACGCGATCTTCGCCGCCAACGACCTGCTCGCCATCGGCCTGGTTCAGTCGTTCGTGAAGCTCGGAGATGTGCGTGTGCCTGAGGATATTGCGATTGTCGGGTATGACGATATCGCTTTTGCCGAGGCCGCGATTGTGCCCTTGTCGTCGATTCGGCAGCCCAGCGAATTGATCGGGGCCACCGCCGTCGATCTGCTGTTGAAGGACGCGGCGCACGATCCTAAATTTATTCCGCAACACGTTGTGTTTCAACCAGAGCTTGTTGTGCGTGACTCGTCCGTGCCGCGGAGTGAGGGCGAATGAAACTGGTCGCTTAAACTTGCTGGGATTCGTTCGCCCCGGCTGTCGAATGCGACAATAGATCAATGAACTCCTCCCCAACCCACGAGCTGTCCACCGCCGGCGTCGGACCGTGGCCGGGCGGACGGGCGGAGTGGCCTGAGGGCGATCGCTACGACCCGGAGCTCCTCGAAAATGGCGACACCCGTAACGTGATCGACCGCTATCGCTACTGGACGATGGACGCGATCATCGCGGACCTGGATGAGCATAGGCATCCGTTTCACGTGGCAATCGAGAACTGGCAGCACGACATGAATATCGGCTCCATCGTGCGCAGTGCCAACGCGTTCGCCGCCGACACCGTGCATATCGTGGGCCGCAAGAGATGGAACAAGCGCGGCGCGATGGTGACCGATCGGTACCAGCACGTGCTGAATCATCCGACTGTTGAAGACCTGGTCGCCTGGGCCCGTGAACGCGGGCTGCCCATCATCGCGATCGATAACGTGCCGGGATGCGTTCCCATGGAGACGTTCGAGTGGCCGGAGAAATGCATCATGCTTTTTGGGCAGGAGGGCCCGGGCCTTTCGGCGGAGGCGATCGATTCGGCGGATGCCGTGGTCGAGATCACCCAATACGGTTCCACTCGTTCTCTGAACGCGTCGGCTGCGGCCGCCGTTGCCATGTTTTCGTGGGTGATGGGGCACGCTGCCCCCTAGATTTCTCCATCTGGGTTGAGGATTGAAGGTCGAATTTACCATATTTGTATTCTTTGAATACATATCTGAAGGTTCGATACTCGTGCCCGAATTTGCACGAGGGATGTGGCTAAGTATTCGCTTTTTGACTAGGTGAAGCCCGGATATACATAGCAAACCATGACTTATCTGCTCTAGCGCATATCGAGTTCTAGCGGGGGTCGAAAATGGTGTCTGAGAAAAATTATTAGTGACGTCGATGAAAACCTGTGATATGTTCAGTCCGTCAACAAAACCATGTTCAAACTAAATCCGATATGTGATTCAGAGCGGGCAGAGGCGATACGCAAGAGGCACCCCCTCACTGGGGAGCCCGCGGTCGTCAGGGCGAGAGTGACATAAGCGCCCCGGTGATAGCTGACCGGGCGCATAAAGGCAGCATTCAGAGAGGAAAGCACACAATGTCTAAACCCGTAAAAACTCCATCCAGCGCAGATTTTAAGCGACCCCATAAACGTGTAAAAGGTTTCACCACCGCAGCAATTATTCTGGGTCTCGTATCTGCATCCGTCGTTGTTGCCTCCCCGGCACAGGCGCTGGGAGGGGTTCCAACAGATCCGACCAATCCAAATTTTGGTCCAAATGTGAAAATATTCGATCCCAGCTCCGGCGATATTGCGATCTCAACGGTTTTTAACCAGATCAATAACGAAGCAGAGTTCAGCACGAATCGCTACGCGGTATTGCTCAAGCCGGGTAGTTACAACCTGAACCAAAAGCTTGGCTATTACAACACGGTGTCAGGGCTGGGCGCAGGCCCGGATGACGTGACCATCAACGGGGCTTTATCGGCATACGATAACCCGGCAACGGGAAACGCCCTGAATAATTTCTGGCGAGGGGTGGAAAACGTCAAGATGAATCCCATCGGGGGCAAAATGAACTGGGCCGTTTCCCAGGCATCCCCGATGCGACGGGTCAATATCAACGGCAATATCCAATTGTGCGGTACCTCCTGCGGGTATACCAGCGGCGGATATCTTGCAAATTCGAATGTCTCCGGCGAGGTTATTTCCGGCTCACAGCAGCAGTGGTTCACGCGAAATAGCTCGATAACCAAATGGACCGGCGGAGTCTGGAACATGGTTTTTTCCGGAGTAAACGGGGCCCCAGCTGACTCGCTTCCCAACACGGTCGTTGCGAAGACTCCCGTGAGTCGAGAGAAGCCGTATCTGTTCTTGCAGCCGCAGGGTGTTGGTGCGCCGCAATATGCGGTGTATGTGCCCAAGGCTCAGACCCAGAGCAGCGGACATCAATGGAGTCAGGATGCCGCCTATGGCTCAACCGTCCCCATCACCAATTTCTATATCACTCAGGCTGACGACACCGCGGCCACGATGAATGCGGCGCTTTCTGCAGGAAAAAATCTCTTGATTACGCCAGGGATTTATCACTTGTCCGAGCCGTTGAAAGTCAATAACCCCGACCAAATCATCATGGGTCTTGGCATGGCAACACTTATCCCCGATAACGGCACGGCAGCGATTGACGTCCCAGATTTTGCCGGTGTGAGCATCAGCGGAATCATCATTGATGCTGGCGCGCAAAACTCGCCGACCCTCCTGAACGTTGGCTCGACCCCGGGTGCAGGCTCGTCAGCGAGCAACCCAACGTGGCTGAGCGATGTGTTCTTCAGGATTGGCGGGCTCGCTGAGGGCAAAGCGACAACGAGCCTGCAGGTTGATAGCGACAACGTCCTGCTTGATGATACGTGGGCATGGCGGGCCGATCACGGTACCGGAGTTGGCTGGACAAAGAACACGGCAGACACCGGGGTAATCGTAAACGGTGACAATGTCACGGCGATGGGATTGTTCGCCGAGCACTACCAAAAGAATCAGGTTGTCTGGAACGGAAACGGTGGGACAACAATTTTCTATCAGAGCGAGACCCCATACGATGTTCCAAACCAGGCAGCATGGATGGACGCAGGTCGAAAGGGATACTCCTCCTATTTCGTGAGCCCGAATGTGACCAGCCACAGCGCATCCGGTCTCGGAATTTATAGCTTCTTCAACCCGGCGACCCAGGATGCAGGATCGGTGCCACCGCAACTCGAGAGCGCAATTCAAACGCCCAAATCGCTGAACGATACGTTCCGTCACATCACGACGTTTAACCTCGATGGAAACGGCGGTTACAACCACGTTATTAATGACACCGGGAACGCGGTGCCCACTAAGGGCGACAAAGCAACGGTCGAGATCTACCCGGGCGCAGATACTGTAGCTCCGGTTGTGTCTTACGCCATTGATTCTGCCTCACGTCTCGGGAACGGGGGCTGGTACACCAGCCCGGTTTCGTTCACGACTACGGCGACAGACGATTTTGTCGGAGCGGTTACCGTTGAAGCAAACATCGATGCAGCGGGGTATGCCGCGGCGAACGGGTCGACTACTGTAACGGGGGACGGCGTCCACACCGTGAAATTACGAGCAACAGACTCGGCAAATAACGTATCTGCTGAGGTCGCGTTTGACGTCAAGATTGACACCCAAGCGCCGGTGACGACAGCCACGCCAACAGGACGCAGCCTGTCGCTTAGTTCAGTAGATGCCAGTTCAGGGTTGGAGCGAGTCGAGTTTTTCGCTGGCGATTCTGTCGCCACAGCTTCGAGCGCGTGGCTGCCGTATTCCGGTGCGATCAGCGTAGGTAATGCGGCTACGATTGTGAGCTATCGCGCTACTGACCGTGCGGGTAACGTTGAGACGATCGGGTCGTACAGTTTTGCTTCGGCTGATCAGGACACAACACCACCTACGGCGCCAACCGTATCGGTAGCTACCGGGTCTCAGGTCTCCGGTACGGCTGAGGCCGGATCAACCGTAAAGGTTACTACCGCAGACGGCACCGTCCTTGGCAGTGTTAAGGTCGGGGCGGATGGGGCTTACACGATAGCTATTTCCCCGGCAGTAGGGGAGGGTGTGCAGCTGAAGGTCACCGCGACGGATGCAGCCGGAAACACCTCGCTAGTAACGGCTGTCGTCACGACGATAAAAACAACTTCGCCTCTTACCGTGAAGTTTGGGGCGGCAAGCTACAAACGTGGCGAAACCGCAACCGTTACCGCCACCGGATACGCTAGCGGCGAGGTTGTGAGTGGGACGATGTACTCGACACCGCGGGCCTTGGGATCTTCGACTGCTAACGCATCCGGAGTCGTGACCTTCACCTGGACTATTCCCCAGGATATCGAGCTGGGCACGCATTCCATCGTTCTGTCAGGGACGAGCTCAGGGACTATCGAAGGAACCTTTGAGGTCGTTGCTGCCGCAGCGACCGACTCAACCAACGGTTCTGCGGCGGGTGCTGCGGGGTCTTCTGCGGGAGTATTGCAAAATACTGGTGCTGACACGTCACTGCTATCCGCGGCCGCACTGATGTTGCTGCTGGCTGGTGCGGTCGTCATGCGTCTGCGCAGGAGGAACGCACAACAGCGCTAACCGCCGTTATCAATAGGCGCTAGCGCCGGGCGGGAACGAAAGAGTTTGCTTTCGTTCCCGCCCTTCTTATGTCTGAGGAATGGGCGAAAAACTGCGGGTGGGATAGCATTGAGTGTGACCCTAGACAATTTGCTGGGCATTCCGCCCACACACTTGCCCGCAGAAACCGATGTATTGACGGCGCTCGCGAACGGTACCCCCGTCGCAGAGATCGTACGAACGCACCCCGCTTCGTCGCTCGCCTGGGCTCTTCTCGCGGACGAGGCGCACGCCGCTGGCGACACCCTGCCGTCCTATGCGTATGCCCGTGTGGGTTATCACCGCGGCCTCGATTCGCTTCGGCGGGCGGGCTGGAAAGGCCAGGGCCCCGTGCCATGGTCTCACGAACCTAACCGTGGAGTGCTCCGTTCGCTCTACGCCCTGCGCCGGTCGGCAGCAGAGATCGGAGAAGAGGCAGAGGTCGTACGCCTCACCGATTTTCTGAACGGCGCAGATCCGCACGCCATCGCACGCATAGATGAGGGAGAATAAATGCCTGCCGTACTGATTATTGGCGCCCAGTGGGGCGATGAGGGCAAGGGGCGTGCTACCGACCTTCTCGGTAGCCGCGTCGATTACGTCGTGAAGTTCAATGGCGGCAACAACGCGGGTCACACCGTTGTCGTCGGCGACGAAAAGTATGCCCTGCACCTGCTTCCCTCCGGTATCCTGACGCCGGGTGTCGTCCCAGTTATTGCCAACGGCGTCGTCGTTGACCCCGAGGTTCTTTTTGAGGAGCTCGACGGGCTCATCGCCCGCGGCGTTGATGTCTCGCGCCTCCGGGTGAGCGCCAATGCCCACATCATCACGCACTACCATCGCACGCTTGATAAGGTCACCGAACGGTTCCTGGGCAAGCGCCAGATCGGGACAACCGGGCGCGGCATCGGGCCTGCCTACGCGGACAAGATCAACCGCGTCGGCATCCGCATCCAGGACCTCTTCGACGAGAACATCCTCCGTCAAAAGGTCGAGGGCGCGCTCGAGCAAAAGAACCCACTGCTGGTCAAGGTCTACAATCGTCGCGCGATCACGGTCGATGAGATTGTGGATGAGCTGCTCACCTACGTCGACCGCCTCCGCCCGATGCTGGCTGACACCTCGCTCGAGATCAATAACGCCTTGGATGCCGGTAAGACGGTCCTCTTTGAGGCCGGCCAGGCGACCATGCTCGACATTGACCACGGCACGTATCCGTTCGTGACCTCCTCGAGCGCAACCGCTGGAGGAGCCGCGACCGGCGGAGGAATCGCGCCATCCCGAATCGAGCGCGTAATCTCCGTGATCAAGGCCTACACGACCCGCGTCGGTTCCGGACCCTTCCCCACGGAGCTCTTCGACGAGTCGGGCGACTACCTGCGCGACAACGGCTTCGAGTTCGGCACCACCACGGGTCGTCCCCGTCGCTGTGGCTGGTACGACGCGCCCATCGCGCGCTATAACGCGCGCATCAACGGCGTCACCGACTACGTGGTGACCAAGCTCGATGTGCTTTCTGGCCTCGAGAAGATTCCTGTCTGCGTCGCCTACGACGTCGACGGCGTGCGCCACGATGAGATGCCCGTCAACCAGACGGACTTCCACCACGCCAAGCCTATCTACGAAGAGTTTCCCGGATGGTCGGAAGACATCACGGGCGCGCGTCGCTTCGAAGATCTGCCCGAGAACGCTCAGAAGTACGTGCGCACGCTCGAAGCTATGAGCGGCGCGCGTTTCTCGGCTATCGGGGTCGGCCCCGAGCGCGAACAGGTCGTTGTGCTGCACGATCTGCTTGACTAGGCTCTAACCACCCGCCACCTCGCAGGAGAAGTTATGAACGATTCAGTACCTGAGCAGCTGTTGAGCCTTCGAAACAGCATCGACAATATTGATGCCGCGCTTATCCATATGCTCGCTGAGCGGTTCCGCTGCACGCAGCAGGTGGGGCAGCTGAAAGCGCAGTATCACCTTCCTCCCGCCGACCCGGCGCGCGAGGAATGGCAGACCAAGCGCCTGCGGGCGCTGGCGGAAGAGTCGAACCTCGACCCCGCGTTCGCCGAAAAGTGGTTCAACTTCGTCGTGGCCGAGGTCATCCATCACCACGAGGAGATCGCGGACGCGCAGAAGTCGTAGCGCCCGGGTGACGTTTCTGCGCCTCACGTTTCTGCGCCTGGGTCACGTTTCCTGGGGTTGGGTCACGTTTTTGCCGCGTCTCCCGTTTCGTTTGCCCCAAATAGTACGTTTTCCGCGGAAAACGTACTATTTGGGGCAAACGAGATGGGGTCTAGGGTGCTTCGCGTTGGACCGTGCCTTCACGCTGGACTATGCCGC
The DNA here is from genome assembly GCA_040400085.1 of Lysinibacter sp. GTDB lineage: Bacteria > Actinomycetota > Actinomycetes > Actinomycetales > Microbacteriaceae > HNR. The sequence goes on along the minus strand of JBBAQX010000014.1, from coordinate 26,716 downwards.
GGGGTGACCGAGACTTAGGTCTTGACTTAAAGTCAGAGTGACTATAAGTTCGTATCGTTGTTGATACGAAGGAGCCTCAGTGGATTACGAGTCTGCGAATGTGAGTGAGCGCAGAATGTTGCCGCCCAGAATCGCGGTATCCTCGGTGGCCTTTGCGCTTGAGCCCCACGGAGAAATCTCTGGTGCCCCGGATGCCGGTCTCTCGGGAGCAGGAGCCTCGATGACGGATGCCGCGGTCACCGAAACAGTCACGCTTTGGATCCCCCTGGTGCGCAGGAACCGGGAACCCTTCGCGGGAACGTGGGCGCTCCCAGGCGGACCACTCGAATGGGACGAGGCTCCTCTCGATACCGCGCGACGTACCCTCGCGGACGCTATTGGGGCATCCCCAAGCGAGACGGTGCTCGATCCCGCGAACTCAGCGAACTCAGCGAACCCTGCAAACTCAGCGAACCCTGCAAACTCAGCGAACCCTGCAAACTCAGCGAACCCTGCGAACTCCAGAAGCCCCGCGAACCAGGCAGGCCCGGCGTATCTCGAGCAGCTCTACGCGTTTGGGGCCCCCGAACGTAGCGCCTCCGATCAGCGGCTGGTCACTATTGCATATTGGGCACTCATCGAGAGTTCCGCCAGCGGGTCGACAGAAACACAAAACGGGACCCGCGACAATACCCAACCCGAGAACGTCGCCTGGTTCTCGGCCGATAGCCTGCCGCCGCTCGCCTTCGATCACGCCGATATCGTCGCGTACGCGCTGTGGCGACTCCGCAATAAGACTGCCTACTCAAGCGTGGCCTACCGCTTCCTCGGCGACAGCTTCACCCTTGCCGAGCTTCGCGCGGTGCACGAGGCGATTCTCGGAACGCGCACCGATCCCGCCAACTTTCGGCGGCAGGCGCTGGCCTCTGGAAACCTGGTCCCGACGGGCGAGGTGGAGCGGGGGACGAGATATCGGCCGGCGAAAATGTATCGGTTCCACGAGCATCCCGCAAGCGACGGTATGGGCTTTTCGCCGGAGCCATAAACAGCGTAACTACCAGTGCACGGCCTGAACCCTAGGAGAATAACGTGACATCAGTCGACCAGCTCATCACTGGCAAGCCGATTAACCTGCGCACCGTAGGAACGGCAACGACCAAGATCGCGACCTGCGACGCCGACCTCGCGACCGCGCCCTGGGAGATCGACGCGCGGCCGGCGGATACGTACGGGCCCGGGGCGTCCGTTCTCGATACCATCCCGCTGGGAACCCCGCGCCAGGACAGGCTGCCCGAGGAGTACACGCGAGCCAGCGCCGACGAACTCGACGCGCGCATCTGGGCCGCGAAGCAGCAGCTCGGCGATCGTGTGCTCATCCTTGGCCACTTTTATCAGCGCGACGAGGTCGTGAAATTCGCCGACTTTGTGGGCGACTCGTTCCAGCTCGCGAAGGCTGCCACGACCCGGCCGGAGGCGGAGGCCATCGTCTTCTGCGGCGTGCACTTTATGGCGGAGACCGCGGATATTCTGTCGGGCCCGGAGCAGGCCGTGATCCTGCCGAACCTGGCCGCGGGTTGTTCGATGGCCGATATGGCGAACATCGAGCAGGTCGAAGATTGCTGGGCCGACCTCGCCCGCATCTATGGCACGGAACCTGATGCGCACGGCCGGGTGCCAGTGATCCCCGTCACCTACATGAATTCCTCCGCCGCGATCAAGGACTTCTGCGGCAAGAACGGCGGCATCGTCTGTACCTCCTCAAACGCGCACACCGTGCTGGAGTGGGCGTTCGAGCGCGGCCAGCGCGTGGTGTTCTTCCCCGATCAGCACCTGGGGCGCAACACGGCGAAGGCGATGGGCGTGCCCCTCGGCGCGATGCCGCTGTGGAATCCGCGGCAGCCGCTCGGTGGCAACACCGAGGATCGCTTGAAGGATGCCCGGGTCATTTTGTGGAACGGCTTCTGTTCCGTGCACAAGCGCTTTACGACGGCCCAGATCGAGAATGCCCGGAGCGAGCATCCCGGGGTACGCGTGATCGTGCACCCCGAATGCCCGATGGATGTGGTCGATGCGGCGGACGAGAGCGGCTCCACCGACTACATCACCAAGGCGATCCAGGCCGCGCCGAGCGGAACGACCTTCGCCATCGGTACGGAGATTAACCTGGTGCAGCGCCTCGCGACCGAGTATCCGCAGCACACGATTTTCTGTCTTGATCCCGTTGTCTGCCCCTGTTCGACGATGTATCGGATCCACCCGGGCTACCTTGCGTGGGCGCTGGAAAGCCTGCTCGCCGGGCGCGTTGTGAACCGCATTCGCGTCGATGAGAGCGTCTCTGCCGGGTCGATGATCGCTCTCGAACGGATGCTGGCGGCGATCCCGTGACATCTCCCGTGATCGCTCCCGCGATCGTCGTCGTCGGGAGTGGGCTCGCCGGGATCACCGCCGCGCTGGCGGCACGGGAGCAACTTGAAGCAGCTGCCGACCCTGACGGCGGCGTGATGCTGATCACGAAGGCCAGACTCGAAGACTCAAACACCGCGATGGCTCAGGGCGGGATCGCGGCGGCGCTGTGGCCGGACGATTCGCCGGAGCTGCACGCGAGCGACACGCTGCGCGCGGGTCACGGGCTGTGCTCGGCCGAGGCCGTGCGCGTGCTGACAGAAGAAGGCCCGTTTGGTGTTCGTGATTTGCTCGCGCGCGGGGTGCATTTTGATCGGGCTGAACCGGAGTTAGCCGCTGGGCCGGGGTCCCGGAGCGATGATCCCGCATTGGCCCTGGCCCGCGGATTAGAGGCCGCGCATTCTCGGCCGCGGATTGTTCACGCGGGAGGGGACGCGACGGGGAAGGTGATACAGACCACGCTCGCTGGGCTGGTACGTGCGAGCGGCATCCTTATTCGTGAGAACACTTTCCTCAGCGACCTGGTCACGAGGGACGGACGCGTGTGCGGGGTGCGCGTGATCGGTCCCGACGGCAACGCGGAAGAGATCGAGGCGGCTGCTGTTGTACTCGCGACGGGCGGGGCTGGGCAACTCTTTGCGCATACGACGAACCCGGCCCTGGCCACCGGGGACGGCGTCGCTGCCGCGTGGCGGGCAGGCGCCGAGCTCGCCGACCTCGAGTTCTTCCAGTTTCACCCCACGGCCCTTGCCGCCCCCGGCAACTTTCTGATCTCGGAGGCGGTCAGGGGGGCTGGGGCGGTTTTGCGTGACCGGAGCGGGCATCGATTTATGGTGGATGCTCATCCCGACGCCGAACTCGCCCCCCGCGACGTGGTGGCCTCCGCCATCGCCGCCGTGATGGCGGGGAACGGCGGCTTTCCCGTGTGGCTCGACGCGACGGCGCTCGAGGTAGAGCGCGGCGACGGCTACTTGGCGCGAAGATTCCCGACGATCACGGCCGAGTGCGCGCGCAACGGGTGGGATTGGTCGCGCGAAGCGATACCCGTGACGCCGGCCGCTCACTATTGGATGGGCGGGATTCGGATTGACCTGGATGGCCGCTCGTCGCTTCCCGGGCTCTATGCCGCGGGCGAGGCCGCTAACGCCGGGGTGCACGGGGCAAATCGACTAGCCTCGAACTCGCTCGCTGAAGCGCTCGTCTTCGGGCGTCGGGCGGGGCGCGCCGCCGTGTTGGACCGTGAGCCAGCGCGGGGTTGGGTGCGCAATTCTCGCTCGGGTTCGGCAGAGGGAAACGCTCGTCTTGCAAGGACCCCCAGCACCCGCATGGACGTCCCCCTCCCCACGCGGGCCGACATTCAGCACCTAGTGTGGGATTCGATCGGCCTGAATCGCAACGGCCCTGATCTATATGCCGCAGAGCGCATGCTCTCGCGGTGGGTCACTCAAATACAGGCCACTCAAATACAGACCGCGATCGCCGAAGGCCCGTTCCACGTGCAACACTACGAGGATCTGAACCTCGCCACGCTGGGAAGCCTGATGGCACGGGCCGCCTGTGAACGCCGCGAATCGGTCGGTTCACATCGCCGAGTCGACGATCCCGCGAGTCCCGACCCGCAACTTCTAACCGCAAAGATCCCAGAACACAAGGAACACTGATGCTCACCCCATACACTATCCGCCGGGCAATTGAGTCCGCCCTCGAAGAAGATGCGCCGTGGGGAGACCTCACCGCCTCTGTCGCCATCCCGGAGACGGCGACAGCTGTCGCCGTCCTCAACGCGCGCGAGCCGGGGGTACTCGCCGGCCTCGAGCTATTCGCAGAGGCCTTCAGGCAGCTGGATCCCGGAGTCTCCATCGACATACATTCCCGAGACGGAATGCGCTTCGAGACGGGAGATAACCTCGTAACCGTATCCGGCCGGGCACGAGCAATCCTTACGGCGGAACGGGTGGCCCTCAACTATGTTCAGCACCTGAGCGGGATCGCGACGCTCACCGCGCAATATGTTGCACAGGTTGCGGGCAGCCAGGTGCGGATTGTGGATACGCGGAAAACGACCCCGGGCATCCGTCTCGTGGAGAAATACGCGGTGACCTGTGGAGGCGGCCACAACCACCGCTTTGGGCTATCGGACGCCGTGATGATCAAGGACAACCACCTCGCCGTCATGCGTACCCAAACGGGGCTATCCGTGACCGAAGCGCTGCGGGACCTGAGGCGCAGGATCGGCCACACCGTGCACCTCGAGGTGGAGGTGGATCGACTCGACCAGATCGAGGCGGTGCTGGATGCCGAGATCGACACCATTATGCTCGACAACTTTGCGCCCCCCGCGCTGCGCGAGGCCGTCACCCTCATCAGGGCGAGACCGGGCCGCGTGCCCCTGATCGAGGCGAGCGGCGGGGTCAACCTCGACACCGTCGCCGCTATCGCTGGCAGCGGAGTCGACGTGATCTCCGTCGGGGCCCTCACCCACAGCGCCAGAAGCCTCGACCTCGGCTTAGATATCGCGTATGACCTGGCCGCGGTTCCCGCCTGATGCTCTACCTCGATACCTCCGCGACATCCCCCGTACACCCCGACGTACTCAGGGCGATGTGGCCTTTCCTCTCCGAAGAATTCGGCAACCCGTCCAGCGTGCACAGCTCGGGGCAGCGGGCGAGGGCGGCGGTGGACTGGGCCAGAGGCATCCTGGCTCAATCGATGAATGCCCGCCCCGGCGATATCCTCTTCACCTCGGGCGGCACCGAATCCGCCAATCTCGCCATCAAGGGTCTGGCGCTCGGTCAGCTGTCGGCGGGTCAACCCTCGGCGGGCCAACTGCGACAAGGCCAACCCGGCAGAACCCACCTCGTGACCACCCCGATCGAGCACCCGGCCGTGCTCGAGTCGATTCGCTACCTCGAACGCTGGCACGGATTCACCACGACCTGCCTAGCCGTTGACAGCGCAGGCCTAATCGATCTGGCGGATGCCCGGCGCGCGATCACCGCGAATACCGCGCTGGTATCGGTGGGGCTCGCGAACAACGAGGTGGGGAGCATCCAACCCATCCGCGAGATCGCCAGGATCGCGCACGACCGCGGCGCGCTCATCCACACCGACGCGGTGCAGGCGTTCGGGGCGATCCCCGTGTCAGTGGCGGAGCTCGAGGTCGACGCGCTGAGCCTGTCGGCGCATAAGCTCGGCGGGCCAAAGGGGGTCGGCGCGCTCTACGTGCGCCGGTCGCTGCCCCTTGAGCCGCTCCTACACGGGGGAGGTCAGGAGGGCGGCGCCCGCTCTGGCACCGAGAACGTCGCCGGGATCGTCGGGTTGGCGGCGGCCGCTCAACTGCGGATGCGCGATCTTGAAGCAGCCCGGAGCGCGCTGGTCGCCGTGCGAGACCGGTTTATCGCGGCTGTTGAGCGCAGCATCCCCCACGCGATCCTCACGGGTTCGCGCACGGATCGCCTGCCGGGACACGTTTCCTGGTGCTTTCCGGGGGTGAGCGGCGAATCGATCCTGGTCGAGCTCGATTCCCGCGCCATCGAGTGCTCGTCGGGTTCGGCCTGCGCCGCCGGGCAGAGCGAGCCGTCGCCCGTGCTTATCGCCCTCGGCTATGACGCCGAAACGGCGCAATCCGCCCTGCGCTTGACATTCGGGCAGTCGACGACGGAACACGACCTTTCGCGCGTGGCGGATGCCCTGGCCGAGATCGTGCGGTAGGCGCGCGTCTGGCGCGGCGCGTCCTTACCTCGACGAGTACCCTGAGTTACATGGACAGTCTTACGTACCGACTCGCAACACCCGAAGACGTCGACGCCCTCGTCGCGCTGGTCACCTCCGCCTACCGCGGCGACGCGAGTAAGCAGGGCTGGACGACCGAGGCCGATCTGCTGCACGGCCCCCGGATCGCGGCAAGCGAGTTGAGCCGCGACCTCGAACGAGAGAACAGCGAGGTGATGTTGGCCCTGCGAGACGGCGACATCACCGGCTGCGTCCACATCGAGAAGAAGGATGCCGACACCGGCTACCTGGGCATGTTCGCGGTGCGCCCAACTGGGCAGGGGCGAGGAGTAGGCAAAGCGCTGATGAAGACGGCGGAAGAGTATGCGGCTAAGCAGTGGGGGATCCGCCGGATGCAAATGACGGTGATCGACGTCCGCGCAGAACTTCTCGCGTTCTACGAGCGCCGGGGGTACCGCCGCACCGGGGCGACCAAACCGTTTCCGTACGGCCAGCCGGAGTTTGGCGACCCGCAGCATCCGTCGCTTCAATTCGCGATCCTCGAGAAAGAGCTCGACCTCGCCGAACCGACGAGAGCCAATCTGTCAAGTCGGGCCCAGGCCGAGGCCCAGGTTCAAGTCGACAACGAATCGATGCGCGTCACCAAGTGGACCTTCGCGCCGGGTTCCGAGACCGGTTGGCACACCCACGAGTGGGAGTACGCGGTTGTACCGGTGACCGACGGCATCCTCCATGTCGAGACGGAGCGCGGTTCGTTCGACGCGTCGATTAGCGCCGGCGTCTCTTACACCCGCGACGTTCCGGCCCGGCACAATGTGTCGAACCCGGGAGACACGGAGTTTTCGTTCGTTGAGGTTGAAATCAAGCCTGTTGAGGTCAAGCCTGTTGAGATCAAACCTTTCGAGGTCAACCTGTCGGGGCTAGGATAAGACCGACGCCAGCAGGGCGGAAACTACCCAAGGGAGAGTGCCATGCAAAAGATAGTCCCATCGCTCTGGTTTGATACCCAGGCCGAGGAAGCCACCAACTTTTATGTGTCGGTATTTCCACACTCCCGCGTGCTCGATATTTCGCGTTATGGCGAGGGCGCGCCCTTCCCCGCAGGCACGGCCCTGAGCACATCTTTCGAGCTCGATGGCGTCAGGTTCGGCGCGCTCAATGGAGGCCCGTACTTTACGTTTAGCGAGGCGACCTCGTTCACCGTCACCGCAGAAACGCAGGAACAGATCGATTACTTCTGGGCAGCCCTGACCGCGGACGGCGGGGCACCAGGCCAATGCGGTTGGCTGAAAGACAGGTTCGGTGTTTCCTGGCAGATCATCCCGCCGATCCTTGGCGAACTCCTCGCGCACTCCGACCCGGAAAAGGCTGGCAGGGTCATGCAGGCCATGCTCGCGATGACCAAGCTCAACATTGCCGAGCTGAAGGCCGCCGCGGCCTAATCCTGCTGGATCAGGCTGGCCCGGTAGGCGTGCGTGACGTAGGGCATATCCACCGTGCCGTCCGCGCGCACGTCTGGGTGAACATCCATCAAGTGACGGATGCCCTCCACAATTCGCTCCCGTTCCTCCCGTTCCGCGGTGATCAGGTAGCTCCGCGATGCGGCCATCGCGAGCACGGCATCCACCGTCATTGAGCGCGACCACTCCCAGGAGCGGTATTCGAGCGCAGCGAACGGCGCGTGCACGCGGGGCCCCTCTCGCACGATGAGTTGTTCGGCGTTCGAGCCGTGGATGAGGTCGGTGAGCTCGCGAACAAATGCCGACCTGAGGTCGCGGATGTTCCAGATGAGGCCGAGGCTTCCGCCCGGGCGGAGTACCCTTCCTGCTTCGAGCGAGGCGGCTTCGGGGTCGACCCAGTGCCAGGACTGGCCGAAGACGACGGCATCGACGCTCCTGTCGTCGAGCGGGATTTCCTCGCCGGTGCCGATCTCGGTGCGGACTTCCGGCAGCTGCTCCCGCAGCGAGGCGAGCATCTGAGTATCGGGGTCGATCGCGATTACGGTTCGCTTAGCCGCGATCAGTCCGACGCTGAGCTTTCCTGTGCCCGCGCCGACGTCGGCTACGAGGCGCGCGCCCGCCGGGAGCATCCAGTCGATCGCCTCGCGCGGATATTCGGGGCGGCCCGCGTTATACGCTGCGCTCGCCGCGCCGAACGAAGTGGCCGGGTTTCTCGGGTGCGGGCTCTGCTCGGCAGTCATGCTCCCAGTCTCGCATAGGTGGACTCGCTAATTGGCCCCTGGCGCGCGCCCTCCGGCAGTATCCCGTAGCCGTTGAGGGCCAAGCCTAATCAATCAGGTGGCCACAAATGACGCGATTTAAGCCGAAAATAACGTCATTTGAGGCCACACGATTCACAACGGACCCTGCGATCGTTTGAACGCGGGCCGGGCAACGCATACGCTGGGGGCATGACAAGTGAGCAGTACGGGCGTGGTGATGCGAGGCATCCGGTTATCGAGATTGCGGTTCAGGACGTTGCGGGGGCCGAGGTTGCGCTCGCAGAGGGGGCCACTCGCATCGAGCTGTGCAGCGCCCTGGTCACGGGTGGGTTGACCCCGTCTATAGGTCTCATTGAGGGGGCCGTGCAGGCCACCGGAGCAGGATTCGTGCACGTGCTGATCAGGCCGCGGCCCGGCGGGTTCGTGTACGACGCCCGTGAGCTCGCCACTTCTGTTCGCGATATTCGGGCCGCCCGCGCTGCCGGGGCCGGGGGCGTCGTTGTTGGCGCGCTCTCGGAGGATCGCGAAGTGGACGTGGCCGCGACCCGTACGTTTGTCGAGGCCGCTGAGGGGATGCCCGTCACCTTTCATCGCGCACTCGACATCGTTCCCGACCCGCTTACCGCCCTCGACGAGCTGCGGGCTCTTGGGGTCACTCGAGTCCTCACGTCGGGCCAGGCCGCCGTGAGCCTCGACGGGCTCGACACGCTTGCCCGCATGGTACGGCACACGGAGGGCTCCGTGCAGATCATGGCCGGCGGCGGCGTCACGATCGACGCTATTCCTGCATTGGCGCGTGCCGGGGTCGACGCTATCCACCTCTCGGCGAAGACCCTCGCCGAGTCACACGCGCCGAGCGGCCCCGGCGGGGGAGCGTCGTCCTACGACGTCACCAGCCGGGAGATCGTGCGCGCCGCCGTGCACGCCGTCACGACTAGTCCGTAACGAGCACGATCTTGCCGTTCAGCTTCCCAGCCTCGCCAAGCTCGTGAGCGGTGGAAGCCTCGGAAAAGGGGAACGTTTTTTCGACCCGGATGTCGTAGCCGCTCTTCTCGCGAATATCTGCGAGCTTGCCGATCACCGCGTTAGACTCGGCGTTTGAGCTTCGGCTAACTCGTGCCCCGGAGGCGGCAGCGTTGAAATCCGCAATCGATACCACCTGCTGTGGGTCGTCGACCAGTGTCACCAGGATGGGAATAGAACCGGATCCGGCCGTATCGATCACGGCATCAAACTTATCAAAGCCGAGGCCGCGAAGGCGTTCTTCGAGGCCGGCGCCATACGTCGTTGGAATGGCGCCCAGCGAGCGAAGATACTCATGGTTGCGTTCAGAGGCCGTCCCGACGACGCGCGCACCCCGCGCACGGGCGAGCTGGACTATCGCCGAGCCGACACCGCCGGCCGCACCCTCTACCAGAAGGGTGTCTCCCTTTTCAACGTTCACAGTGTTGAGCGCACGCTCTGCCGTTTCGGACACCAGCGGCATCGCGGCAGCCTCAGCCCAGCTGATTCCCTGCGGCTTGCGGCCAAAAACGCGGAGAACCGTGAACTCCGCCGAGGTTCCGGCGCCCATGCCGATCACCTCGTCGCCAACGGCGAACCCCTCCACTCCGTCCCCGATCTGGTCGACGATCCCGGCAGCATCCATCCCTGGAATTCCGGGGAAAGTTACCGGCATCCGCTCGGCCATGGATCCGGCGCGGATCTTCCAATCCACGGGGTTCACGGAGGCTGCTTTCGTTCTGATCCTGATCGTTCCCGGTCCGGCCTGGGGGTCGGGGACATCCTTGACCCGGAGAACCTCGGGCCCGCCATAGCTATCAAAAGTTACTGCAAACATCATCATTTCCGTTCTGTACGCTTGAGTGCTTGGTAGGCAACAACGTTCTCGCGGCAGGAATATTCCACGGCGGAGTGAAACGGCACCTACGAGCGAGCGTTAAGCTTTTTCCCGGAACTGGGCGATACTGGGGGTATGAAGCCCAGCATCCGTCATCGAAGCGCCAGTCGACCGCATTTGTTTAGCACTAGCGTGAGTCTCGCCCTCGTTGCGGCTCTATCACTTACGGGATGCTCCACGGAGCCTCCCGAGACTCCCTCTACCGCCTCGGCATCCACCGCCCCACGGGTCGCAGTATCTCTGCCTGCAACGGTTGTCGGGGTGCAAGCCCAATGGGTTCTCGACACGATGAACTCCGAGCAGGATGTGATCCCCGAACAGGTGGCGAGCCGTTTTTCGCAGTCACTGCTCGACCAGGCCCCCGCCGAGGATCTCGCAGCGATCCTGAATGGGCTGCGCGCGCAGCGGAAATGGATCCCCACGATCGTGCAGGAGACCGCCGAATCGCAGCTGGTCGTTACGATGTACGGCAGCAGTGGCCCCGGCGTCGACCTGAACCTGGCGATTGACGAGGCCGGGCTGATCCACGGTATCTTCTTCGGCCCAGCCTCCGGCGAACGCACCCCGGCGACGTCGTGGGACGAACTCAAGGACAGCTTCGAGAAGTTTCCCTTCGAGGCAAGCATCTCAGTCACCCAGACGGACGGCAAGCAGAAGTCTCTCTTCGACGTCAACGGGGACAGAACACTTCCCATCGGCTCGACCTTCAAACTTTACGTCTTGGGTGCCGTCGCGGACGCCGTCGCCGCTGGAACCTTGACGTGGGACGAGCAGCTCACGGTCACCGAGGACGTGAAAAGCATACCCTCCGGCGAGTTACAGGATGTGCCCGACGGCACCCAGGTGAGCATACGGGATGCGGCGACCAAGATGATCTCGATCAGCGATAACACCGCCACGGATATGCTCATCGCCAGGGTCGGCCGCGCCGCCGTTGAGAAGGCGCTGAAAGACATGGGGCATCACGACCCCGCCCGGAACACGCCGTTTCTCACGACCCGCGAGATGACTCAGCTCGGGTGGTCAGGCGGCACGAAGCTGCGCGAGGAGTGGAAGGCGGGGGACGAAGCGGAACGGGCATCCATTCTCGAAGCTCTTCCCGGCGGAGCCCTTAACGTTCCGCTCGATAACATCACGGATGCCGTGTGGCAGTACGGCCTGGACTGGTTCGCGAACTCGGACGACCTGGTCGCCGCGCACACCTACCTGCAGAAGCTCGCGAAGACGGATGCTGGGGAACCTCTCCGCGCAATTCTCACCATGAACCCCGGCGCCGGCATGAAAATGGGTGATGCCTGGAGCTATATCGCGTTCAAGGGCGGCAGCGGCCCAGGTGAAATTTCGGGTTCCTGGTTTCTCGAGGGAACAGACGGCGCATCCTATGTGATTACGATCCAGGGTGCGGCCGAGGATCCCGCAACGCTTGGTGTTCCCGCGGTCTTCTTTGGTTCCGTCGAGGATGCCGCCGCTTTGCTCTCCGCCGGCAAGAAGCCGTAGCAGAACTGTTTAGGATGATAGGGAGGCAAAGAGGTCTATCGAGTTGCCGTCCGGGTCGAGCAGGGTGGCGTAGCGTTGGCCCCAAAAGGCGTACCAGGGTTCAACATGCCCTGTGTTGCCGGCGGCCTCGAGTTCGGCATACTTACGATTGACGGCGTCGGGAGTGCCGAGATCGAAGGCTAGGGCGATGCGGTGGGCGCCAGTTGGTGGCTCGTAGGCCGGGTCGAACGACCTGATCGTGGCGACGGTGTCCCAGGCGATCTTGACCCCGCCGGGAAGTTCAGCATCGACGTGGGGCGCATCGTCTTGGCCCTCGGGGATATCGACTCCGAGGGTGCGGTAGAAGGAGAGCGAGGCTCCCATGTTGGTGGTGACAATTCCGATAAATCCAAGTTTCAGTGTCATGGGAACCACGCTACTCGCCACTAGGGTGATGGGTCTTGAACTTTTCGGACATGTCAGCTCCAACGAGAGGCAAATGTGGCAGGATTGTGCCATGGTAGAGATCAGTGACACGGACTTTCGTCAGATAGTCACGGAAGAATACGATGCGATTCCCGACGATATGTTTGGCGATCTACAGAACGTGGCGATTTTTATCGAGAACCAAGCGCCCGGGGAATTGCCGCGTCTCTTCGGTCTGTACTGCGGGCATCCCCTCACCAAGCGAGGCGTCTACGGATTTGGTGAGCTCCCCGATCGCATCACGCTGTTTCAGAACAATATTCAGCTGTACAGCGATTCGCTGGAGGATGTGCGTGCCAGGGTGAGGATCACGCTCGTTCACGAGATCGGGCATTACTTCGGAATGGACGATCATCACCTTCAGGAGCTGGGCTGGGCCTAAGCGTTTAAGTCTCAATTTGATCGAGATTTGCGCGGCGGTGGATAAAAGGTTCGTCGCGAGTCAATTATGTGCAAAGATTGTCTCTGTACCGGAGCCAGGCGTACATTATGGACCGTTTCGCATCGTCGCAGAACTGCCGTAACACCCGGCTCTATCCCCGTTCTTAAAGGAGAGAACATGACGACAAAAGTTGCCCCCGGAATCGCAAAGGGCGCGAGCCTTAAGCGCAACCTTGGGTTATGGGCGATCGTTGGGCTCGGTCTTGGTTATATGACGCCGACCGTTGTCTTCGACACATTCGGCATGGTAGCGCGCGACACTAATAACGTTGTTCCGGCGGCCTACCTCGTGGCACTGATTGTGATGATGTTCACCGCGATTAGTTATGGCAAGATGGCGGGTGCTATTCCCAGCGCCGGTTCGGCCTATACGTATGTGCGCGAGTCGATCCACCCGAATGTGGGGTTCATGGTCGGCTGGACCTCGTTGATCGACTATCTTCTGCTGCCCATGGTGAACTGCCTCATTATCCGTAGCTATCTCGAGGCCTTATTTCCTGACGTACCTGGCTGGATCTGGGTGGTTATCTACTGCACGCTCGTGACCTCCGTGATCTATTTGACGATGCGCGGCACTTCAAATATCAACATGATTCTGTTAGTGTTCTCGATCGTCGTCATGGCTGTTTTTGTTATCATGGTTTTCGCGCAGCTGCAGGCAGGAGAGGGCCTGGGGACAGTTGCATCGATCAAGCCATTCTTCCATGACGCGGTGACGCTGAGCGCCGTTCTTACCGGGGCTACCATCGTCTGTTTCTCGTTCATCGGGTTCGATGCTGTCACGATGTATGCAGAAGAGGCAAAGAGCCCGAAAATCATGCCGCGCGCTATCTTGTACACGGTGATTATTGGGGGCGCGATCTTCTTGATCGCTGCATACTTTACCCAGCTCAGATTCCCAGCGTGGGAGGTTTTCCCCGATGAGGCTATCGAGGATAGCACCCTGCCGGAGATCGGTCTCCAAGTCGGTGGACCGGTACTTCAATCGGTCCTCACCGCGGCAGGTTTCTGTGCCACCCTCGCCTCTGGCCTCGCATCGCATGCCTCAGTTTCTCGTATGCTCCTCGTGATGGGCCGCAACAATGTGCTGCCGAAACGTTTCTTCGGTTATATCAACGCGAAGACCCACACGCCTACTTTCAACATCGTGCTGGTGGGCCTCGTGAGCCTCTTAGCCATGGCCTTTACACTCGAGTTGATTGCAGCGTTTATCAACTACGGTGCGCTCATCGCGTTTACCTTCGTGAATATCTCGGTCATCGCCTGGTTCGCGATTCGCAAGAATATGCGCCATACCGCGAAGGATATCTTCCTGTACATTGTGCTGCCAGCGATCGGTATGCTCCTTACCGGTGTGCTGTGGGTTAATCTTCACCAAGACGCGCTCATCGGCGGTCTGATCTGGACAGCAATCGGATTCGTCTACCTTCTAGTTATCACCCGAGGCTTCCGCAAGAAGGTATCCGCTTTCGACGAGAATCAGCCGGTAACCGGTTTCAACAAGACCGTGTAGTTGCGGGGGAGGCGAGCCTCCTGCGCTGAGGGGGATAGGTGTCGCTGTCCTCGGTGAATCACCGCATCTGGTTCGAGAACCGGATCGTCGGTTACCGCCTGGGGTCCTGGGACACATGCGATATCACCCGGATGGACTTTATGGATGCTCTCGCCTATGACGAACCAAGCGTCTCATGGTTCGCCAATTGAAGGTGCAAGGTATGATGCCATCAAGTTGGTTGCGTTGCTGTTCGCAGAGCTCTGAGCTTCTGCTCGACGCTCAGGCGCGATGGTCAGGCGCGATGGCATAGTTGGTTCTTGATGCAAAATTCAGTAATCACGCCAATAATTTTGCTATACTCGACGTCAGTTCGTGTTCGGCTGTTCGAGGGGATGCCGCCGATTACCATAAGACTTGTGTCTGTGATGATTCGGGTCGCGAATTAAACCATGAATCGTAGGGGCATGGACTTACTGTGCCCATATATGATTTCCGCTTGATTAGTGCGACCACGAAGGGCATTTCTAATGGATGGCACGGTAACGGACTCGACCCTCGGCGAGGACGAATTTGCAGAAATGTACTCTGACTATCAGAGGTACCTTGACCGATACGCGATGGAAATCTTGCGTGACCACTCTTCTAGTGAAGATGTGGTCGCCGAAGCGTTTATTGCTACGCTGAGTGCCCTTCGAAGCGGGTCAGGCCCCACTCGAAAAACCTTCATTTCGTATATGAAGGTCGCCGTGCGAAACCAGGCTATCCGATACAAGAAACGTTCCGAACGCGAGATCGTTTCCGAAGATATCGAGGCAATTCTGGAGGACACAGCAGCATCAGAAGAGACGCCCGGTTTTGCGTTGGAATCAGATGGATCGTGGGATGCCGAAGCCGCAGGGCAAGCCTTCCTCAGCCTTCCCGATCGGGCAAGGAACATTCTCTACCTCGCCGAGGTAGAGAATGTCGCGTTTTCCGTGATCGCGAAGCGATTGGGGATGCGTGAGCAAGCTGTCGTTGTAGCCGCTCATCGCGCACGTGAAACGCTGCGCACCAATTACCTCGTAGAACACACCCGCCGCGGCGATACGTGCGGTGAGATCAAGGTCGATTTCTTGGCCGTCCACGCACGGGGGAAGTCGCCTGGCCTGCGCCATAAAAAGATTGAGCATCATCTCGAGGGCTGCCTAGAATGCCGGAGTGTCGTGAACCGAATGCTTTCGCTGCGTCTTCCGGTCGCGGCGATTCTTGGGATTGCTACCACGGGCTCGATTGCCGGGGGGATGTTGCCTGGCTCCGCCACCGGAGCTTCGGCTAGCGCCCTTGTCGGAAGCGCCGAGGTGGCTTCGAGCTTCGGCCCTCTCGCACGGGGAGGGCAGATTGTGATTGATGCGCTTCGCTTCCGTCCCCTCTATTGGATAGCCGGGGCTGGGGTCGTTGCGCTTGCCGCGGCTCTGCTCTGGCCCGGCTCCGACCAGAACGCCCCAACTGCTGCCGAGCCGAGCCCGACATCGGCCGCTCAGCCCTCGGCTTCTCCGCAGGACGCTGCCCCGGAGACGCGGGAGCGGAACAGCCCCGCGCCTCCGGATCAGGTAGGGGGACCGGCATCCACTCGCGATAATCCACAGGATCCCCGACGGGAAGGTTCGGGCGGCGGAGGCCAGCCTGCGATACCGAGTGAGGATACTGAAACACCGAGCAAGCCGGAGCCTCCCACCCCGGTAGTTCTTCCGCCGGGGGTGCGCAGCGTTTCCTGGGCTGATATTCCTGCTACCTATGCCTCTGATTCTGTGGGGACTCGCCTTTTGCTTACTGTCGACTTTGACCCGGGTACCCAGCCAAGCGATTACCTGGTCACCGTCGCGGCCCCCGCAGGGGTGAGCCTGACTCGTGCCTCGGCTGGATGCTTGCCCGACGGAACCTCGATGGCCTGTATCCCTACGTCAAATATCCTGCAGCTTCGCTCCTACGACCTGCAGTTCATCGCTGATGTTGCCAGGGGAGCCACGCCGGCTACGCCCGTCGTGACAATTGCGAAACGCTAGAGCGGCGGCGGCGATACACCACTACGCTGATTGTTCCCCCCAGTGCGAGGAGCAGGGCTGCGATTGCTAGGGTGTTGCCCGTGTCGAGGCCGGTATTGACTAGCCCGCCGAGAGCTACGACCGCGCTAGAGGGGTCGGAGGTGACGGCTCCGTTCGGTCCGGTGGCTCCGCCGATTGCCGTGTTTTTGACGGACCCGGCATCCTTGTCTTTTTCTGTCAGGGTGTATGTTGCGGTGCAGACGATGACCTGACCTGGCAAGAGGCTAGCGGCTTCGGGCGGGCACACAATGCTGGGGAAGGCTCCGGTGCCGGTAAACGCAGTCTCGGTGACTGTCGCGTCGGTGAGTGTGACATTGCCGGTGTTCGTCAGCGTGAACGTATAGGAGATGTTGTCTGCGGATAAGATGCCGGTCTTGACCATACTCATTGAGGCATCCGCCAATTGCGGAATGCGGATGGTGGAGGATGTGCTTGTGATCGGTGGCTGTTCTCCGGGTGGGGTGCCTGTGGCTGTGGCGGTATTGGTGATGCCGCCCGCATCCACATCCGCCTGAGTCACCACATACGTCCCGGTGCAGATGATTTGCGCATCGGGGGCGAGGGAGGCTGCCCCGATCGGGCAGGTTGGTGACGGGGCTGTTCCGGATCCTGTGAAGGCAGTCTCGGCCACGCCAATATCTGTCAGCGTCACGTTTCCTGTGTTCGTTACCACGAATGAGTACGTGATCGTGGCTCCGGCGATGAAGGAGGCCTCATCCGAGGGGGTCGCCGATTTCACGATGCTCAGTGCCGGGGTTGGTGCCGAGGTCACGGTGCTGGATGCGGGATCATATTCGGTGGACGTGAACGGTGCGATTTTAGGTGCGCCTGACACCGTGGCAGTGTTGTCCAAGGCGCCCCTGTCCACATCCTCCTGGACGGTTGTATAGGTTGCGGTGCAGGTCACCGTGTTTCCCGGGGCGAGGGAGATCGGGCTGGGAGGGCAGGTGATCACGGGAGGGATGCCTGCCCCGCTGAACGACTTCTCCGCGACCGCGATGTTCGTCATCGTCACATTGCCATCGTTTGTAACGACGAATGAATACGTAATAGCCTGTCCGGCCCGGGTCACCGAGTTCGGGTTGGCCGTCTTGACGAGGGTGAGGTGCGGTGTCTCGATGACGCTGAATGTTGTCAACGACGGTGACGAGGTCACCTGCGCTCCGCCTCCCGGCGGGGTGCCGGTGGCGGTGGCGGTGTTGGTAACCGTGCTTGCATCCAGATCATCCTGCGTCGCGGTGTATGTGGCTGTGCACGTCACGGTGCCACCCGGTGCGAGTGACGCGGCGCCAGCAGGGCAGGAGACGATCGGTATTGGTCCCGTGCCGGTGAACGTGCCCTCGACCGCGGTTACGTCTGTCATCGTTACGTTCCCGGTGTTCGTAATCAGGTAAGAATAAGTGACTGTCTGGCCCGCGGCCGTGACGCTCAGAGGAGTTACCGTCTTCTCTATGGATAGCGTTGGCGCGGCTTGGGCTGCGATGTCCACCGTCGACGGTGGGGCGGTGATCGTGCCGCTGTTTGGCGTCGTGGCGGTCACATTGGCAGTATTTTCGATCTGCCCTCCGTCGACGTCGGCCTGGGTGATCACATAGTCGGCGGTGCAGGTGACGCTCTCATTGGGCGCGAGAGAGGTGATCCCCGGTGGGCAGACCGGGTTGAGAATGATGCCGCGACCGGTGAACCGGGTCTCCTGGACCGCGCCGCTGGTTAGGGTCACATTTCCGGTGTTTGTCACCAGGAATGAGTAGGTGACTGTCTGGCCGGCTACCGAGTAGGACGAAGCTGACACCGTCTTGTTGATCGTGATTCCGGGACTCGCTGTGATCGGGACGGTTGCGGCCGATTCTGGCGAGGTGGTCGTCCCGCCGGCGGGCGGGGTGCCAGTTGCCGTCGCATCGTTGTCGATACCGCCCGTGTCAGCATCAGCCTGGGTCGTTGTGTAGGTACCCGTGCAGGTGACGCTGTCGCCCGGTGCGAGAGAAGCTGCACCCACCGGACAGGTGATGGCTGGCGGGGTT
Organism: Lysinibacter sp.; assembly: GCA_040400085.1. Classification (GTDB taxonomy): domain Bacteria; phylum Actinomycetota; class Actinomycetes; order Actinomycetales; family Microbacteriaceae; genus HNR. The sequence goes on along the minus strand of JBBAQX010000014.1, from coordinate 8,481 downwards.
CCGGTTCCGGTGAAGGTGCCCTCATCGATCGCGACGTCGGTGATTGTGACGTCGCCGGAGTTGGTGACGAGGAACGAATAGGTGATGGTTTGCCCGGCAGCTGTGGCCTGTAGAGGTGAGGCCGTCTTGGTCAGCGTGAGCGCGGGGTTCTGAGTCACCGTAACGGTTGCGGTCGCTGGGAGAGAAGTGACAGTGCCGCCGGCGGGTGGGGTGCCAGTTGCGGTCGCAGTGTTTGTGATCTGCGTCGTGTCGGCATCCGGTTGTGTCAGCGTGTAGGTTGCCGTGCAGGTCGCCGATGCGCCCGGCAGCATTGTCGTCAGCGACGTGGCGCAGGTAATTACAGGCGGGGTTCCTGTTCCGGAGAACGCCGTCTCGTCTACCGTTACGTCAGTTATTGTCACGTTGCCAGAGTTGGTGACAGTGAAAGTGTAGATAATCTGATCGCCGGCGAGGGCGATACTGGTCGGGTTCGCAGTCTTGCTCAGCGTCAGTTCTGGGTTCTGGTTGGCCGGGGTCGTAACGCTCGACGGGGTTGAAGTTACCGGGCCGCCGGTAGGCGGAGTGCCACTTGCGGTCGCCGTGTTGGTTATCTGCCCGGTATCGATGTCCACCTGCGTCAGCGTATAAGAGGCGGTGCAGGTTACTTGGCCGCCCGGTGCGATGGGAGCGCTGGGAGGACAGGCCGGGGTCAAGGGGGTGCCCGATCCGGTGAACGCCGTCTCCGTGGCCACGACGTTTGTCAGGGTCACGTTGCCGGTGTTAGTCGCAACGAAAGTGTAGGTCAGTAACTGACCGACTACATAGGAAGCGGCATCGCTCGGTGATACGGACTTGAGGACGCTGATCGACGGAGCCGCTGTCGCGGTTACTGAGGCCGAACTATCTGGCGAGATGACGGGTGTTACCCCGGCGGTCGCGGTCGCATGGGCTGTGTTGGTCAGTGTCCCGGCGTCGATGTCTGCCTGCGTGACCGTGTATGTGGCCGTGCAGGTGGTGGATGTCGAGGGTGCGAGTGTCGTTACCGGGCAGCTTGGGACTGGCGCTGTCCCTGAACCGGAGAAAGCCGTTTCCGCGATGGACAGCGCCGATATTGGTACGTTGCCGCTATTGGTCACGGCGTAGCTGTAGCTGACAGTGCTGCCCGCGGAGGTAACCGTCGTCGGTGAGGCCGTCTTGGTCATCGTGAGCGCGGGCGCGGGTGTTGACAGATTGGTGATCGTCGCCGAGAGATTGGACCTGACGATGGCAGTAGCTGCGCCCAACGGGTTGCCTTGTGCGGTGGCATTGTTAAGAAACGTGCCGGCGGTTTGGTCAGCGACGGTGAACGTGTACGGGGTATTCGTTGTACACGTGGTGGACGAACCGGGTGCCAGGGTTGTGACCGGGCAGGTTACTGTGCCACCGGCTGGGTCGGTGACGCCGATGTTCTCGAGGGTCAGCTGACCGGCATTGGTGACGAGGAAGCTGTAAGGTATGGTGTCACCCGCGTCCCGGATTCCATTGCCATTCACATCCGTCACCGGCCCAGCTGTCTTTTTCAGAGTCAATCTTCCGGGCAACGCAGTGTTCGTTATTGTGCAGGAGACAAGGTCGCCGATTGCGAGGTTCACAGGCACAGAGGTCCCAGCTGCGCCAGAGGGTAGGGTGGGATCGGCTGCGCCGTTTCTCGTACACGACCAGTTCTTGGCATAGTTCGCGAGTGCGCTGGGGGCAGAGGTTTCCGAGAGGGTGAACGGCGAACCCGTTGTCGCACCAATGGTTTCTACTTCGCCTGTGGTGGCAGTTGATGCCGTCCCTGTGGATGCACTTCGAAGAGAGATGGAGCTCGCTGTTGCAACGTTAAGCGTGAAAGAGTCGGCTGGATCGACGCGGCTGGCGACAGTTTTGTTCAGCACAACCTTCGACAGAAGGATGCCGAAAGCGACTCCCTGCTGGGCGGGGACGGCTCGGAGGCCTGTGATGGTCTGGGTCATGGTCGTCGGTGCTTGCGCGGCGAGCATGGCAGCTCCGGTTCGGGCTGAGACGTTGTTGCTTGCGCAGGTTACGGTTGTTGTTCCTACGCCGGTGAATGTGGAGCCGCAGGCGTTGCCGATGGGGATCAGTTGGTTCATCGGTTGGTCAGAGGTCCAGGCGATCTGTTCGCCGTCATCGGTCTGTTCCGCATCCGCACCAACGATGGAGAACGCGGTGACAGGTTGGTTGTTCGCATCCCTCACCGTGATGTTGCTCATTGTCAGGACCGTGTTTCGGAGGTCTGTCGAGGACGATGGCTGATAAAGTGCGGGTCGTCCTGCGACGCCAGTGTATTTGCCGCTTGACCCTCCAATGAACGCGCTACCAAAAGTGGGGAAAGAATTCGGGTTAACTGGTCGCCCGGAGTGCTGAAGGAAGTAGCGCACGACGTATCCGCCCGGCAACGTCGTCTGCATTTCCTGACCGCCGGGTGCCTCAGCCGCGGCCTGGTTGTAATTCGACATATCGAACCAACACAGGGTGCGCGCATAATCGCCGGTTCCCGCGTTCGCATAGGAGCAGGTTTGCGCCGTCGGTGCAGCACTCGCTGGCTGGGACCCAAAAACGAGCGCCCCCATCGAGAGGATCAGCACAACTGCCGCTGCGGCAAACTTCCGGAAGGGTAGCTTCCCTGCATTCATGGTTAACCTCCGATTAACTAACGTCACCAAGTATCCTATACCGCTAAATTTTTGGTGGTTATGTTTGGAGGGATGCGGGGAGTGCTCCTCATGGATGGGGGGGAATCTCGAAACGTCGAAATTCTCCCGGCCTAGAATGTGGCGTTCCGGTGGGGGGCGTGCTGAATCAATGCTGATTCAGCACGCCCTCAACGAAATCACCACATCGGAAAGTCAATCCCGTGCTCGGACTTCGGCCGAGGCCCGAAGATTCGCCGCTCGCTGGCATCGATTCGGCGGTCATTGATTGAGGCTTCGCGCCGCGCCATGAGACCGTCGGAGGCGAATTCCCATAGTTCATTGCCGTAGCTGCGCCACCACTGATCGTTATCGTCGCGCCACTCGTAGGTAAAGCGCACCGCGATGCGGTTGTCGAGGAACCCCCAGAGTCCCTTGCGGAGGGCATAATCATGTTCTCGATCCCACTTGGCCGCAAGAAAATCCTCGATCGCCGATCGGCCGGTGAGGTATGTGTCGCGATTACGCCACACGGAATCAGGCGTATAGGCACGGGAAACCTTCTCGGGGTCCCGCGTGTTCCATCCGTCCTCTGCCGCCTGGACTTTCAATAATGCTCCCGGCAGATCGAAGGGGGGAAGTGGTGGCCTGGTGTTGTCGCCCACGCTCATCAGCCGAGCTTTCGGCCGAGGAAGTCGAGCGAGAGTTCTGCGACCTGTTCCAATGCGCTCTCGAGCAGGAAGTGGCCTCCCTCGAGGAGGTGAATCTCTGCGTCGGGGAGGTCTGTCGCGAATGCTTTTGCGCCCTCTGGTCCGAAGACCTCATCGCCCTTGCCCCACACGGCGAGCATCGGTACTTGAGAGGTCCGGAAGTACTCGTGAATCTCGGGATACATTCCGACGTTTCCTACATAATCTACGAATAGCTTGAGCTGGGCCTCTGAATTGCCGGGGCGTGAGACCAGCGCGTAATCGTGGTGCCACGTATCGGGGTCGAGCACGCTCTGATCGGCAACACCGTTGGTGTATTGGGCCTTGATCGCGTCGAGTTCAAAGGCTGCGCGCCGCGCCGCTGCCTCGTTTTCTGGGCTCTGATCGAACTGATAGGGCCCAACTGCCTCCAGAAATCCGTCGGGAACTACCAGGAAGCCGGCCTCGTATGCGTTGCCATTCTGGCTGATAACTGCCCTGACAGCGTCGGGTCGACGTAGCGCGAGCCGCCATCCGATCGGGGCGCCGTAGTCCTGCACATACATCGCGTAGCTCTCGATGCCGAGTTCGTCGAGTAGCTTTTCGGTGAGGTTTGTCAAAGCTTCGAAGGTGTATTCAAATTCGTCAATAGAGGGTGCGCTCGAGAAGCCAAAGCCGAGGTGATCGGGGGCGATGACGTGGTATTGCTTCGCAAGCAATGGGATCAGGTTGCGAAACATGAACGAGCTCGAAGGGAACCCGTGTAGGAGTAGGAGCGTGGGCTTGGTAGCATCGCCCGCTTCTCGGTAGAACAATTCCTGTCCGTTGATCGTGCGGGTGCGGTAATGGATTTGAACCATGGTTATAACCTCTCAAGTATTATTATGTGGTTAGAATTCTAGTAGTGTATGATCTAACCTGTCAAGTAAATCAATTTGGTTAGGTGAGTATCGTGGCAACGGTGGGGGTATCAGTGAGAACAATCGATGAGGAGATCCTCCTTGATCTTCTCAACACAACTCCGGTAGCGGCTGAGGGATTAGTGTCTGATGCGCTAGCCGAGCCCGCGGAGGCGCTGGCCTGGCTCACGGAACGCGGTGGTCTTGGGAGCGAACGCGAGCTTGCGCAGGTGCTGATGGCTCGTGCAACGATCCAGTCCATTGTGCGCAAGGTCCTGCCCGCGGAGGCGATTGCTCCGCTGCTTGAAGGTGTGCGCCAAGAAGCGCACGCCGATGCTCGGGGAATCTCTTGGGTTCTCGCGGGAAATGAGCCCGATGATTTATTCTCGGCGCGCATGATTGTCGCATGGGGCGAGTTAGAGAAATCACACCAGGGACGACTTCGCCCGTGCGCGAATGAAGAGTGCCGCCGTTTTCTACTTGATCGCAGCAATGGCAACAAGGCCCGTTGGTGCTCCATGGCTTCGTGCGGTAATCGTATGAAGGCGCGGCGTCATTACGAGCGCACGCAGAGCCTTAAAAGCACGTTGTGATGCCTGGCTAGCAACGCGGTGATTATGCAGCAAACAATGGTTTTTAGCTGGGTCTTGCCTGAGTCAAATCCCATAAATAACCGAACCCTGTTATTCTGTATGTTGTAAATAAAAAGATCGACTTGTTGGTAAGTTGATCATAATTTATTGGGAAAAGAGATTAGGGCCTCTCTTCTCATCGGCGGGTTTTCTCTGCCGGTATAGCGATTCAGCAATTAGGGGAAAAATTCGTGTTGACAGAAGCTGATTTTGCCGATCTATACCTCGGCTACCAGAAATACTTAAACAGGCAAGCTTACGAGCTGATTGGTGACGCCTCACTGGCAGAAGATGCGGTCGCCGACGCCATCACCTCGACGTTCCGCGCGCTCAGACGCGGCGCGGGACCGTCTCGCGAAACCTTTATTTCGTATATGAAGGTTGCTGTTCGCAACGAGGCTATCCGGTATTCCAAACGAGCGGCGCAAGAGAGTCCCTCCGACGACGTTGCTGAGGTTCTTGAGCAGATGGCCTTCGGCTCAGATGTCTGGGAGGATCCCGAGGATTCCCCCTGGGATTCGAGGGCTGTCCAGCAAGCTTTTCTCGCTCTCCCACAGAAATCGCAGCAGATTCTTTTTCGTGCTGATGTGGAGGGCGCTCGTTACTCGGTGATTGCTCAAGAACAGGGGATGGCTGAACAAGCAGTTGCCGTGAGCGCGCACCGCGCCCGCGATGCTCTTCGGACGAGTTATCTCGTGGCCAGAAGCGACGCGGCGCAGACGTGTGGGGTAATTTCGCTCGAACACCTCGCTCAGCATGCGCGTGGAAAGTCGCCCGAGCTTCGTCAGCGTAAGATCGACAAGCATCTGGCAGAGTGTAACGAGTGTCCCTCTGTTGTGAAGCGGATGCTCTCCTTCAGAATCCCGGCCGCCGCGATCGTTGGCATCGCTACGACGGGAATCGCTGTCGGAGGATTCGCTCCGGGCGCTACCTCGGGTGCTTCAGCGAGCATGTTGTCCGGTACGTCGGTTCGGGGGAGCACAACTTTTCTCTCGAATATATTCCGTAGTCCGGTCGCGTTGTGGGGTTCCGCGGGAGGTGCAGTGCTTGTCGCGGCGGGGATTGCCCTCACCTGGTCGCCATCTATTCAGCAATTTGGCGCTGATCGCGTAACCCCTTCGGCTTCTGAATCGAGGGAAAGCGATCAACAGGCGGATGCTGCGCCAGAGGATAACGCTGGCCAACCGCTCGTGCCCTCGCCGGAAGGTCAGGCTGAGGAGGGACTGCCGGATGCTTCGAGCTCGCCGAGCGCTGAGTCGCCAGCATCGGAGTTGCAGGTCTCAGAAAATTCTTCTGCCGCCGACAACACCGCAGAGGTGCCGGGTGGGCAGACCCTGCCACCGGGCGTGCGAAGCGTCTCGTGGTCCGATATTCCCGCTGGGTATATGCCTGGGTCGACAGGGAGCAAACTACTGTTGACAGTCGATTTTGATCCGGGAACAGAATCGAGCTGGTACGACGTGACAGTGACGGCTCCTGCCGGAGTCACGGTGACGCAAGCTTCCGCTGGATGCGCTGCTGACGGCATCCTTATTCGATGCTCACCGACCAGCAATATGCTGGGGCTCCGATCATATGATCTGCAATTTATCGCTGACGTTGCGTTAGACGGCGCGGCAGCCGTGCCAAGCGTTTCTATCACTCGGCGTTAAAACATTTTCTTGTTTCGTAAAACCGTGTAATGAATCGATAAAACTTGTCTCTTTAACGTTGATATAGGGGCGAATGCGGTAGATTTTTCTGCGTTTTTAAGTCTCTTCCTCGAGTCGCAAACACGTTTTGTGTGCGGCTTTAGCTGCGTCTTGCCACACAACCGGGGTTGGCAGGGCTATGAACGGTTATCAGGAGATTAAGAAGAAATGAAATCAGCTTTATCACGAAAACGTGCTGGGCGCTTCGGCACATTTGCCGCTGCCACAAGCGCGATTATGGGGCTCATGCTTGGTGGGCTGTCAGTCTTGCCGGCCACGGCTCTCGCGGTTGACGCAGGGGTACAAAGCGCTGCAGCTGCCGCATCGACTTTTGCGCAGGCGCCGAGTGCTCCTGCGCAGAAGGATCCTCAAACGGTTTATCTGGAGGACTTTGAGAACCAGGGCGATAAGTCGCCGTTTCTTCTGACCGACTACGTTGGTGCGAGTGGGATGCGTTACAGCGCTTCCGACTCATGGCTGCACTACTGCAACGGCTGGGTTATGAAAGCGGGAGACCCTGAGCCTGCCGGTGGAATCGCCCAGTGCCAGACCTACTCGCCAAACGACCGTGCTCACCCTGGACAGAAATCTTGGGACGTGCTGCTGGGTGATATGGCCCGTTCTCTTGGCGACCTGAACGGCAAGACGGGAAACCACGCCGTTGCTGCACAGACCGATCCGGCTACCGGAAATCCTGCCGGCGGTGGCCCTATGCCGGGTGGCGACAACCAAGTTCAGTTTGAGACACGCTCTCCTATCACCAACATTAAGGCCGGACGCTACCTAAGCTTTTCCGTCGATGCGGCCTCGAGCTACTGCAATGTAGGTCAGCCTGAGTTCAAATTCTATTTTGTGACCAACGGCAACGTGATGTTGCCTACCTTCACGAACCCGATTAACCCATGTCTTCCCGGAAAGTTTGACGTTAACTACCCCGAGCGTGGGCTCGAAGGTGTAAACGTCGGGCACTACTTCTCGGACGGTTCGCAGCTGGTTGACGGCTCGGACCTAGGTATCCGGATGATTAACGGCAACAGCTGGCGCTCGGGGAATGATGCTGCGTTCGACAACGTCCGCATCATCGATTCGACTCCTTCGCTGTCGAAGTCTTTCTCAGACCCCGATGCAACCCGGACCTCGACGTTGAAGTTTACGGTGACTAATACTTCTGAGAACTCGGCGAAGGCCGGATGGTCTTTTGACGATGCGATCGACTCGCGGCTTAAGATCAACACCGCTCAGGCGAAGACGACCTGTACGAACGGTACTGTGTCTTTTGCGGGTCAGACCATGAAGGTTACGGGAGACTTGGCAACCGGCCAGGCCTCATGTGAGATCACCGTTCCTGTAACGGCTCCCGCCACCGGTAGCTACGCAAACTGCCCCACCGTAAACGTGAAGAATGTTGTTGGTCTTGACGGACCCGAGTGTGCCACTCTCTACGTAGGCGACTACACGGTCAAGAAGTCGGCTAACCCTGCAACGGGTACCGCATTGGTATCGGGCCAGAAGGCAACCTACACGCTGACGCTCACCCCTACGGCGGATTCGCCTGCGGATGCTGTGATCCCGGCTACTCTGCACGACTCGATGGCTGGTGTGCTTGATGACGCCACCTACAACAACGACATTGCCGTCTCCGCAGGTTCGCCCGCAGCGACGGTTCAGTCCAACGGAGATATTGATTGGGCGGGGAATCTCACGGCTGGTAAGCCGGTTACGATAACTTATTCCGTTACGGTCAAGTCAACTCCGACGGGCGGCGACAACTCGCTGAAGAACCTCGTCGTTCGCGGCGGAGAGACTCCTCCCGCTACGTGTGATCCTGCGACCGAGAAGTGCACGGTTCATCCGGTGTTGGTTCCTGGTTTGAAGCTGTCGAAGTCTGCTGATCCTGCATCGGGCACCGCTGTCAAGCG
>JBBAQX010000013.1:0-84277 GCA_040400085.1 Lysinibacter sp. | reverse complement strand
AGTGTTACCGATGTCCTGACACAGAACTGTCACCGATGTCCTGAGACATAACATTCCGTGAACAATATCCTTTGCCGTGTAATCAAAGTTTGTTCCGCGGCGAAGCAGGGTTCCCCTGTAGTCCGGATGGCTCTTGATGTGGACGAGCCACACGTCGGGGCTTATCGTGGTGAAGGTATACGAGTCGCCGTGATGCTGGAAGGTGCTTACCTCATCCACTATCTCGGGAAGGGTTATCTTGTTATTTTCTATTGTGTGATTAATTGCAGACATGCGTCGGCCTTTCTGATGTAATGATTGTCGCTTGCTGTGTGCGGACTCAAGCTTTCCCGGGCAATTGGGTGCGAGTCATTTGCGAACAAAGAATAAACGTAACACTGGGGTAGTGTTGGAGTCAAGGTTTTTCAGGTAACTCATGGCGCGACGAGCCTGAGGGGCCTGTGGATATCGGCCGCACAAAAGCCCGGCCAGAGTTCTGGCCGGGCTATCTGGAGGGGATGACGGGAATCGAACCCGCATCATTAGTTTGGAAGACTAAGGCTTTACCACTAAGCTACATCCCCAGAAGGTGATTTGCTCTGTTGTCGTGAACAACAGCAGCGAGATATCAGCATAGTACATAAAAGCATCCCCGTGCACAATCGATTCGCCGCCCGGGCGCGTCGCCACAGATTTACAGGAATTTTTGGTCGAAATGCCAAAAGTGTCATCGGAGCGACAGAATCTCGGTTAGACTTGCGGAGGTCATTCCGCTTTGTTTCAACTTTCGGGTTGATTCCCCATAAAGGAAATGATTGGCGGATTGCACTAGCGATCCGGGACGTAGCTCAGCTTGGTAGAGCGCTCGTTTTGGGGGCGAGAAGTCGCAGGTTCAAATCCTGTCGTCCCGACAAAAAATACACCCAACGAATACAGCGGCTTGTCCGTTCAATCTAAGGAAGAATCACATAGTGCCTACAACTACCGTTGAGAAGCTCAACCCCACCCGTGTCAAGCTGCTGGTAGCGGTTACGGCTGATGACCTTGCGCCACACCTGAAGAAGGCTTACCAAACGATTTCGGAGCAGGTTGCAGTACCTGGCTTCCGCAAGGGCAAGGTTCCGGCCGCGATCATCGATCAGCGTGTTGGCAAGCCTGCCGTTATCGAGCAGGCAGTTAACGATTCGCTTGATACCTTCTACCGCGCGGCTCTCGAGGGTCAGGATGTCCGTCCAATGGGCCGTCCGAGCGCCGACGTTGTCGAGTGGTTCGATATGAAAGACATGTCGGGTACCCTGACGCTTGCTTTCGAGGTTGAGGTTCGCCCTGAGTTCGCGGTTCCTGCATTTGAGGGACTCGAGCTTATCGTGGATGATGTCGAGATCGACAAGGAAGCCGTTCAGGCAGAGCTCGACGAGCTGCGTTCACGCTTCGGGACCCTGGTCACGGTTGACCGTCCCGCCAAGAACGGAGACTTCGTCCAGATCGACCTCGTCGCAAAGATTAACGGCGCAGATGTGGATAATGCCACAGGAATTTCCTACGAGCTCGGATCGGGAGACCTCATCGAGGGCATCGACGAGGCTCTTGAGTCGCTGACCGCAGACGAGACCACCACGTTTGAGTCCAAGCTTCTCGGTGGAGACCACGAGGGCGAGACCGCAGAGATTACGGTTACCGTAACGGGCGTAAAGGAGCGCGAGCTTCCTGAGGCAAACGACGACTTTGCTCAGATTGCCAGCGAGTTCGACACCATCGCTGAGCTCATGGCGAGCCTCGAAGAGCAGGTCGGCAAGCAGGCCGTATTCACTCAGGGTCGTCAGGCACGTGACGCTTTCATCGATCTTCTCGTTGAGAAGGCTGATATCCCCGTGTCGGCAGAGATCATCGAGGACGAGGTCCACCGTCACCTTGAGGGTGAGGGTCGCCTCGAGGATGAGGAACACCGCGCGGAGGTCACCGAGTCCAGCTCGAAGTCACTCCGCACGCAGCTTCTCCTTGATGCTATCGCCGAGCAGGAGAACATCCAGGCTACCCAGAACGAGCTGACCCAGTACATCATTTCGTCTGCTGCGCAGTACGGAATGGAGCCAGGACAGTTCATCCAGGCCCTCGAGCAGCAGGGTCAGATCCCCGTGATCGTTGGCGAAGTTGCCCGTAACAAGGCACTGGCCATCGCGCTGGGCAAGGCAATCGTGAAGGACAAGTCGGGCAAGCTCGTTGACCTCAGCGAGTTCACCGCCGTTGACACGAGCGAAGAAGCGCCTGCCGAAGACGCCGAAGCCGAAGCGGCAGAGGCCCCTGCTGAAGAAGCTGAGAAGCCAGCTAAGAAGGCTCCCGCTAAGAAGAAAGCGGCTCCCAAGAAAGACGCTGAGTAACCAGCATACGTTTTACGAAGGCACGTCTCCCGCAACGGGAGGCGTGCCTTCGGCGTTTGTGCGAGCATCCCCCATCGAAGACGTAAAGGTGTGGGGCTACCGGAGATCTTTACGGCGCGTTGGATTGTATGATTTTTTGCCGAAAACCCTTGTAAACAGTGGGCTGAGGGCTGGTTTCGGTTTGCCCTGAGCGAACTAGCCTGAATGGCCGCGTTGAACCATATAGATTCGACTCAAGCCCACAACTGAAATGGAGCCCTCAATGAGCGAAATAACAATGCCCAATAGTGTCTTCGAACGACTCCTGAAAGACCGCATCATCTGGCTCGGCTCCGAGGTGCGCGATGACAACGCCAACGAGATCTGTGCAAAGATCCTGCTGCTGGCCGCAGAAGATCCTAAGAGCGATATCTACCTCTATATCAACTCGCCCGGTGGCTCGATCACCGCAGGTATGGCCATCTACGACACCATGCAATTCGTTCCCAACGATATCGTCACGGTGGGAATCGGCATGGCTGCCTCGATGGGACAGTTCCTGCTTACCGCAGGAACGAAGGGAAAGCGTTACATCACGCCAAACGCCCGAGTACTGCTGCACCAGCCCCACGGCGGTTTCGGCGGAACTGCAAGCGATATCCAGACGCAGGCTCAGCTGATCGTCTCGATGAAAAACCGCCTGGCCGCGATTACCGCTGCCCAGACGGGAAAGACTGTCGAGCAGATTAACGCGGACGGTGACCGCGACCGTTGGTTTACTGCCGACGAGGCACTCGAGTATGGCTTCGTTGATCACATCCGCGATTCTGCCACCGACGTTATTGGCGGAGGCGGAACCGAAAAGGGCGCTGCAGCTGCCGACACGGACTCCCAGAACTAGTCGCCGCGAGAGAATTTAAGGACAATCAGATGACAATCCCACAGTTTGGCGGAACCGCATTCTCCGGTATGGAGGCGCCCGGTTCGCGCTATATCCTCCCCAGCTTTGAAGAGCGTACCGCTTACGGCTACAAGCGTCAGGATCCCTACGCGAAGCTTTTCGAAGATCGCATCATCTTTCTCGGTGTTCAGGTTGACGACGCTTCAGCCGATGACGTAATGGCTCAGCTCCTGGTTCTCGAAAGCCAGGATCCCGAGCGCGATATCGTCATGTACATCAACTCTCCCGGTGGCTCGTTCACCGCTATGACGGCGATCTACGACACGATGCAATACATCCGTCCCCAGGTGCAGACCGTTTGCCTCGGGCAGGCAGCATCAGCCGCCGCCGTGTTGCTCGCAGGTGGAGCCCCCGGAAAGCGTCTTGCGCTCCCGAACGCTCGTATCCTCATCCACCAGCCGGCCGTTGGGCAGGCAGGGCAGGGACAGGCATCCGATATCGAGATCCAGGCAGCCGAGATCATGCGCATGCGCACGTGGTTGGAGACGACGCTCTCGCATCACTCGCACCGTGATCCTGCACAGGTCAACAAGGATATTGACCGTGACAAGATCCTGAGTGCAGAAGAAGCGCTTGAGTACGGATTGATCGACCAGATCCTTACCAGCCGCAAGGCGGGCTCTAGCCTTACTCAGTAGCCTAAAAGCTGCCGGATGGAGTTCTTACGCACCTGCGAGCGTGCCCCATCCGGCGGCTTGGTCTTCCCCATGCGACGGCGTTGCGTTCTGCAGCGTCGGTGGTAGGGGTTAGGCTCTTATTTAGGTAGTAATTCATGACTCTTATCGAGGAGGAAATCAGATGGCACGCATAGGCGAAAGCGCCGACCTGCTGAAGTGTTCCTTTTGCGGTAAGAGCCAGAAGCAGGTGCAACAGCTTATCGCCGGACCAGGCGTTTATATCTGTGATGAATGCGTTGAGCTCTGCAACGAGATCATCGAAGAGCGCATGGCGGAAGACGGAGAGACCTCGGCCGAAGAGTTTGAGCTACCCCGTCCGAGAGAGATCTTCGAGTTCCTCGAAGAATACGTCATCGGGCAAGAGCCAGCAAAGCGTTCGCTCGCGGTGGCCGTCTACAACCATTACAAACGTGTTCGGTCGCTGAGCTCTCTCACGAGTGCTGATGCTCTCACCGATGACGTCGAGATCGCAAAGTCCAACATCCTTCTCGTGGGCCCCACCGGTTGCGGCAAAACCTATCTTGCACAGACCCTTGCCAAGCGCCTCAACGTACCCTTCGCCGTTGCTGATGCCACATCGTTGACTGAGGCGGGATACGTCGGTGAGGACGTCGAGAATATTCTGCTCAAGCTCATCGCCGCGGCAGATTACGATGTGAAGCGGGCCGAGACGGGCATCATCTATATTGATGAGATCGATAAGATTGCGCGTAAAGCAGAGAATCCCTCGATCACCCGTGACGTTTCCGGAGAGGGCGTGCAACAGGCGCTGCTTAAGATTCTTGAGGGAACAGTGGCGTCGGTTCCTCCGCAGGGTGGGCGCAAACACCCCAACCAGGAATTCATCCAGATCGACACCACCAACGTGCTCTTCATTGTCGCGGGTGCGTTTGCCGGGCTCGAGGAGATTATCTCCGAGCGCGTAGGCAAGAGGGGCATCGGATTTGGCGCCCCGCTCCATTCAAAGGGAGATAACGTCAACCTCTTCGGCGACGTGCTTCCCGAAGACCTGCACAAGTTTGGGTTGATCCCCGAGTTCATCGGTCGTCTTCCCGTCGTTACTAACGTTAGCCCGCTTGATCAGGATGCCCTGATGCAGATCTTGACCGAGCCGAAGAACGCGCTCGTGAAGCAATACCAGCGCATGTTCGAGTTAGACGATGTCGAACTCGATTTCGATCACGAAGCTCTCGAAACAATCGCCGACCTTGCCGTACAACGCAAAACCGGTGCCCGCGGTCTCCGCGCGATCATGGAAGACGTCCTCGGACCAATCATGTTCGAGGTGCCATCAACCGCAGAGGTTGAGAAAGTCATCGTGACCAAAGAGTGTGTCACCGACGGCGCAATGCCTACCCTCGTGCTGCGCAAGCCGCGCCGCGCCGAAAAGTCGGCTTAGGCCCCGCACGCCACCTTCCTAACCACCCCACGTCCTTCCCGTCCTCCCCAGCCGCCGCCTGCCCAGGTAGGAACTTTTTGTTCCGTTCCGCGGTTTTTCGGCGAAAAAACCTCTGATCGGAACAAAATCTTTTCATGAGGGGCTATTCGGGAGTCCAGCCACCCTGGCGGAGTGCGTGTTCGATGCGGGCGCGGGTTTTTTCAAACTCGAAGAAGAGGCCTTTTCGACGCACGCGCAGGAAAGTCCAGTGCTCATTCTCAAATCTTTCTACCCGATAGATGTCGTTCTCGTAAAGAATAGGGTCGGTGCGGTGCTGGTCCCCATCGTATTCGACAATCAACCGGAACTCGGGATAGACCAGGTCGGCTCGGCCGATGAAAACGCCCTCGGCATCCGTAATGTTTCTGTTGAGTTGAGGTTCTGGCAGGCCCGAATCCACGATATGAAGACGTAGAAGTGATTCCATCCGCGATTCGCTACCCACACGAACATGAGGAAGCGCCTCCATGAGGCGCTGCTTGCCTTTCCCGCGGAACAGCAGTACTCGGGCAGTTATCTCCTCGATAGTGGTTAACGGGCGGACGCTATTCTGAGCTGTTGCAACAGCAGGAACCTGGACCAGATTGTCAGCAGCTGCAACCAAATCGTAGATGGTCAGAAGCCAAGTTTTGTTAGGGCCGCTGCCCCTTGTCGCAGCAGCGAGCGTGAACAACGTACTAACCGGATCAGTAACGGGAAGACCGTTATGTTCCGTCGGACGAATTTGCTTCGAAGTCGTTTTGTGCCCCACGACACCCGCGGTTCTCGGTTCCTGAGTGGGGGCGATGCTACTCAGGTGCAGGATGATTTGACTCTCACTAGATACACTCGTGTGATGGTCGCCGAGAGCCGGGTACACGTGTGGAGGAAGAGGGACATTCCAGATTGCCGCAGCCGTGTGGTGGCTGAAAAAATGACCGTTCCGTAACACCGGTAAGTAGTCTCGACACCGCTTAAGGACTATCTCTCGCTGGAGTTCGAACGGATGCCCCGGCTGGGGCGTGAATCGTTCAAAGGTTCTCACCCCGCGAAAGGGCCTAATAGTATCTTCCGTGCGAAGCCGCCACTCGGACATCCCTTCAGCGGCTCCCTCAGCAAGGGTAAACGCACGCCCACGTAACCGGGCCGGAATCTCGTTTTTCTGAGGCATCCCACGATTATTACAAACTCTGCAACTCCGTGCCAAAAGTTATCCACACCCATGAACCGAGTGAAACGGGCCTGGGAAGATTTTGTTCCGTTCCGCGGTTTTTCGGCCGAAATTCCGCGGAACGGAACAAAAACTTTTACGGGGTGTCCGTGCGGCGGGGGATGGGGCGCTGCGGAGGGGGGCGGGTGAGGGGCGTTAGGGTGTGTTAGGGGGTTAGCCAGTCGTCGTCTTCGAGGTCCGCTTCCAGGTCATCGGGGTAGGGTGCGGCCGACGCGTTCGTTACCACGCGGATGCTGCCGTCAGCTTGCTCCGTGACGCGGGTGTCGTCGTCAAGCTCGCAGATCGGGCGTCCCTCGAGCCAGGTCAGGGTCCAGTACCAAGTGGCTGGGTCAATACATCCTCTTTCGATACGTTCTGTCTCGACCGCTGCGACGCTTTCCCGCATGGGCTCGCTGAGGCGGTTCGGGGGAGTGCCCCCGAACCGCCAGCGTGTTCCTAGCTGCATGTTGTGTGCTCGCTACTCGGCGTGTTATGTCGCTCGCTATTCAGCGGCCGGCACCAGCTCGATGTCCGAGACGCCAAACTCTGCGCCCTCGATCAGCACCAGCTCTGCGATGCGGCCGACTGCCTTTAGATCCTCGGCGGCGAACGCGACGAGCGCGAGCTGCTCGGCAGGCGCCGTGATGACCGCGCGCGATACCTCGGTCTTCTGCGATGCCTTGGCGTCTGTCTTCGCCCGGCGGATCCCGATCAGGGCCTCCGAGGCCTGGGCCAGAATGGCGCGGTCTCCGACAGCGACCGAGGCGCCCAGCTCGGCAACCGTCGGCCATGACGCCTGGTGGATCGACGAATCGTTGAACCAGTGCCACGCCTCCTCCGTCGCGAACGGGATGAAGGGAGCGAACAGGCGTAGCAGCGTCGACAGGGCGATACGAAGCGCCGCAACGGCAGACGCCTGAGCGGCAGGTTCGACGGATCCGTTTGTGGCGTAGGCTCGCTCCTTCACCAGCTCGAGGTAGTCGTCGCAGAAGGTCCAGAAGAACGTCTCGCTCACCTCGAGCGCACGGGCGTGGTCGTAGGACGAGAACGCCCGAGTAGCCTCAGTCACGACGTCGGAAAGTGCGGCAAGCATGCTCTTATCGACGGGCTCGGTGACCAGGGCATCCGTTATTGAGGCGCCATCGGTGGTTGTGTCGGCATCCCAATCGAATGTGAGGATGAACTTGGATGCGTTGAGCACCTTGATCGCGAGGCGGCGGCCAATCTTGATCTGCGTGGGGTTCTGCGGGTCAAACGCAGCGTCGACGCCGAGCTTCGAGGATGCGGCCCAGTAGCGGACGGCATCCGATCCGTGCTTCTCGAGCATGTCGATCGGGGTGACCACGTTGCCCTTAGACTTGGACATCTTCTTGCGGTCGGGGTCGAGAATCCAGCCGGAGATCCCGGCGGCCTTCCACGGCTTGACGTCGTACTCCAGGGTGGAGCGGAGCATGGTCGAGAAGAGCCACGTGCGGATGATGTCCTGGCCCTGCGGGCGAAGGTCGAACGGGAAGACGAGGTCGAAGAGCTCGGGGTCGCGCTCCCAGCCACCGGCCAGCTGCGGGGTGATCGAGGACGTGGCCCAGGTATCCATCACATCGACCTCGCCGACGAAGCCGCCGGGGATGCCGCGTTGGTCTTCGGAGTAGCCGGGGGCGGCATCCGATGATGGATCAACGGGGAGGTGCTCGGGGGCAGCCACGATGGGCTGGTCAAACACGGGGTTGCCATCATTGTCGAGCGGGTACCACACGGGGATCGGCACGCCGAAGAAGCGCTGGCGCGAGATCAGCCAGTCGCCGGAGAGACCGTTGACCCAGTTCTCGTAGCGCACCCGCATGAATTCGGGGTACCACTCGAGCTCGTTGCCGAGCTCGACGAGGCGTGACTTGAGCTTCTCGTCGCGGGCGCCGTTGATGATGTACCACTGGCGGGTCGACACGATCTCGAGGGGCTTATCGCCTTTTTCGAAGAACTTTACCGGGTGGGTGATGGTCTTGACGTCGCCGATCATCTCGCCGGAGGCCTGCAGGAGCTCGACCATGGCTTTCTTGGCGGAGAAGACCGTCTTGCCGGCGATCTCGGCGTAGGCGGCCTTGCCGGCCTCGCTCGTGATCACGTCGGGAGCCTCCGACACGATGCGCCCGTCGAAGCCGAGGATCGCGCGGTTGGGCAGGTTGAGCTCGCGCCACCAGACCACGTCGGTCACGTCGCCGAACGTACAGATCATGGCGATACCGGAGCCCTTGTCGGGCTGCGCCAGGTGATGCGCGAGCACGGGAACCTCGACGCCGAAGACGGGGGTGGTCACGGTGCTGCCGAAGAGCGGCTTGTAGCGCTCGTCGTCGGGATGCGCCACGAGGGCCACGCAGGCCGCGAGCAGCTCGGGGCGGGTGGTTTCGATGAACACGTCCTCGCCGCCAGCGCGGTGGAATGCGAGTTTATGGTAGGCGCCGGGCTGGTCGCGGTCCTCAAGCTCGGCCTGGGCCACGGCGGTGCGGAACGTGACGTCCCACAGCGTGGGCGCCATCGCCTGGTAGGCCTCGCCGCGTTCGACGTTGCGGATGAACGCGAGCTGGGATGCTCTACGCTCGTCATCGCCGATGGTGCGGTAGGACTGGTTCCAGTCAACAGAGAGGCCCAGCGCGCGCCAGACGGCCTCGAATTGCTTCTCGTCCTCAACGGTGAGCAGCTCGCAGAGCTGAATAAAGTTGCGGCGCGAGATTGGGACTTGATCCGCGGCCTTGCTGCTCTTGTTGTCGCCGCCCTCGAACGGGGGCGTGAACTCGGGGTCGTAGGGGAGCGACGGGTCGCAGCGCACGCCGTAGTAGTTTTGCACGCGGCGCTCGGTGGGCAGGCCGTTGTCGTCCCAGCCCATCGGGTAAAAGACGCGCTTGCCCATCATCCGCTGGAAGCGGGCCACGACATCGGTGTGGGTGTAGCTGAACACGTGGCCGACATGGAGCGAACCGGATGCCGTTGGCGGGGGAGTATCGATTGAGTAGACGCACTCGCGGGTTGCTCCCTCGCGCGTGAACGCGTAGGTGGCTTTTTCCTCCCATTCCGCACCCCACTTGGCTTCGAGCTCTTCGAGCTTGGGCTTGTCTGGGATTGGGGCGTAGTTCATCGTGAAACTCCAGTTGCTGGGTGGGGCGAATGTCTGAGTGTGAGACTACGCTAGTCTACCCGCTGCAGGTCATATCGCGGGAAAGCTACCCGCTGAGTTTAGCCCTCGACGAGCGACTTGAGCTTGTCTAGCGCGGGTGCCCACATCCCGACCATTGCGCCCAGCATGGCCTGAATCTCGGGGTTGGGGTTGTTGCTCTCAAGCTCGACCGTCAGCGTGGTTACTCCGTTGGCCTCGGAGAACCGGTAGCTCTCGGTTCCGCCGGCCCACTGGAGCGCGCTCTCGCTCGTGAGGTCGTCTACGCCGTCGCGCACCTCGCCGAGGTACTCAATCCGAACGTATTCTCCGCGGCGGCTGTCCGTAATCAACGCCACGAGCCCGGAGAGGGATCCGTCCTGGCCCGGTCCGATGAAGCGGATGCTGCTGCCCTGGTCCCAGCTACCTACAAACGTCGATCCTTCGTGGAAGGCTGCTGTCCAGATGGGGTAGGTTTCTTCGCCGAGCATGACGTCCCAGACGCGAACGCTGGGGGCCGAGATTTCTTTGTTTATTGTGTGCTGAGTCATGGAACTAATTGTATCCGCAGAGAGCGAGCAGGTCACGGTTTCTTTCGGAGGGAAGTTGAACGCTCTGCACGTGGATAGTATGTATATACGTGATGCAGGAGAAGGGTCGATGCTGTGAGCTATGCGATCGAAACAAGCGGGCTGACTAAGAAATTTGGCAGCAACTACGCGCTCAGCGATGTGGACCTGGCGATCCCTACGGGCAGCATCTTCGGCCTGATCGGCTCGAACGGGGCCGGGAAGACCACGATTATGCGGATACTGCTCGACGTCATGCGCCAGACCGCAGGAACGGTCAAGGCCTTGGGTGTAAACCCCCGCGACGGCGGGCCCGAGCTGAGGAGACGTATCGGTTTCCTCCCCGGCGAGTTGATACTCGATGGGCGTTGCACGGGACGATACCTGCTGAATCACTACGCGAGTATCAGCGGCCCCATGGCTCCCGGCCGGATCGACGAGCTTGCCGAGCGGCTCGACGTTGAGCTCGACCGGCCAATACGTAAGCTATCGAAGGGTAACAAGCAGAAGCTCGGGCTGGTGCAGGCGTTTATGCATCGCCCGGAGCTGTTGGTGCTGGATGAACCCACCAGCGGGCTTGACCCCATCGTGCAGATTGCGTTTCAGCAGCTCACGCTCGAGGCGCAGGACAACGGCCAGACGATCCTGCTGAGTTCGCACGTGCTGAGCGAGGTCGAGGATATCGCGGATGATGTGGCCGTTCTGCGCAGAGGAGAGGTCGCCACGGTGAGCACGGTGGCCGCGCTGAGGGCGCAGGCGCTGCGGCGGGTGAGCGCCACCGTCTCCGGGGCCGGGATCGATGAAGTTGAGCGGATGCTGTCCTCGGTAAGTGGACTGAGCGAGCAAGAATTACGCAGCGAAGGCGAGGCCGTTGCGCTCACTGCCAGGCTTGGCGGCAGCCCGGACGCGTTCGTGAAAGCACTTGCAGCGGTGAAGGTGCTCGACGTGAGCATCGAAGCCCCAAACCTTGAGGACGCGGTACTCGGGTTGTATGACGAGATGCCGACCCGCAGCAGCTATAAGAAGGGGGATTAAAGTGGCAACTGCATCCTATTCGCGACGGCTACCCCTTCTGCGGTTATCGCTGCGAGAGTCCTGGATCGCGACCATCGTCTGGGGCATGGCGACCTCCGCCGCGATGACCCTCTACCTCGGGCTTTACCAGTCGCTCGGGGGTTCCTCCTCCGGGTTCAAGGAATTGATCGCGTCACTTCCGACAGAACTGGTGGCAACGCTGGGCATTACGGATATTTCCACGGGTTCCGGGTACGCTCAATCTTACTTTTTTGGCCTGCTGGGGTTTGTACTGTATTCCATTATCGGGGTGTCCTGGGGGACCGCGGCGCTCGGCGCCGACGAGGAACGCGGTACCCTCGAGCTGACCCTCGCCCACGGGGTATCTCGTACCCAGCTACTCTCCGAGCGAGCGGTTTCCCTCGCCGTGCGCCTTCTATTTCTCGGCGTTGTGATCGTGGTTATGCTGCTCATCCTCAACCAGAGCTCGCAGCTCGAACTCGAGGTTGGGAACATGGTGGCCGTGACCTGCGCGCTGTTGGGGCTGTCGTTTCTTGCCGCGTCGACCGCGATCCTGTTCGGGGCCTGTACCGGGCGCCGCTCGTTGTCGCTAATCGGCGGCTCCGGGGTCGTCGTGCTCGGCTACGTGTTTCATGCCGTCGGCGCGCAATCGGACAGCCTGTCGTTTCTGAATGTTATTTCTCCGTATACCTGGGCATACGAGAATGCTCCGCTCACCAACGGTTTCGACCTCGGCGGCCTTGCGCTTGTCTACAGCCTCGGGCTGGTGTTTCTCGTCGTGGGCGGCATCGTGTTCAACCGCCGCGACATCGGCAGCTAGAGCGTACGAGCGCGACTAACCCCTACAGGCTGATGTCGAAGCTCTGCAGCCGCTTCTTGTCGCGCTTCGTCGCCGAGACCTGCAGCGCGAGCAATTCGGCGTAGATGCCGCCCGTCTGCGCCAGATCGCGCGGAGAGCCGACCTCGTCGACCCGGCCGCCCTTCAGCGTGATGATGCGGTCGACAGACGAGATCGTGGACAGTCGGTGCGCGATGATAAACGTGGTGCGGCCCTGCATAAGCAGCTCGAGGCCCTCCTGCACCAGGTGCTCCGACTTGCTGTCGAGAGACGAGGTGGCTTCGTCGAGAACGAGGATCGGAGCATCCTTCAAGAGAGCCCGCGCGATAGCGATGCGTTGTTTCTGACCGCCGGAGAGCTTGAGCCCGCGCTCGCCGATCTCCGACTCGTACCCGTGCTCGAACTTGCTGATGAATTCGTGCGCGTTGGCCGAGCGGGCCGCCTCGATAACCTCATCGTCGGTGGCTTCGGGGTTGGAGTAGGCGATGTTTTCGCGGATCGTTCCCGAGAATAGCGCCGGCTCCTGAAACACGACGCCGATCTGGCGCCGAAGCTGACCAAGCGGCATCTCCGCGGTGTCCAGCCCGCCGATGGTGACCCGCCCGGCGGTGGGGGTGTGCAGGCGCATCAGCAGGCTCATGAGTGTTGACTTGCCGCCGCCGCTCTCAGCGACGAAGGCCACCCGCTCGCCCGCCGGAATGTCGAACGAGACGTCCTTCAGCAGCGGCTCCGAGTCGCTATAGGCAAACGTGACGTTATCAAACGCGATCGGGGCGGGACCCTGCGAACGACCCGGGTGTGAGTCGCCTCGATTGACGGATGCTCGTTCCTCCGCCCCCGGCACGCTTCCGCCAGTGGCGGCGTCGGCCTCGGGGACCTCCGCCATCACGTCGAAATAATCTTTGCTCCCCGCAACGGCTCGCTGGGCGAAGTCGATCAGGTAGCTCATCGAGAGCACGGGCTCGCGCGCCATGCTGACCAGCTGGATCAGCAGGATCATCACCCCGAGCGTGAAGACCCCATCCGCGGTCTGCACGAAGATAATGGCGAAGACGGCGAAGAAGATCACGTTGAGCGATGCCCGGCGGGCAACGTCCATGCGGTGCCAGAAGTTGGACTGCCGCGAGGTCAGACCGACGGCGGTTGCGTACCGGGCCCGAAACTCGGTGAGTTCGCGTTTTTCCTGCCGGAAGCTTTTGACAACCCGGATTTGGCCGATGACCTCTGCGAAGCGCCCGCCCGCTATGTCGTATTCGGTGTTTTTCTGGCGCTCGAACTTTTGCCAGGTCACGCTCGTCTTTGCTGTCAGCCAGACGTATATGGGGTAGATCGTGACGAGCAGTAGTGCGAGTGGCCAGGAGTAAAAGGCCGTGATGACGAGAACGGCCGCGACCGTAACGAGCATCTGAAAGAACCCGTTGGCGAACGAATTGAGGAACCCGGTGACCTCCGTGATCGACCGGGAGAGCCTGTTGATGATCTTGCCGGTGATCTCGTTATCGAAATAGCGCTGGGGGAGTGACAGCAGCTTTTCAAAGTAGCGTGACGACAGCGTCGCCCTGAGCCTGGCCGCCATGAGGTCGCCGAAGTACCCGCCGACGTTGGTGACGAGTGTGTTCAGCAGGTCGAGACCGAGCAGGGCCAGCGCGAGCCAGATGACGGGCGTTACGCCCTCGGCCTTGCCCTGGACGACGAGCGTGATGTAGTCGACGGCCCCCTTGATTATGAACGGGGCGAGCAGCGCCGTTCCCGCCATCGCGAGGGAGCAGAGCACGATAACGGCGTACATCCACCACAGCTCTCTGACGGAAAGCATGATTCTGATTATGCTGCGCACGGGTTTTCCTTGGTGTTCGGGGAGTGGGGTGTCGAGCCGTTGGTTTTGAGTGGCTACTAACGTATAACTGTACTGCCCTCGAACCCGTCGGCAACGGGGGCGAGTGCTCTGAGGAGATAGGGCGCCAGGTGCCCCCGTGAGCTTCCGGCCGCAGCCCAGCTCTGGGCCGCTGCGATGACGGCGCTGATTGTGGTGTAGGCGATGACGCGGGGTAGCGGGTCAGTCGGGTCGACACCGAGCCGGGCTGCTGCGAAGGAACGCAGGGTGTCTGCCTGTGCGGTGAATCGCGTGAGGGCGGATGCTTGGACCTCGTCCCTGCTCCCGATCAGCTGGTGCTGGGTGAGGATCCAGGGGACATTGCCCGGCCCGAAGCCTTCCGCCGCATCGGCGAACGCCTCACCGATGGCTCGGACCACGGGAAGCTGCGGGTCTGATGCGGCCAAACACTCCCCGAGGTGAGCAAGGCTTTCGTCTACCTGCCCCCAGAAGACGTCTCCCTTTGCCGCGAAGTAGTTGAAGAAGGTGCCCCTGCTCACGCCCGCTCGCTGGGTGATGTGATCGACGGTCGTTTTCGCGTATCCGTTCTCGATGAAAAGTTCGTAAGCGGCATCCTCTAGTACTTCGCGACTGGATACGCGGGGTCGTCCCCTGCGCGCGCGGGGCGTGCCTGCGTCGTCCGCGCTGGTGGGAAGGGGTTGTTGCGTCACGTAAACTCCGAGGGAATATTCTTGTACTGGATTCAGTTATGTGTATTGTTGGTATGGTGCTGGTGAGACCTTAGTTACCTACACTATGCCTGATTAACCACTATGCCCTATTAATACGGAGTTTCGAATGCCCACGCTTGGTCGTCGTCTACACATCCCCGCGGTGCTTGCCCTCACCTCGACCCTCATCTTGACAGGCTGCGCGTCTGGCACCGCAGGGAACACCTCTAGCGGCGATTCGGCCAACCAAAACCTTACGATGGCCATCGCCGGCGCAAACGTGTTCGACGGGCACCTCGATATCCACAAAACCCAGATCGATTCCTCGATTCTGATTCTGCGCAACGTCTTCGACTCTCTTGTCGATATCGACTCCGACGGAAACGTTGTGCCCTGGCTGGCTGATAGCTGGGAGATTAGCGAGGACGGGTTACGCTACACCTTCACGCTGCGTGACAACGTCACCTTCCACGACGGCGAAAAGTTCAACGCTGAGGCTGTCAAACTCAACCTCGAACACGTCGTGGACCCGAAGACCGAGTCAGCCTCAGCGCTGAGCAAATTGGGTGGCGATAAAATCTTCGCCGGGGCAGAGGTCATCGACGACTATACGGTTGTGCTCAAGCTGAACTCGCCCTTCGCGCCCCTCCTGCAAAACCTGAGCAGCGCGCAGCTGGGGTTTTACTCGCCCAAGGTCCTCAACGAGCACCGGTCAGACCTGTCCGCTGGCGGCTCCGGCATCACGGTCGGCACGGGTCCCTTTGTCGTCTCGGAAATCACGCCGGGGCAGAACGTCGTGCTCACGAGAAATGATGCCTACAATTGGCCCTCGAAGGCGGCAACACATTCCGGACCCGCCGCGCTCGAAACTCTGACGATAAACGTGCTTCCCGAGAGCTCCGTTCGCGTTGGCGCCCTCAACAGCGGTGAAGCCCAGGTCGCCGCCGAACTTCCCCCGTCCGCCGTGAGCGAGGTCGGATCCGACGCGACCGTGAACTCGGTGCAATCTCCCGGCATCCCCTATTCTCTCTACCTCAACGACGGGTTCGGCGTCTTCGCGGACGAGAACGTTCGCAAAGGATTCCGCAGCTCCCTCGATATCGATGCCGCGGTCAAGACGATCTTCTTCGGCGAGTATGACCGGGCCTGGTCGATTCTGAGTCCGACAACCCCGCAGGTGTATGACTCGTCCCTCGAAAACTCCTGGAAATTCGACCCGGATGCCGCCAACAAGTTCTTCGACGACGCCGGATGGACGGAACGAGACGGCGACGGATACCGGGTTAAGGACGGCCTCCGGCTCGCAGCAACGTGGATCGCCTGGACTCCCGTAAGCGACGAGAACCAGAGCCTTGCGAACGCATTCCAAGGAAACCTGAAGGACGTCGGATTCGAATTGATCCGGGAGACCCTCGAACCCGCCCAATACAACGAAAAGTACGAACCGCGCACATTCGACCTCACCGATTGGAGCTACGACGGCCTCGACGGGGATATCCTCCGTAACCATCTCCACAGCGAAGGCTTCCAAAACGTCTCGACCGTTGTGCGCCCCGACATCGACGCTCTGCTCGAGAAAGCGGTCACCACAACGGATATCAACGAGCGGGCATCTCTGTATAAAGACGTCCAGCAGTGGAATAACGACTTCGTGTCGATCATCCCCGTCTACGTACCGGCCGTCATCACCGCCCAGAGCAAGAATGTCGAGGGGCTTACCTTCGGGCCAACAGGTCAGCCGCAGTTTTATGGGGCGTCCCTGAAGTGACCCGACTGGGGGCGCGGATCCTCGGACTCGCGGTAGTCATCTGGGGCGCGATCACCCTGGCCTTCTTCGCGCTCAAACTCGTGCCGGGCGATCCCGTCGACGTGATGCTCGGCCCGCACAGCCAGGTCGGGCCAGAGGAACGAGCGCTCATCAGGACGGACCTGGGACTCGACGGGCCGCTCTGGCAGCAATACGTGACCTACCTCGGGCGGGTGCTGCGCGGCGATCTCGGGATGAGCTACCAGCTCCGGAAGCCGGTGGTCGAGGTCATCGGTGCCCAGCTGGGGGCAACCATCCAATTGACAATCGCCTCGCTACTCTTTGTGGCCGTTTTTCTCGCGCTCGGGCTCTTCATCGCGCGTACCCCCAGCCTGCGCGGGCTGCTCGGAATCGTCGAACTCGTCGCCGTCTCCGCCCCCGTCTTTTGGACCGGGCTCATGCTTCTCGCCGTGTTCTCGTTCGGGCTGAACTGGTTCCCGGTCTCCGGTTCGCAGGGGCTACCCTCGCTGATCCTACCCGCGCTCACCATCGCGATCCCCGTCAGCGCCGTCATCGGGCAGGTGCTGAGGCGGGGGATTGAGACGGCGGAGGAGCATCCGTTCGTTGAGACCGTGCGCGCCCGCGGAGTCGGCCCGACCCGGCTGCTCACGCATCACACGCTGCGCCACGCCACCAACGGGACCCTCGCGCTCGGGGCCTACGTCGCCGGATCCCTCGTGGGCGGGGCAGTGCTGGTCGAATCAATCTTTGGGCGTTCCGGAATCGGGCGGGTCGCGCTCACCGCGATCCTCGCCCGCGATCTTCCCGTGGTCCTCGGCGTCGTTCTCCTCGTGGCGTTCGTCTTCGTCGTGATCAACGCGATCGTGGATGCGGCGAGCGGGCTGATCGATCCGCGGCTGACCCGCGCGACCGTTGGGAGGGCGTCATGAGTATGGCCGTGTTGGCGCAACGTGCCCGGGGCATCCGTTCGCGCAGGATATCTTTTGGGGATGTTCTGGCCTGGGTGTTTCTCGCGTTACTGCTCGTCGCCGCGTTGTGGCCGTCGCTGCTCACCCCATTCGACCCGCTCGCCAATAACCTCGGCAGTGCGCTGCAACCGCCCAGCTGGGAGCATCCGTTCGGCACGGACCAGACGGGGCGCGACACCCTTAGCCGCGTCATTTACGGCGCCCGGTTTTCGCTTGCCGTCGGTCTCGGCGCCGCGGCGGGCGCCGCGCTGATCGGAACGCTTGTCGGTATGCTGCTGGGACTGATCCCTCGATTGGCGGATGCCTTCCTCATGCGGGCCGTCGAAATCCTGATGGCGTTCCCCGACTTTCTCATCGCGCTCGTCGTACTCGCGGTGCTCGGCGGCGGGCCGGGGAACGTGGCGCTCGCCGTGCTCATCGGGGCCGTGCCCGCGTATATCCGCCTGTCGCGGAGCGAGACGCTCAGCGTGCGCCAGGCCGATTACGTGCAGGCCTCCGTGTTGCTGGGACGCGGGCCCGCGTTCGTGTTTGTGCGGCACCTGTTGCCGTCTGTGCTGAGGCCCGTGGTGGTCCTGGCCGTCATCGGGATCGGGACCAGCATCGTCGCGGCCGCTGGCCTGAGTTTTCTGGGGCTCGGCGCGCAGGAGCCCACGCCCGATTGGGGGCTGATGCTTGCTGGCAGCAGGAACGTGTTGGGGAAGGCCTGGTGGCTGGCGGTGTTTCCCGGGCTCGCGATCATCCTGACCGTGGTGTCGGTGTCGGTGGCGTCGCGTGTATTTGATTCGCGGGCGATTGAGGGGCGGAGGTGAGTCGGGTGGAGGGGATTGTTGCTGAGATTCGAGGGTTGACCATTAGTGGGCCTGCCGACTCTGCGCTACGTCGCACGCTCGTCGACAACGTATCGTTGACGGTTGCAGCTGGCGAGTGCGTTGCCCTCGTCGGGGAATCCGGCTCGGGGAAGACCCTGGTGACCCGGTCTCTCGTGGGACTCATCCCCGGGGAACTTCGCGTAGAGATGCCCTCCGCGGGCCAGGATCTCCTGCTGGGCGGAGAATCAGTAAAGGGACTGACCGAGAAGCAATGGCGCGAAATCCGCGGCAACAGGGTTGGGCTCGTCAGCCAGGACGCGCTGCTCTCGCTCGACCCGCTTCGCCGCATCGGGAAGGAGGTCGAGGAGTCGCTGGTCGTGCATGGCGCGCGCGGCGGTGCGTCACTGAACCGAACCGAACGGCGCGCCCTCGCCCTCAAGACCCTCCGTGATGTACGGATGCCCGACCCCGAAATCCGCCGCCGCGCCTATCCCCACGAGCTGTCGGGCGGGCTCCGCCAGCGCGCCCTCATCGCGCAGGCAATCGTCGGAGGTCCGTCTCTGCTCATCGCGGACGAACCAACCACCGCGCTCGACAGCACCGTGCAGGCTCATATCCTTGACCTGCTCCTCGAGTTGAAGGCGCAGGGGATGGGCATCCTACTCGTGAGCCACGATCTGGGCCTGGTGCAGCGTATAGCCGACAGGGCGCTCGTGATGCGGGCAGGAGTCGTCGTCGAGGAGGGGCGGCCACGGGATCTGGTGCGCGATCCCCAACACGAGTACACGCGGATGCTGGTGGCAGCCATCCCCTCATCGAAGGCGCCCGCGATGCCTGTTGTGCCCGCTTCGCTTGCCGAGTCGCGTCTTACCGCAGTGGGCTTGACCAAGTCCTACCGTGGTGCGGGAGTGCCCGCGGTTGACGACGTCTCGTTTACGCTGGAGCCCGGTACAACCCTTGGCGTGGTGGGGGAGTCCGGGTCGGGGAAGAGCACGATTGCGCGACTCGTGATGGGGATTGAGGCGCCCGACTCGGGCGAGGTGCGCCTTGATGGGCAGCCGTGGAGCGGCGTGCCGGAACGTCGCCGCCGGGCCCGCCGCCGCAGCATACAGCTGATTCATCAGGACCCCTACTCGGCGCTTAACCCCCGCGTTACTGTTGGGCGCTCGGTGGCCGAGGCGCTCGCGCACCTGCCTGCGGTGGCGCGGCGCGGCCGGGTGAGCGAACTTTTCGGCAGGGTTGGGCTTGACCTGGAGCTAGCCCGGCAGCGCCCCGGCCAGCTCTCCGGCGGCCAGCGGCAGCGCGTGGCGATTGCTCGGGCGCTCGCCGCCGAGCCGGACGTGCTCGTGTGCGACGAAGCGGTCAGCGCCCTGGACGTCTCCGTGCAGGCGGATATCCTCACGCTGCTGCATGGGATCCAGCAAGGCACGGGCCTCGCGATGCTCTTCATCTCGCATGACCTGGCCGTGGTGCGCGAAATGAGCCACCGTATCCTCGTCATGGAGGGCGGCCGCGTCGTTGAGGAGGGCGAGACCGAGCAGGTGCTGACTCAGCCCCGTACTGCGTTCACCCGCGAGCTCGTGGCCCACTCGACGTCGTTGTGATGCGGCGGGCGCCGAGCGGGTAAACTGAATCCTTACGTGAAAATCGTACGCACCGCACAACCGAGTCGCAAGGAGCGCAACATGAGGATCGTATTCGCAGGGACCCCCGATGCCGCGATCCCCAGCCTGCGCGCGCTCGTTGCGGCGGGCCACGATGTCGTGGCCGTGGTCTCGCGCGAGGATGCCCCCACCGGCCGCAAACGAATCCTCACCCCGTCCCCGATCGCGTCGGTCGCGGAGGAACTTGGCCTCAACGTGATTCGCGCGAACAAACTTACGCCGGACGTCACCGCGCAGATCGCGACGCTGCAGCCGGAGGTCGGCGTCATCGTGGCCTACGGGGGACTCGTGCCCCAGGCCCTGCTCGCTGTGCCGACTCACGGATGGTTTAACCTGCACTTCTCGCTCCTTCCGGAGTGGCGCGGAGCCGCTCCCGTGCAGCGCTCGCTCATGGCGGGGGACGCGCAGAACGGCATCACGATTTTCCAGCTCGTGCAGGCGCTCGACGCTGGTGACATCCTGAGCCAGCGGGTGATCCCCGTTGACGAGTCTGCCACGGCGGGCGACGTTCTTGCGCACTATGCGGAGGAGGGGGCCCGCGACATCGTGCGCGACCTTGAGTCCCTGGCTTCCGACAACGCCAGGCTGCGCCCCCAAACGGGTGAGGGAACATACGCGCAGAAGCTCACCAACGCGGACGGGCGGCTCGATTGGACTCAGCCTGCTAGCAGGGTGTTTGCCCAGTATCGGGGAGTGACCCCGGAGCCGGGCGCGTTTACCGAGGTTGACGGCCAGCGGGTGAAGGTGCTCGAATTGGCTCGGGTGGTGGGGGTCAACGCGAGCGAGGCATCCGCAATCGAAACAACATCCGCAACCCCCGCCCCTCAAACCCCCGGCCGAATCACTCTCGAAGGCAGCGCCGTCCTGATCGGCACGGCAGACGCGCCCCTGCGCCTGGTCACGGTCCAACCGGCGGGTAAACGCGCTATGGCGGCGACCGACTGGTTCCGCGGCCTTCAGCTATCGGAAAGCACAGCATCATGAATCGAAACCCATCCAACGAGCGTAGCTACACTGCCAACGAGCGTAGCTATACAGCCACCGCGCGCGGCCGCACGAGCGCGCGCCTCGTCGCCTACGAGGTGCTCGCGGAGGTGCGCGATGCGGATGCCTACGCCAACCTCGTTCTCCCGTCGCGCCTGCGCGAGTCCGGCCTGAACGCCGCCGACCGCGGGCTGACGACCGAGCTGGTGTATGGCACGCTGCGGATGCAGGGTTACTACGACAGGCTGATTGAGCTCGCCTCGAATCGCGATGTGACCACCATCGACCCGGTGGCCCTCGTGGTGCTGCGCCTCGGCACGCATCAATTGGTGGGGATGCGCATCCCCAGCCACGCGGCCGTGAACGAGACCGTCGACATCCAGAAGAAGGTCGGCAGGCAGTCGGCCGTCGGCTTCGTGAACGGCGTGCTCCGCAGCATCGGGCGGCGCAGCCCGGATGAGTGGCTCGCCGATATCGTCGATGGCCTCAAGACCGACGACCAGAAGCTGTCAGCGGAGTTCTCTCATCCCGAGTGGATCATCCGCGCGTTCCGCACCGCTTTACGAGCCGAGGGGCGCGCCGACGAGGTTCCCGCCCTACTCGCCGCGGATAACCTGCCGCCGCAGGTGAGTCTCGTGACGCTACCGGGGAGCCCGAAGGAGCTTCCGGGGGATGCGGAGGTCACGGCATCCGCTATCTCGCCCATCGGACATACGCTCGAGGGCGGCGACCCCGCCATCGTCACGGGCCCGAGCAACGGCTGGATCCGGGTGCAGGACCAGGGCTCGCAGATCGCGGCGCTGATCCTGTCGAAGGCGCGCGAGATCCGCGCGGGCGAGGCCTGGCTCGACATGTGTGCTGGCCCCGGCGGCAAGAGCGCCGTGCTGGGAGCTGAGGCGCTCGCGGCGGGCGCGCACCTGGTGGCGAACGAGGCAGTGCCGGCGCGGGCGAATCTGGTGCGTCGCTCGGTGATCGCTGTGCAGGATGCCGTTGACGTCGTCGTCGGCGATGGCCAGTCTGTTCCTCAGCGCTTCCCTGACGGCTTCGACCGCATCCTCGTCGACGCGCCGTGCACGGGCTTGGGTGCGCTGAGGCGCAGGCCGGAGGCGCGCTGGCGTAAGTCGCCGACGGATGTTCCCCCGTTGACCTCGCTTCAGGATGCCCTGCTCGATTCCGCGGCCAGCTCGCTTCGCCCGGGTGGTCTCCTTGCGTACGTGACGTGTTCGCCGCATCGCGCAGAGACCCGCACCATTGCCAATGGCATGCTCAAGAATCACCCGGAGATTACGGAAATCTCGGCGCGCGCGGTGCTGCACTCGCTTGCCCCGGAGCCCGTCGACCTGGGAGGCGACGAGCTCTCGGTGCAGCTGTGGCCGCATCGCCACGGCACGGACGCGATGTTCATCGCGCTGTTCGAGAAGTCGGCGTAGGCCGCGCGACGCGCGACATTATCTTGTGGTAGCTTGGTCGGAATCGTTATGTTTCTGATTATAAGGAATCCAGATGAATCATATTGTTTCGATACATGCTGAACATGCGGGCGCAACTCTGCGGTCGTTACGGGACAGTGCTGAGCTGGCCCAATCGGTAAAGGGTGATTATGAAACGGTTACCGTTGTCGGAGTAGCTGCCTCTCGACTACTCGATCAGGCAGTCTCTGAATCCGCCTCCATTGCCAAACAAATCGTTGAGGATGCCCATTCTGCGTTCTCCGTAGCACATCAAAACGTGTCAACGGCACTCGACAATATCTCTCGCGCAGACGAAGAACACACAACCCAATTAGCCCACCTGATGCGAAAGCTGTCAGCCGTCAGATCCTCGTCCGGCGCATGACCGGACAATTTGAGCGCCTTCTTGAAGGAATTAGCTCGGCACCACGGTATAATGTTCACAGCGCTTTTGATTCCACCGCAAGGACCCTTGATAAAACTGAACAAACCTGGAAAGACGCTTCCGCGAGACCAGGATGGCAGGGTGTTTCCGCGCAGGCAGCCTCGAACCAGTTCACGCGCCACTCGTCAAACATTGCGATAAACGCCAGAATTCTGAGGAGTGCGCGCGACATCATCGTTGAAGCCAACGCAATTCTGGATGACGCCGCGACCAAACTTTCCGAGCTCCCCGACGCAACTATAGACGAGCGGATCAAGACCAACCTCCAATCGGGTTTATCGGTATTGATTCCAGGTTTTGGTACCATCTCAAATGCTTTTGAGTTCATGACCTTCGGCCGAGAGTTGACCGGACGTAGAGAAAGCGCTGCGAAAGAGGCGTATCGAAATATCGAAAACAAGTTGAACAATCTGGCGTATGAACTCACTGGGCTCAACGGCAACGCTATAGTTACGGTTGGAAACTCTCAGGACCCGAAGAAAAAACCATCACTTGAAGACATCCTCAAGGAATATCAAGTGCGAGATGATCCAGACGGCATGATTAAATGGACTCCCAGTGGGTTCAATGCCTGGATCGCCGACAGGTTGGGCGAAAAAATTGATCCTCAAGACATGACAAGCTTTGAAGGGTTCTTGTTGGATGGGTTAAGGCCGTGGGATCTTAAAGATTTTCGGGATATTCATGACAACGCATTTAGCGAAGCAACGTCGAAATTTCCGCTGAGATCAGACCCTACTGGTCTCGCCGGAAACGATGATCATACCGATGCGTTTCGACATGCATATTGGAACGCCCTGATGACAAAACGCTACGGGATTGAGTGGGCCTCAACATATGCAACGGCGCATGAGGGAATTCCAGGTAACCAGGCACCTCGTGAGGCCATGGACCTATATAACAATCAAATCGGGCGTGACATTGCAACTGCGAACCCATGGGCTTCAGAGGAAGAACTTGCCCGTAAAGTACAGGAGGCAGTTTCGCGGGGCGATATGGTGGTGGTTACTAAAGATGGAAAACTTGGCTGGTCTGACCTCGGCATCAATGATGTTGGGCATCCGGACGAAAATTTCACGCTTGATGGAAATCCGGCAGGGAAATTTTTGCAAAGAGGAACTACTTCATGAGCGTGGTGAGGAACCTCACTAAACATCTGCGTTTGACTTTGGCTGTCTTGGGTGTATTTGCGTTGTCCAGCTGTAGTGCACCTGAGTCGCAACCACGACTTCCTATCGTGACGGATGACGTTTTAGCTACTGCTCTTGAAAGTGTCTGCGAGATCCAGGGCGCTCCTCTTTTAGCGAGTCTTACGCCATGGGAGTGGGACAGGGTTTCTGTGTTCAATGTGTACAGCTCCCCTGAACTTGTGGATAAAGAGGTCGGACAACACGTTATTTCGCAGAGATTTTCATCCGATGAGGACAACCTATTCTTCGTCTTCCAGAAAGATGGCAAGATAGTCATGCTTCGGTCGGAGAAAGATGTGATCCCAATGGTCGTGAAAGCCGATCACTCATACGACAACGCTGCCGTACTCGCCCCCAACTCGGCAGAGAAAACATGCCCCCGTATTCTCACCTCTCCGGATGATCCTGAGTAAGATATGCCTTTAGGCTCGTAGCGTGGAGGCGTATACGCTCTGAAAAGTCGATGGTGTTATTGGTGCCTAATGTTTTCAAGAAAACCAGTGTTGTGGCATAAAGAAATTAATGCGGTTCTCGGATGTGCCTAGGGTGATTAAATTCGCTCAGAATATTGCCTTTCGGTTGTTGAGAAGTTCTATTCTCGGTAAGGTCTCGAGATATGTGAACCATGTTGTTGGCAGCCGGATTCACAGTATGTCGGAACGGTCGGTCGTGCATTTTCACCGGTTCTCTGGACATCAACGGTTGCGTATCAGGCTGCGTCGTGTGATGCTCGGAGCTTGTGTTCGTAGAGCGAGGACTGAGGTGCAACAATGATCCGAGACAGTCATCCCGACCCCAGGGATAGTAACTCCTTATGTGAGGTCGGGTGTATTGCATGCGAGATTTTTTGCTCATGGATGCCGTTCGAACGACCAACGGTGGTCTGGGGCCATTTGATCTGGCCGTATGCCACAGATTAATGTTTGGAATCTAACGCTCTAATAATCCATATTTCAGATTTCTGTACTCTGTTCGCGAAGGATGCGATATTCTCAGTTAATGATCACTGTTTTCCTTGATGAGTCTGGTATTCATGCTGACTCTGAGCAGGTTTTGGTGGGGGCGGTAGTTACCCCAGATGTAAAAGAGCTAGAGGCCCAGCTGGTGAAAGTCCATTCCGATGTTCTCGCGGATGATATGCACTGGAACAATTATGTTAAGCGCGGAGAATTTGAGACTCAGGGGTTTCATCATTGTGAGGATAGCGAAAGCGTTCGTGGCGCTTTTGTCGGGGCTATGCGAAAAATGGATTTCAGGGCCCATGTTGTGTTCTCGCGTCGTGAGTCTGGTGTCGAAGATGTAGATCTCCTTCTGAACATGTACTACGTGCTCATTCGTAATATCTTGATTCGCTATCAAACCGTCGAAGTGCTTTTCGTCTTCGAGAATGAATCGAGGCTAG
Organism: Lysinibacter sp.; assembly: GCA_040400085.1. Lineage (GTDB taxonomy): Bacteria > Actinomycetota > Actinomycetes > Actinomycetales > Microbacteriaceae > HNR. The sequence continues at coordinate 58,867 of JBBAQX010000013.1, read as the reverse complement.
ACAATTTGTACTCTCGAATAGTTGAAATAGCGCGTGAGGATCTAAAGCATGTCGGTGTGGCTAATGTTTGTATCGGGAAGAAAACAGCACCTGTGCTCGCGGTCGTGGACTACACTCTGGCACTTGTGGGAATAGGCCTGTCAGGGGAGAAAAAGGAGATACAACAGTTTAAGCTTGACCGTGTCAAATATGGCATGGCAGTTCATCTCGCTCATCTATTCGATTTTGACAAGCAAGCTCATAAGTCAGCACGAAAAGGAATAGAATTAGTATGAGGTCCGGGAAACAAACATTCGAGGCGCGAGTCGCGTCTGTGATCGTAAAATCAATTACTAATCAGGGATGATGAACTCCCGGACCTTACCAGCGTCATTCGTTAAGGAATTGACTCACCTTGAGCAGCGTCTCGGTACAACAACCGAACGGCTTGAGTACTTTGCATCAGAGTTGAATCGATCACGATTGATAAGAAAGTACAGCATCCAGAGCGGCGCAAATTGGCGGGTAATAACCCAGCCTACGGACGAGGGGCTCAAGAACATTCATAGGCGGATGCTGGGACTCCTAATCGCAACCATCGATCTACCTGATCATGTGAACGGATATGTTCGTGGACGCTCAACCTTGACCAATGCGTTTCCGCACATTGGGCATCGGTACTTGCAGCGATTCGATCTAAATCATTTTTTCGATCACGTTACTAGGGACAGTGTCATTGCTGGGTTGCAGAGTTACGGATTCTGCGAGGTCATTGCGACGATGTTGGCGCGGTTGACGACAGTAGACGGAATCTTGCCGACCGGGTTCAGTACGAGCCCGGCAATGGCGAACATTGCTATGGCCTCCTTCGACAGGGACCTCGCTGACCTAGCGAGCGCAGGCAATCTGTCGGTCACACGTTATGCTGACGACATTGTATTGTCGAGTGATGAACTTTTCAACATGGATAACGAGATTGCCCAGCTCTGTGTAAACCATGGGCACGTGCTTAACATAAAGAAGAGTCGCACGTTGAAGCATGGTCAGCCTCTCTATGTCACAGGGCTATCAACGTCAGAGACTGACCGGCCACGCCTTCCTCGTCCATTTAAAAAGCGTCTTCGTCAAGAGCTGTACTACGTCGAACGATATGGGTTTGAATCGCATGCTCAGCGTGGGTCCACAGCTCCGGACAAATTGCGGACTCGATTGGGTGGTCAACTGGCGTATGCGAAGTCGATCGAGCCTGATTTTATCGGCAAGCTGACACGCGAATATCCTAATGCGATTGCGAAGCTCTATCGGGGTTCCTCGACTAAAAACAAGGAAAAGCGAACCGAACGGCTTCTGCGATTAGCCGACAGAATCAAGCAGCGCTCCGAGGCCCGTGCGCCTCTATATACACCAACCCGTTCGTGGCTAAATTAATCGACTATTAATTGAACACCTGGCAAGCAACTGATTCGTTCTCCGATTCGTTTGACATCGGGTGTGCTGGGCTCCAATCGCTTGATCAGCTCCGACAACTTTTGTCGGAGGCGCGCTGGCGTAAATCGCCGACGGATGTTCCCCCGTTGACCTCGCTTCAGGATGCCCTGCTCGATTCCGCGGCCAGCTCGCTTCGCCCGGGTGGTCTCCTCGCGTACGTCACGTGTTCGCCGCATCGCGCCGAGACCCGCACCGTTGCCAATAGCATGCTGAAGAATCACCCGGAGATCACGGAAATCTCGGCCCGTGAGGTGCTGCACTCGCTTGCCCCGGAGCCCGTCGACCTGGGTGGCGACGAGCTCTCGGTGCAACTGTGGCCGCACCGCCACGGCACGGACGCGATGTTCATTGCGCTGTTCGAGAAGTCGGCGAAGGCCGCGCGCGCTCGCCGCGCAGGCCCGCCCGAAAAGTTTTTGTTCCGTTCCGCGGCTTTTCGGTCAAAAAACCGCGGAACCGAACAAAAACTTTCCGCGGGAGGGGCGGGCGGGGGCAGAGACCCCGGCAGGCCTAACCCGCGCGTAGGATGGGTCTTGTGAGTCAGCGTATTAATCCCAGCATCCTGTCGTCGGACTTTGCGAACCTTGAGGCCGAGCTTCAGCGCATCAGTAGCGCCGATGCCGCCCATGTTGACGTGATGGATAACCACTTTGTGCCTAACCTCACGTTGGGGCTGCCGGTGGTGGCCCGGTTACAGGAGGTGTCACCGATTCCGTTGGATGTGCATCTCATGATCGAGGACGCCGATAGGTGGGCGCCAGCGTACGCCGAGGCCGGGGTGTTTTCGGTGACCTTCCACGTAGAGGCCGCCCAGGATCCCGTGGGCCTGGCCCGTCGCCTGCGTGATATCGGGTCCCGCGCGAGCCTCGCGCTCAAGCCGGGCACTCCCGTCGAACCCTACCTGGACATCCTGAGCGAGTTCGACCAGATTCTCGTGATGACCGTCGAGCCCGGCTTTGGAGGTCAGAAGTTCATGGCCGACATGATGCCGAAGCTCAACATCCTCAACGAAGCACGAAAAAAGCACGGCCTCGACCTCTGGCTCCAGGTCGACGGGGGTATCACCCAGGACACCATCGTGATGGCCGCCGAGGCAGGGGCAGACACCTTTGTCGCCGGCTCGAGCGTATTTCAAGGAACCCCCGCCGACCGCATCGCGGAGCTCCGCGCCGCCGCGAGTGCGCATCAGCCTCACGAAGACGGTAACCTGGGTACGTGAAAACATTCGACGACCTCTTCCGCGAACTCAGCGACAAGGCGCAACAGCGCTCAGAAGGCTCCGACACGGTTGCCCGATTGGATGCCGGGGTGCATCAGATCGGCAAGAAGATCGTCGAAGAAGCGGCCGAAGTATGGATGGCCGCCGAATACGAATCCAAAGAAGAAACCGCCGAGGAAATCTCGCAGCTCATCTACCACCTGCAGGTGATGATGCTGGCGAAGGGCCTCAGCACAGAAGATATTTACCGCTACCTATAAGCCGGAATGTATACCCGGCCGAACATCCCCTAATCGAGAGATCTCTCACACTATGTTGCGCATTGCCGTTCCCAATAAGGGTTCCCTGTCAGAAACCGCTAGCCAGATGCTCACCGAAGCCGGGTACGCTATGCGCCGGGATGCGAAGCAACTGGTGTACACGGATCATACGAATAACGTCGAGTTCTTCTACCTGCGCCCCCGCGATATCGCCACCTATGTGGGTTCCGGGGCCGTCGATGCCGGGATCACCGGCCGTGACCTGCTCCTCGATTCTGGTTCCGAAGCCTTCGAGGTTGAGAGCCTGGAGTTCGCGCGGTCAACGTTCCGCTTCGCCGCTCCTATCGGCGAGTACACCGAGATCAGCCAGCTTGCCGGCCTGCGGATCGCGACGAGCTACCCGAAGCTCGTCGACACCTTCCTGCGCGAGCACGGGGTCGTCGCGACCCTGGTGAACCTCGAGGGCGCTGTCGAGTCGGCCGTGCGTTTGGGCGTTGCCGATGCGATCGCCGACGTGGTCGAAACGGGAGCCACCCTTCGCGCCGCCGGGCTCGAGATTTTTGGCCCGGTCATCCTGAAGTCCTCCGCGATCCTGATCAGCGGCCCGAACACGACGGCCAAGCTCGATACCCTTTTGCGCAGGCTCCGCGGCGTTCTGGTGGCCCGCCAATACGTGATCATGGACTACGACCTGCCTGCAGCCAAGCTTGACGAGGCGGTGAAGATCGCCCCCGGCATCGAATCGCCCACGGTCTCGCCGCTGCGCGACGAGGAGTGGGTCGCCGTCCGCGTGATGATCCCGCGGTCCGAGGCCAACCAGATGATGGACAACCTGTACGAACTTGGCGCGCGTGCCCTGCTCGTGACCGCTATCCACGCGGCCCGGTTGTAACGTCCATAACACCAGCAAACCCGCATAGCCCGCATACCGAAGGAGCACCGATGCCAGTCGCCACCCGTGTCATTCCCTGCCTTGACGTCGCGGATGGCCGCGTCGTCAAGGGCGTCAATTTTCTCAATTTGAGGGATGCCGGTGATCCCGTCGAGCTGGCTGCCAAGTACTACGAGCAGGGCGCGGACGAGCTCACCTTCCTCGACGTTACGGCCACGGTTGACAACCGGTCGACGACGTACGACGTCGTGCGCCGCACCGCAGAGCAGGTCTTCATCCCGCTCACGGTCGGCGGCGGGGTGCGTTCCGTTGAAGACGTGACCCGGCTGCTCGGCCACGGCGCCGATAAGGTCGGCATCAATAGCGCGGCGATTGCCCGCCCCGGCTTGATCGACGAGGTGGCCGATCGTTTCGGCGCGCAGGTGATCGTGCTGTCGCTGGATATCAAGCGGTCGGAGCGTACCGAGTCGGGATTCGTGGTGACCACCCACGGCGGCAAACGCGAGACAGACATCGATGCCATTGCCTGGGCCCGCGAGGTCATCGAGCGGGGCGCGGGCGAGCTCCTCGTCAATTCGATGGATGCGGATGGCACCCTCGCCGGCTTCGACCTGGAACTGATCGAGACTGTGCGCGCGGTCAGCAGCGCGCCCGTGATCGCCTCGGGCGGCGCCGGCAAGCTGGAGCACTTCGCGCCCGCGATTGATGCGGGGGCGGATGCCGTCCTCGCCGCGTCGGTCTTCCACGACGGCACCTTCACCATCGGCGAGGTCAAGCAGGCCATGCGCGACGCCGGAAAGGACGTGCGCTGATGGCAACCGATATTCCAACCGGAGCCGCCACCGTCGACTTGGTCCGCTACAACGCCGACGGCCTCGTCCCCGCAATCGTGCAGGACGACGAGTCGGGCGATGTGTTAATGCTCGCCTGGATGTCGAAGGAGTCGCTCGACCTCACGCTCGCCGAGAAGCGCGTGACGTATTGGTCCCGCTCGCGCGGCGAGCTGTGGCGCAAGGGCGACACCTCCGGCCACTACCAATACCTGCGCAGCATCGCGATGGATTGCGACGGCGACACGCTCCTACTGCGCGTTGAGCAGGTCGGCGCCGCGTGCCACACCGGCACCCGCACGTGTTTTGAGGGCAGGGAGCTAGCACTATGATCGGCGTTTCGCACCATTCCACGAATCGTAGCGAGTTCGATGAGCTGCTGAAGACGCAGCGGGTCGTGCCTGTGTCCCGGGTGCTCTTCGCTGATAGCGATTCGCCCGTCTCGATCTACCGCAAAGTAGCGGCCAGCGCGCCGGGCACATTTCTGCTCGAATCGGCGGAACAGGGCGGCGTGTGGACCCGCTACAGTTTCATCGGCGCGGGCTCTTTCGGCGTGCTGACGCAGAGCGGCGAGGCGGCGTCGTGGACGAGCTATGGCTTGTCGGAGGAACGAGCCGTGGGGGCATCCGTTCGCGAGATGACCCCGCTCGACGCGGTCGAGGCCGTGATCGCTCGCTGGAGTTCGCCCGCGATCCCCGGGTTTCCGCCGCTTACCGGCGGGCTCGTCGGCTTCATTGGTTGGGAGGCGATCCGCCAGCTCGAGAACCTGCCGCACCAGCCGCCCGCCGACTTCACGGTGCCGGGCCAGGCCCTGAGCTTCGTCTCGGAGCTGGTGGCGATCGATCACCGCGAGGGCACGGTCACGTTGATTGCGAACGCGCTGAACGATGGCACCGATTCCGCCGACGATCAATGGACGGATGCTCAGGCCCGCCTAGATTCCGTACAGCAGCGCCTCTCAACCCCGGCCGAGACTCCGCTGGCCAAAGGAGATTTCACGAGGCTGCCCGAGCCGACTCACCGCAGCGATCGGCAGGACTTCCTCGACGCGGTCGCGACGGCCCAGCAGCGCATCGTCGACGGCGATATCTTCCAGGTGGTGCTCTCGCAGCGTTTCGACCTGGAGTGTGTGGCGGATCCGCTCGATGTGTACCGGGTACTGCGCCATCTGAACCCGAGCCCGTACCTGTACCTGCTGAGCCTCGAGGCCGACGGGGTCGGGCCGTACTCGATCGTCGGGTCGAGCCCGGAGGCGTTGGTGACCGTGCACGAGAACCACGTGATCACGCATCCCATCGCGGGGTCGAAGCCGCGCGGCGACACCCCCGAGCAGGATCAGGCGTTCGAGCGCGAGCTGATCTCCGATGAGAAGGAGCGGGCCGAGCATCTGATGCTGGTCGACCTTGCCCGCAACGACCTGCTGCGCGTATGCGATTCGTCGAGCGTCGAGGTCACCGAGTTTATGCGGATCGAACGCTTCAGCCACATCATGCATATCGTGTCGACTGTTGAGGGCAAGCTTCGCCCCGAGAGCAACCTGGTCGACGTGTTCCGGGCGACGTTCCCGGCAGGCACGCTGTCGGGTGCGCCCAAGCCGCGCGCGCTGGAGATCATCGACGAGCTCGAACCCGCCCAGCGCGGCGTGTACGGGGGAGTGGTCGGCTACTTCGGGCTGAGCGGTTCGGCGGATCTCGCGATCGCGATTCGCACGGCGACGATCATCGGGCAGACCGCGCACGTGCAGGCCGGCGGCGGGATCGTCGCAGACTCCGTGCCGCAATCCGAGTTCGAAGAATCCCAGAACAAGGCCGCTGCGCCCCTGCGCGCCGTTGCCATTGCGAATACGTTTACCCGATTGGATTCCTAAACGATGGCTGATATTGCGGCTGGTAACTCCCGGATCAAGCGCTGGGCAATCCTGCTGGTGCTTGCCAGCAGCGGCCTGGTCTTTCTGGTGTGGTCGCAGACCTGGTTCAACCTGACGCTGGTCGCCGACGTGATCGGCAATCGCAGCATCGAGGTCACCGGCCAGCAGGCCGCATCTTCGCTGAGTGCCTTCGCGTTCTGCGGGTTGGCGCTCGGGGGCGCGCTGACGATCGCGGGCACGGTGTTCCGCTTCGTGCTGGGACTGCTGCAATTCTTGCTGGGCGTGTGCGTGATCGTGGCGACGGCATCCGCCCTATCGAACCCCATTTTGGGCGGTGCCGGGAGCATCACGGAGCAGACAGGGATTTCCGGGGCCGGCTCGCTTGAGTCGCTGGTCGAGAGCTCGTCCACGACCCCGTGGCCCGTCGTGGGCATCGCGGTGGGTGTGCTGGTCTCTGTGAGCGGCGTGCTCGTGCTGGTAACGGCGACCCGTTGGCCACGGTCGTCGCGAAAGTATCAGGCCGTCGTGATCGAGGCCGACCAGCAATCGGCGGATGTCTTTGCCCAGCTTGATCGCGAGACGGATGCCGCTCCCGCAGCTCCCCTCACCGACGCCGCGTCTGCGGCAGGCGATACTGCTGACGCTGAAGCCGCAGACGCGCCTAACACCGAGGTCCGCGCCGAGGACCGCATCGACGATTGGGACCGCCAATCGCGCGGAACTGACCCGACGCTGTAGGCTACAGAGAATAACCATGTATCTGGCGGCAGCTTACACAGTGTAATTTTGGTAAATCGATGCCTGTTTCCGCCCGAGTCTTTCTCAGAGACGCATGACCGCACCTTAGAAATGCAGGAGAGTAGCATGGCAGATTTAGATGACCTCGTTCCCGAACAGAATCGGGGTGGTGATGAAGCAGCAGTACTTGTCAAAGGTGCCCTGTCCATGTTCCCAGTTGTTGGATCGTTCGCCGCCGAAGGACTTACGTATTTTCTTGATCGTCGTGATGCGAAGAAACAACGAGAATTCAACCTTGCTGTTGTAGAAAACCTCAATCGATTAAAGGAACAGGTCAAGAAATCTCTAACTCTGGAACAAGTGGTTGACTCAGATGAGTTTTGCGCGGCAGTGACGCGTGCGCAGCGATTGGCTGCGGAAACTGGGAGTGAGGAGAGACGCCGTTGGCTCGCATCAGCCGTGGCAAATAGTGGCAGTTGGTCCGACTTTAACGACACGGAACGCCAGCAGTTTTCTAGGCTTACAGAAGATCTTGACCCTCTACACGTTTGGCTATTGCACTACTTCCAAGATCCTATGGGGTGGTTGCAGGCTCACGAGCTTAAAACGAACCACTCCACGATAAGTGCGTCGTTAGCGTCCGCTCTCAATGCAAGCTGGGCGGCCTGGAATGAGCCAGTGAGACTAGCCCTTGCTGATTTGGAACGCTCGGGACTTACATCATCGGTTCCCTTAGACATGGGGATGAGCGCACGGGGTGTCTTTGAGCAGAGAACCTTGGATAAGGGCACGAGATTCCTCAAATTTATCAACGAGCCAGACTCAGCAGAGAGGGAGGCTCCTCAGCTGTCATAAGGGCAAACCCTTTCGTCGGGTCATCACCTGCTACAAGGTATTTCCTCGCCATGTGGGGTTCCGCCCCACTCGTTTAGGGACGGTCTTGTACCCGATCCCTTTGACGGGCAGGTACCTCCAGCTCGCATTCTCTTCGTTATACGGAACAGCAATCCGGGTTTGAACGCATGCAGCAGCAAAGCGCTCCATAATCGCGTTACGGCCATAGCTGAAACGACTCCCTAGCTCGCTGGCAGGTATTCCTCGTGCTCCGCGGTCGATCTCATTGACGAAGGCCAGACGAATCTTCTCGCTCTGCCACGGCATGAACTTGAGGCAGTTGTGATGTTGTTGGATGAGATCTCCGGAACAATAAATGTGGGTCTACTGACGGTTTGGCAGACTCCGATCCAATCACGTTCGATGGTAGTTGGATCTGTCGAAACTACGGCTAGATAAAACAAACCCGAGCGTGACCTCCGCGTTCGTTGCATGAATCACGAAATTCGAATAAAACCGAACCTTCTGACACGCTCTTTCTTTGCACGAGGATTTGTCAATGCTGTGGCTACTTGCGCCGGAATGCTAACTGAGCAGATGCTGTCTTATGCTTTGCTGTCGGCTGACAAAATGGTTAGGGAGCCTAAGGAAAGATCGCCGGTAAAGTTCTCGCATCTAGGGAGCCTCTGAAGTCCTATGAAGCTTTGAGGTATGCGGTGAGAGCTTCGCGAATAACCTCGCTGCGATTCCGATGTTCTGCCTCCGCTCGTTCTGTGAGAAGCCTATCGAGTTCGCTGGGGAGACGTACCTGTCGTACGAGCGAGTGGCCCTGCGTCATACTACCGTCAACGCTGGGGCGACCCATTGCGCGTTCAACCGCTTCGGGCGAACCGAGGAGTTCTTCCATGAGTGAACGACCAGGAGCCGTGGCCGCAGCGTCGGTAACAGTTGAGTGTGCAGGTATGTGATCGAGCATCTCCGCCGATTGTGAAGCACGTTCGTAGCGTTCTTCCTCAGTTTTGCTAAGTTTCCTATTCATGATTAAGCCTCCGTTTTGCCTCGTGTAGAATTTTGGGCCTGACTTCCATGACGTGAAATACCGTCGCTTCGGTGCGGGACGTTCGCTCTAGGAGCACTTCTAAAAGCTGCCCATTGCGCCCGGGGCCAATATAGAGATCCGGGGATATGCCGCCGGTGCGTCCACTATCAAACTCTGCTACGACGAAAAGCGCGTTCACAATTGCATGGATTGCATCTTCGTGTGCAATATTATGCTTTTCTGCGCTACGTGCCCAAGTGATTGGAGCCATGCAACTAATGTAACACAGAAGTAGCGCGCTGATCTACTTCGCGGCGTTACGAAATACTGTGAGGGCCGGATCGAACTAAGATCCAACCTAAGCGACATGCCTGCGACTCTGAGCTAGCTGTCGCCCCGGTGGTTGCTTTTTAAGAAGCCGATACACTAAACGTATGCTCTCCCCTCGTTCTGCCGTGCGCCGAGCCGTTGACGGTCTCTTTGAGTTGCTATACCCCGGCGAAGAGAGTTATCAAGGATCGCGCGAGGCGTTACGCGAGGTTCGCGGGCTGACCTCCGCAATTATTGCCGGAACTATCGCGGCGGTTGTTGGAATTGTGCTCTTCCGCGGTGACGTGCCGCTGTGGGGGCCGGTGTCGCCGGGCACTCTCGGACTGATTCTGGTGGGGCTAACCACTCTGATCGCTGCCATCGCGGAGCATAGACGATTCCCACTTCCCACGCTCGCCCGCTGGTCGAAGCCGGTCGCGTGGGCGCAGCGGGTCGTCAATATTACGGCAGTCGCGCTCGTCCACTGCGGAATTGCGATCCTGCTGGCAGGTTTCGCTATCGCTGTGCTGGTGCGAGGTTTTATCGGCTTGCGCGTCGATGTGTTCACCGGAACGATGATTCTGGTGATTTTGAGCTCGGCCGCAGCCTATATCACTACGGTGTCAGCGGGGAAAATTACCAATGCGAGGCTGTCGGTACTCTTCTCTCTGTTTATGACCGGCGGTATCGTCGTGGCTATGCTCACCACTACCGAGACGGATTGGTGGAGGCTCCACTTCAGCGAATTAGGTGTGAGCCAGGGGGCGAGCAGTTTTGTCTTTAACGCAACCTTCATCATCGGCGGGCTGCTGTTCGCGTCGATTGCCGCGATTATGGCACCCGCGCTCGAGCAATGGTCGGATGCTGCTCCTCCCAGTAATACACGCAACGTGCGTCTCGTCTGCTGGATTTTTGTGGTCACCGGCGTATGCCTGTCTCTTGTCGGATGTATCCCAACAGATGTGAACGGGGCCGTACATGTCACCTTTGCAACCACTATGGCTGTGGCCTTCGGGTCGCTTCTCGTTACGCTGCGTTGGCTATTGGCCGGTTTTGCGCGCTCATTCCTGTTCTTCTCCGATACGATCCTCGTGGCGATGATTGTCTCGACGCTCTTGTTTTGGCCAATGGGATATTACAACCTTGCGGCGTTCGAGCTTCTGGGGGTTGGCATAGTATTCGCCTGGCTAATCATCTTTCTGCGTCACGTTGATGCGTCAACGCTGCGCGTTATGACGCCTTGAAGTATGCGGCGAGACCTTCTCGGGTAACTTCGCCGCGATTCCGATTTTCTACCTCTGTGCGTTCTGCGAGGAGCTTATCGAGTTTGCGGTGAAGGCGGACCTGCCGGAGGTCTGGAGAAGGCCATCGGTGTGCCCGTCGTCAAACATCCCGATCAGATAGAAAGCGTTTTCCTCTTCGCGGGCATGTGATGCTTATCTACGTTGCTCGCCAGTTAATGCCGGGGTGCCCAAATTTGCCTCTTCTTTCTTCGGCGGTTCTGTTAATACCACTCTGCGGGCCACTCTGGATTTGCAATCCAGAGAACTACTGCAATCAGTACGTACAATCCCAAGAAAGCGAATGACGAGACAATCGTGATGTGAGCTTCGCGTTCGCCTCCCACCTTTGCCTTTGGGTTTGCTTTGATGAGTTCGCTATTCCGCTGCCGGACAACGGTGGCAGCTATGACTCCGATGGGGAAAAACGGGATGAACAGTAGGCTGATAATTGCTAGCCAATTTCTAGGTTTTTGTTCTATTGCTTTTTGGGGTTTTGTTGTGAGGTTGCTAATTTGACGCTCCGTTACGCGAATGGCCGCCCAGCGAAGAATGCCTGGGCGGTTGCGAATAGTGTGGAGCGAAAAAACACTAACTACTGCGGGAAATATCCATGCACTTGAGATGAGTCCAATCGACCAGATGGCGTCTCTTGGACTGTTTTTCTCAGAGCTGATGACCGCAACGAAAGTGCTTAATGTGATGATTAGCGCAATTACTGTCAACAATGGTATCGTAACGATGAGGGTAATCCAGAATTTCTTAACGATCTGTCTGTAGACAGCCCAAACCGCTGCGTATGTCAAAATGGAAAAGACGATGAAAGCACCAAGTCGTGTTAGACCAACTCCGAAGTTGTCGATGGGGGAATGAACTATCGAGGCGATAGTCAATAAAAGCGGGGGGATCATTAGTAAGCAGATATTCGTCAAAATTTTTGGCTTAGCCGACGCCGAAACCCCGGCTTGATATATTTTTAACTCAGCTTCGAGCTTCTCTATCTGAGTGCTCCGTTGTTCCGTTGCCGTATCCGATGGGTCAACGTCGTCATCCATTACGAGAGAAGCGTCGGCTGCAAAGACAGCGAGAACGATTCCTCCAAGTAGAGGCCCAAATAATCCAGCTAAATTTAGAATGTTGGGTGCTTCATCCAGTGCGTTTGTTGCGCCGTAAAGCCCGAGACCAATTGAAGCTGAGACAAGAAAAAATGAAAGCAATGCAAGAAAACGGCGTCTGCCTAGTGTCGCGTAATCCTGTTGTGGGTTCAAAGGTGCCCGTACTGTAATTGATAGTGTAGTTACGACTACCGCGAGTACCCCGAATCCGCTGAGAATAGTAGAACCTGAAAGTCGTGGAAGCAGAACCTTATGGTTGGTTTCATTCCAGGTGGACATGATATTGAAGGCTTGAAAGAGAATAAATGCTACAGCGATCGTGGCGCAGCTTTTTAGTAGTGTTATAAAAATACGTTTTGAGTATGAATCGAATTCGGATTGGACAGCTTTTGCGGTATTCGCGTCAAAAGAAATAGGCGGCACTTTTTCTTTTTTGCTTGCGGTTTTGCGTGTATTACCTGTAGTCATTTTTAATCTCAATCAGTCGAAGGAAAATATTTTGTCTATTATCGTATCGTTACTCATTGTATTTTCTGGGATGATCTGTTCGTCGCACTTTGCGAAATAACCACGATTTTTTCTCAACGTGCGGCGAACAGATGCGCAGGCCAAGGGTAAATGGGAGTGGAAAATCTCGCACGTTGAACTCCCCAGTTCAAAAGCAAAATTTCCCCCACATCGTGAGTCGAATATGCGAAGAAGCTGTGAGCCGGATAGACTCGACGGGTACATCTCGTTAGGAGTTTCATTGAGTATCGAACACGAAGAGCCCGGACACGGGGACTCGCCCGCAGCATGGACGGCGGTTGTCGTGATGCTGGTCGCATTTGCAATCGGAACCGTTGCCTTTTTTCTGCACATGTCCTGGCTCGTTTGGGCCTCTGCTGGACTCCTAGTCGCTGGTCTTCTCACCGGCTGGGTTATGCGCAAGGCCGGTTACGGAGTAAACGGACCCAAATATGTAGCGAAGGCTCACGACTAAGGTGCTTACATCACTAATGGACGGTGCCCGAGAGGATGCCGCCATTCGTCGCGAGGCCAGGCCGCTGAGCGTTGTCGAAGCGGCCGCTCTTGACCGCGAACCTGCCCTCGATGCCCTCGTCTTTCTTCAGCCCGAAGATACGATCAAGATCATCGCTGAGGTAAAGCGAGCAAGCCCCTCGCGCGGTGCTCTTGCCGATATTCCGGATCCCGCTGCCCTTGCCAGTCTCTATGAGGACGGTGGCGCAAGTGCGGTGAGCGTTCTTACAGAGGGACGTAAGTTTGGCGGATCCCTCGAGGATCTTGAAGCGGTGCGAGATGCAATCTCTCTTCCCGTCTTGCGCAAGGACTTTATCTCGGACCCCTACCAAGTCTTTGAGGCTAGGGCCGCCGGAGCCGATATGGTTCTCCTGATCGTGGCAGCGCTTGAGCAACCCGAGCTGCTGAGTCTCTATGACCTCATCGGACAGCTGGGTATGACAGCTCTCGTCGAGACGCACGATGCTAACGAGGTATCACGCGCCCTCGATATTGGGGCTAATCTCATCGGGGTCAATGCGCGAAATCTTTCCACATTTGAACTTGACCAGAACCTCTTTGGTCGTCTGGCAGATCAGATTCCCGCCGGTGTTATTCGGGTCGCAGAATCGGCCGTTCACTCGGCGGAAGATGTTGCTCACTACCGGCGTGACGGAGCAGACGTTGTTCTTGTCGGTGAGGCACTCGTGACTGGCGATCCGCTGGCAACTCTTGCCCACTTTCTAGCTGTCTAATTGAACGATTTCTAACTATCCCTAACGATCTCAAACGATTCGGTGGAACCACATGTCATTGAAAGAAGAATCCGGCCCCTACTTCGGTGATTTTGGTGGGCGCTTTGTCCCCGAATCGCTCATAGCCGCCTTAGATGAGCTCAGCGAGGCGTACGATATCGCCCGCAAGGATCCCGCGTTCGCGGCGGAACTCATGGAGTTACATCGCAGTTACACTGGTCGGCCCTCGATCATCACAGAGGTTCCGCGTTTCGCCCAGCATGCCGGCGGGGCCCGCATTATCCTCAAGCGTGAGGACCTCAACCACACCGGATCACACAAGATCAACAACGTGCTCGGGCAGGCCCTCCTCACTAAGCGCATCGGCAAGACCCGCGTGATCGCTGAGACGGGCGCTGGCCAGCACGGCGTAGCCACGGCCACGGCAGCGGCGCTGTTCGGCCTTGAATGCGTTGTTTACATGGGCGAGGTTGACACCGAGCGGCAGGCCCTCAACGTCGCGCGAATGCGTTTGCTCGGGGCCGAGGTCATCCCTGTTACCGCTGGTTCCCGCACCCTTAAAGACGCCATCAACGAGGCGATGCGCGACTGGGTCACCAACGTGGAACACACCAACTACATCTTTGGCACGGTCGCCGGTCCCCATCCTTTCCCCGCCATGGTGCGCGATTTCCAGAAGATCATCGGTGAGGAGGCGCGCGAGCAGGTGCTCCAGCTCACGGGCGAACTCCCCGATGCCGTAGCCGCCTGCGTCGGAGGCGGCTCCAACGCGATCGGGATCTTTCATGCGTTTCTCGACGATCCGTCCGTTGCCCTCTACGGCTTCGAAGCGGCAGGCGAGGGCGTCGACACTCCCAGGCACGCGGCAACGATCACGAAGGGGCGTCCGGGCGTGCTGCACGGCGCACGAAGCCTCATGCTGCAGGACGAGGATGGCCAGACGCTAGAGTCGCACTCCATCTCTGCCGGACTCGATTACCCCGGTGTCGGACCGGAACACTCGTGGCTGTCGAGCATCGATCGCGCGATGTACCGCCCGATAACGGATGCCCAGGCCATGGATGCGCTTCGCCTCCTGTCCCGAACCGAGGGGATCATCCCGGCAATTGAGTCGGCGCATGCACTCGCGGGAGCCCTCGACCTTGGCAGGGAGCTCGGACCCACGAGCATCATCCTCGTGAACCTCAGCGGCCGCGGAGACAAGGACATGGAAACTGCGGCGGAGTACTTCGATTTGCTGGATGCGGAAGAATCAAGCACAACGGCAGCTGCCGGCGATCAGAAATGAGCGAGACGAACGTGAATAGCACCCAGGCATCCGCTGTCGAAAGCGTGATCACAGCCCGCCGCGACGCCGGCTCTGGCGCACTCATCGGCTATCTTCCGGTCGGTTTCCCCGACCTGCAGACCAGCATCGATGCGGCCGTTGCCCTCGCGGAGAACGGCTTCGACATCCTAGAACTCGGGTTGCCATACTCCGACCCGGTGATGGACGGCCCGGTGATTCAGGCCGCGACGCTGCAAGCCCGCGCCAACGGCTTCCGCCTCTCCGATGGCTTCACCGCAATTCGTGAGATCCGTGCCCGGGCGAACATACCGGTCCTGATCATGACCTACTGGAACCCCGTGCTGCAATATGGCGTGGATCGATTTGCGGATGACCTGGTCGCCTCGGGCGGTGCCGGACTGATTACCCCCGACCTGATTCCTGACGAGGGAGCCGGTTGGTTGGCAGCATCGGAACGTACGGGCCTCGATCGCGTATTTCTTGCTGCCCCCTCCTCGACGGACGAGCGGCTGCGCCAGGTCATCGAAAAGAGTAGGGGCTTTGTTTATACGGTCTCGACAATGGGCGTTACGGGAACACGAACCGACGTGGATAACGCTGCCCAGACCCTGGTCAAACGACTTCGCGATCAGGGCGCAGAATATGCCTGCGTGGGTTTGGGCATCTCAACTGCCGATCACGTCTCAGAGATCCTGAGCTACGCGGATGGGGCCATCATCGGTACCGCCCTGGTGCGTGCCCTCGCCGACGGGGGAGTGAATGCGGTCGCTGAGGTCGCCGCAGAACTCGCCAAGGGTGCAGCAGCTTAGCTGCAACGGTTTAGAATCAATAGGATGCCGTCGGCATCTTCGTCAAGAGAGAGAAGTATCAGGTGAGCCTGCCACTACACGCGCTAACAGCGGTCATACCCATGAGCATCCCCAGCCCCGAGCTGAGCTACTGGACACTGACCATGCCGTGGGGGGCGGAGTTCCGGTTGCACTTCTATGCGATCTGTATCCTCGTCGGTATTCTCGCGGCTGGAATCATCACCAATCGCCGACTCACCAAACGCGGCGGCGAAAACGGCGTCACCATTGACTTCGGCCTGTTCACGGTTATCTTTGGAATGATCGGGGCCCGTACCTATCACGTCCTCACGCATCCCAATGATTTCTTTTACTCTGGAGCAGAGTGGTGGAAGGTTTTTGCGGTCTGGGAGGGCGGCATTGCAATCTTTGGTGCGCTCCTCGGAGGCGCCGTAGGTGCACTGATAGCGAGCCGTTACACCGGCATCCGTTTCTGGTCTTTCGCGGATGCTCTTGCTCCCGGACTTCTTGTCGCTCAGGCATTTGGCCGCATGGGCAATTACTTCAACACGGAGCTCTTCGGATCACCGACCGATCTTCCTTGGGGACTTGAGGTCCCAGCCTCGAACCCGGCTTTCCCTGTCGGACTCGCCGAGGGCACGCTTTTTCACCCAACATTTTTGTACGAGATTGTCTGGAACCTCATCGGGGTTGCCCTTATTCTTTTCCTCGAGCGTAAGCTCCGGACTCGCTGGGGCCAGACCTTCGGCCTCTACCTCATCTGGTACGGGATCGGACGTGCGTGGCTTGAAACTCTGCGGGTAGACCCCATTGGATCGTTCCTTGGGCTCCGCTACAACCTGTGGACCGCGCTCATCGCGATTGTGGTCGGGCTGATCATTATTCTGATTCAGCGCCGCGAGCATCCCGGAATTGAGCCCAGTGTGTACCGCCCTGGTCGCACCCCCAAGAGCCAAACTGGTCTCGGTGATGACGATGGTGCTGTAGAATCGGAAGACGAAAACACGCATTTTCTTCTGGAGAAGGCCCCGGCCGAACCGGAAATCAACGAAAAGCACTGAGAATAACGCCACAAAGCGAACATTCTGCCGCTATCCGTGAGTTTTGTCGCACGAAACAATGCTCCGGGGGAAACGAAGTTACCGACGCACCACAGTATGTGCAGCACCGGTAGCTGATACACAGTGACTGAATCGGGCCGCCGTCGTCCTGCATCACTCATTAGTCATACGAGACACGCAGAGGACGGTATTGATGGTTCACACGACCCCGAAGAAGCAGGGACTGTACGACCCTAGATTCGAGAAGGATGCCTGCGGGCTAGCAATGGTCGCAACCCTCAGGGGAACGGCCGGGCACGACATTATCGAGAACGCGTTGGATGCCCTCCGCAACCTTGAGCATCGCGGGGCTATCGGTTCTGATGCCGGAACAGGAGACGGAGCGGGAATTCTGACCCAGATTCCCGACGCGTTCTTTCGCGAGGTCGTAGACTTTCACCTTCCCCTCCAGGGAGATTACGCCGTGGGGATGGCCTTCCTCCCAACCGTCTACGCCAAACGCGCCGCGATCAAACTTCGGATAGCAGCAATCGCAGTTGAGGAGGGCCTCGACATCCTGGGGTGGCGCGTAGTTCCCACCAACCCCGATAATCTGGGCACGCTTGCCCGCGAGGCAATGCCGGCATTCGAGCAATTCTTTGTTTCGAGCGCAGATGGGACGCTGAGCGATATCGAACTTGATCGCCTCACGTTTCGCGTGCGCAAACGGGTGGAACGCGAGCTTGGCGCGTATTTCATTTCGCTCTCGGCGCGCACCGTCGTGTACAAGGGCATGGTGACCACGCTCCAACTTGAGCCGTTCTATCCCGACCTGAGCGACAAACGATTTGCCTCGAAGCTCGCGATTGTGCACTCGCGTTACTCCACCAACACGTTCCCCTCGTGGCCGCTCGCCCAACCGCTGCGCATGATGGCCCACAACGGCGAGATTAACACGGTCGAGGGAAATCGCAACTGGATGAAGGCGCGTCAATCGCAGCTCGAGTCTGATCTCATCGGAGATCTTGCGCCCCTGCTGCCGATCTGTACCCCGGGGGCCAGCGACTCCGCAAGTTTCGACGAGGTGCTCGAGCTGCTCACGCTAACAGGACGCTCGTTGCCGCACGCCATGATGATGATGGTTCCTGAGGCCTGGGAAAAACAGGCGGATCTTGACCCGTCAAAACGCGACTTTTACGAGTATCACTCGATGCTCATGGAGCCCTGGGACGGCCCCGCCGCGCTCACATTCACCGACGGCACCCTCGTGGGCGCGACACTAGACCGCAACGGCCTTCGTCCTGGTCGTTACCTGATCACCGATGACGGACTCGTTGTGCTCGGGTCCGAAACCGGAATCCTCGACGTCGACCCCGCAAGGGTAGTCCGGCGCGGGCGGCTCCAACCGGGCAAGATGTTCCTCATCGATACCGAGCAGGGACGATTGATTGAGGATGATGAGATTAAGGCATCCGTGTCATCGATCGAACCCTGGGGAGAGTGGCTTCACAGCGGACGAATCCGGCTGTCGGCCCTGCCGGAACGCGAGCATATCGTTCACCCCCCTGCCTCGATCACCCGCCGTCAGAAGACATTCGGCTACACCGAGGAAGAGGTGAGGATTATGCTCACCCCCATGGCGCGCACTGGCGCTGAGCCCCTCGCCGCAATGGGCTCGGACACGCCTGTAGCCGTTCTCGCCGATAGGCCCCGGCTGCTCTTTGACTACTTTGTGCAGAACTTCGCCCAGGTAACCAACCCGCCTCTTGACTCTATCCGCGAGGAGGTCGTGACCTCGCTAAGTATGGGGCTTGGGCCTCAGCGGAACCTGCTCGCGGCGACACCCGAGCACGCTCATCAGATCATCCTTGATTTTCCGGTGATCGATAATGACGAGCTTGCCAAGATTCAGCACATCGATCATGAACCGGATAGCGACCGAGCTGTCACCCTGCGGGGGCTCTATCGCTTTGACCGGGGCCCCGGAGCGATGGGCGATCGTCTTGAGGAGCTCTGTGCCGAGGCGGATGCGGCTATCGCTGCTGGGGCCGAGTTCCTGATGCTCTCGGATCGCGACTCGGATAAAGATCTGGCGCCCATCCCATCGCTCCTCATGGTCTCTGCGGTGCATCACCACCTCATCCGCCAATCGACGCGGATGAGCGTTGGTCTCATCGTGGAGGCCGGTGACGTACGCGAGGTTCATCACGTTGCGCTCCTGATTGGCTACGGGGCGTCCGCTGTTAACCCGTACCTGGCCATGGAGACCTGCGAGAACCTCGTGCGCAGCGGGATCGTGACCAACGTTTCCCCCGAGAAAGCCGTCAAGAACCTGATCAAGGCGCTCGGAAAGGGCGTGCTCAAGATCATGTCTAAGATGGGCATCTCGACGGTGTCTTCCTACGCCGGCGCGCAGGCCTTTGAGGCGATCGGGCTGGGCGAGGAACTCATCGAGCGCTATTTCACGGGCACGGCGAGCCCGCTGGGCGGGGTCGGGCTGGACGTGATCTCTCAGGAAAACCTGCACCGGCACCTCAGCGCATACCCGCAGGACAGTGCGTCGCTCGCACATCAGCGCCTCGAAACGGGCGGAGAGTACCAGTGGCGGCGCGACGGTTCGCCCCACCTCTTCAACCCGGACACGATATTCCGCTTGCAACATTCGACGCGTAACCGTCGCTACGATATTTTTCGCGAATACACCAAGCTAGTCGATGACCAAGCCGAACAGCTGATGACCCTGCGCGGGTTGTTTCAATTGAGGGGGATGCGCGACCCCGTTCCCCTGGAAGAGGTCGAGCCGGTCTCCTCCATCGTTAAACGCTTCTCCACCGGCGCAATGAGCTACGGTTCCATCTCCAAGGAAGCGCACGAGACCCTCGCGATCGCGATGAATCGCCTCGGCGCGAAGTCCAACACGGGTGAGGGCGGCGAGGACCTGGATCGGCTGCTCGACCCGGAACGCCGCAGCGCCATCAAACAGGTTGCCTCCGGTCGTTTTGGGGTCACCAGCATGTATCTCACGAGCGCCGACGACATCCAGATCAAGCTCGCCCAGGGCGCAAAGCCGGGCGAGGGAGGGCAGTTGCCGCCGACCAAGGTGTATCCGTGGGTCGCTCGGACAAGGCATGCGACTCCTGGCGTCGGCCTGATTTCGCCGCCACCGCACCACGACATCTACTCGATCGAAGACCTCAAGCAGCTCATCTTCGATCTGAAACGAGCAAATCCGGACGCCCGAATCCACACGAAACTGGTGAGCCAATCGGGCATCGGGGCTGTCGCTGCCGGTGTCGCGAAGGCGCTCTCCGATGTGATCCTGGTTTCTGGCTATGATGGCGGAACCGGTGCAAGCCCGATCAATTCGCTCAAGCACGCGGGTACGCCCTGGGAGCTCGGCCTTGCCGAGACGCAGCAGACCCTGATGCTTAACGGTATGCGCGACAGGGTCGTCCTCCAGGTTGACGGCCAGCTCAAAACGGGTCGCGACGTGATCATCGGTGCCCTCCTGGGGGCCGAAGAATTCGGCTTCGCGACGGCGCCGCTCGTGGTCGAGGGATGCATTCTCATGAGGGTATGTCACCTCGACACCTGCCCCGTCGGCGTCGCAACGCAGAACCCCGAGCTGCGCAGCAGGTTTAGCGGGCAGGCCGATCACGTGGTCAACTTCTTCGAATTTATCGCGGAGGAGGTGCGCGAGTACCTGGCTGAGCTGGGGTTCCGCACGCTCCAGGACGCGATCGGGCAGGCCGAGATCCTGAACGTGAATGCGGCCATCGACCACTGGAAGGCATCCGGCCTCGACCTCTCGCCGATTCTCGCAACCCCCGGCTCCGACTCGCTCGCGCTTCAGAAGGATGCACCCAGAGTGAGCGCGCGGGCCCAGGACCACGAACTCGGCGCGCACTACGACCAGAAGCTGATTGAGCTCAGCGAACAGGCGCTGCAGCATGCCAGGCCCGTTGTCATCGACCTCCCGATTAGGAACACCGAGAGGGCCGTCGGTACCATGCTCGGCAACGCGGTCACCAAACGCTTCGGTAACGAAGGGCTTCCCGAAGGAACCATCGATGTGAGCCTCACCGGCACGGCGGGGCAATCGCTCGGAGCCTTTATGCCATCTGGCATCACGCTTCGGCTGCACGGTGATGCAAATGACTACGTGGGCAAGGGGCTCTCGGGAGGTACGATCATCGTTCGCCCATCTTCCTCGGCCACCCTGGTCGCCGAAGAAAACGTCATCGCGGGAAACGTCATCGGATACGGCGCCACAAGCGGAACAATACACATCAGCGGCGTGGTCGGCGAACGTTTCCTCGTCCGCAACTCGGGGGCAACCGCGGTTGTCGAGGGAGTCGGCGACCACGGGCTCGAATACATGACGGGAGGGCTCGCGCTCATCCTCGGCGAGACCGGCCGCAACTTCGGCGCGGGAATGTCTGGTGGTATTGCATACGCATACAAGCTCGACCCGAGCCGGGTGAACGCGGATTCGCTTGCCTCTGGAGAGCTTGTGCTGGGCATCCTCGATCGAAGCGATATCGAAATCGTACGCGACCTGCTCGAACAGCATCGCGAACGCACCGATTCGAAGCTCGCTGAACGGATGCTTGACAACTTCGACGAGTCAGTCCAGTCTTTCGTCAAGGTCGTTCCCCGCGACTATGCGGCTGTTCTCGCAATTCGACAAGAGGCAGATGACGCAGGAGTTGACCCTGACGGCGACGCCGTGTGGACACGTATTTTGGAGGTAACCGGTGGCTGATCCCAAGGGATTTTTGACGACACGAGAACGAGAGCTACCCGCGCGCCGGCCTGTTCCCGTGCGGCTGATGGACTGGAAAGAAGTCTACGAACAGGGGGACCCGACTCAGCTGAAGAGGCAGGCGGGCCGCTGCATGGACTGCGGAGTGCCTTTCTGCCACCAGGGATGCCCTCTCGGTAACCTCATTCCAGAATGGAACGACCTCATGTACCAGGGCGAGGGTCGCGCGGCCATTGAGCGGCTGCACCTCACCAATAACTTTCCTGAGTTCACGGGAAGACTGTGCCCCGCGCCGTGCGAGTCGGCATGTGTCCTCGGGATTAACCAACCGGCGGTGACCATCAAACAGGTCGAGGTGTCTATCATCGACCAGGCATTCAGCAACGGTTGGGTGGAGCCGCACCCTCCCGAGCGGCTGACCGGTAAGACCGTCGCCGTGGTCGGGTCGGGACCTGCCGGGCTCGCGGCTGCCCAACAGCTGACCCGGGCCGGCCACACGGTCGCCGTCTATGAGCGCGATGACCGGATCGGCGGGCTACTGCGCTACGGCATCCCCGATTTCAAGATGGAGAAGCGCCACATCGACCATCGAATCTTGCAGATGCAGGCCGAAGGTACC
The DNA here is from genome assembly GCA_040400085.1 of Lysinibacter sp. Lineage (GTDB taxonomy): Bacteria > Actinomycetota > Actinomycetes > Actinomycetales > Microbacteriaceae > HNR. Next base: position 36,745 of record JBBAQX010000013.1, on the reverse strand, counting down.
CGTTTTCGCGCGGGGGTAAACATCGGGGTTGATCTCTCCTGGGACGAATTGCGACGTCGCTACGATGCTGTCGTTGTCTGTACCGGGTCCATGGTTCCTCGTGATTTGCAGATACCCGGTCGGGATTCCCACGGCGTGAACTTTGCGATGGAATATCTTGTGCAGGCAAACAGGGCAGCTGCCGGCGAGAACGTTTTCGATCAGATCACAGCAGAGGGAAAAAACGTTGTGGTGCTCGGTGGGGGAGACACCGGCGCCGATTGCATCGGAACTGCTCATCGTCAGGGTGCCGTGTCGGTGACCTCGCTCGCAATCGGACAACAGCCACCCTCTGAGCGCGCAGCACACCAGCCCTGGCCGGTGCAACCCACGCTCTTCGAAGTTTCGAGCGCGCACGAGGAGGGCGGAGACCGCAGCTACCTAGCCTCGACGGTTGAATTCGTCAGGAACGGGGCAGGGGAGGTGTGCGCTGTCCGCGTCGCTGAGACGGAATTTGTGGATGGAAAACGGCTTCCCAAGGCGGGGACCGAGCGTGACATCCCGGCCGACCTGGTTCTGCTGGCGCTCGGGTTTACCGGACCCGAAAAGGAAACTCTTGCTGAACAGTTGGAGATTCCCTTCGACGTGCGCGGCAACGTCGTGCGAACCTCCGCATACCAGACGGAAAGCGAAGGCGTCTTCGTCGCGGGCGATGCTGGGCGCGGACAATCGCTGATCGTTTGGGCGATCGCAGAGGGTCGTGCCGCTGCCGCCGCCGTTGACGAGTATCTTGAAGGGGCGACTGTTTTGCCCTCTCCGGTAAAACCAGATGACAAAGGATTCTCTATCTGAGTGCATCCAGCCATCGAAGTGTGCTTGAGTAGGAGTAGCAGTTTTACGAAACTTAGCTCACAGACAGAATCACACAACACCACAACCGCGGTATGGACTACTGCCACACCGCAACAACAAAACCGAAAGAGTAACAATTCATGAGGCATGCAAAGATCGTCGCGACCTGGGGTCCAGCGGTATCGAGCTATGACAACACCCTGGCGCTCATTAACGCCGGTGTGAACGTCGCCCGGATGAACCTCAGCCACGGTACGTACAACGTGCACGAGGGCGTCTACAGAAATATCCGTCGCGCAGAAGAAGAAAGCGGCAGCCCCGTTGCCGTACTCGTTGACCTGCAGGGGCCAAAGATCCGGCTGGCAACGTTCGCGGATGGGCCACACTACCTCGAAGTTGGCGACATCTTCAAGATCACAATCGAGGATGTTGTCGGTACGAAGGAGATCTGCGGCACCACGTTCAAGGGTCTTCCCGGTGACGTCAAGCCGGGCGATCCTCTTCTGATCGATGACGGCAAGGTTTCGCTGAAGGTCCTTGAGACTGACGGAACCGTCGTGACCACTGAGGTCACTGTTCCCGGGAACGTTTCGAACAACAAGGGCATCAACCTGCCCGGAGTCGCCGTGAACGTTCCGGCGCTCTCCGAGAAGGACGAGGCTGACCTTCGCTGGGGGCTTCAGCTGGGGGCCGACTATATTGCGCTCTCGTTCGTGCGCGACGCATCCGATATTGATCGTGTGCACGAGATCATGGCGGAAGAGGGCGTGAAGCTTCCCGTGATCGCGAAGATCGAGAAGCCTCAGGCCGTTGAAAACCTCGAGGCGATTATCGACGCGTTTGACGGCATCATGGTCGCCCGCGGAGACCTCGGTGTCGAACTGCCGCTCGAAGCCGTTCCGATCGTTCAGAAGCGTGCGGTAGAGCTTGCCCGCCGCATGGCGAAGCCCGTTATCGTTGCTACCCAGGTTCTTGAGTCCATGATCGAGAACCCTCGTCCCACGCGGGCCGAGGCGTCTGACTGTGCAAACGCCATCCTCGATGGAGCGGATGCTGTCATGCTCAGCGGCGAAACCAGCGTTGGTGCCTTCCCAATTATCACCGTCGAGACGATGGCTCGCATCATCACGTCGACGGAAGAGCACGGGCTTGAGCGTATTCCGGCCCTCGGGACCAAGCCGCGCACCCAGGGCGGGGCGATTACCCTGGCAGCTTCTGAAGTTGCCGACTTTATCGGAGCGAAGTACCTGTGTGTATTCACGGAGTCCGGCGACTCGGTTCGTCGTATGTCGCGGTTGCGTCGGCCAATCCCGATCCTTGGATTCACCCCATCGCTCAATATTCAGCGCCGGATGGAGCTGACCTGGGGCGTAGAGAGCCACCTTGTTGAGCGGGTAACGTCTACCGATGAGATGTTCTATCAGGTAGACGAGGTGCTGTTGTCGTCGGGTAAGGCTCAGATCGGTGACAAGGTTATCGTTATTGCCGGGTCCCCTCCCGGGGTCATCGGATCGACCAACGATATGCGCGTGCACCGAATCGGTGACGCGAAGTTCGGGCCGGAGACTCCCCAGCATCACGACTAGGATTTAGGCGTTGTGTGGCCTTGTACCCTCGCGGGTATGAGGCCACACGTGTGTCCGTATTGTTGAACCTGTGTTGGTGAACCTACGTGGGCGACACGCCCGGGAATGCAAAAGGCCCCTCTGTTTAGAGGGGCCTTTTCGCTGTTCTTCTGCTGTGCCGGATGTGGGACTTGAACCCACACGTCCTTTCGAACAAAGCATTTTGAGTGCTCCGCGTCTGCCATTCCGCCAATCCGGCTCGCACAACAGATACAACAATACCGTAGGATTAACCATGTGAATGACCAAAATCCATCAAATACCGCACCTCGTCGCGTTGTCGTAGCAGAAGACGAGTCACTCATCCGCCTAGATATCGTTGAAATCCTGCGTGACGCGGGCTTTGACGTCGTCGGAGAAGCCGGTGATGGTGAAACTGCTGTTGCTCTTGCGACCGAGCTTCGCCCCGACCTCGTCGTCATGGACGTCAAGATGCCCCTGCTCGACGGAATTTCCGCAGCCGAGCGCCTGAGCAAAAATCACATAGCTCCCGTTGTTCTCCTCACCGCTTTTAGCCAGAAGGAACTGGTTGAGCGGGCCAGTGAGGCCGGGGCGCTTGCCTATGTGGTCAAGCCTTTCACCCCCAACGATCTCCTTCCGGCTATCGAAATTGCCCTATCGCGTTATCAGCAGATTGTTGCGCTTGAGGTCGAGGTGGGCGATCTGGTTGAGCGCTTCGAAACCCGTAAGCTCGTTGATCGGGCGAAGGGCATCCTGAACGAGAAGATGGGGCTCACCGAGCCCGAGGCCTTCCGCTGGATTCAGAAGGCTTCGATGGATCGTCGTCTGACCATGCACGATGTAGCTCAGGCGATCATCGATCAGCTCGCAGGCGATAAGAAGCAGTCGCCGAAGGCCTCTGAATAAACCTTTTACCTTTTCGGCCCAAGTTACGCGCCCTGGCCCAAACTCTCGCTTGGGCCAGAGTCGTGCAGCTTGGGCCGAAAACGGTTAACGGCCGTGCTGCTCCTTCACCAGGTTCGTGATTCGGACGGTTGAGCAGCGGCGCCCGCGTTCGTCGGTGATCGCGATTTCGTGCACCGTCAGGCTGCGGCCCAGGTGGATTGGCGTGCACACTCCCGTGACGAACCCCTGAGTTGCCGAGGACGTGTGCGTGGCATTAATATCGATCCCCACGGCAAGTCGTCCGTGCCCGGCAAAGAGGTTCGCCGACATAGATCCGAGCGTCTCTCCTAGCACGACGTAGGCACCCCCGTGGAGGAGCATCGCAGGTTGGGTATTACCCTCGACAGGCATCCTCGCTACTGAACGCTCAACGGTGAACTCCGTGATCTCGATACCCATTTTTTCCGCGAGGGCGCCCACTCCTCTGGTCCTAAGAAACTCTAGTGCTTCGGCCTCTTTGCTTGTTTCTGGGGTGTTTATCATCGTGTTCCTCGAAAGTTGTTCAGCGAGCCGTCGGTGGTGGCTTGTAGGCTGGGTGTTGTGTCAGATATCTCTCAGCCTACCCTCATGGTCATCGACGGCCACTCTCTCGCGTTCCGCGCCTTCTACGCCCTTCCTGTGGAAAGCTTTCAGACGCGTGACGGCCAACATACGAATGCAATTCATGGCTTCATCGCCATGCTTATCAACCTTCTCAAAGCCGAGAAGCCTGATTCCCTCGCCGTGGCTTTCGATATTTCACGCTTCTCGTTTCGCACGCGGGAATACCCCGAGTACAAGGGGACTCGCGGCGAAACGCCCGTGGAGTTCAAAGGGCAAATACCGCTGCTTCAGGCAACCCTCGAATCAATGGGTATCTTCACCATCGAGAAAGAAGATTTCGAAGCCGACGATATCCTCGCCACCCTAGCCAAACAGGGCGCGGACAACGGGCATCGTGTGCTCGTGGTCAGCGGGGACCGTGACACCATCCAGCTCGTGAACGACAACGTCACCCTGCTGTATCCCTCTCGCCAGGGTGTGAGCGACCTCACCCGTTACGACGCAGAAAAAGTGTGGGAGCGCTACGGGGTTCGTCCTGAGCAGTATCCCGAGATCGCGGCCCTTGTGGGGGAGACGAGCGATAATCTTCCCGGGATCCCTAAGGTCGGCGAGAAAACTGCCGTCAAGTGGATCAACCAATTTGGTAGCCTCGAGGAAATCCTTGCTCGCCAGGACGAGATCGGCGGCAAGGTCGGCGAGAGCCTTCGGGAGAACGCTCATCTGGCCGTTCGGAATCGCAGGCTCAACCGACTTGTGAATGATGTCGAGCTCGGCATCGAACTTGATCAGCTGGTGCCAAAGCCCTTCGACGAACAAGCCGTGCGGGCATCGTTTGGCCGCCTCGAATTCCGGAGCCTGCTTGAACGCTATCTTAAGTTCAAGGGGCTAGAGGGGGATGCCGCTTCCGCGGTTACCGACACATCCATTCCGATCACGGCGGAACCATGCCCGACGCCTGCCGTTCTCCTCGATGAAGAATTGGATGCCTGGCTCACCCGCGAGTCAGCGGCACATCCCGAGGGTCTCGGACTCCATTTTGATGTGAGCGCCGATTCCGGCGTGATCGTAAGTGTGGGAATCGCCGCGGGGTCTTCGTCGGTCCAGCTTGCGTGGCAGCCCGGATCCGCCGACTATGCACCTTTCGAGACCTGGCTGTCCAGCGATTCGCCCAAGGTGATGTGGGATGCCAAGCCCCAGATGCAGGCCGCGCGCCGTGCCGGGGTTCGTGTCGCGGGTGTCTCCTCCGATATCTTCATCGGAGCCTGGCTGCTTCGTCCGTCTCAGCCGGAGAAATCTCTCGACGATCTGGTGAGTCGTTACCTGGACGAGAGCCTTCCTCAGGAAGACCCTAACCAATTGGTTCCCGATGACGATAGCCTCGTCGGAGCAGCGACCACCGCATGGTTCATCCGGCGTGCAGATGTTGCGATCCGTGCCGCGTTTGACGAGGGAACGGCATCCGTTTTCTCGACAATCGAGATGCCCGTGCTTCCCGTGCTCACGGAGATGGAGCTGCGCGGAGTCGCAATTGACCGCCACATCCTCACCACGATGAACGCTGAGCTTGGCGAGAAGACGGCTGCCCTCGCTGCTGAGGCTTACGGGGTGATCGGCCACGAGGTCAACCTCGGCTCGCCCAAGCAACTGCAAGAGGTGCTCTTCGACGAGCTTGATATGCCCAAGACTCGGGCAACGAAGACCGGCTATTCGACCGATGCCGCGGCTCTCACCGATCTGCAATCGAAGAACCCACATCCCTTCCTGGGGTTGCTTCTGAGTCACAGGGATTCCACGAAGCTGCGGCAGATCGTTGAAACGCTCGAAAAAACGGTTGGCCCCGAATCTCGTATCCACACGACGTATCAGCAGGCGGGAACGAGCACAGGGCGTCTCTCCTCGGCTGACCCTAACCTCCAGAACATTCCCGTGCGCACGGCGGAGGGCCGCCGAATCCGTCAGGCGTTTGTCGTCGGGGAGGGTTACGAGACCCTGTTGACCGCCGACTATTCGCAAATCGAGATGCGGATCATGGCTCACCTATCGGGGGATGCTGGGCTGATTGAGGCCTTCAACCTTGGCGAGGACCTGCACAGCTTTGTCGGTGCCCGCATTTTCGGGGTGGAGCCGAAGGACGTCACTTCCGAGATGCGCAGCAAGGTCAAGGCCATGTCATACGGGTTGGCATACGGACTCAGCGCGTTTGGGCTGTCCAAGCAATTGGGTATCCACACGAACGAAGCCAAGCAGCTCATGAGCGATTACTTTGACCGATTCGGGGCGGTGCGCGATTACCTGCGATCCGTCGTCGAACAGGCTAAGGAGGATCTGTACACCGAGACGATCTTCGGGCGTAAGCGTTTCTTCCCAGAGCTCTCAAGCCCTAACCGACTTGTACGCGACAACGCCGAGCGGGCAGCGCTCAACGCCCCTATTCAGGGGAGCGCCGCTGACATCATGAAAATCGCAATGATCAATGTCGAACGGCGTTTTGCTGAGGAGCAGCTTGAGTCACGCATGCTCCTCCAGGTGCATGATGAGCTCATCGTGGAGGTCGCGAGTGGCGAATGGGATACTGCGGAAAGTATCGTCCACCAGGAGATGAGCAACGTGGTTGAGTTGAGCGTTCCGCTTGATGTTCACGTCGGTAGGGGTCTCAACTGGGACGCAGCTGCTCACTAAACAGCGGCCCACTCTCTATGGGTTTTTCGCAATTCACTGTACGACACTGAAGGGACATGATCTCGCTATGGCGATCTCAGCTGCACGTGATTCCGAGGCTTTGCTCGGCGTTTTCCTCACGACGGGGCAGACCCCAACGATGCACAACGCGCACGGGATCGAAACTCTGTGGCTGAGTGATAGTGCGGTTTTTGTGAGCAAGCGAGGACTTCCGCCTTTTGTAGGCATTATTCCGGGTGAGCCGCTGACTGTTAGGGGGCACACCTCTATCGTCACGTCACCCAGGAGGGTCTTCGGGCATGTTCTGCCCGGCGGTGTCGGCGAAAATGGGTTGGCGTTTTCGGTGCCCCAGGGTTCGCTGGTGGTTTCGGTTGATGGTCAACAGGGCATCCTGAATCGACGCCCTCGTTCAATCGTGATCGAATCTGACGAGTGGATTCTTACGCTGGGGGATGTTCGCGGCGTGGTCGACGGCGAGGTTCGGCCCAAGGCAGAGGCTGATTTTGTCCGGCAGTTTGCGCGCCCTCGGGTTGCTGCCTTTGAAACGGCCCCCGTTCAGACCGTTGAAGTTGTGCCAAACCGCGCCGTGGAGCTAACCGAGCGGGTTCGCACAGATATGGCTTCTTGGTCCGACGTTCTCCGTGACCCTGATTGCCCGCCGGAGCTGAGGGAGCTGATTGCCACGAATATTCGTGCCGTCGTAGTGGAGGCTCATGCGGAAAACACGGCACCTGAGCGCCTGGCGGAGCTCGCAACCGTGTTCTCAGAGCTTCGCCCCGTGATCGCCAGAAACCCGGGGTGCTATCCGGCGTTGAGGGACTGGATTGCACAGGTTAAATAGCTGTCGAAATCTTCGCGCCGTCATTTTTCACAGGAAAGTGAAACATACGGGTTTTGTTGTTTGAGTTCCCGCATTAAAGTGGGTTAGACTACAGTGTCACAACTGTGATTTTTGTCCGCTGTCGCGCGCAGTCCCATATTGTGTGGGTGAACTAGCTCGCGGCCTAATATATGTCCGTACTGGAGTACTAACTACATGACAACCGCAACGACCGGCAAGGCAGCCAAGCAGGTCGCCATCAACGATATTGGTTCTGCTGAAGATTTTCTTGCCGCAGTCGAGAAGACTCTGAAATTCTTCAACGATGGAGACCTCATTGAGGGAACCGTTGTAAAGATCGACCGCGACGAGGTTCTTCTCGACGTCGGTTACAAGACCGAGGGTGTTATCCCCTCACGCGAGCTTTCCATCAAGCATGATGTTGACCCCACCGAGGTTGTCAACGTCGGAGACAGCGTTGAGGCGCTCGTTCTCCAGAAGGAAGACAAAGAAGGCCGCCTGATCCTCAGCAAGAAGCGCGCACAATACGAGCGCGCATGGGGCGACGTGGAGAAGATCCGCGACGAAGACGGCGTTGTTACCGGTACGGTCATCGAAGTTGTCAAGGGTGGACTCATCGTTGACATCGGACTCCGTGGATTCCTTCCCGCATCGCTTATCGAGCTGCGTCGCGTTCGCGACCTGACCCCTTACCTGGGCCAGGAAATCGAAGCCAAGATCCTTGAGCTCGACAAGAACCGCAACAACGTTGTTCTGTCGCGTCGTGCGCTTCTTGAGCAGACTCAGTCGGAGAGCCGTTCGACGTTCCTCGCAAACCTCCAGCCCGGACAGGTTCGCAAGGGTGTTATCTCGTCGATCGTCAACTTCGGTGCGTTCGTTGACCTTGGCGGCGTAGACGGCCTCGTCCACGTTTCCGAGCTCAGCTGGAAGCACATCGAGCACGCATCCGAGGTTGTTGAGGTTGGCCAGGAAGTAACCGTTGAGGTTCTTTCGGTTGAGCTCGACCGCGAGCGTGTTTCACTGTCACTCAAGGCTACGCAGGAAGACCCCTGGGCTGTATTCGCCCGCACCCACGCAATCGGTCAGGTTGCTCCGGGTAAGGTCACCAAGCTGGTTCCGTTCGGTGCGTTCGTCCGCGTCGCAGATGGCATCGAGGGACTCGTGCACATCTCCGAGCTGTCGGGCAAGCACGTTGAACTCGCCGAGCAGGTTGTGTCGGTCAACGACGAGGTATTCGTCAAGGTTATCGACATCGATCTCGAGCGTCGTCGTATCTCGCTCAGCCTCAAGCAGGCTAACGAGGGTGTTGACCCCGAGGGCACCGAGTTCGATCCTGCGCTCTACGGAATGCTCACCGAGTACGACGAAGAGGGCAACTACAAGTACCCCGAGGGCTTCGACCCCGAGACCAACGAGTGGAAAGAGGGCTTCGAAGCTCAGCGCGAGAAGTGGGAGCAGGAATACGCTGCCGCTCAGGCACGTTGGGAAGCCCACAAGAAGCAGGTTGCTGTCTCAGCCGCTGAAGAGGCAGAAGACGTTGCTATTGCAGCAGACTCCGCTTTCTCGAGCGACAACACCGTTGGCGGCGCTCTTGCTGGCGACGAGTCACTCGCGGCACTGAAGTCCGCCCTGGAGGAGAAGAACTAAGGTTCTTTTCGACACGCATTACGGGCCGCATCCTTCTGGGTGTGGCCCGTTCGCGTTTAACTCTGCTGGCTCACCCCGTGCGGTGTTCGATCGCCAGCATCGCGCCGGTCGAGGCTCTAGACTGAAACGGTGTATCTTATCGGATTGACTGGCGGCATCGCCGCAGGAAAAAGCACGGTTGCACGGAGGTTGGCAGAGCTGGGTGCTTATCACATCGACGCAGACCAGGTTGCTCGTCAGGCTGTCGCGCCCGGGTCCGACGGCCTTGCCGCTATCGCACAGGCGTTTGGTGTCGCCGTGTTATCCGAAGACGGTTCACTCGACAGGACGGCGCTCGGCGCACTCGTCTTCGCTGATGGGGATGCCCTTGCCTCTCTCAATCGTATCGTTCATCCCGAGGTCCAGCGGCTTACCCGCGAAGCGATCGCCCGTATCAAGAGAGACGACCCGGATGCTGTCATCGTCTACGACGTCCCCCTCCTTGTTGAGGCGAAAGTTGATCACCCCTGGGACCTTGTTGTCACAGTTGAGGCCCCGGTAGAGACTCGCCTCGAGCGGCTCTCGAGTATCCGTGGATTGAGCTCGGAGGATGCGGCGGCTCGTATCGCGAAACAGGCGAGCGAGGATGAGCGCCGGGCGATTGCCGATGTGGTCATTGATTCGTCCGGTACTCAGGAGTGGACAATTGCCCAGGCGGACGAGCTGTGGCGTAGGGCGATCAGACATCGATAAGATGCTTCACATCTGAGTGTCGGTGGTGGCGCGTAGACTGAATACATGGAACCTACGCGTGTTGTTCGACCCTTCGAGGTCGTCAGTGAGTATAAGCCCAGCGGTGACCAGCCCAAAGCTATCGCAGAACTAACAGCACGAATCAACGCAGGTGACACAGATGTCGTCCTGCTCGGTGCGACGGGTACCGGTAAGTCTGCGACCACCGCATGGCTGATCGAACAGGTGCAGCGTCCCACGTTGATTCTGGCTCACAACAAGACTCTCGCTGCCCAGCTGGCAAACGAGTTCCGCGAGCTCATGCCGAACAACGCCGTTGAGTACTTCGTCTCTTACTATGACTATTACCAGCCAGAAGCGTATGTCCCGCAGACCGATACGTTTATCGAGAAGGATTCCTCGGTCAACGCCGAAGTTGAGAGGCTCCGCCACTCAACGACGAACTCCCTGCTGAGCCGCAGGGACGTTGTCGTGGTGTCTACTGTTTCGTGCATCTACGGGTTAGGTAAGCCCGAGGAATATTATGAGGCCATGGTGGCGCTCCGGGTGGGGCAGCAGATCGACCGCGACCAGATCATCCGCAAGTTTGTCTCAATGCAATACCAGCGGAATGACATTGATTTCTCCCGAGGTAACTTTCGGGTGCGAGGCGATACGGTCGAGATTATTCCGATGTATGAGGAACTCGCGATAAGGATCGAGCTGTTCGGTGACGAGGTAGAAGCCCTGTATTTCCTTCATCCCCTGACCGGTGATGTCGTCAGCAAGCCTGATTCGGTCTCGGTATTCCCAGGCTCGCACTATGTGGCTAGCGACACCGTCATGAAACGCGCTATCGGCCAGATCAAAGACGAGCTCGACCAGCGTCTCCCCGAACTTAAAAACGAGGGAAAACTTGTCGAGGAACAACGCCTGCGGATGCGTACGACGTTTGATCTCGAGATGATGGAGCAAATCGGCTTCTGCTCGGGGATCGAGAACTACTCGCGTCACATCGATGGGCGCCAGCCGGGGGAGGCCCCGCACTGCCTCCTCGATTATTTTCCGGATGACTTTCTCGTCGTTATCGACGAATCTCACGTCACCGTCCCCCAGATTGGCGCGATGTATGAGGGTGACTCCTCTCGAAAGCGCACTCTGGTCGACCACGGCTTCCGCTTGCCCAGCGCACTCGACAACCGCCCTCTCAAATGGCCCGAATTCAACGATCGTGTCGGCCAGAAGGTCTATCTGTCGGCCACTCCGGGCAAATACGAGATGGGAATCGCGGATGGCGTGGTGGAGCAGATCATTCGTCCGACGGGCCTTGTCGACCCCCAGATCGTTGTTAAGCCGTCGCTCGGCCAGATAGACGACCTCCTCGAACAGATCAGACAGCGCACCGAGAAAGATGAGCGCGTGCTGGTCACCACCTTGACCAAGAAGATGGCGGAAGAACTCACAGACTTCCTGACGGAGGCCGGGGTCCGGGTCCGTTACCTTCACTCCGACGTCGATACCCTGCGCCGGGTAGAGCTCTTGAGCGAGCTTCGGCAAGGCGTGTATGACGTCCTGGTCGGTATTAACCTGCTGCGCGAGGGTCTCGACCTTCCCGAGGTCTCTCTTGTTGCGATCCTAGATGCCGACAAAGAAGGCTTCCTGCGTTCCTCGACCTCGCTCATCCAGACCATCGGCCGTGCAGCGCGTAACGTCACCGGCGAGGTCCACATGTATGCCGACCGCATCACTCCGTCGATGCGCCAGGCCATCGACGAGACGGATCGCCGCCGCGAAATCCAGGTCGCCTACAACCTGGAGCACGGGATCGATCCGACCCCGCTCCGCAAGAAGATCAGCGATATCACGGCGGTTCTCGCGCGGGAGGATGCCGATACCGCCGAGCTCCTCGGCTCGCGTGACAAGAAGTCGCCTACCCCCAACTTGCGCCGCACCGGTATCGCAGCTCAGGGCGCTAACGAACTTGAGGCGCTCGTCGCAGATCTCAACGCGCAGATGCTTAATGCCGCAGCCGAACTTAAGTTCGAATTGGCCGCGCGCCTTCGTGACGAAGTCGCCGACCTTAAGAAAGAATTGCGGAATATGATGGCGGCCGGGCACATCAATAAGTAGCGGATTATCAACCGCACCAACACAGTATTCTCATGTCACAAACCTCACGTCACTAGCCTCACGGAGAAGTCACCATTACTAGCCAGCCGAATCGTACCGACAAAACACACATCCACGTCAAGGGTGCCCGGGTACACAACCTCAGAAATGTCGATGTCAGCGTACCGCGGGATTCGCTCGTGGTCTTCACCGGGCTCTCTGGTTCCGGAAAATCCTCCCTCGCGTTCGACACCATCTTTGCGGAGGGCCAACGGCGTTATGTCGAGTCCCTGTCAGCGTATGCCCGCCAGTTCCTGGGACAGGTTGACCGACCAGACGTGGACTTTATTGAGGGGCTCAGCCCGGCGGTCTCCATCGACCAGAAATCTACCAACCGCAACCCGCGTTCCACCGTCGGCACGATTACGGAAATCTACGACTACATGCGTCTCCTCTGGGCGCGCACCGGTATCGCGCATTGCGCGGTGTGCGGCGAGGTTATCGAACGCCAAACGGTCCAGCAGATTGCCGACAGGCTGATGACCATGGAGGAGCGCACGCGCTTCCAGATCCTCGCCCCGGTGGTTTCCGCCAAAAAAGGCGAGTTCGTTGACCTTTTCGCGAACCTTGCCGCCAGCGGATTCTCCCGCGCCCTGGTAGACGGCGAACGGATCTCGTTGAGCGAGCCGCCAACGCTCAAAAAGCAGGTCAAGCATACGATCTCGGTTATTGTCGACCGCCTGGTAGCTGGCCCCGAGATCCTCGGGCGCCTTACTGACTCGCTTGAGACTGCGCTGCGCCTCACCGACGGCCTCGTCATGATCAACTACGTCGACGAGGATGGGGATGCCGCGTGGCATACGTTCTCCGAGAAACTGTCGTGCCCCAATCACCACCCCGTCCAATTGACGGAGATTGAGCCGCGCACGTTCTCATTCAACGCACCCTTCGGCGCGTGCCAGGAATGTTCCGGCCTGGGCACCAGGATGTCGGTTGACGACGATTTGCTGCTCGGCGATCCGAGCCTCAGCATCTCCGAGGGAGTCATCGTCCCCTGGACCACGCAGGGCAAGGGTCTCTACCAATACTACGAAAAGCTCCTCGTCGGGCTGGCGGACGAGCTTGATTTTTCCCTGAAAACCCCGTGGAAGAAGCTGCCGGAAAACGTGCAGCAGGCCGTGCTTCACGGCAACAACTTCTCGGTTAGCGTGAAGTGGAAAAACCGTTTCGGCAGGGAGATGTCGTATAGCTCTGGCTTCGAGGGCGTCGTTCCTTATATCGAACGCCAATACCTCGAGGCTGAGGGCGATTGGTCGCGCCAGAAGTGGAACGAATACCTGCGTGAGGTGCCCTGCCCCGTGTGCGACGGAAAACGGCTGAAGCCAGAGGTGCTCGCCGTCACCGTCGGTGGAAAGAGCATCAGCGATGTCTGCGAGCTCAGCCTCTCCGAGGCTCAGTCCTTTATGAACGAGCTCACCCTCACCGATCGCCAGGCGACAATCGCGGCCCAGGTGCTCCGTGAGATTCGGCTGCGTCTTGAGTTTTTGATCGAGGTCGGGCTCAACTATCTCGACCTGGCCCGCGCGGCCGGTTCGCTGTCCGGTGGAGAGGCCCAGCGCATCCGTCTCGCGACCCAGATCGGCTCAGGCCTCACCGGGGTACTGTATGTGCTCGACGAGCCCAGCATCGGTCTGCACCAGCGCGATAATCGCCGATTGATCGATACCCTGGTGAAGCTGAGGGACCTCGGCAACACCCTGATCGTTGTTGAGCACGACGAAGACACCATCCGGACCGCCGACTGGATTGTCGATATCGGCCCTGGCGCGGGCGTCGAGGGCGGCGAGGTCGTGCACTCCGGCCACTACGCGGAGCTCCTGAGCAACCCGAAATCGCTGACCGGTAAATACCTGTCCGGCGAGCTGCGGATCGAGACGCCCAAGAAACGCCGCCCGCGCGACAAGGACCGCAAGCTGTCCGTCGTTGGCGCCCAGGCGAACAACCTCAAGAACGTCACGGTCGATTTCCCCCTCGGCGTCTTTACCGCGGTGACGGGCGTGAGCGGTTCCGGTAAATCCTCGCTCGTCAACGACATCCTGTATCAGGTGCTGGCCGGCAAGCTCAACGGCGCCCGCACCGTCCCCGGACGTCACACCAGGGTCACAGGACTCGAGCACCTCGACAAGGTTGTGCACGTCGACCAGAACCCGATCGGGCGCACACCGAGATCAAACCCGGCAACCTACACTGGTGTGTTTGACCGCATCCGCACGCTCTTCTCGGAGACACCGGAGGCGAAGGTTCGCGGTTACCTGCCCGGCCGCTTCAGCTTCAACGTCAAGGGAGGCCGTTGCGAGGCTTGCTCCGGCGACGGAACGCTCAAGATCGAGATGAACTTCCTGCCCGACGTCTACGTCGCGTGCGAGGTCTGCGGCGGCGACCGTTACAACAGAGACACACTCTCGGTGCACTACAAGGGCAAGAACATCGCCGAGGTCCTCAACATGCCTATCGCAGAGGCGGCCGAATTCTTCGAGCCGATCAGCGCCATTCACCGTTTCCTCAAAACTCTCGTAGACGTTGGCCTCGGCTATGTAAGGCTCGGCCAGAGTGCGACGACACTCTCCGGCGGTGAGGCTCAGCGTGTGAAGCTCGCGACGGAGTTGCAAAAGCGATCCAACGGCCGCACCATCTACGTGCTCGACGAACCCACCACGGGGCTCCACTTCGAAGACGTGCGCAAACTCCTCCTGGTGCTGAACGGCCTGGTCGATAAGGGCAACACGGTGTTGGTGATCGAGCACAACCTCGACGTGATCCGTTCCGCCGATTGGATCATCGATATCGGCCCGGAGGGCGGAGCTAAGGGAGGCACGATCGTCGCGACGGGCACCCCCGAGAAGGTTGCCCAGCATCCCGATAGTTACACCGGCGAGTTCCTGGCCGAGATCCTGGATGTGAAGCGCAAGCCGGCCAAGGCATCCGCTGAGCGATGACAAACCCGCAGGATTACCGTCCGGCGCAGGGGGAGATCCCCACTGGGCCGGGCGTCTATCGATTTTCGGATGCCCGTGGCCGAGTCCTCTACGTCGGCAAGGCTAAGAACCTCCGCGCCCGCCTCAGCAACTACTTTGCGCCGATCGAGTCGTTGCACCAACGCACCCGACGCATGGTCACCACGGCGAGCAGGGTCGAATGGACGGTGGTCGGCAGCGACTCTGAGGCGCTTCTGCTGGAGCACACCTGGATCAACGAGTTCGAGCCGCCGTTTAACGTTCAGTTTCGCGATGATAAAAGTTATCCGTACATCGCCGTAACTCGGGCGCATGAGGCACCCCGTGCGATTATGACCCGTAACGCAAAAATCAAGGGTGCGAGATATTTCGGGCCATACCCGAAGGTCTGGGCTGTGAAGGAGACGCTTACCCTCCTTCAGCAGGCGTTTCCTATTCGTACCTGTAATGAATCTGATTACAAGCGGGCGATGGGTAGCGGGAAGCCTTGCCTTGCGAGCCAGATCGGGCGCTGCGCCGGCCCGTGCTCCCACAGGGTAACATTCGAGGAACATCGGGCTATGGTCGAGCGGCTTATCAGCTTTCTGGCAGGCAACGACAAGAGCATTGTTCGTGAGATCACCGCCCAGATGGGGGAGGCCGCCGCCACTCAGCGATACGAGGATGCGGCAAAACTTCGAGACCAGATTAAGTCACTGCAGCTGGTGCTGGCAAAGAGCGCTGTTGTGCTCGATGATTCGGTCGACACAGATATCTTTGGCCTTGCCGGTGACGAGCTGGCGGCATCCGTTCATCAATTTATCGTCAGGGGAGGGCGGATCAGGGGTGAACGAAATTGGATTGTCGATCTTGAGCTCGATGATTCGCCCGCCACGCTGATCGAATCGATTCTACAGACGGCGTATGACGACGAACAGCCGCCACGGAGTCTTCTCGTCGCGGCAATGCCACCCGACAGTGCGGTGCTTGCGGAGGTTCTTCAGCAGCAGCACGGAGGCTCCGCGATCGAGATTCGGGTTCCCCGCCGCGGAGACAAAGCTGCGCTGCTGGATCGAGCCCGGCTCAACGCCGAGCAGCATTTGATGCTCTACAAGACCCGCAGAAGTGTTGACCTGGCCACCCGTTCGGAGGCGCTTGCGACGTTGCAGGATGCGCTGGGGATGCCGGAGGCCCCGCTTCGGATGGAGTGTGTCGACGTATCGCACCTCCAGGGAACCAACGTCGTCGCATCTCTCGTGGTGTTCGAAGACGGGCTGCCGTTTAAGGGCGGGTACCGGAGGTATTCGATTCCTGAGACCACAGACGACACGGACTCTATTTATCAGGTCATTTCTCGCAGGGCTGCCCAACTCAACGCGGAGAGTGGTGTTGAGGCTGCGCCGGGGGCATTCCGCAATAGGCCGCAATTGATCGTTGTCGATGGAGGGGAACCGCAGGTTGCTGCCGCTCACCGGGCCCTCAATGAGGCGGGGATTACTGATATCGCGCTCTGCGGAATCGCAAAAAGGCTCGAGGAGGTGTGGCTTCCTGAGGACCCATTTCCGGTTATTCTTCCGCGGAATAGCGATGGCCTGTTCATGCTTCAGCGCCTGCGCGATGAAGCTCACCGCTTTGCAATTACCTTTCAGCGGGCAAAGCGCAAGAAGGATATTAATACTCAGCTCAGCGAGATTCAGGGTCTTGGCCCCAGCCGCAGCAAAGCCCTGCTGCGACATTTTGGATCTGTCGCGCGCCTCCGCCAGGCGGAAGAGGCGGCTATCGCCGAGGTCCCGGGAATTGGGTCGGCCCTTGCTGCGTTGATCGTGAACGAGCTCGGGCGCACTGATGGGGCTGAATCACAGGTAAAGAGCAAGAACGTATTTGAGACTAATAACATCGCAGATGTGGAGCGGGCCGACAAAACTGGCGGTAGTCTTAAGTCAAGCTGAATTGCTTAGAGCAATGTTTATCTAAGCCGGAAAAAGAAAACCAGGAGAGCGGTGAGCATGTCGGACCCTACCCCCCACCAAGAAGTCCTGATTGTGACGGGTATGTCTGGAGCGGGGCGTTCCACGGTCGCAAATGCGCTCGAGGATCTCGGATGGTATGTCGTCGATAATCTGCCTCCTCAGATGCTGAGGCCATTGGCCGAATTAGCTGATAAGGCGAGCGATACCCTTCCCAAGATA
The DNA here is from genome assembly GCA_040400085.1 of Lysinibacter sp. Taxonomy (GTDB): domain Bacteria; phylum Actinomycetota; class Actinomycetes; order Actinomycetales; family Microbacteriaceae; genus HNR. Next base: position 19,671 of record JBBAQX010000013.1, on the reverse strand, counting down.
GCGGCGGTTGTTGATGTCCGTGGACGTGATCTTTTCCGCGATATACAGAGCGTTATCAACGACCTTCGCACCGGCGGGCAGGTGAGAGTGGTTTTCCTGGAGGCAACTGATGATGTTCTCGTGCGCCGTTTCGAATCCGTGCGCAGGCCTCATCCTCTCCAGGGCGAGGGAACCCTTCTTGACGGCATCGCGGCGGAGCGTGATCGGCTCCGTGAGCTTCGCGCGTCGAGCGATGTAATCATTGATACCTCAGGGATGAATATCCACCAATTAGCGACCGAAACGCACGAAATCTTCTCAACGAGCGATGATCCCGCGCTTCAATTGACGGTGATGAGTTTCGGTTTCAAATATGGAATTCCTACCGATGTTGATCTCGTGGCGGATATGCGATTCCTGCCGAATCCGTTCTGGATTCCTGAACTTCGAGGCAAGACCGGCGAGGATGAAGAGGTCAAAGATTTTGTTCTTTCCCGCGAGGGTGCCAGAGATTTTATCGAGAAATATTCGGATGCTCTAGTTCCTGTTTTCGCCGGGTACCAACGCGAGAACAAACGACACGCTACAGTTGCTATTGGGTGTACCGGCGGAAAGCATCGTTCGGTGGCGGTTGCGCGAGAGCTTGCAACCAGGTTTCAGAGCCTTCCCGGAGTTGTGGTGCATGTGAAGCACCGCGATCTTGGCCGAGAGTAAGTTCCTTCCGGTCGGCATCCTTTTATCGTTTTATTTTTCATTTCTAAGGAGTAACAACGTTGGCGCTGACTGCCGAGGTTAAAGATGAGCTTGCCCGTGTTGAGGTGGGCCGCACCAGCGTGAGGGTTGCTGAGGTAGCGACTATTTTGCGTTTTTCCGGTGGGCTTCACACTATTTCTGGGCATATCGCTTTGGAGTCTGAGCTGGACACTCCTCTGATCGTCAGGCGGGTGCGTAAGGATCTCGCAGAGATTTATGGCGTGAGAAGCATGGCCAGCGCCCAGGCTCAGGGTACCTCTCGCAAGGGTGCACCAGGGTATCTGGTGAGGGTTATCGAGGGTGGAGAGACGCTTGCCCGTCAGACGGGCCTGCTTGACGCCAGGCGTCGCCCGATCCGTGGCTTACCAAACCGCCTGACTACAGGAACGACCGACGAGCTTGCCGCGGTCTGGCGTGGTGCATTCATCGCGCAGGGCTCGCTGACCGATCCCGGGCGCTCATCGAGTCTTGAGATCAGCTGTCCCACCAATGAGAGCGCTATGGCGCTTGTGGGTGCGGCGGGGCGTCTCGGGGTCCCCGCCAAGAGCCGCGAGGTGCGCGGGGTCAACAAGGTCGTCATTCGTGAGGGTGAAGCAATTGCTCATATGCTTTCGCTCATGGGGGCGACGGCAACCGTGCAATCCTGGGAGGCTATGCGGCATCGACGAGAAGTACGTGCGACCGCTAATCGTCTCGTGAACTTTGATGATGCTAATCTACGTCGCTCTGCCCAGGCCGCTGTCGCGGCATGCGCGAGAGTTGACCGTGCGTTAGAGATTCTGGGGGACGGCGTGCCGGAACACCTCCGATACGCGGGTCAATTACGGCTTGCTCACCGCGAGGCGAGCCTGGACGAACTTGGCTCGCATGCAGATCCACCGATGACGAAGGATGCGGTGGCCGGGCGCATCCGTCGGCTTCTCGCGATGGCAGATAAGGAAGCCTCCCTGAGAGGAATTCCAGGAACCGAAGCGAACCTACCCGCCGACCTCGACGATATTTAGATAGAGTTAAACGTGCGTGTTCGGAAGCTTCCGTGCACCTCAGTTCTCACATCAAGGAGATGAGCTATTTTGGCCACTTATACGCTTGCCGAACTACCCTACGACTACTCAGCACTTGAGCCGCATATCAGCGGTAAGATCATGGAACTACACCACGATAAGCATCACCAAGCCTATGTAACTGGCGCTAATGCTGCTCTCGATCAGCTAGCTGAGGCTCGTGACTCGGGTAATTTGGCCAACGTGAACAAGCTTGAGAAAGATCTTGCGTTCAACCTCGGGGGACACGTCAATCACACGGTGTTCTGGAATAACCTTTCTCCCGATGGCGGCGACAAGCCCACCGGCGAGGTCGCTTCAGCTATCGACGACTTCTTTGGTTCGTTCGATAAATTTGCAGCGCACTTCACCGCTACGGCATTGGGCGTCCAAGGATCCGGCTGGGCGGCACTCACGTGGGATGTTGTCGGACAGCGTGCGAACATCCACCAATTCTTTGATCAGCAGGCTAACTTCCCCGCAGGAACCGTTCCCCTGCTGCTTCTTGACGTGTGGGAGCACGCTTATTACCTCGACTACCAGAACGTCCGTGCCGACTATGTCAAGGCTTTCTGGAATATCGTGAACTGGAATGACGTTGAGAAGCGTATGGAGGCTGCACGTAAGCAGACCCCCGGTCTGATTCTCTAACGGAGCCCTCCAGCAAACAAAATAGTTGCGATGTTGGTGATTCCGTCGACTCGGCGGCTCATCATCATCGCGACCTAGAAAAAATCGTGCACCTATACGTGGTGCCAAAAAAACAGGAGCAAATGTGTCCGCAAAAGTAGCCATCAATGGCTTCGGTCGAATTGGGCGTAACTTCCTTCGTGCAGCTCTTGCACAGGGAAGCGACCTTGAGATCGTAGCTGTCAATGATCTGACCGACAACGCTGCGCTTGCGCATCTTCTCAAGTACGACTCCATCACGGGCCGCCTTGACGCAGATGTGAAGCTTGACGGCGATCAGATTATCGTTAACGGCAAGAGCATCAAAGTTTTTGAACAGCGCGATCCCGCGCTTCTCCCCTGGAAGGAGCTGGGCATTGACATCGTTATCGAGTCCACCGGTTTCTTCACGAAGGCAGAGCTGGCCCGCAAGCACCTGGAAGCTGGTGCCAAGAAGGTCATCATCTCGGCTCCTGCCACAGGTGACGATGGCACGTTCGTATTGGGTGTGAACGAGCAGGATTACGATCCGATCAACCACAACATCATCTCGAACGCTTCGTGCACCACGAACTGCCTCGCCCCCCTTGCCAAGGTCTTCCACGAGGCCTTCGGAATCAATAAGGGATTTATGACAACGGTTCACGCCTACACGGCAGACCAGAACCTGCAGGATGGCCCGCACGGCGACCTGCGCCGCGCACGCGCTGCTGCCATCAACATCGTTCCCACGGGAACCGGTGCTGCAAAGGCAATTGGTCGTGTCATCCCCGAGCTGCAGGGCAAGCTTGATGGTTACGCACTTCGCGTTCCCGTTCCCACAGGCTCTGTAACAGACCTTACCGTTGAGACAACTCGCGACGATATCACAATCGACGAAATCAACGCGGTCTACAAGGCAGCAGCCGAGGGCCCCCTCAAGGGAATCCTCAAGTACACCGATGAGCCGTTGGTTTCAAGCGATATCGTCACTGACCCGCACTCGTCGATCTACGATTCCGGCCTCACCAAGGTCAATGGTAACCAGGTCAAGCTTGTTGCCTGGTACGACAACGAGTGGGGTTACGCAAGCCGTCTGGTCGGCCTTGCTGATCTCGTAGCAAGCAAGATGTAACAACACATACCAATGGGTTCGGCGCAGGGAAGTGCGCCGAACCCATTCCTTTCTGTTGTATCCACTCCTATCGAAAGAAGCTAGAGTGCCGATTCGTACCCGTGAGTCTTTAGGCTCACTCACTGGCAAGCGCGTCATCGTCCGCTGCGACCTTAACGTACCCCTCTCTGACGGCGTCATCACGGATGACGGCCGCATCCGGGCCTCGCTGCCCACCATTCAGTCCCTCATCACAGAGGGCGCTCAGGTGATTATCATCAGCCATCTTGGACGACCCAAGGGTCAGCCCAACCCACAGTTTTCTCTTGAACCGGTCGCGAAGCGTCTAGGCGAGTTGCTTGACGTTCCCGTTGCGTTCGCATCCGACACTGTTGGCGATTCAGCGCAGGCGGAAGTTCTCGCTCTTGAGGACGGCTCTGTTGTTGTCCTCGAAAATCTTCGGTTTAACTCCGGGGAAACCTCCAAAGATGAGGCTGAGCGTGAGGCTTTCGCAGCTCAGCTGGCTCAATTGGGGGATGCTCTGATCTCCGACGGATTTGGTGTCGTTCACCGTAAACAGGCCAGCGTCTATGAGCTGGCGAAGGCCCTACCCAGCGCGGCAGGAAGCCTTATCACGACTGAACTGAGCGTTCTCGATCAACTAACAGAAAACCCGAAGCGACCATATGCGGTTGTGCTTGGAGGCTCTAAGGTCTCGGATAAGCTGGGTGTTATCGGACATCTTCTTCCCCGGGTCGATACGCTTTTGATTGGTGGGGGGATGCTTTTTACCTTCCTCGCCGCGCAGGGACACAAGGTTGCCTCTAGCCTGTTGGAAGAGGACCAATTCGATACCGTTCGTGGATACTTGGCAGAGGCGGAGGAGCGCGGGGTGACGATTCTGCTGCCGACCGATGTTGTAGTCGCGAGCAGCTTCTCAGCGGAAGCCAAGCACGTCGTTGCGGCAGCAGATGCTATTGCTGAGACGCCGTTTGGTAATGCCGGTATCGGACTCGATATTGGGCCTGAGACGGCAGAAACTTTTGCCTCTGCGATTCGTGCTTCAGACACCGTTTTCTGGAACGGCCCGATGGGTGTCTTTGAGTTTGCCGCGTTTGAGAATGGCACTCGTGCTGTAGCTCAGGCGCTCACCGAGGTCCAGGGCCTCGGCGTTGTTGGCGGGGGAGACTCTGCCGCTGCTGTTCGTCAGCTGGGCTTCAGCGACGATCAATTTGGACATATTTCGACCGGCGGTGGCGCCAGTCTTGAGTTCCTCGAGGGCAAGAAGCTCCCGGGGTTGGAGGTTTTGGGATGGTAACGCAGCGTACACCGTTTATCGCGGGTAACTGGAAGATGAACCTGGATCACCTCCAGGCGATCGCATTCGTGCAGAAGCTCTCGTGGAGCCTGAACGATGCGAAGCACGATTACGGACAGGTTGAGGTCGCGGTCTTCCCACCGTTCACTGATCTGCGTTCCGTACAAACATTGATCTCGGCGGACAAGCTAGAGCTGGGCTTTGGAGCACAAGACCTGTCCCAGCACGATCACGGTGCGTATACAGGTGATATCTCGGGTTCCTTCTTGGCTCAGCTTGATGTGAAATACGTTATTGTTGGCCACTCGGAGCGTCGACAGTATCACGCAGAGACTGATGCTGTAGTTGGGGCGAAGGCTGCCGCTGCCGTGAAGAATGGTATCGTTCCTGTGATCTGTGTCGGCGAGACCGCGGAAGATCTGGCAGAGCATGGCCCTAGCGCCGTCCCCGTGGCTCAGCTGCGTGAGATTCTGGGTCACCTTTCCGCGAGCGACGATATCGTTATTGCGTATGAGCCCGTCTGGGCTATCGGCTCGGGTCAGGCGGCTACACCGGAACAGGCCGAGCAGGTATGTGCGGCTTTGCGTGCTCTCGTCGTCGAAATCCTGGGCGAGGAGCGGGCAGCTGTCACGCGCATCCTCTATGGCGGTTCGGTCAAGTCCGACAATATCGCGAGCTACCTGCGTGAGCCAAACGTTGACGGTGCTCTTGTTGGTGGGGCTAGTTTGCAGATCGAAGAATTTGCCCGGATCGTTCAATTCAAGAAACACGTGGGCGTTTAAGCTGCACTTGTTCAATTCATAACGTATACTGGGCTGTGGTCTAAACGTCAAGACTGACGTGCCCTCCAACTGATGAAAGGTTCTCTTCGGTGGAAATCCTTCAGGTCATCCTGCAAATTGTTCTCGGTATTACGAGTCTGTTGCTGACGATGCTTATTCTTTTGCACAAAGGTCGCGGGGGCGGTTTGTCCGACATGTTCGGCGGTGGCATGACTTCAAGTCTTGGCTCCTCCGGAGTTGCCGAGCGAAACCTCAACCGTATTACGGTTATCCTTGGTCTTACGTGGTTTGTTGTTATTGTGGCCCTGGGTCTGATTACTAAGTTTGAGTCGGGTCTCTAGTGGCGTCCGGTGGTAGCGCGATTCGTGGTTCCCGTGTTGGTTCAGGCCCAATGGGCGAGCAGGATCATGGGTTTCAGGCCGAGCGCATAGCGATTTCGTATTGGGATGCGCTTGGTAATGAGACTGTTCGTCATTTTGCGGCAAACGTACCCGACGAAGAGATCCCTGAGAGCATTGATTGCCCGGCATCGGGTCTTCCCGCTGGTCGCGATAAGGAGAATCCTCCGCAGATTGCCAAGCTTGAGCCGTATAAGACTCACCTGGCCTATGTGAAAGAACGTCGCACAGAGCAGGAGGCGGAAGATCTTCTTGAGGATGCTCTGCGTCAGCTCCGTATTCGTCGCGGCACGATCAAAGCTTAAGTATTTATCTAAGGTTCCTCCTCCTGACTTGTTCGGGAGGAGGAACTTTGCTTTAAATAGGCTCTTGTGACGTAACCGTGGGTGTTCAGCGCGTGAAATGAGCCGCACGCCGTTTCCTCGTATAGATTTCTTACTGTCAAGGTTCGAAGCTCTACACGGAAGGAAAACGGCGTGCGTAAATCGACTATATGGCGAACACTCCTCGGTGTCGAAAAAACAGTCACGTTCACGACGCGAGCATCAACCCTGACCGTGAAGCAAACGCATCCGTTCTTTCGGGTTGAGCGCGGCGGCGGCAGCAGCGACAGCCATTCCGAACGCACCAACACTGATGGCCTCATCTGCAGACTTTGAGACGCCGTGTTGCGTGAACTCAACGGTGTGGTGGAAAGCTCCTTTGACGTCGTAGCCCAGCATGGGGTGGATCGAGGGGATGCGGCGCGAAACGTTTCCCATGTCTGTTGACGCGAGAAGGCCACCCGCATTGTCGGCAGGGTGGCGTCCCCGCAAGCCGAGTGCCTCTGCGTAGGCCTCTGACATGAAGTTGTCTTGCTGTAGATCTGTGAACTCGTGGCCAACCTGATTGATTTCGACAGTCGCCCCTGACGCGAGTGCTCCGGCCTCAATACACAGGCGCACCTTGTCCTTCACCATCTGGAGTGTTTCTCGGGTAGGAGCGCGCATTTCTACTGACGCCCTCGCGCGATCCGGGATCACATTTACCGCGGTTCCGCCCTCCGTGACGATGACAGACACGATCGTGTCTCGTGGGAGCTGTTGGCGACTGAGCCCGATGGCTGTCTGCGCGATAACGAGTCCGTCGAGTGCATTCACGCCTTGTTCGGGTGCTGCCGCTGCGTGCGAGGGCTTTCCCAGGTAGAGCACGTCCCACATAGTGAGCGCCAGGGACGAACCCTTGATGCTGTCTTCGGCGGCGGCGTGCACCATCATGGCGAGAGAGACATCGTCAAAGAAACCAGCATCAAGCAAATCGACCTTACCGCCGAAACTCTCTTCTGCGGGGGTGCCGATGGCTTTGACGGTGATTCCAAGCTCGTCGCTTACCGCTGCGAGGGCAAGCGCGGCCGCGACCGAAGCTGCTCCGTGAACATTGTGCCCGCAGGCGTGTCCGATCTCGGGCAGTGCGTCGTACTCGATGCACAGCGCGACGACGAGTTCTCCAGTTCCAAACCGTGCGCTCAGAGCCGTTGGAAGCGTATTTGGCATGGTCTCGAGGGCGAAGCCAGCCTCGCTGAGTATCTTTGCTACTTTTGCGACAGACCGATGCTCGTCGCCCCCGATCTCGGGCTCTGCATGAAGCGAATGGCTGAGCTCGACCGTCTGCGACTGTGTTGCTTGCAGTGTCGCCTGAATCTTCGCAATAACAGGGGCGGGTATGTTTACTAACGTATTCATGGTGGCTGCTAGACCCTCTCTGTAGCGGGGAGATTATCTGAGGAGGTTGCGGGAGACACGGTGCGCAGCAGTCCGGTCGTGGGATCTAGCTCACTGCGCTTGTATGTCAGTGCCACGATTACCGTCATGACGGCGGCCGCAATCATCATGAACCACATGGTTTGAAAGCCGGAAAGTGAAATGAAACCGTTGCTGGTGTTGTTCGCCGCGATCATCCGAGCAGCGGCCGCGCCGAAGGCAATGCCGATGGAAAGGGCAAGCTCGTTGATGCCTGCGGCGGTGGACGTTTGTGCCTTGGGGACGGATTCCACGCAGAGCGCCCGCGCGCTCGCCTGATAGATGCCCATTCCCAAGCCGAGCAGCCCCAGCCCGACGAAGAAGCCAACGGGGTTTGTGGCGAAGATGTACAAAGTGGCGAAGCAAGCCGCGATGAGAAGCGCCGCAAGTATCAGAGTGAATCTCTCACCACGTCTGTTGAGGAGGCGCGACGTGGTTAAGGAAGACAGGAAGCTCACCAGAGTGATAAATAGAAAGGTGAGGGCGAGCCCCGTCGGTGCGAGCCCGAATCCGTAGCCTGCACCAGCAAGGTCGCTTCTCAAGAAGAGGTTGTTGATGCCGAGATAGCCGATAGATGTGAATCCGAACAGGAAAGTAACGATGGAGATTGTGCGCACCTGAGAGATTCTAAACATCTGCAGGTTAACGAAGGGCGCTCTCGAACGTGCGTCGTAGGTAATCCAGATGGCTAAGAACAGTACGCCGAGACCGGCGCTCCCGAGCGTTCGCGCATCGATCCAGCCCCAGTCGGGTCCCATGGAGGTTGCCGTGACCACGCCGATCAGCCCGAGGGAACAAGCGATCATGGGAATCCAAGCAAGCGTGCCACCATCGGGCTCGCCGCCGGTCGGCAGCAGGAACGTGCCGATGATGGCCAAAACAGCGATCGGAACGGCCACCCAGAATCCGTAGAGCGGATTATTTTGGCCAACAATGCCTGCAATCAAAGCGCCCAGCCCGAGTGAAAGAAACAGCGAACCGACCATGACGCTGACGCCGAGGCGCGTGTGCGCAGGGCTGTAGTGCCTCAGAATACCAGTCATGAGAGGAATGAATCCCACCACCAATGTCAGCAGGGTGACGCCGAGGTACACCGTCGCGAGGGTGGGGAACATCGCCATCATGAACGCTCCGACAGCCACAATGAGTGTGGTGACGCGCAAAACTATCCGGTTGCCGTAGATGTCACCCATGCGAGAGATGATTGGTGTGAAAACGGCGAAGGCAAGACCTGAAACGACAAAGAGACCGGAGATGGTTGCGTCTGTGATGTCAAACACGTCGCCAAGGGCGGGGAGAATCGGATTCACGTACCCCTGGGTGACACCGCTGAGGGCTTCGATCGTGGCCATGATAGCGATGAGGCTCGCTATTCGTTTCTTGCTCATCGTTTGTCCCTTGTGCGGTGATGAGGTGTTCATTAAAGATCCTTTCGAGGGCGGGAGACGATCCCGCAGCGCCATTGCTTACGCTCTTTAAAATATGCCATGAAGACGCTCATGTCAGGACAATTCGTGAGGACTTGTCTGGAACACCAGATTTGCAGCGGCACTCTCGCCGAGCTGCCCGAGAATGAGGGCGGGGGAGAGGATCGCTCCTGAAGGATTTGCCCAGCCCTTTCCGGCGATATCAGGGGCCGAACCGTGGATCGCCTCAAACATGCTGGGCGCGGAGCCATTGAGATTGAGGTTTGCGCTCGTGGCAACTTCGAGTCCGCCCTGAACGCCCGCCTCGAGATCCGTGATGATGTCTCCAAAGAGGTTGTCGGTGACGACGACGCCCAAGAGCGAGTCGGAACGAGAAATCGACGACCCGTTCGATCCCCGCGCGAGTATTAGCGATTCTTGCATAGCGATGGCGTTTGCGGTGCCCTTGTGCACGGTTGATCTGCGACCCGTGTAGGCTCTCTCGGTGTTCTCGCGCACGACCTCGGGACCGATGCCGTCGCCAGAAAGAACTCCGATTGAGTATGACTTGGTCAGGTGGACCCTTCTGAGGGAGGGATGGCAGCCGGTCGAAGTGCCCGCTTGATGATCTCGTGCTTCGTGGGCCGTGCTTTGAGAAACGTTGGTTGTGATCTACATTAAACGGTAAGGCCACTCGTTGTGAGTGGTGTTGCTCAGTGTGGTCCTTCCTGATCACCCGTCGCATTGCCAGAAAAGGAAGCGATGCTGACCCTATGTGAACTCCTCACACCACACCACACCACGCTAAGCGTCAGGTCAGGCCTCTATGTAAGCCTTATCGGCAGCAGCCTTATCCGTATAGACCCGAGTTTGCGTCCGCCCGCGAACGGCAGCAGCGGGAGTCTCTAAAACTGGGGAATCCGAGAGGATCCGGGCGAGCGCCTCACCTTTGGGTTCTCCCGTGCACAGCAGCCACACGCGTTCCGCCGAATTCAGCGTGGGCAACGTGAGTGATAACCGCTCGGGCGGAGGCTTGGGGGAGTTTCGAACCGGGATCACGGTTCCTGTCGCCCCGATAAGATCGGGCCTATTGGGGAATAACGAGGCAACGTGCCCATCTGGGCCAACCCCGAGGAACACCAGATCAAAGCCGTGATGCTGGGCGGCGGAGATCTTAGCGGAATACTGGGTCGCGGCATCCTCAATCGAAAGGTCACCATCATTAGCCGGAGCGCGGTGGATGTTCGATTCGGGGATGCTCAAAGCCTGTAAGAACCCCTCGAGGGCTTGCTGGTCGTTCCGTTCCCCGTCACCGGCTGGCAACCAGCGCTCGTCACCCCAATACAGTTGAACGTTGGACCAATCGGCGTCTTCTGCGAGCGGATGCGCAGCCGTCACGCGGAGCAGCTCGATTCCTAACGAGCCTCCGGTCAGCACAATCCGTGGGGTTTTTCCATCGGATTGGAGTGCCGACAGTAATCCGATGAAGTCAGACGCGATACGCTCGGCCGCAGCATCCGCATCTGAACTTATTAAGACGTCACGAGCATTCATTGTGAGTGATCCTCCCCGATGAGCGCGGCAACACCGTGGGTAATCACCCTGCCATATAGTTCGTCAGGATCAAGATGACGTAGCTCCTCAGCGAGGCAGTCGCGGAGTGATCGTCGAGGCAGAGACAGGTCATGTTGAGGTTGTTCTGGAACGCTCAGGAGCGCCAGTGTGTCGTGTGTGCGCTGCAACTGGATCGTGCCAGACTCCCGGTGAAGCTGGACGCAATCGACTCCCCAGCCATTTTCTTTGTGGGGGTGTAGGTTATGCGTGACCGTGGCATCCAATTGTTGATAGAGCCACGCGGCCAGCAGCGTAGTGGAGGGGGACTCGACCGAGCCGCTAACATCGACGCTTGTGACCCTGTCGAATGGCGGCTGGTCGAGTACCGTCGCGAGTTGTGCCCGCCACAGTGTGATGCGGGACCAGGCCAGGTCTGTGTCGCCGGGGGTGTAATTCGCAGCCAGCTCGCTGAGTGCTTGCTGCGGGTCAGCGTGCGTTGTGGCATCTGTAATTCTGCGCTGGGCGATCTTGCCCAGCGTGCTGTGTGCGGCGTGACCTGGCCATACCCCAGCCCACCAGACAACAACGGGTGCATCGGGTAGTAGGAGTCCCGTTACGAGACTCTCAGTGTCGCTTGCCGCGGCTCCGAAAGCGCGTAGTATGACGACCTCACTCGCTCCGGCGTCGCCGCCGACCCGAATCTGGGCATCAACTCGAGCCTCAACAAGGTCGGATGCCCGCTGATCGCTCGAGATCACGATTACGCGCATAGGATGCTCGCGCGACGCGTCGTTCGCGGCCTCGACGGCCTCTTCGAGGTGCTCCGGGGTTGTAGAAATAACGAGAGTAAGCACTCGTCCAAGGGCGACGGCGCCGCCGTCCTCGCGCATGCGCACGAGCTCCTTGGAAATATTACTGACGGTAGTATCTGGCAAGTCGATGATCATGGGCGACGCCACGTCCTTCCATCACGGGCTAACAATTCGTCGGCGGAAGAAGGTCCCCACGTTCCGGGACGATAGGGTTCGGGTTTGCCGCCCTCAGCCCAAAACTCTTCGATTGGATCGAGGATCTTCCAAGAGAGCTCGACCTCTTCATGCCGGGGGAAGAGGGGTGGATCGCCCAGGAGCACATCGAGGATCAATCGCTCGTAGGCCTCAGGGCTTGCCTCGGTGAACGCATGGCCATAACCAAAGTCCATCGTCACATCGCGCACCCTCATCGTCGCGCCGGGAACTTTCGAACCGAAACGCATCGTCACACCCTCGTCGGGCTGCACCCGAATCACGAGCGCGTTCTGCCCAACGTGCGAACTCTGGGTCGCGGCGAACAAGGAATCCTCAGGGCGCTTGAAGACCACGGCGATCTCCGTGACGCGTCGACCCAGACGTTTGCCCGCCCGCAGGTAAAATGGCACACCTTCCCAGCGAGGAGTATCGATGTTGAGCCTCATCGCAGCATAGGTCTCAGTGATCGACTCCGGGTTCATGCCGTCCTCGTCGAGGAAACCGACGACCTGTTCACCACCCTGCCAGCCGCCCGTGTACTGGCCGCGGGCGGTCGCGGTGGCCAGGTCATCCGGTAATTGAACCTGAGCCAAGACTTGCTCTTTGGCGTGACGCAGATCTGTCGCATCGAAGCTCTTCGGCTTCTCCATCGCGGTCAGCGCGAGCAGCTGCAACAGGTGGTTTTGGATGACGTCGCGGGCCGCCCCGATGCCGTCGTAGTAGCCTGCACGGCCGCCAACCCCGATATCCTCCGCCATGGTGATCTGTATGTGGTCAACGAATTCGGCGTTCCACAGGGGTTCGTACATGAGGTTCGCGAAACGAAGCGCAAGGATGTTCTGCACCGTTTCCTTGCCAAGGTAGTGGTCGATCCTAAACACGGAATCGGTCGGAAAGACCGACTCAACCACACTATTGAGCTCACGGGCCGTCTTAAGGTCGCTCCCGAAAGGCTTCTCGATGACGACCCTGCTCCAGCTGCCGTTCTCTGGCTTTGCGAGCCCAGAGTCGCGCAGCTGCTGAGTAACCTCGGGGAAAGAACGAGGAGGGATTGACAGGTAGAACGCATGGTTGCCCATGGTTCCCCGCTCAACATCAAGCTTCTCGAGAGTATCTCGCAGACGAACGAATGCCTCAGGATCGTCGAACTCACCCTGCACAAAGCGGATGCCTTGCTTGAGCTGGTTCCACACATCCTCGTTAAACGGGGTCCGTGCATGTTGCTTGATCGCATCGTGCACAACCTGCTCGAAGTCCTGATCCTGCCACTCGCGGCGGGCAAAACCGACCAGCCCGAACCCGGGTGGTAGTAGGCCCCTGTTTGCGAGGTCGTAAACGGCAGGCATGAGTTTCTTACGAGCAAGGTCTCCCGTTACCCCAAAGAAAATCAGGGCGCTGGGTCCTGCAATTCGGTTGAGCCTGCTATCGTCTTTGGACCTGAGCGGGTTTCGGTGTGTTGTAGTCACGTGTGTGCGGCTTTCTGCTTACGCAGCGTTGAGCGAATCGATTGCCCGGGCGAGGGCTGTGATACCTTTTTCGGGATCATTGAGGGTCAGGATAAGTACCGGTCGCCCCAGTTTTTCGAGCACAGCTGCATCGCCATCGGCCTGAGCCGTGATGAGCTCACCAAAGGTGAAGGGTCGCTCGTCGATGGACAGATCTTTACCCGGCTTGGTGCGGAGCTGGAGGAAGACGCCTGTGGGTGCGCCACCCTTGTGATATTGGCCGGTCGAGTGCAAGAAACGTGGTCCCCAGCCAAACGTGGTGGGCCGCTCCGTTTTCGTTGCTACCAGATCTCGGAGCTCAGAAAACTCGGGGTGTGCTACTCGGTTCACATATGCCTGAACCGATACGTATCCCTGGGTTCCCAGGTCTCGCACCAACGCGGCTAGTGCTCCTTCGAGGGAACTCACCCCGCTCAACAGCGTAGCGGAACCGCGAACTTCGATACCCTGATCGACAAAAGCCGGCGCAGTAGGCTTTGGCCTGCTATCAAGAAGACCCCGAGCCGCGACCTTGGCTGACTCCACATCAGGCTGATCAAACGGATTGATGCCGAGGATTCGGCCTGCAACCGCCGTCGCGAATTCCCAAAGCATGATCTGCGAACCAAGGTTTCCAGATACCTGGACGATACCAGCATGAGGAGAATTGATCTGCTTGACCAGGTGCACTGGAACCAGATCAGGAAGTGCGTGCTTCGCCTCATATGATGAACGTTCTAAGACCACGGGCAGGAGACCCGTGCCTTCCTTGCCCGTCGATTCTGCAATCAGCTGCTCGATCCAATCGCCGAAGCCGACGATAGGGGTGCCAGAAGAGATCAGTCCGACCTTATCGATACTGGGGGCACCCGCGGCAATTGCCGCTCCGAGAAGGAGGCCCGGGTTAGTCGGGCGGTCCTCGGCAACCACCGATGCGAAATCTTCAGCATCCTCTAAGAGCTGAGCGATGTTCGCCCCGGCAAGCCCCGAAGGCACGAGACCAAAGGCGGTGAGTGCCGAGTATCGTCCTCCAACCGCAGCATCCGCGAGAAAGACTCGGTAGCCTGCTGCGCTGGCTGATTCGTGCAGGGGCGAACGCGGGTCGGTAACCACGATGATTCTATTGATCGGATCAATTCCGGCATCACGGAAAGCCTTCTCGTAGGCACGGCGCTGGCTATCCGTTTCGACGGTTCCACCCGATTTGGACGAGATGATGACGGCGGTCGACGCGAGACGGTCGCCCAGCGCAGCGCGAACCTGGCCGGGATCGGTGGAGTCCAGAACGGTCAGTTCTACCCCAGCCGTCGCCGTGATGACCTCGGGAGCCAGGCTCGAACCGCCCATGCCACCGAGCACAAAGTGATCAATGCCTTCCCTGGCAAATTCCTCACGCAGCTCGGTGATTTGGGACGCGAACGGAGCTGAAACTCTGGTTGCTTGAAGCCAGCCGAGACGTTTCTTTGCCTCGGGCTCGGCGTCCTTACCCCACAGAGTGTAGTCGGAACCAGCAAGGCGCGAAGCTACCTCGTCCGCAACAAGAGCATCGAGCGTCTCCCGTACACGCGCGGCTACGGCCGAGCCAAGCCCTACCCGCGCGTTCAACGTGCGGCTTTCAGTGCCGTTGAGACGGTCTCTAGTAATTCGTTCCAGGAGACGATGAACTTGTCAACACCTTCGCGCTCTAGGAGCGCCACAACATCGTTGTACGATACGCCAACAGCATCGATTGCATCGAGGATGCCCTGAGCTTCGTCATACGCGCCTGTCACGGTGTCGCCGGTCACAACGCCGTGGTCGAAAGTCGCCTCGAGCGTCTTCTCTGGCATGGTGTTGACTACTCCGGGAGCCACCAGTCCGGTTACGTACAGAGTGTCGGGCAGCGAGGGATCCTTGACCCCTGTTGAGGCCCATAAAGGACGCTGTTTGTTTGCCCCGGCTGCGAGAAGACCGACGGCCCGTTCGCTTTCGAACGATTCTTCGAAGACCTGGTATGCGAGCTGAGCGTTTGCAACACCAGCTTTGCTCTTGAGCGCAATAGCCTCGTCTGTACCGATGGCCTCAAGTCGCTTGTCGATTTCTGCATCCACGCGTGACACGAAGAACGATGCTACGGAATGAATTCCGCTGATATCAATGCCGTTTGCCCGTGCCTTCTCAAGCCCAGCCAGGTAGGCGTTAATCACGGCGCGGTAACGTTCGAGGCTGAAGATGAGGGTCACGTTGACGCTGATTCCGAGGGCTATTACCTCGGTAATAGCCTCAAGCCCAGCAAGTGTGGCGGGGATCTTGATCATCGCGTTCGGCTGATTGACCTTTGCCCAGAGTTGCTGAGCCTGCTCGATTGTACCCGCGGCATCGTTTGCGAGGCCAGGCTCGACCTCGATTGATACGCGTCCGTCGTAACCTTTCGACGAAGTATAGATGTCAGCGAACACCTGAGATGCTGCTGCGACATCATCGGTTGTGATCTCGAAGACTGCGGTAGAAGCATCCGCTCCAGCGTGTGAAAGCTCGGCTACCTGGTCGGCATAGGATTCACCGTTGCTGAGGGCACCAGCGAAGATAGTGGGGTTAGTGGTCACGCCGACGATGTTGCGATCGGCGATGAGACGGGCAAGGTCTCCAGAAGCGATACGGCTACGCGACAGATCGTCGAGCCAGATGCTGACTCCGGCTTCGCTCAGAGCGGCTGTTGGTGTTGTGTTCATGAGTTGTTAGATCTCCTTAGGTGCTGCCGCTACTGAGCGGACAGGCTTTCTTTGGCCGCCGTGACGACCGCTTCTGTTGTAATACCGAACTCACGGAACAGCGTTTTGTAATCAGCCGAGGCGCCAAAGTGCTCGATGGATACGCTACGCCCCTTGTCGCCAACGATCTCGCGCCAGCCAAGTGAGAGCCCCGCCTCGACGGAGACACGTGCCGTAATAGTAGAAGGCAAAACCGATTCGCGGTATTCCCTTGACTGCTCCGCGAACCACTCCATGCTGGGGGCAGATACGACTCGAGCGTTAACCCCTTCGCCGCGAAGTGCCTCGCGCGCTTCGACCGCGAGCTGCACTTCTGAGCCTGTTGCGATGAGAATCACGTCTGGGGTTCCCCCTGGTGCTTCAGCTAGTACGTAAGCACCTCTCCCGACGTTATTGGCGGATGCAAAGACATCGCCGGAGGCTGCGCCTTCCCCTCGCTCAAACACGGGGAGGTTCTGGCGGGTAAGTGCAATACCAGCTGGGCCTCCGCGTCGGGTAAGAATCTCGCGCCACGCCCAGGAGACTTCGTTGGCATCTGCGGGGCGAACAACCGCAAGGTTGGGGATTGCACGCAGTGTCGAAAGCTGTTCAATCGGCTGATGCGTCGGGCCGTCCTCGCCCAGAGCTACCGAATCGTGGGTCCACACAAAGATCGAGGGAACGTTCATTAGGGCTGCGAGGCGAACGGCGGGACGCATGTAGTCGCTAAAGATGAGGAAGGTTCCTCCGAAGGCCCGTGTCGGTCCGTGGAGCACGATTCCGTTGAGGATAGCTCCCATCGCGTGCTCGCGAATGCCAAAGTGTAATACCCGGCCGTAGGGGTCTCCGCTCCACTCCGATGTTGACCATTTGGTGGGAACAAACGATTTGGCCCCCGCGATGGTGGTGTTATTTGACTCGGCGAGGTCGGCTGAACCGCCCCACAGCTCCGGCATAACGGGACCGAGAGCGTTCAGAACCTTGCCGCTGGCGGCGCGGGTTGACACATCTGTCCCAGCCTCAAAGTGGGGGAGTGCGGCGTTGAATCCCTCGGGGAGGTCGCCGTCTAGCAAACGGTCGAGCAGCTGCTTGCGTTCCGGGTTACGTTCCGCCCAAGCGTTGAAATTGTGGGTCCACTCTTCTCTGTCAGCCTGTCCGCGAGCCGCCGTGCCGCGGGTGCGCTCGAGTACCTCATCAGAAACGGCAAACGACTCTGCAGGGTCAAAGCCGAGAGCCTCTTTAAGTCCGGCGAGTTCGTCAGCGCCGAGTGCGGAACCGTGGATTTTCCCGGTGTTCTGCTTCTTGGGACTCGGCCAGCCAATAATAGTGCGCAGGATAATGAGCGAGGGCTTGGCGCTCTCTGCCTTAGCCGCCTCGATCGCATCGTTGAGTTCAGCGAGGTCCTCGACATAGTTGCCTGTCTTTTTCCAGTCAACCGTCTGAACATGCCAATTGTAGGATTCGTAGCGGGCACGTACGTCTTCGGTGAAGGCGATGTCGGTATCATCTTCAATCGAGATCTGATTGCTGTCGTAGATAACTACAAGGTTGCCGAGCTCTTGATGCCCCGCGAGAGAGGATGCCTCGCTCGTGATGCCTTCTTGCAAGTCACCATCTCCGGCGAGAACGTATATGTTGTGGTCGAAAGGACTCTGACCGGCTGGTGCCTCCGGATCAAAAAGGCCGCGCTCGTAACGGGCGGCATAGGCAAAGCCGACGGCGGAGGCAAGGCCCTGGCCGAGCGGGCCAGTTGTGATCTCTACGCCCTTCGTGTGGCCGTATTCGGGATGCCCGGGCGTGAGCGAACCCCACGTGCGCAAAGCCTTCAGGTCGTCGAGTTCTAGACCATATCCGCCGAGATACAACTGTACGTATTGTGTAAGAGAAGAGTGGCCGATTGAGAGGATGAACCGATCGCGGCCGAGCCAATCTTGGTCTGATGGGTCGCGCCGCATAACTTTCTGGAAAAGAAGATAGGCAACTGGGGCCAGGCTGATAGCCGTTCCGGGATGCCCATTGCCCACTTTTTCGACCGCGTCAGCGGCTAAGATTCGGGCGGTGTCGACGGCTTTTTGATCAATGGAATCCCACTGTAGATCTACCACTTGGTAACTCACCTTTCGTTGCCCCGAAGGACTTTTTTGAACGGGCGGAAGAAGAAAATTATCCACTCACAGGCTTTGCTGCCTGACTCTTTTGGTGCAACGTACTGAGCCACGCTCGTGATGCAAAAGAGGTACTTCAACATTATAGGTACCGGTATGCCTCAGGGCATCATTCGTTTCGCTCGTGGCGTGAGAGCGGCGTAGGTCGGTGTGCCGCATCACCCGCTAGGCGTGACTGCTTTTGTTCGTGATGTAGGCAGCACTTCCCGCGATATTGACGAGCCAGTTGGCTCCGAACCTACCTACGACCGCACTAACACTTAACTTTCCGGGGAGCTACGTTCAGCCGCTCGAATGAAAAAATATGGAACAGGAACTCAAATGTTTGGTAGACCAAAACCCTGAGAATATTAGCGTTTCGGCTTTTTCGTTGTTACTAATCTGCCAGGATTGAACCTGTCTTCGGGGGAATATTGCCCTGGAAAATCCTCGCTAACTCGCCGCTGCAACGGTATCGCTGCAACAGTGCCGATGCACCCTCCCCCACTCACTCTCCCCTCGGGGATGTTCTGACCGAGAGAATCTCATGACGTCTAAGCTTCAGCACAGCCTTGTGCGACGACTTATCTTGCCTTTGGGAATCGTGGCAGTGGTTGCGGTCCCCGGATTGTTTTTTCGTATGGCGGGTTTTCACGTTGACCCGCTCGTCGGTGTGCTCGCATTCGGCGCCGCGATCGTTTCGGCGGCATTTGCCCTTGCTTGGGCTGGGGAAGCCGCAGAGATGGATATTTCCGGTGGTCTTGCCGTGGGGCTCCTAGCCATCATCGCGATTCTTCCCGAATATGCGATTGACCTTTACTTCGCATTTAGTGCTGGGTCAGACCCTTCACAGGCAGCATACGCAGCAGCAAATATGACCGGCTCGAACCGATTGCTTCTGGGCTTTGGATGGCCGTTCATTCTTCTGATCGCCTACTTCGCCTATCGCTCGGCCCGAAAAGCCAACCGTGTTATCGATCCTGATATCCAGAAGAAACCGTTTGCGATCGTCCTGCCGTCAGAGGGTCGTGTCGAGCTCGGGTTGCTAGTGATCGCATCCGTGGCGACCCTGGTCATCCCGCTTACCGGCCAGATCCACGTGATGCTTGGCATCCTCCTCATCGTGATCTTCACCTACTACCTGTATCGAATCTCGCAGGCAGAGACCGACGAGCCCGAACTCGTCGGGGTGGCGGACGCGATTGGCGGACTGTCGATGATTGCTCGACGGGCGACTGTGATCTCCATCTTTGTGCTTGCGGCCGTTGTGATTTTGTTGCTTGCGGAACCGTTTGCTGAGAGCCTGGTTGCAGGAGGTAAAGCACTCGGCATCGATGATTTCTTGTTGGTTCAGTGGCTCGCCCCCCTGGCATCAGAGTCTCCAGAGTTTGTGATCGCCATTATTTTTGCTCTCAGAGGGAAATCTGCGATGGCGATTGGCATGCTGCTGGCGAGTAAGGTCAACCAGTGGACAGCGCTAGTCGGATCATTGCCCATCGCTCATATGATTGGCGGCGGCGGCTGGGCTATTCCG
>JBBAQX010000012.1:0-88466 GCA_040400085.1 Lysinibacter sp. | reverse complement strand
AATGTCACCGATGTCCTGACACAGAACTGTCACCGATGTCCTGAGACATGACATGACGAAGGCTGAAACCCTCAAAACCAGCCGAAAACTTTTTAGACGGGCTTTGCCGACAGGCATCCTCGTAGCTGTGGTCACTATTCCGGCTATCATTCTTGGCTTCACGAAAAGCACAAACGGCTTCTTCGCGGACCACAAGCGCAAGAAGTAACGGTTTCGCTAGGTCAGGATGCTTTCGTGAGCTGGCTGATGCGGCCGCGGGATACCCCGAGCAACGCGGCCGTATCCCCCACGCCGAGATGCTCTGTCCGGCGCAAGTAGAGCGCCAGCTCGCGTGCCTCTTTGGCGGCTATTTGCTGCTGTTTCTGTGCAGCACGTGTAGCCTCACGAGAGGCGCGCAGACGGTCTGCAAGCATACGATCGGCAGGGAGGACGATAACTTCCCAACCGGAATGGTCCAGCTCAGGGTGAAGTGTGTCGAGATAGTCACGCACCTGTCTCTGAGCATGGTCAAGGGATCGCGCTTGGGTGATGTTGTCCTCGTCGATCTCTATTTCCCAGCCGCCGTCCCAACGGGTCACGGTAACGGTAATCGTGTCAGCGGTCATTGTTGCTGTCCTTTCACGTCCGCAATTGCTTTGAGCGCATTTCGAGTAACTCCCGGCGATATTTCTCTCGTTTGAGTCATAATAACTGGGCGAGATAGAAGAGGGTGTGACCATTTCTCGTGATCACCTTTCCCTTCAGACGAGAGAAACCCGGCTTCGCGCAACAGCCGCACCAAGTCACGGTACTTCATGGGCTTCGTCACAATGGATAGTTTATCCCACCTATTACAAAAAGAATAGGGGGGATAAATTTACTTGCTGACTTACGCCGCACCGAGGTCCCGGGCAAGTAGGTCGCGCAGCCGGGCTTGCCCGGTCTGTCCGTAGAGTTCTCGCAGCCCATAAACCGCATCCGAGTAGCTTTCTCTCATAGCCCGAAAGAACAGTTCCTCGGCCCGTGCAGGTTCGCTCTCGATGATGAGCCAGGCGAAGGAATCCCATCCTTCCGAATCCCCAGCCTCAGCACCTCGCAGGAAGAGGGGCGCGGCCTCATCCTCGGCGAGCGCATAGGTCAGCTCCGCGGACTCCAGATATCCCAGGTCGCGCAGCACATTACCCACGTTGAGCGCGTGTTGCGAATCGCTCAGCCACTCCCGGGCTTGCACGCGAGTTTCCGCCGAAGCAATCTCACTGTCGGGATCGTATGCGGGAAAGAACCCGACCCCGGACTCGCTATCGCCTGCCCGCTCCCGATCCCGCTCAAGGGCCGCCGCGATCTCATCACGGCCAATCTTTCGCAACAGGTGCGTCAGGTAATACGAGGCAGAGCGGTAATTTTCGCGCAGGGCCGAGAGGTAGCTATTCATCGCTTGAAGCGGATGCTCGTCGCAGATAATCGCGCCGGTGCCAACGAAACCCATCTGGGAGAGGTGGCCAGAGGCATCCGCAAGCGAGGCCTGTGCCTGGGCCAGCTGCCCGTCACGCCACAAGACGGCACCGTGCTCGGCCAGGCCAACCCCGCTACCGCCCGCCGCGGAGCGCGCGAAGAAGTCATCGGCGCTGGAGTCGTCGCAGGCAGCCCGGGCGATGAAGCCGCGAATATTGAGGGCTTCTAGTTCGAGATGTGCGGGATGCTCGGCTGTCACCAGATCGTGAAGGTCCGCCACCCGGTCAGACAGCCGCGCGGCATTGTGGAGCATCCACTCGTTTTTGCAGTAACCCTCGCGCCAGCAGCCAGCGAAGATCTCGTACGCGGCCTCGTTATGGTCGGCATCGTTATCGTCTACATCGTAGAGGGCGACGCCCTGCTTCCATCGGGTCTCGACCGCGGGGTTCTCGCACTCACCGTACAGGTGCGCGGCGGTCAGGGAGAAACCGTTGTCGGCTAGCACGTGCGCGCGGTGAAGGAGTACGAGGTTGTAACTGAGCGATTTCTCCACGAGGTCTCCTAATTCTTCGTCGCCGTCTTCGAGCGCGAGGTGAAAGTATTTCTGGGCTTTCGTATACTGCCCGAGCTGGTCAAGGAACAACGCGAACTTGCGCGGTGCCCCGGATGCGCCGGCCTCGATTGCTTTCGCGAATTGATGCTCGGCCCGCTCATAATCCCCACGGTCCCGCGAGATCTCCGCCAGGTCGAGATATGCGCGCTCTTCGCCCAGGGCAATGGCGCGGTTCAGGGCATCCACGGCCTCGTCCACCAGCCCGTCGCGAACCAACACCTCGGCCCACTGCCAGATGGTGGTTTCGTCGAGCTCCAGGGCCTTGGCGAGGTAGCCGCGGGCGGCATCCACGTTATCGAGCTCAAGTTCCAGGGTGCCCAGGTTGACCAGGGTGTCTACGTCGTTTGGGTCGCCTGCGAGGGCTTCGAGGTAGTCGCGTCTGGCCTCCGCCGGGCGGCCCATGCGTTCGAGGAGCAGGCCACGCGAGGCCAGGGCTTCGACGGACCCCAGCTTCGCCGCTGCGGTGTAGGCGTGATGGGCGGCAGTATCGTCGCCGAGTTTTTCACATACTGAGCCGAGGTTGATCCAGCTGGGCGCATCCGTTGGGTCGAGGTCGTTGACGACAGACTCCAGGAGGAAACGGCTCTCTACGTATCTTTTTGCTTCGAAGAGTTCCTGGGCGCGTTGGTCTATTGCTGCGAGGTCGCCTGCGCTCAGTAGTTCGTGTAGAGCGTTATCCATAGGGGTGATCATAGTTGTTTTACGGGTTCTTGCATGTTGGCGATGAGCTTTCAGGCATAAAACGAGGGAACGACCTCGAAGGTCCCCTCGTAAGCAGCAATAACCTGAGGCGGCAGCCCCGATGCAAGAATAAATCGCTGCGTGGGGATGAATTTCTTTGGGCGTTGAGGGTTCACTCTACTTTGCTTGCGTTTCAGAACGCCGTTCACAATCGCTGATTCGATCAGCTCATCAAGCAGCCGCGAGTCGCCAATATCTGTCAGATCTAGGTCAGCCAGCCACAAATCTGCATCCAACAAAACATCGATTCTCAATTCGGCTCGCACCCGAACCGTAATGTGAACGCTTTTCCGGTTAGCTGATTCACAATAGAGATATTCATCACCGGTGTTAATATCGGCACCGAACAGCTCACATTCCACGAGTTTCGGATGTCTCTTCTCCAGCGACTCCTTCAGCGAAATGAGCATTGCTCTCGCAGATTCACGTTCTCGATCAGTCAGGGTAGGTTTATTTTTCTTCCGAAACATAGCGTCAATTCCCTTGCAAAATCCTACGCATAGTAAACCCTAGTTTTTTCACCAGCAAAAACTTTATCGATAAATACACATAATTCAAAGAATGGTATTTGACCGAGTTCTTGCCAAGGCAAATCAACCAGATCGACAAAGAACTGGTTGGGCTCTAAAACGTCAACAGTAACCATTGCCTGGTTTTTCTTGCAGTTCTGAATGAGCAAAGTGGGTAAATAATCGTAAAAGCCATTCGGGTAGATTCGATATCTTAACGATTTATCCAGCTTCTCTTTGAGATATTGCTCAATGCGGTGAAGCTGGTCAAGCGCAGCATTTCTCTGCTCCACATCTGTCATAAAAATTTTGCCTTTCACGTCTAAATGATCACTAATCACCGGTTGTGCCGTTAGACCCATTCAGTCCAGCGAACTCGTCGGAACGGTTGCTTCCGTCGCGGGTTTGGCCCCTCCTTGAACCAAAAGCGAACATTTCTAATATCCAATGCTTGATCGACTGAAATCCACTCGACGCCGAGCTGCTGAATCAACATCTGATATTCCTCTTCATCAAAATAGTTTTCGTGTTCAGACTTGATTCCAACCGCTGAAAAGTAATCCACGGGCGACTCCACCCACACTTGCCAGACTTCCTCTCCACTATCTTTCATGACGATCAAATACCTACCGTATGCCTCGGTAAGAGTACACTTTCCAAGGCACCAGGTCGGAGTACCAGATTGAGTTATCGCATCCGTTGTCGACAAACGTAACTGTTTACTTGAGTGCAGAGGAAATCCCTGCCCAGAGAGATAAGCGAATCTAGGCTGAAACCAAACATTACCCCGCTCATCGCGAATCTGCATCATCCGGGATCCAGCCGCTATTCGAAGAACACGATCAAGCCTCATCAGGTCGTACTCAATCCCAGATCGCAAGCGCGTTCGCTGTAATACACCCTCGAACCAGATCGAAAATTTTCCGTCATGATCAAACGTAACCACCGTTGAAACACCCACACCATTTGCCTGCTGAATTAGTAGCTGAGAAGCGTTGCTATCCTCCTGTGACACCCTTGGTTCCAACGTGATTCGACCCGGAAACTGTAGCGACAGCTCAAAGCAGAGGCGCTGCAGTGTCTGCTCACCCGACTCTGGTGGATCAACTGGATGATTAAGCGTATTTGCAAATGCCAACCGCCATGCTAAACCGCTACGACGGTAGCTTCCATAAAAATTACTATTCACGAAGAAACCCTCAACCGGGGGCGGAATATATATGGTGCTGCCGTCGTACTCGCTAAACAACAGCCCGTTTTCTTCAGGCTCTTCAATCCAAATAATGCCGAGGGTCTCGATGAGCTCGGCAAATTGAACATCTGTAAAGTCGTTGTACCATTTGTAAGACCCAGGTGATTTATGATCAATTCTGTCGGCAAAGTCCCTAGCGAAATCCACAATCGGACTTTCAAGCGTTACAAGCCAACATTCAGAAAGCTCATCAAAATACGCACAGACGTGGCGTCCACGTGAATCTGTTTTTGTGCATCGCCCGATTGCTCCGGACGGCGACTCTCTGAGCTGCTCAAGCTTGTCTAGCATCTGTCCAGCTCCTCGTAAAAACCCAGACCAATAAAGCGTTTTCCGACCGCTGGCGAACAAGAAAACAACACAAACCTCCGGTCGCAGCAGCGCTACCGCTTGAAACTAATAAATTACAATGCATCATGAGCTTTATCAAAAGTCTTCTCTGCTGGACCAGAAACGTCCATCACGCATCCAAATAATCGATGTTATTTGTTGGGCAGGCACCGAACATCCCGCCATGGATCATTAGAAATTTCACCCGATGGAGCATTGTCCGAGAGAAGCGCTAAACAAAAAGAGGAACCCTCCAGAAGTGCACTTAGCGCCCCCAACCCGAGCTGAGCAAGTCCACGACGTTGGGCCTCTTGCACCAACTTTGGCATCAGATTGGAGCCTCTCGACTCTGCATCAGCTAACACAACCTCAATCTTCTCCAATGCCGCCCGACTTCCAAGGGCCACAGTCAGGCCAGAGCTCTCACTCACATCAGTTCCAGCATCAAACCTTCGCGGAATGACAGCAATTTTTAAAGATTTCACAGACAGAGCTGCCGCTACCTCCGTAATTGAAGGCTCCTGTTGAAGCAACTCCTCTTTATGCATAGGAGCGTTCCATCCGCCTGGCAATACAAGGTCACGCACCACACTAAAGGCAACTTTTTTAGTCCGCAAAGCCAGCATTGACACATCAGCAACCGACTCAGCAAAATACCCTTGACGAAACAGAGTGAGCTTCGGCCTCCTTGCAAAAAACCGACCTCCGAAAGATTCTTCCTCCCACAACCATTGAACTTCTCCGTCGAAGCCCTCGAAGAAGAAGCATCCAGCTTTAGCTTGCATTTCAGGCGGCGCCCACTCTATCTCCCAGCTTGAAAGAAGGTCTATAACAGGGCGACGAAACATCCCCATGCCCTCTCCACTCAATACAGATAAATCGAGCAAGAAGCCCTCTTCATAATCATCTGTCGAACCCAAATCAGCATGAACGATTGATGGCTCAAGCGCAAACCACCACTCAAAATAACTCATATCTCTGCGGTCATAGCCAACAGGGTAGATATTCTCTGGTTTTAAGCTCGCAACGTATGATCCAGAAAAGGGACCTTTTCGACACAGGCCAATGGAGATATCAGAATTACGCAGATCAAGAATGTTCGGGGCCAATATTTGCTCTTTCTGCTGTATGTAACGAATATACCCATGCTTAAATCTATTTAATTCCCCGAATTGACCAACTCGCAAACTCAGCCCAGGGATCAGCAGGCTCTAAGGTACTTACAACATACGATTCAGATGAATACAATGCTAGACATTGGTCATTGTTCATCTGCGCCATTGCCCAGTCCACAAACCCAGTACGCCGAAACCATCGTCGTGGGGTGTCGTAGGCGAGCCTGACTAATGCAGATGACCGCTCAGCGGAAGCTAACTCAAGTGAGCCTCTCCTCGGCGCAATGCTCAGCACATACCCAAGCGAGTCCAGTAGCCTAAGCGATTCATCAGCGTACTTCAATTTTTCGTCGAAGCGACGGAGAGTATTATCTAACGACGCCAAACTTCGCATCGTTCTCAATTTCACGGGCTGTTGTCGGACAACTGCAAGATCAAGAACAGGCCAAACCTGATCAGGGTTTACACCAGCAACGGGAAACAACAACGGTGCAACCGCAGATTCAAAATCCATTGACTCCCACTGAGGAACCCAGCTCTCAACGATACGACACATTCTTTCCGGGGACTCCGTGAACTCAAGTTCTTCACCAAGAAAAATCGCCTCGTCTACGCCTGCCATTACACCTGGTTGACAATCCCACACCCAACTTTGCAGCCAGGAAGAATCACTCTCATCGATAACTTCGCAAGGATTCGCGCCCGCAACGTAAACACCTTTCATCGAGCCGGCGGTACAGTATCCAACGAACGCCGGTCCCCGAGGTTCAAGTTTTAGCGCCACCAGCGACCAATCCGACCATGATAGATGTGAAGATTTTTAGCGTTAGAACTATTTTTTGCCAAGTTTCCCGTGGCAGAATATCCAAAGTTTGAGACAGACTGCTTTCCGCCTCCTCGAGCCGGACCCATATTCTTTATCTGCGGCGCCCGGTAGTTACGTAGTCCGTTCGCGCTTGTCCACATGGCCCCACGTCCATTCTCAGTCGTACTTTTCACTGCATTTCTACCAACAGCTGCGCGCCCACCAATCTTGGCGCCAATTCGACCAAGAAAACCGGGAGCTTTAACACCACTCTTAAGCACTTGATTTGCAAGCTTTCCACCCTTTGCAACGAGATTTGCCGCCTTGTAAACCTTATAGGCGATAACGCCCACCCTAACAGCCGCCGCAGCGATACCAACGCCGGGGATAAATGAAGCAACGGTCAGCCCAATATCAAGAGCCAAACCCCAATCCCAAGCGTTTCCGTTGAGGTCGAACTTGTTCACTGGGTCGTTCGGATACGCATAATCATTATCCGTACCACCCTCCACAGGGTCCACCTGCAAGAACCGACCCAACGCACCCGCAAACACGCGAGCACCCATCTCAACAAGCTCCAGACCGCCGACGGTTTCCGTGAGCTTCTGATGCTGACCCACCCACCCATACGACGCTGAACCCGTCAGATTCTGCGGCAACGACGCCTGCGACTGCGCCGTCCCATACTCCAACGTTCCTGGTTCCAGGATCTGACCAAACGGCTCATACCACCTGACACCACCCTGAACCGTACCGGTACCATCTGTGGTGAGGGACACGTCACCGTGCAGATTCGGGTACGACCAGACATCCGCCAATGGATCACCCGACCCACTACGAGTGAGCACCACACCACCCGGCAAATCAACAGTGCGCTCCAACACCACACCATTCACACCAAGAATCAAGTCAGGCTTATCCCCCGACCCCGCAAACGAATACCGCTGCGTCTCCTTATCCTTACCCGGCAACACCGCGGTACGCTGCACAATACGATCCGACGCATCACGCAGATACTCCACCACCCCACCATCAACACCCGTGGTCTTCATATGCCTATCCGACGCATCATACGTCAACGCCTGACCACCCAGAGCGACCGTGTTCCCACGATCATCATAAGAAATCGTGCCTGCCGCCAAACCCGTTGATAACGGCTCAGCAGTCACACCCGCAGCCAGAAGATCTGCTGCCGGACGCGTATCCGACACCGACGTTGAGACCAACCGATCAGCCTTGTCATAACAATACGAAGTTTGTGCGACCGTGCCATCAGCACGCGTATCCGTCAAACCGGTACGATTCCCCGACTTCCCCGCCGTCACCACACCACACGACGCAGACCCAAACGAATACCCAAACTCATGACCAGGCACCACCGCACGAATCAACCGTCCCGCACGATCATACGCAAACGCCGACGTACGATCCTCACGTTCCCCGTTTGCACCGGAGCCTTGCATCCTAGACGTCAGAATCTTCCCCGACTGCGACCGCACCACACTATTACTCAACAACTGAGTATTATCAGCCGTCTTCGACCACGACAACGACGACACCCGACCACTCGGGTCATACGTCATCGCCCCTGCCGTACCATTACCACCGCCGGTTGGGTACGTCACCGATGCCACCTCAGTACCGTTATACGACACCTCAGCCAGCACCGCACCATTCTCCGACACCGACAACACCCGACCATCACTGTCATACACCGAGGATTGCGTAAACCGCTCACCCCCAGCCGTTACCGTCACACCAGACGCCACCCGGCCCACACCGTCATACGTTGTCGACGCCACCGTGCCCCACACATCCGTCTGCGACACCGTACGACCTAACAAATCAACAACCGTCGTCAGCTTCCCACCCGTCGTGGTATCCGTCAACGCCGTATCAACAACGGATGTCGTCAGCGGGTCCCCGACGTCAGTCCCGTCCGCCGTATACGACGTCGTCACCACACGCTCAGCAAAACCACCCGCCGCAGGAACACTCGACGACACCACCCTGCCACGCAAGTCATACGTCTGACACGCCCATTGAGCATCCCCAATCTTGCGGGAACCCACAGAGTTCCCCCACGCGTCATACACCGTCTCCGCCTCAATACGACCCCCGGTATCCGCCGCAGGATTCACAATCTTCCGCAGCATCCCACCCTGCACCGTATTCTCCGGCACACCGCACACAGAACCACCAAAGACATCCTTCAACGTCTGCTTATCACCGTAATACTCCGACTTCAACCCAGCTGCAGCAACCCCGGCACCACTCGCCACCGCACCAGGCAACATCCGACCCGTCCGACGCAAATACCCCGACCCCAACGCCTCAAACGTGGTCTCCTCACGAAGATTCAACCCCGCAGGATCCGTCACCTGAGCAGTCGCCAACCCCAACCACGGCGTCTGATACTCCGTCTTCGACACCACCTGACCGGTCGCGTTCGGCAACACACCCGCCGCCGCTGGTGCCGCATCCTCCATCGAAGACGACGACGTCAACCCATAATCAGGGGTGAGGTACTGGCCAGGAATAATGCCATACGTTCCCGATGGTTGAATCCAATGCAACGACACCCTCGACGGACCCGTCGCTTGGAGATACTCCACCCGAATCCTGGCCTGCTGACCCGCCGTCACATCGACGAACGCATCCCCCGTGCGACGATAGGCACCACCCGTAAACATGTCCAGCTTGAGCACATCATCAACCCATACCCGGATACCGTCATCAGCAAACGCAGCCAGCGTGTACCGACCGGTCTGCGGGAATGTAAGGAGACCCGTGGCACGCATCGACCAATTCGCCTGATTCACCCCCGGAGCCGGGCCTGACGTAGAACCCCAATCCTTATCAAATACACCACCCGGCGCAATCCCCTGAGCAAAGCTCACCGGCTTCCCCGCCAAATGCAAATTGTTGTAATACGTGATATTTAACCCGTTCAAACCCTCGTCATACGAGGTCTTCGTCGTCGGAACCGTCGACGCACACGCAGCCGTCGGAGTCCGATCAGCCGCAAAACAATTAGCCGGAGCCGGACCGTACTGCGCTACCGGACGATCCTGTGCGTTGAACAGCGTGGTACTCATCCGACCCGACGCATCCGTACTCGACAGCTGCTGATCCTTACCATTCCATACCTGCGAGGCTGTAAAGCCTAGGGACGTGGTCGTCGACGTCGAACGGAAACCCGAATCATACGTCGCCGTCATCGCATGTCCACCTGCGGGCAGACCCAAAGCCGGAACATCCACATACGTCTTACCGGCACCATTCGCACCGGCTTCGTATACATAGGACTTCTGCTGACGATCAGACTCGGTCACGCCATCGGGTGCCGGAAGCTTCACCGATATGACACGACCTTTGTCATCGTAGGCGAACTGGGTTAACAGTGCAGGAGAAGCCTGCCTACTGCTGTTCGCGCCCAGCCAGTCATTCGCCAGCGGATCGCGAACCGAAATCAATCGATCATCCGCATCGTAGGCAAAATCAACCCGTTCGTTACCCGGATCCGTGATCCGAACCAAGCGCCCCGCATCGTCGTAATTCAGGAATGAGGAGTCTAGGTAGCCACCCAATCCGTCCGGATATGCAATGCGGCACACCATCCCGACGGGAGCAACGGGGAACTGGGAGGCGTCAGGCCCGGCACACGCACCACCGGCACCGCCATATACCTTCAACCCAGCCGGAGCAGGATCACCAGGATAGAGGAACAGTACCTTTTTACCAGACACCGGGTCAGTCACGTTATCCAGCACACCCGTCGTGAGCCTGTAGTTCGACTGAGGAGTCGCAGGTTTCAGCGCATCAGACACTGGCGTGACCGATTCTATACGACCCGTCACCCCGAACACGTTCACAGTGCCGTCTTCATCCTGCAGCGTCACCTTCCCGGCGGCATCCGTTGTCAATACGCCATACTCGCCCTCAGGCGGGGTGTAGCCGCCGGTCGACTTCTTGGTGTAGGTGTGAGTGGTACCCGTCATATCCGTCACGATGACCGATGCAACGTTCACCTGGGCAGACGCGTACTGGCCAGCGTCGCCATTCATCGGCGCTGACGAACGCCACCCCGCGGGCAACGTTTTCGTCTGAGTTGACAACCACGAGCTCGGCACATCAATTTGAGTTCCTGACGGTGTCTTCACCATCAACTTCACCGCGGATCCCTTAAGACCCTCCGAATACTCAACACGTATTTGATGAGGTTTACCATCACCAATATTTACAGGATTTCCCCACAGCACCGGCGTTGGCGAATAATTCCAGCGGTCAAATACCTTCACGCCATCGATAATCACTCTCATACCGTCATCAGCAGAACCACCAAACGTGTATGAACCCGGCTGCCCCCCAGGAACAGTCACATAGCCAGTCCAGGCTGCTAAAAAGTTATCTACAGGAATGGCAGGTGCCGGCGAACCCAAATCCCAGTTGAAGTTCACGTTTGGATCATAACGGACAAGCAACGGTGTTTTTCCGGCAAAATCGAACGTCGGCGTCGTCGCTCCCGGCGCAATCGCGCTGTAATACTCGCCACGCAATCCGGCAACACTCGGCTGCAAAGAATTATAGGAGAACGATAGACCCATAGAACCCCCGAGCGCGTTAATAGTCGGAGATGAGAATCGCAATCCCAGATTGCCGTTCGCCAGGTTTACCGACGCAGCACCCGCAGTATCAGTCGGCGATGGTCCAGAATCACCGATCCTACGGTTAACCTTCAGTTGATTTACCCAGCGCACGGGGGACGTTTCCAAATAGTCCTTCGTATAGACAGTCCAGGTATACGAACCGCCATCCTGCAACGAGCCTTCCGGAACAGTCCACGATGGGGAGTTCAACCAGCCCGAGTTCAATACGGCACCACTTGTTGCGTCGGGACCTGTTGCTACCCGGAACCAATACTGGATAGCGTCACCGTCGGCATCTGTCGTTGGAGAGCCTGCCAACTTCGGGGTTGTGGTCGTGACTACTTCTTTCGCAGGCGGCGTCGAAGAGGCTTGCGGCACTGTTGCCGTGCGATTCGTCACAAAGCTAAATAGCGCCGAGTTCCGAACAGTGGATTGTGCCAACCAATTCTCATAGCCATCCTGGACATACGCCAACCAATAATACGTTCTACCCTCTTGCAGGACCCCCGGCGGAACCTGAACCTGGTCAGAACCGGTCCAGCCCGAGTTCCATACCTGCGAGTTGGCCACATCTGGCGTGGACAACACCCGGTAATAATAATTCAAACCGGTACGCTCAGGGTCAACGGCCCCAACTTTCAAAATAGGACTTGTCGCCACTCTCGTATTGTTCGCAACTCCCGGAGCAATCGGGGTTGTGGCCTGCGGATAGTCCTTCCACGACACGTAGAGCACTGTGCCCATCTGCTTATACGTATATGCAGCAGCCTCGTCCCCACGAAGAATCAGATACCCACCCGGTACCCTATCTCGAACCCACTGAGCAATTCGGGTCTGCAACGCACCACCCTCGCCGTAGCCCTCGCTGCAGACTCCAAATCCATCCAGCGCTTCTCCGATACCGGAATAGCTGAAGCTCGTGGCGTGATTTACAAACATGTTGTAGCAGTTTCCTGTGCCGTTGTATGCCAACGCATACAACCCCACACCCAGTACCTGTTTACCAAAAAACTGCTCATAGTTATAGTGAGCAAGCGTGCGCCAGAAACGGTTTTGATTGTTTTCCCGTGAGTTACCAATTCGGGCGTAGCCATCTTCGATAACATAACCATCAGACTTATAACTCACAGCACGGTCATGATGCGAACTACCCGTCGTCGGATCCACCGTCACCGGGAAAACTCGAGCGGGATCACGCAACCACGCCTCATCGGCCGACATCGTATAGAGCCAGCCGTCGCCATCCTGCTCAATCGAGGTGGTCACTGGGGTTTCGGCATTCTCGCTAACACCCTCTTTGCCTGAGGAATCCCACATCCGGCCGGGGAAAATCCTCAGCTGCTCTATCCCTTCTGCATCGGTGAAGATTACCGAACCGTCTTCATCCTGCCGGGCATCCAACTTTCCGGGAGCAACGGGTTCTGCATCGGGAACCGCAGCGCTCGGTTTAGACGCACCAGTAACCCTCCAGGTCCAGGATGACTCGCCTTTCGATGGGGCCTTGCCCAGAACAAGCTCTTCCTTCACCAAACCGGGCAGGACACGATAAACCAGATCAGTTCCGGAAAACACCTCGGGATACGTCACGGTATCGCCGTCGCGCTTGATTTCCGAATGAGCAGCGCCTTGCAAGGAGAAGTTCAGCTGCGCGCCCGAACGATTCTCCACCCGAACCAGACCAGTCTCATCGGCGAATTGCTTAAATGTTGGGGTCAGCGGGTGATCGGCTACCTTCGCACCGTTACCAGACGTCTTATCCACATCCGTTTGAACATCAACCCACTCGCCATCCTTCTTCTGGACGTTCAGCGGCTCGTCCGACAGCTTTGTCGTCAGCGTGCCGTCAGCGTTCTTGAACGTCTCCTGGAACTCCTGACGCTCAACTAACTCAGATGTTTCTTCGTTGAAACCCTGAGGATCAGGTTGTCCCTCGTTGGCACCCGACCATGAACGTTCAATGCGAGATTGTGATCCCGGTACCTCCACCAGGTTAGTCGGAGCAGGAACCGCTAGCGGCGCAGGCGCAGGAACCTCTAGGTCATCGCCAAGCTCAGGAGGAGAGCTAAAGTCGCCCTCAGGCATCTGCGCTTGCGGCACAGCCTGCGGCTCAGACTCCAGCGGTGCCGGGGCGCCGTCCAACTCCATGTGCAACCCCTGTGCACGATCCCTCGCCGCGACATCGGCCGCAGCGGAAGACGCATCGACAAAGATAAGAACCCCGGCGACCGCAATCGCAAGTGCGGAAAACGGCCGGAAGCGCTGGACAACATTCACGAAAAGGCACACCTTTGTAATCAATCGAGACAATCTCTCGAAATTAATATCTTACAAATGTACACATTACAAAAAATATCTACCGGAACACAAATTCAAGACGAAAAGTTAAGCATTCGTTTACGCAAATAGCCCTGAGAAGAGCAACCACCCAGCACCCCGCCATAAACTTGAACCATGTCGTTTCTTGTACGGGTCCTGATCAGCGCAGTGTCGCTGTGGTTCACAACGCTCATCGTCGGTGGGAACGGCGATCACGGCGTGTGGGTAAAACCGCTATCCGATGACACCACTGGCGTGGTCTTCACATTCCTCATAGTGGCGTTCATCTTCGGGCTGGTGAACGCCGTAATCGGACCGGTGATCCGCATCGTTTCGATCCCACTGTACATCCTCACACTGGGGCTTTTTGCGTTTATTGTGAACGGCATCCTTCTCTCGATCACCGCGTGGTTCAGCGGGCTCCTCGGCTTCGGCCTACAGGTGGACAGCTTCTGGTGTGGCGTCCTCGGCGCATTCGTGCTCAGCCTCTTTACCGGCCTGATCAGCCTGGTGCTCAGGCCATCCCAGCAGACAAGCCGCTAACTGCAAGCTCTGCGGCTACCAGCTCTGCGGCTACCAGCAAGAACACACCGCGCCCGGCATGATATTCCGGAAAAACTACAGGACAATAGAGACTGTGCCCATCACGGGTCCAACCCGAGCTCGAACGCCATCCCGCGAAAGATCCCACGAAAGAGATAACAGCCCCATGAGCAAGCTCCCACCCCAGCCCCTCAGCCCCCTCGACGGCCGCTACCGCAGCTCGGTGGCAGACCTCGGCGACACCCTCTCAGAGGCCGGCCTCAACAAGGCCCGCGTCTACGTCGAGGTGGAGTGGCTGCTCTACCTGACGGACCACTCGCTGTTCGGCTCATCCCCGCTCCCCTTCGCGAAACAGGATGCCCTACGCACCTTCGCCCGCGACTTCGGCCAGGCCGAAATCGACGCCCTCGCCGCCACCGAAGCCGTGACCAGGCACGACGTGAAGGCCGTGGAGTACCTCGTGCGCGACAAGCTCACCTCGCTCGGCCTCGACAGCATCGCCGAACTCACGCACTTCGCGTGCACGAGCGAGGACATCAACAACCTGTCCTACGGCATCACCATTCGCGAGGCCGTGCTCGGAACCTGGCTGCCGCGTCTGCGCCTCGTAATCGCGGAGCTGCGCGCCCAGGCGGAACAGTACCGCGAATTGCCGATGCTCGCGCGCACCCACGGACAGCCGGCAACGCCGACCACGCTCGGCAAGGAACTCGCCGTCTTCGTGTACCGACTCGAACGCCAGGTATCACAAATCGAACAGGCAGAGTTCCTCGGCAAGTTCAGCGGAGCAACCGGCACCTTTGCCGCGCATATCGCCGCCGATTCGTCGGTCAACTGGCCCGCGGCCTCCGAAGAGTTCGTGAGCTCGCTCGGCCTCAACTGGAACCCCCTCACCACCCAGATCGAATCGCACGACTGGCAGGCCGAACTCTACGCCCGGATCTCGCACACCAACCGCATCCTGCACAACCTGGCAACCGACATCTGGACCTACATCTCCATCGGCTACTTCCGCCAGATCCCCGTCGCGGGCGCAACCGGTTCCTCAACCATGCCGCACAAGGTCAACCCCATTCGCTTCGAAAACGCCGAGGCAAACCTCGAACTCTCCTGCGCGATCCTCGACTCGCTCGCGGCCACCCTCGTGACCAGCCGGCTGCAGCGTGACCTGACCGACTCATCCGCCCAGCGAAACATCGGGGTGGGCTTTGGCCACTCCATGCTCGCGCTCGACAACATCCTGCGCGGACTCGGCGAGATCGACGCAGCGCCCGAGCTGCTCGCGACGGACCTCGACTCCAACTGGGAAGTGCTGGGAGAAGCAATCCAAACCGTGATCCGGGCCGAAGTCACCGCCGGTCGCTCAACAATCACAGACCCCTACGCGGCTTTGAAGGAGCTCACCCGCGGCAAGCGCATCGGGGCAGCCGACCTCGCAGAGTTCGTCTCCGGGCTCGACATCGGCGAAGAGGCCCGCGAGAGGCTCCTGGCCTTGACTCCGGCCGGTTATGTCGGCCTGGCCTCCGAACTACTGGAGTTTTTGCCAGAACCTGAAATCTCCGACGAGTTCGATGACCTCGAAGCCTTGAGCTAAAAACTGCTACCCGATCATCTCGATAACGGATGCTCGTCCCGATTCCCGGGCGAGCATCCGGCTATCTATCCGGCGGGAGGCGGCTAGATCTAGCTCGCGCGATTCTGTTCCTGGCTATCCAACTGCTCTATCCTGTTGGGTTTAGCTCCGACGCCCAGCAGCGCGAGGGTCACAAGCGCGACGATAAATGCTAGACCGAAGAAGATCAGACTCAAAATGATCTCGCGTGACGAGATGAGAACCACGAATCCCGTAAAGATAGCGAGGACTGCTGAAAACACAAAGACTTCAAGTGGCCTGAGCTTTAGGCCACTATCGGGTTCCTGCCCGGATGGGAACGAGGACGGGTTGAGCTGAGTCATGACTGTGTCTCCGGGGTAATCTTGCCGCGCTGGCGTGAGGCGGCAGCGGTCGAGGCTGCGTCGGTCGAGGCTGCGGCTATGCCGAGGAAGACTCCAGCAATAGCTAGGTAACCGCCAAAAAGCCCGAGAAGCGGCGCAGGGTCGGCGCCAGGGATAAATGCGGCAGCTGCAAAGGCGAGAGCAAATCCCGCAGAAGTATAAAGATCAATGGCAAAGCGCTCGGAACGATGCCTCCAGGCAAACAAAAAGTCAACCAGAGCGGAACTTACTGCCCATGCGCACAACGCGACGAAAAGCAAGATCGCCTCGGAACCGAAGCCGGCCAAGACTCCCTGAATGCCAAGCGCCAGCGCCACGAATATATGCGCAACGAGATAGATTCGAAGTCGCGAGTCCCTCACTCGGAGGCCTACACCGAGCGCGATCGCCAGGGCACAGCCAAATACGGTGAGGAAAACCCAGCCAAAAAATACGTTATGCAGATGAGCCGTAACCGCAAGAACAAGGGCGCTAGCAACACACACCGCGGCACGGGCAGCCGCTGCATAACGCATCGTTTTAGCATCGCCAGGCGTCACACCTGGCACCGTTTCCGTTGTAACAGAAGACACTCTAGTTCTCTCATTTCGAAGTGGGAATCATTCAAGTCTACCCGCCCCAACCTCCAAGAAGACGGGTCCGCTAGGAATCGTTTCCAGCTTCACTGATTAACATCACAACCTAAGCATCCGATCCTTCTTTTCTGATTACACAAAATATTTACTAAAGTTAGTTAATAGGGAAGTGTAGTTGCGCTTTCATGTGAAAGGACGAACTGTGGAACCCGCCCTGATCAGTCTGATCTCAGTTGCTCTCCTCGCCGTAACACTCATGGTGGGTGCTGCGGTTTTTTCGCGTCGCACCGGCATCGCGACACCTCTAATTCTGTTGGGTATCGGGATTGGAATTAGTTTCATTCCTTCTGTTCCGACCATCAGCATCAACCCCAATTGGATCCTGGCCGGTGTTCTTCCCCCGCTGCTTTATTCCGCGGCAGTGAATGTTCCCGTCATGGATTTCCGCCGCAATGTACGAGCAATCACCGGACTCTCGGTGACCCTCGTTATTGTGACTGCCGTAGCTGTTGGATTCCTCCTGCACTGGATCATGCCCGAA
Source organism: Lysinibacter sp. (assembly GCA_040400085.1). Classification (GTDB taxonomy): domain Bacteria; phylum Actinomycetota; class Actinomycetes; order Actinomycetales; family Microbacteriaceae; genus HNR. Next base: position 71,051 of record JBBAQX010000012.1, on the reverse strand, counting down.
ATTCAGCTCGCAACGGCTATCGCACTCGGCGCGGTAATTAGCCCGACAGACGCTATCGCGGCAACCTCGATAGGTAAACGCCTCGGACTTCCTGAACGCCTGGTCACCATGCTCGAAGGGGAAGGCCTGGTCAATGACGCCACCGCCCTCGTGCTGCTGCGTTCTGCCGTTGCCGCGGTTGCTGGCTCTGTCACCCTGTGGGGTGTTGCCATCGATTTCATGTTTGCCTCTCTAACGGCACTCCTCATTGGATTGATCGTTGGATTTGTCACGGTCACTCTTCGATCACGACTTAACGACCCCGTGCTTACGACGACAGTTTCATTTATGGTTCCATTTATCGCTTTTCTTCCAGCGGAGTTCATCGGCGCTTCCGGCGTCCTGTCGGTTGTCGTCGCCGGCCTGGTAACGGGGCATCGCGGAGGAAAAGTGTTAGCGGCAACCGATCGCATCAGCGAACACACCAATTGGAGCACCGTCCAATTTCTGCTCGAACACGGAGTGTTCCTTCTCATGGGTCTGGAGCTCAGAGGACTGCTTATGGAACTCAACCAAGACGATGGGCAGATCGCTAACACCCTCTTCATTGGCCTGTTGCTCGCGATCGCAATATCCCTTATCCGCATCCTTTTCGTGATCCCCCAGCTGACTCTTCTTCGACGCGATGAGCAGAAACGGCTCAAGCGAGCAGACGCGCTCGAGAAGTTTCAGGTTCATCTCGATAAGGTTGAACCCCAATCCGAACGGATGGAGCGGCGTATTTCACGGGCGCAGCGCGGAACTGCCCAGCGCGTCGCAGACCTAGCCTTCATCGAGAAAGAAGGACTCACCTGGCGCGGAAGCGTAATTGTCTCGTGGTCGGGGATGCGCGGCGTAGTTACTCTCGCTGCTGCACAATCGTTACCTGAAAATACCCCGTACCGCTCGTTTCTTATCCTTGTCGCTTTCACGGTTGCCGTCCTTACCCTTGTCGGGCTAGGGGGAACTCTCCCGTTGGTGATCAAGAAAACTCGGATCAAGGGTGACGATCACGATGACCAACGCGTTGAAGCCCTCAATCTTCTTGCTCAGGCAAACGCCGCGGCTCTCGCTATCCTCGACGATCCCAATATGCTTCTTATCGATGAGGAAAGGGTAAACGACACCATCATTGATCGGTTGCGTAAGCAATATGAAAGGCGCACGCTTGTCCCTAACCCGGAACATCATCAAGAGCGAATGGATGCTCGTGCCCAAAGCCTTGTGCTTCAACGGAGGATGCTCGATGCCGCCCGGAACGAGCTGCTCAATGCCCGAGCCATAGGAACGTTTAGCTCGCAGGCGGTCAAACGGGCGCAGGCTGTCTTCGATTTGGAAGAGTATCGCCTCGACAACATGAGCCCGTCTATCTAGCCCTCTGGCGACGGCGAGCTACACATTAAACCTAGCGAGGATTGCACGGTGGTCGCTGGAGGCCAGCCTGAACGTTATGTTTGCTGTGGCCTCAAGACCGCGCTCAAAAATGTGATCGATTCTGGTAAAAGGAACCAGATCATGCCACGTAAAACCGAATGAGAGACCGCTCTGGTTCGGTTCGGAAAGGGTCTGAGTGATTGGTGCCAGAGCAGGATCCCTCGAGGATGCGTTGAAATCCCCCATCACGATAATTCGGTCCGAGGTGTCGTTAGGAACGATCTTGCCAAGCTCCTCGAGCATGGTGTCACGCCCATCCTGAGACCCTGGCCGAAACGAATCAGCATGAATGACATACACGCTCACAACTCCGCCGGGCGTCTCAACATCTGCGTTGAGCGCCCTCTTCCATCCGAGTCCGAGCTCCAGCGGACTCTTGTTCTGAAGTGGATATTTGCTCCACAACCCAACGGTGCCCACTGTATACGAGTACGGATGCGTTGGGTTCAGCACTGCAGAGGCGTCATCCCGCGCTTCAGCACTGAGTTCTTCCAACGCTATGATCTGAGCACCCCGATCCACCAGTCCTCGCGCCGACTCAGCGGCTGTACCGGAGCCGTCTTCAACATTTTGGCTTGCGACAATTAGTGAGGTTTCAGGATTTACAGGAGGTGAAATCCAGTCAAGAGGAACAAGAGTCGGAACGAAAATCACTGCCCAGACCGAAGCGGGTACAAGGACAACGATCCACGCCTTTCTCCGTCGTCCTCTGAGACTTAGGGCAAAGAGGAGAACAATCACAACACCCAGCCACGGTAGTAGTGTGGCCAGCCCAGACCCCAACCAGCCCGGCACCATGCTTTGGGTTGCCAGAAGGATCGCGATCAGAAGAGACAACACGACAATGGCTCGGGATGATCTTGTTGAGCTTGTCCCTTGCCCACGACGATTCGTGAAGGCTGGACGAGGCAAAGGCATATTATCGATCGTACAGACAACAGTTGTACTACTGCCGAAGGCAAGCGGAAATAATCCTGTGCAAAGCCTGAAGCTGAGGAGACGTTCTGCGAGGGTTAGACTCCGGGTGCCATATCGATAAAGCGAGAGAAATGGCCCTGAAACGCAACCGTTACCGTTCCCGTCGGACCGTTACGGTGCTTAGCGACGATGAAGTCGGCCTCTCCTGCACGGGGATTTTCTTTCTCATAGGCGCTCTCGCGATGCAGCAGCAACACCATATCGGCATCCTGCTCAAGCGAACCCGACTCGCGAAGGTCAGAGATGGCTGGCATCTTGTCTGCACGTTGCTCCGGCCCACGGTTCAGCTGCGAAAGAGCGATCACGGGTACTTCGATCTCTTTTGCCAATAGTTTGAGCGCTCGTGAGAACTCGCTCACCTCTTGCTGACGGCTCTCAACGCGCTTGCCGCTAGTCATCAGCTGGAGATAGTCAATAACAACCATCTTCAAATCGTTTTTCTGCTTAAGCCGACGGCATTTCGCCCGTATTTCGACAAGGGTCATGTTGGGGCTATCGTCAATGTAGAAAGGGGCATCATTGACTCGCGCCGTAGTGGACGCAATGCGGGTCCAGTCGCGCGGCTCGAGCGCTCCCTTACGCATCGCTTGAAGGGGGATGGCCGCCTCGGCAGACAGCAGACGCATAGCAATCTCTGCCCGCCCCATTTCAAGCGAGAAGAACACGGTGGATTGACCGGCACCGACGGCGGCAGCCCGACAGATGTCTAGCGCAAGTGTCGACTTTCCGAGAGCTGGTCGCGCGGCGATAATAATGAGCTGTCCGGGATGCAGGCCGTTTGTCATGGAATCAAGCTCTTTGAAACCGGTGGGCACGCCCGTCATACCCGAGCCGGCGCTCTCCGCCGCCTCAATCTCGTGCACCGCGGCGTCTACAGCCACGTTGAGCGGGACATAGTCCTCGCTTGTCTTACCACCGGCCACAGCATAGATCTCGGCCTGGGCGTTATTTACCAGATCAGTCGCCTCGCCCTCACCTGCATAGCCCATCTGAACGATGCGCGTACCGGCCTCAACCAGGCGCCTGAGAAGGGCGCGCTCCGCCACGATCTCAGCGTAGTAGCCAGCATTCGCTGCTGTAGGGACGAGACTAGTGAGGGTGTGGAGATACTCGGCTCCCCCGGCCTTCTGAAGGTTTCCGGATTTTGTAAGCTCGTCTGTCACCGCGATGACGTCGGTCGGTTCGCCGTGGGAATATAGTGCGAGCACTGCGTCAAAGATGATCTCGTGTTTGGGAACGTAGTAATCGGCTCCGCGCACCGCATCCGTCACATCGGCCACAGCATCTTTACTCAGCAGCATTCCGCCAAGAGAGCTCTGCTCGGCGAGAAGATCGTGCGGAGGTGTCCGCTCTGAACCATAGCCGCCGCTATAGCCGCCCTGCATCGTATCTTCATCCGGAATACCGAGATGTGCGATTGACACCTATTCTCCTTCACCAAACGTTCGAGGTTGCTGTCGGTTTTATCCGACGATCGCAACCGATCTACAATAGCTAATCTTGTTGGCTATTCACCGTTAACACCATGTGTAACACCGGCCACCGACATTGGTTGCTTTCAGGCATTTCCCCTGGCCATGTGCCCACCTTAGAGAATGAATCCCCATCTCCCAAAACGGCCTGTGGATAAACATGTGAGTAGTTTGCGCGAAACGCCGTTTATGGTGTGTAAAACAGGTGTGAATAACTGTGGATAAGCTGTTAACTATTTTTGATATATCCACCCTGAACTGCGTTTTAAGTTTTCACACCCTGTGGAATCAAAATTCTTTCTACCGAAAGTTGAAGGTTGGGGGTAACTCTGAGGATAACCGGATACGTATTCGAATATCTTTTACCACCTGTCGGGTGTTCTTCCACCTTTTCACTCGCCCACCCCCTCCTCAGCCGACCTAATCCCCCGGCCCAATTTACGCCGCTCGGCCCAACCTGCACGGCTCGGCCCAACCTGCAACATGGGCCGGAACCTCGCAACTTGGGCCCGCCAGAGCCCGCCAGAGCCTGCCGAGGACACAAAAAACGGATGGCGAAGGCCAACAGGCACCTCGCCATCCGTCTGGTCTCTCGAGAGAAATTACTTCTTCGCTACGACCTGAAGTGTGATAACAGCGCTGAGATCGTCGCGAAGACGAATCGTAGCGGTGTACTCACCAGTGGTCTTAATCGCGGTAGGAATCTCAATCTTGCGCTTGTCCAACTCAGCAACGCCAGCAGCCTTCACAGCGTCAGCAATGTGAACGGTCTTGACTGAGCCGAAAAGGCGTCCGCCGGTACCGGTCTTTACCTCGAGGCGAACCTTGGTTGCCTCGAGCTTTGCTTTGATGTCCTGAGCTTCCTCAATGGTCGCCAGCTCGCGAGCAGCACGGGCCGCACGGATCTGCTCAACCTGCTTCTCGCCGCCACGGCTCCACGTTACCGCGAATCCCTTGGGAAGAAGGTAGTTACGTGCGTAACCGTTCTTGACCTCGATGACGTCGCCGGCTTCGCCGAGTCCAGTCACTTCGTGGGTCAGAATAATTTTCGACATATTGAGTATCTCCTAACGGCCAGAGCCGGCGTAGGGAAGAAGAGCCATCTCGCGGGCGTTTTTCACGGCCTTCGCGATCAGACGCTGCTCCTGAACGGACACACCGGTGATACGGCGCGCGCGGATCTTTCCACGCTCAGAGACAAACTTACGGAGTGTGGCGACATCTTTATAGTCGATGACACCAACGGTGATGGACTTCGCGGGGGCTAGGGTTTTTGCACCCTTACCGCTACGACCGCCCTGCTTACGGCTTCCGCCGCTCGACTTTCCAGCCATGGTATTCCTAACTTTCTAATAATTCTTCAGCGTGTGAGCGAGGCTCACGAAACACGTGCGCGATAATCGCGACTAGAACGGAGCATCCGCTCCATCGAAGCTCGCTCCGGGGTTTGCCCACCCGTCGTTAGACGCAGGGGCTGCTGCCCAGGGCTCGCTCGGGGCGCTTGCGGCAGCTGCTGGAGCTCCCGCACCACCACCGACAGCGCCACCACGCGACTGTGAACGAGAAATACTCGCTGTCGCGTAACGCAGGCTCGGGCCGATTTCATCGACGTCGATTTCCATGCTGGTGCGCTTTTCGCCCTCTTTTGTTTCGTAAGAGCGCTGCTTGAGACGACCCGTGGCGATGACCCGCGAACCCTTCGTGAGCGAACTCGCGACGTGTTCTGCGAACTCCCGCCATACGCTTGCGCGCAAGAAGAGAGCTTCGCCATCTTTCCACTCGTTCGACTGGCGATCAAAGTTACGCGGAGTCGAAGCGATGGTAAATGTTGCCAGGGCAACGCCACTCTGAGTGAAGCGTAGCTCTGGGTCAGCGGTGAGGTTTCCCACCACGGTGATGACGGTTTCGCCTGCCATGGATCTAGGCGTCCTGCTTCGGAGCGGCCTTCGGGGTAGCCTTTGCAGCACGGGCAGCCTTAGCTGCGTCACGCTCGGCCTGCTCAGCACGCTGAGCAATTCCCTCGTCTGCGCGCAGAACCTTGGTGCGAAGCACGGCTTCGCTCAGGCCAAGCTGGCGGTCGAGCTCGTCGGTAGCCTCTGAGGTCGCGGTGAAGTCGACAACGGCGTAAATGCCCTCTGACTTCTTCTTGATCTCATAGGCGAGACGGCGCTTGCCCCAGATATCGACCTTGTCAACGCTGCCACCACTCTTGGTGATGACGGAGAGGAACTTGTCCAGGCTGGGTGCCACGGTACGCTCGTCCACTTCTGGATCGAGGATGACCATGAGTTCGTATTGATGCGTCACTAACCCACCTCCTTCGGACTTAAACGGTTACAGACTTTCTGTAACAGGAGGGTAAATAGCATCGTGTTTGCTTCTACATAAAAAGCAAACAACCTTGCCATACTAGCGCACTTTCACTGAGATTCCTACGTATTCTCCGATGTGCAAGCATGTTCCAAAACTTTTTGTTCGGTTCCGTGGATTTTCAGCCAAAATGCCCCGGAACCGAACAAAAACTTCCTCGGACTAAGGGGTGACGGGGGTGACGGATGCGCGGACGAAACAGCGTGAGGGCGGCGCGGCGACGACACCTCTGCCTGACGCAGAGCTACTCCGCCTGAAAGATAAAGGTCTTGGCCTCTCCGTCGACCCGGAGCGTAATCTGGTACTCGCCCGCCCTCGGTGCATCGACCACGCTTTCGTTTTGCACCTGACCCGTATCGAATAAACGGATGCCGTTCCAATCAAACGACGCTGAGCAGGCTCCGTCCCCCGTGTTGTGAACAACGAATCGATACCCTTGCTGCGCACCGAGCCGCTCTTCACCGTCCCCAGCATCATCTCCTTTTGTCGGCTCAACAGCCGGATGCTGACTGTACGTCACACTACATTGACCGCTCCCCGAAGGGAGAGACCCGACCGCTGCGGCCGAGGAGTTCACGCCGTTTAGTACGAGATTCGAAATCAGTACTCCTCCAGTCCCGACCAGTACCACGGAAGCTGCGGCCGAAAGCATAAACATTGGAACACTCAACGGAATACCAAATGTCAGCGCTGCAGCCGCAGAGGTCTCTGCCGGTGCTAGAAGTGTCTTACCCATAAATAACCCGATCGCTGCCGGCGGTAGAGTCGCCAAGAATCGGTCCGACACATTCTCAAGGTTTCTTGCCACGACGGGACAACTCGCGCATCCGGACAAGTGAGCTTCGACTACTACTGTTTGTTTCTTACCGAGTGAACGCAGTACATAGCTGGACAGTAGGGGCATAATTTCGGCACACACGGTGCTCTCGGTGGCCGCGACGCACTCATCAAGATAATTAACGCGCAGTTTGTGGCGGGCCCTGCGATACAACATGGTGACAGAGATGGGGGGCTGTTTCAGCTCTGCAGCTGCTCTTCCCGTAGTCATTCCCTCGACATCTTTCAGCCAGATCACCCGCTGATAGCGCTCAGGAAGCTGAGAAAAAGCGCTACTTGCCTCTGCGGCGTCTGGCGGCACATCGCGCTCCGCCGTATCGGTAATAAGAACCCCGAGCATCTCACTATCGATTGCGGTCTCTTTGGACCGCCCTCGTAACGCGGCGACGGAACGCACGCTAGTACCAAGGTAATGACCCATGGAGACCGTCGGACCTTTACCCTTACGAATTGCCTCTAGCACCCGCACAAAGGCTTCACTGGCTACGTCTTCTGCGACATCACGATTCGACACCAGGAGTAGTGCTTGTGAGACGGCGCGCTGGTAATGCAGGCGGTACAACTCCGCGACCGCGTCGTTGTCTCCCAGGCGATACGCCGCCAGCAGTTCCCCGTCGCGATCAAAGGGATTCGGAGTCGAATCGGATGAGCTCACTCGGTTTTTCCTTATACATAAGAGGGACAGGAACCACAATGCCCCACAGAGAAATTATACTCGTGGGGCACCGTAGCTGTCATCGAGTGGTCGTCATTGGGTAGTTGTCATTGGGTAGTTGTCATCTGATAGTTGTCATCGGCGGCTAGCTTCGAGCTGTCCAACGTCGGACTCGGACCGCTGCAAGCCCGGCCAGTATCAGGCCGAGGGCTCCGAGAAGCAGCATAGTTTCACTGGAAGAACCTGTGGCGGAGAGCGTCGATACAGGGGATGCCCCGGAACCGCCTACCCCGCGGCCTCCTTCTTCGCTCCCGGTAGCCGCGCTCCTCGAGGATGAGGACCCTCCAGAACCGTTCGTCTCCTGGCCACCTTCTCCGCCCCCTGTTGCCGACTTCACCGTGACGGTATATCCGAGAGTCACCGTCTGGCCGAGATCGTCAGTAACTGTGACGGAGAAGCTGTCGCGTCCCGACCACCCGTTGGCGGGGGTGTAGACAACCAATTGGGTGCCGCCCTGTCCCGTAACGATCGAGGCTACTCCCCAGGTCGCCGCGGTCACATCGGCAGCGGCGAGCGCACGAAGGTTCACGCCGATGCTGTCGCCGATCGGATCAATTGCCACGCTCTGAGTGCCATACTCGACCTCGATAGTTTTTCCCGTCCCGATTGGGCGTGCCTGAACGGTTGCCTCGTACTTCGCAATGGTCTGCTGGCCGACGTTATCAGTGTAGGTGACCTCGAAAGGGTATGTTCCGGCGGCGGCACCGATTGCCTCGAATATGACAGAGCCGAGAATCACATTCCCCTGGGCGGGCAGCGAGCTGACCGCGCGCGCGACAATGACACCATTGGTTTGGATTGCCTCGGGGAACGAAACGGTTCCGTCCATCGCAACCTTCGCCGTTACTGTTTGCCCACCGTTTATCACTGCAGGAGCGATCACAGTGACGATGAAAGTAACTGTAACCGTCTGGGACTGGTCGTCGGTGAAGTCAACGTCGAATTGGACCTGTCCGGCATCCGTCGCGGTCGCGGTATAAGAGACCGTGCCTGTTACAGGGTCTACGCTTACCGTTCCGAAGGCTGGCTGACTGCTCACAACAGCACCGGTGAGAGTGCCTGCCGTCGTAACCGTAGTAGCGAAGGGGATGGTTTTTCCGAGGCCGATGATGCCCGAGGTGAGTCCATCCACAGAAAGCACGGCCTGCACAGTCACCGTGTAGGTCGCCACTCCCTGTTGTCCGTATTGATCTGTGTAAGTCACCGTAAAGGTGTGCGGACCTGCCGCTGCGTTTCCTGCGCTATAGGTCACCGCTCCCGTTACAGGATCGACAGTCGCAGAACCTTCCGCGGCCGCAATCTGAACGGAGTCGCTCAGAAGGCCAGGTGCCGAAGAAATCACGTTTCGGGGGAAGGTGATGCTCTTCCCTTCGCCAACCGTTGCGGTCCCACCCATTGCCTGGGGGGCTGCAATCAGCGTAAGGGTATAGGTGACAGGTACGACCTGGCCCGCCTCATCCGCGTAGCTGACCACGAAGGTATAGGCGCCGGGGGTGGCCCCACCTGTCAATGGAATGAACGATACTGTTCCCGGGTCTGCCGCTGTCGACCCGGGGGCAACAGTCACGACCCCAGCAGCAGGATCGATGGGTGTGGTCACCTGACGGTTCGCAATGCCCCCGTCACCGACCGTCAACTGCTCGGTGAAGATCGTTCCAGCTGCCACGTTCACGCCCGTAGAAAGACTCTGGGCCGTGCCCAATATGGGTGCCAGGACGTGAACCGTGTAGCTTTCGGTGACGACCGGGTTGATCCCGTCGTCGGCCTGAACATCAAAGGTATAGTCACCTGCCTGGGCAGCCGCAAAGGTCGCCGTGGTCCCGCTGATGCTCACGCTAGCACCCGCAGAGGGAGACACGATGCTCAACGTTGCCCCAACACCGGTCACAGTAATTCCGAAATCGTGGCTTGTCTGTTCTGGGATCCACACTTCCTCACCTGCACCGAGGACCAGGCCGCCATTCACCGTCACGGAGTATGACCAGGTTCCGATCTGGCCGAATTGGTCCGTGTATAGGATAGAGAAACCATATGTGCCAGGAGCGACACCCGCCGCATCGTAGCGCACTATACCTGTTGTCTGATCGACGGTGACGTTACCACTGCCGGGAGCAATATTCACGGTCGAGCTGAGCGTTCCAGCTACAAGCGTTGCATCACTCACGGTGCCTTGAGCGAAGGTGACGCTCCCGCCAACGCCGATAATCGCGAGCTCAGGGGATGAGTTAGAGCTTGGCGCTTCCTGAACCGTCACGGTATAGGTCACGTCGACGGTTTGACCGACCTGATCCGTGTAACGAACCACAATTGGGTAGACACCGGCCACCGCACCTGCAACATCGGGCGTAAACACAACGTTGCCCGTTGTTGAAGCGCTCGGCACCGTAACAGTTCCGACACCGGGAGCGACATCCTGCTGAATGCTCCTCGAGGCGATCCCTCCAGCGTCAGTCACGACGTTCTCCGCAAACGTTGCCGTGTCGGTCTTGCCGACCCGGATCGATTGGGCGGATGCCGTTGGTTGCGCCAGCACGCGAGCGCTTAGGGTCACGTCGGTCGACTGCCCGAGCGAGTCGGTGTAGGTAACCACAAACGTGGTCTGCCCGGCGGCTGTGCCAGAGCTGAGGGTCACTTCGGAGCCATCAGCCGTGACCTGTGCGGTTGTTCCGGCGAGGGCCGGTTGCGTCTTTATGGATGCGGCCGTCGGCGTCGCAAGGGTAGCAACATTGAGAATGGACGGATTGAGCTTCCGCGAGGATGAAACTCCAATTGAGCCCATATCTGTGTTTGTCACAACCGGCGCGCGCTGAATGGTAAGCGTGACAGTTGCCTGCGCGGTTTGACCATGAGAGTCCCTAATCGAGTAAACGACTGGCACGATGTATACCGTTTCTGTCGCGCCCCACACGTGTGTCGGCACGACCCGCAGCTTACCTGCTTCGTAGGACACAGCGATATCGCTTACTGTCGTTGTCGGTGGTGCGGCAGTGTCGAGGGTCAGCCCGTCTCCGCTCGCATCCGCCAACACGTCGAGGTTTGAGGTAGTACCCGGTATAGTTTTCGCACTATCGTTCGTGTTGGGTAGGGCAAAGACTGTGACGGTAACAGTCGCGGTCGACACTGCTCCCTGGGCGTTAGTCCATGCATAGCTGAATGTGTCTTCGTAGGAGGTTTGTCCCTCGGCTGAGGCAGGCCAGGAGACCGGCGGCGTATATATTACCTGATCCTGGAGCTTCGGGGCAGCCGGCAAGGTTAGCGCGACGGTACCACCCTTCGCAGTGGTCATGTCTGGAAGCGAGACACCGCTAGCCAGAGTATAGGCTGAGCCCGACCGTGACGGGTACGGAAGGCTATCGCCGTCGGTGACGTCGATTGTGATGCTATGGCCCTGCGTTACGTTTGCCGAATAGCCGGTTAGTACCGCTGACGGTACGTGTTCCTGCACGAGTATGTTCTGTCCGCTGAGGGTCTGACCCGGCAGAATCTGCGCTGTCGCTGGGAACTGATCCCACGCGAATAGCCCAAGACCGCTTACCCGCAAATGATATGTTCCGGCGGGAAGCGGCGGGGATGTGTAGCTTCCGTCGGCCGAGATAGGGGCAGTGTCCACCACATGCTCGTTAGAACCGGAACCCGTGACAAATTGAACCAATTCGCCATCTGGCCACTGAAAATCAGCAGGAGTTGTAGTACCGGAGAAATCGGCATCCTGCATCACAGATCCAGAAATCAGTGCCGAGGAGGAGCGTATCGAACGCGTCGCCCCCGCAGAGGACACCACGGGGGTACCGGTGGCGGAAAGAGCGCGGAGCGCAACGTTGTTGTTCAGTATGCCTGATAGTGAAAGCGGGGGAACGGTCACTGTCACGGTTGTGCTTCCCGAGAAGCCTGTGTCGAGCGCCTTGCTCGGAGTAAAGCGCAGTGCCGTTGTGCCAGCCGGCGGTATCGCACCAAGGGCAAGCGTGATCCAGGTCACCCCGCTTGCGGCGGTTTCGTTGCCGGGAATCAATAATTGTGCCTGGATGCTCGCGGCGATGTCCGTAGAGTATTCCACGGAGACCGTGCCTTGCGAGGCATCCGCCATCGATGCAGCTATGTTACCGACAACGAGCGGGGCGCTCAGGCCGGTAGTTCCACGGTTATCGCCGTTGAAGGGCAGCACGTCAACAAATTGCGAGGTCTGATATGCATTATTGGAGGCGTTTGCCCAGGAGATTGTATAGGTCAGGGTCTCACCGGGGCTTACGAACCCCGGCTGGGTTGTGGTTGCAAGCTTCTGCAATTTGAATACGGATGCTCCTGAAACGGTGAGGTTTGTGACCGAAACGTGGGGGTCGTTCGTCGGCTGTGACAGCGCCTCAGCCGAGGCATCCGACGTAGATGCCACCACAGAACGGGTCCCAAGTGTGGAGGGAATGTTCATCGTTAGTCCGACCCGCACCGGGATATCGATCGGGGTCAGGTCAACGGCGTGACCCTGATACGGCAGGGGCCCTGGAGCTCCCGCGACAGCAGGCAGGTCACCGAAATCAAAGGAAATCGTTGCGGGAGTTCCCGCGTTGCAATTGGACCCTGGAATACCCGGCGTCAACACACCGTTTGCCGGGATCGCCGCTGCTACAGGCTCTAGACAGGCGGAAGGCATAGTCACCTTGATAGTGGTTGACTGCGCAATAGTGTCAGGACCCGACGCCGGCCCGATCACTGTCGGGGTGATACGTAGAGTCGCAACATCGCCACGTTCCGCGTTTCCGGCGGCATATGTTGCACCGTCAACCTGAAGCCAGCTCGCCGTATTACGTACCAGGGCTGGAGATACCCTTACGAAACCGCCGCTCGCATTTCGGGCGGGGGTGCCAGTGTAGGTCGATTTTACGAGCGGCTTATCTGATGAACTGTACTGAAAGAACCAGTTCGCTGTCTGCCCTACGGCTAAGGGCGTTTCAGTCACCTGGAGGGGTGTGGCGACACCAAGAATAGTCCCTGGTGCGATCTCGCCGAGATACTCATATCGAATAGCTGTAGCCGAGGTGATTCCACCCGCTAGCTGGCTCGGGTCGGACACCCATTGAATTGCCGCATCTCCATAAGCATCCATCGCCCGACGCCCGGCATCATCTCCATAATCGTGATCGGTATATTCGATGACGTAATTCGACGCGTCTAGAGGCGGCGGGGTCAATACGCCCGTCTGAAAGCGATAGAAATCTACCGAAGAGGCCGCTTGGTAAATACGCAATTGGGGTGGTGAGCTAAGTTTAAGCTGAGAAGCACCCCAGACCTGCGAACCACGGGTTCCGGTACCAGCAGCCGTTGAGAGAGCAGCGTTCGCAATACCGTTTGTCGCCAAAAAACCCTGGCCAGGAACCAGACTCGGTCGTGAATAATCCGGGTACGACTCTGGCCCTCCCGTAATGCCGATCTGGTCACCGAATAGATATGCACCTGATGTGGCAAACGCACCGCTGAACACGCTTGACAAGCTTGCCTCACTGGTGATGTTGATAGTTCCCTGATAACAGTTGCCAGGGTACTGAGTACTGACAACGCAGGCGGCACCCGGCTCCTGATTTTTGGGGAAAGCACCGCCGAGATTGGGTTGACCGGTGATCGAATCTGGATTGAAGCCCGATATCTGGCCGGTCAAAGAGAACGGCACGTTTGGAGTTACACCGCTCTGCGGCATAAAGACAGTGGCTGATATCGCAGATATCTTAGTAAACGAACCGCTTGGTATGGTGGTATTTCCTGCAGCACTCACGAACGAGAGCCCCGACGTAGGGGTCATAGAAACGGTAAATAACCAATCAGTCGGCCCGTTTTGAGTGACCGCAACTGTTCCCCCCGGGATTGTTACCCCATCGAAAGATGCCCCAACGGGAGCAGACAGATGAAAACTGAAGGTAGAGGCCCATGGTGCATAACCTCGAGCGTTGATATTGTTTGGATCTACAGGGGCACCGAAGTTAATGTAAAGCAGTTTTTGATAGCCAGGAACACCTCCGACAGTTCCGCTCGCGATCGCGCTGCTGTTGTTGATGTGCACCGAGTTCATCGGCTTCGCCGACACCGTGACAGCCTGCGCGCTACCGTAATCGTTACCGTCAATCGTGAGGCTTGGGGCGAAGGTTTGGCCGTTACCCAGCGCACCGACCAGGGCTGTGACCTGGAACTGAGCGACCTCACCCGCGACGGTTCGGTTGCATGTAAGGGTCAATTTGTCTGAGCTGATCTTTCCACCACCCGCTGCGTTACATACCTGAGGTGTTGCCGAGTTCGCGGTCCACTGCGAACCGTATGGAAGCGTGGCCACGAACTTCGCTGGGCCACTTGCAGCGGCGGCGTAGCTGATCTCCCAGGTGGCGGTATCGTTAGTACGCACAATGCCGTTATCAGGGGATGAATCGAGGCCGGGTCCGTCGCTCGCGTCGAACGGAGCCGTTCCGGTGTTTTTGAGTACCCAGCTCGCCGAGTTTACAGGCGAATTGGCGGCGGTCGCAGCCTGCAGTGGCAGCAGCCCGCCCAACAACAACGCGAATACCGCGACCAGCGCCATAATCACTGAGCGCATCGACGCGCGTCCAGCAAAATCCGGGCGCGACGGCTCCGATCTCATCAATCCTTGTCTGTGCAGCGAACCAGCCACAGTATCCCCTTAACCTTCAAACATGCATCGCAAGCCACACACATGGCAGCTCAATAAAGATGCAGCAACTCCCCTAAATGTCACGCAAGTATTACAAGAATTTTCAGATCCTCGCAAACAGCTCATCGACGATGAGATTATATCGATCGAAGATGCCTGACTACTCTAAGATATATGGTTCCAGCGCCCTTCTAGCCGAATCAAAGAACACCCGATTTAAGGTTTCTCTGTCGATATCGGCAAGCACGGGATCGACTCCAGAAACCATGAGCCCTCCACCCGCAATAGCTAGAGCAACTTTAGCCTCCGAGCTGGGGTGTGAGCCGATAAGAAGACAGTCCATCCGTGCCACAAGGTCGCTGAACGGCGAAGATGACTCCACAATATGGATGACAGCAGAATCTCGTTGCATCGCCGACTAGAAACTGCCTTCGACTCCCGGCGCAGCCGACAAAGTTATGGTCATCTTCCCTCTCGATAAAGATCACCCCACAGAGTGATGCTCGACTAGACACCGCGTGGCACAGTTGAATACATGATGCGAATACCAGCCCTTGCCAATCCCCGCACGGGTCGTCCATCCGTCGTGACCTGGATAGCGTTGATAGTTATTGCAGTTGCGATTAGCTCAGTCAGTATTCCCATTAACGCCACCTATTTCCGTGTTCCAGTCGCGCTGGCGCTTCTGTTCGGCATTGCGCAATCGGCGAGCATCCCCCTAGCCATCCGGCGGCCACAACTAGCGCTAGCGACCTCACTCGTTGCCCTGATTGGCCTGACACTGTTCAGCACTGGCAGCTTCGGCCTGTCTTGGCCCTGGTCTGTAACCTCCCTGATCGCGCAGACCCTCGTAATTGCCGCAATCACCATCGTTGGTTCGTGGAAGATTACCAAGATCGCTTGGTTTTCGAGCATCGCGGCCTCCATTCTCGTGGTTGCGGTCTCACCAGCCCATTACGCGAGCCTGAACGAATCCGTAGTCAGCATCCTCCTCTTTGCCACAATTTCGGGTGTAGTCCTCGGCATCACATTGCAACTCATACAGTGGCAAAACATCCGCGCCGAACTCACCCAGGAACGCCAACTCACTGCGGCCGAGCAGGCGCGGCGCGAACTCATAGAGGAGCGCAGCAGGATCGCGCGCGAGCTTCACGACGTGGTCGCGCACGGCATGTCCGTGATCCAGGTACAGGCAACCTCAGCAAAATACCGCCTGCCCCAGATCGACAAAGATGTCGCGGCCGAGTTCGACTCAATCGGCGCAACAGCTCGCGGTGCGCTACAGGAAATGCGCCAGCTGCTGGGCGTGCTTCGGAGCGCGGAAGGCACCAACGACACCAACGGCACCATAGAACTCGGCCCACAACCGACGCTCGAAGATATCCCAGCCCTGATCGAGACCAGCAGACGAGCTGGCGTCCCCGTATCCCTCGATTGGCAGGTTTCCTCGGCAACAATAGCGATCCCGGGAACCGTCGCCCTCACCGCCTATCGGATCGTGCAAGAATCACTCAGCAACGTGGTAAGACACGCGCCCGGCGCAGAGACGACGGTCACAATCAACGCCGGCGCAGAGTGGGTTGATGTTCTGATCTCAAACCACGCAGCAACATCGGAGGTCACCACTCACGACACCGGAGGCCACGGCTTGATCGGGATGCGCGAACGTGTTCAACTTGTAGGCGGATCGCTCTCCCATGGCCCGAACGAATCCGGCGGCTACCTGGTTCAGGCGAGACTCCCTATCCCACGTTAACCTCTACAAGCCCGGCAACTACCACGATAGCAAGGACCCAACCCGTGACCATCACAGTTCTCATCGCCGACGACCAACTGATGGTGCGCGCCGGATTCGCGGCGATCCTTGGAGCGCAGCCGGGCATCGAAGTCGTGGGGCAGGCCAGCGACGGAGTCGAGGCCGTGAGCATGGGCCGCTCGCTTCGACCAGATGTCGTACTGATGGACGTGCGGATGCCCAACATGAACGGCATCGACGCCACTCGCGAGCTCACCCAGCCAAGCAATCGAAGCCACCACATCCCCAAGGTTCTCGTTCTCACGACGTTTGACATCGACGAGTATGTTCACGACGCGCTTCGGGCCGGCGCCAGTGGCTTTCTCTTGAAGGATGCTCTCCCCGAGGATCTGATCCAGGCCGTACGTATCGTGGCCGCCGGCGACGCGCTCATCGCTCCCCGGGTAATGAAGCGTTTGATCGAGAGTTTTGTGCAGCATCCCTCAAGCGAACCGCGCAGGGCCAGCGAACTGAACAGCCTCACCGATCGAGAACGCGAAGTGCTGATCCTGATCGGCACGGGACTCTCCAATCAGGAGATAGCGGCGAAGCTTTTTGTCGCCGAGCAAACCGTGAAGACGCACGTGAGCAAGATCTTCATGAAGTTGCAGCTTCGTGATCGTGTACAGGCCGTGGTACTGGCCTACGACACGGGCCTGGTCGAACCCTCGCGCTAAACTTCGCGTACACCCCTACCGCGGTAGGGGTGCGGATCACTCCCTCGTGTGATGTGACGATGAGAACCGGCTTCTTACCCTGTGTTTATGACGGTTCTAGCTACTTCCTCGCCGACTCATCGGCCACTAGGTTCGCAGTCGCGCGATCGCAGCATCGACCTAGTTAGGGCAGCGCTCCTGGTGGTCGTCGTGGTTCTACACTCGTTGATGGTTGGGGTGAGTTGGGGAACCGATGGCCCTCTCCTCGAAAATGCGACAGAAAGTCAGGCCTGGTTCACCCCGGTGACCTGGTTTGCCCAGATTATGCCCCTATTCTTCCTTATCGGAGGGTTCTCGAGCATCACGCACTGGCGCAAGGTACAGTCCCGAGATGGCAGCGCAAGCGATTACGTGAGGACTAGGCTGGTGCGGTTGCTCGTGCCCGGGCTTGCGCTGGTCGCGATTATCGGCGTGGGCATCATTGGGATGACGGTGGCCGGGGTTTCGGCAGAGATTATCGCCACTGCCGGGTATCGAATCAGTCAGCCACTGTGGTTCTTGGGCGTCTATGTGTTGTGTTCCGCGCTGGTCCCGTTGGCAGTAATGTTTCACGGGAAACATCCGGTCGTGACCCTTGCCTCACTCGGAGCCGCCGCACTCACGGTTGACGCCATCCGGTTCAGCACGGGCATCGAAGTAATCGGCTATGTCAACCTGCTCGTTGTGTGGCTGTTTATCCAGCAGCTCGGGTTCTGGCTTGCCGACGGCCTCTTCGGTAAGCTATCGCGCCGATTCCTCGGCTTCACAGCCCTGAATTCCCTCCTACTTCTGGTGCTCCTCACGGCGGCCGGCCCGTATTCAGCCGACATGCTGCAGAATCTCAACCCGCCAACCGTCGCGTTAGTCCTACTGGGGGTCTCCCAGCTCTGTGGCTTCATCCTGTTGCGCGGCTATCTGATCAGGCTCGCCGAATTTCCTCCGATCAACAAAATAGTGGATGCTCTTGGCAGCCGTTCCATGACCATCTACCTGTGGCACATGCCCGTGCTCATCGCGTTGGCCAGCATCCTGCTCGTGAGCGGCGCTGACCTACCTACGCCAACAAGCGAGGCATGGTGGGCGACCCGGCCTCGCTGGCTGCTCGCGGTCGGAGTAACTATGGTTCCCGTGGCTTACTACGCGGGACGGATCGAAACGGTACGGCTGGGTTTTGCTTCGGGGCCAACAAGCGCACGCACAGCATTTCTCGCGACCATCCTGGGGGCATCCGGTGTTTTGACGATCCTGGTCACCAATTTCTCCATTCCCGGGGCTGCCATAGCCGTGGTGCTGCTGAGCGGATCCATTGCCGTGGTCGCTCGCAGAGGAATCCGTCAAGCGAGGAGTTCGCCGCAGTTTGCGAAAAAATAGCGGTATTCTCGCAATATGCGGCGAACAGAATCACCGTAACCAGCAAACATTGAATCGTCCGAAGTACCTGAATATCCCGGCCACAGCTGCCCCACAGAACTAAACTATGAGAATAGCGTCAATCAGGGGAGGACCCGATGTACCGTTACGAAAATAAACCCTGGCTGAGCTCATACGCAGATGGGGTTCCTCACGAGATCCCCGAGCCGACAGAGTCGCTCGTAGACATGCTCGATGCCTCCGTGGCAAAGTACGCAGACAAAACGGCGCTGTCGTTCTATGGCGCCGAAACCTCTTACTCGGAAATGGCAGATCAGATCGCCCGCGCCGCGGAAGGACTTCGCAGGGTTGGCGTCAGAGCAGGTGATCGTCTGGCTTTGGTGTTACCCAATTGCCCGCAGCATGTCGTGGCGTTCTATGCGACGCTGAGGCTCGGCGCAATCGTCGTCGAGCATAACCCGCTCTATACGCCCCGCGAGCTGCGGCATCAATTCGAAGATCACGGTGCAAAAGTCGCAATTGTCTGGGACAAGATTTACGACACCATCAGTGATTTTCCGGATGACATCTCCGTAGACACAATTATCTCGGTTAACATGTCGGATGCGCTCCCCCTTGGGAAGCGCCTGGCCCTCCGGCTTCCTCTCCCCCAGGCAAGAAAAAGCCGCTCCGCTATGACGTCGAAACCCTCGGCACATAATGTTTTCACCTGGAAAAAACTTCTGAGCGGCAAGAAGCTATCCAAAAAATTCCCCCGCCCTGGAATCAACGATATTGCGCTACTGCAATACACCAGCGGTACCACGGGATTCCCGAAGGGCGTCATTCTGACCCACCGAAACCTCAGGGCAAACGCAATGCAGGGAGAGGCATGGGTCCCGGGGCTGGTCAGAGGAGAGGAAATCTTCTACGGTGTCCTTCCGCTTTTCCACGCGTACGGCATGACCCTCTGCCTTACCTTCGCAATGAGCATGGGCGCGAAGCTCGTACTCTTTCCCAAGTTCAACGTTGAAACCGTGCTCGCAAGCGCCAAAAAGAATCCCCCCACATTCCTGCCGGCTGTCCCTCCGATCTATGATCAACTGGCGAGATCGTCTGAACAACGCGGTATTGATCTGTCGAGCATCCGTTTCGCGATCTCCGGCGCAATGTCGCTGCCCGTTGCGACGGTCACCAGGTGGGAACAAGCCACAGGTGGGCTCCTCGTCGAGGGCTATGGAATGACCGAATCCTCACCGGTTGCCCTCGGAAACCCCATCGGGCCGTCGCGGAGGCCAGGCACCGTTGGAGTCCCCTTCCCCAGCACCGAAATCCGCGTGATCAATCCCGACAACCCAACGGAAGACCTAGATATCGGCGAGGCAGGAGAACTGCTTATCCGTGGACCGCAGGTGTTCCAAGGTTATTGGGGCCGTGACGAAGACACCGCCGCCACCCTACTCGAGGGGGGATGGCTACGCACCGGAGATATCGTCACGGTGTCCGAAGACGGCTTTGTGACGGTCATCGACAGGATCAAAGAAATCATCATCACGGGTGGTTTCAACGTTTCCCCCTCGGAGGTCGAAGAGACCCTCATGCGGCACCCTGATATCGAAGGCGCGGCAGTTGTCGGCCTTCCCCGCACCGGCGGCGGTGAAGACGTCACCGCAGTTGTCATAGTGCGAAACGGAGCTGCCTTCGACCCGACGGCTCTCCGCGATTTTTGCCGCATTAATCTCACGGCGTACAAGGTTCCCAAGAGAATCGTTCAGGTGGACGAGCTGCCGAGGTCTCTCATCGGCAAAGTATTGCGCCGTCAGATCCGCGACTCGCTCGTGGCCAAACAATCACACAAATAAACGAAACCGCTCCACTCGGTCAATCGCCTGGCGCTGGCCTCCCGAGTGAACCAGGTCGGTACCGTGAACCGTGAGTTGAGTCTGGTGGGCGCGCAGGGCAGCCACCTTCCTATCGAAAGCCGGCCCAATATCGACCTCAATATCGACCTCGGCGGGCGAACCTGCAGGCACCACCATGTAGAACGGAACAGACAGGTCGCGCGAGAGTTCGACCGCGATCTCATGGCAGCGCACATGATCAGGATGCCCGTAACCACCATTCTCGTCGTAACTCACGATTGCGTCGGGGTTTACGTCGAGAGCCACGCTGCGCGCATCCGCAAGGACCTCGTCGAACGTCGCCCGGCAGAACGATTTTGCAGGGGCTGCCGGATCTGGAACCGCAAATCCATCCAGCCCCCATTGCATCCCAGAATCCCGGTACTCACGAAAAACTTTTCCATCGATTCGAGCGGATGCCGCCCCCAAGAAACGCTGATCCGTCACCCCGAGCGCCGCCATCGCTCGCGCTATCTCCCCGACACGATACGGGCCAAGCTGCTCTGTCCCCTGCAGGGCGCTCAGCGGCCCGGGTACGACCTCGCCACCTTCTCCTCTGTTCGAGGTAAGCACGGTGACGTGGACGCCGCGCTCGACCATCAACGCAATAGTTCCGCCTGTCGAAATAGTTTCATCATCCGGATGAGCGTGGATAAAGAGAACTCGCTGTGCATCTGTCAATGGCCGAACACTCATCGTGACGTCTCGATTCCCTCTTCCCGCGCCCAGGCGAGCAACCTGGTCGTAGCCTCTTCCTCGCCAAGTACGCCCTCGTCGAGCCGAAGCTCCATCAAGAACTTATAGGCCTTTCCGACGACAGGGCCGGGCCGAATGCCCAGCAGTCGCATAATCTGCTCCCCATCGAGATCGGGGCGAACGGAGTCCATTTCCTCCTGATCGCGAAGGATACGGATGCGTTCCTCTAGATCGTCATAAGCAAACGCGAGCCTGTCCGCCTTTCGAATGTTTTGGGTAGTGACGTCTGCTCGAACCAGAATATGCAACTGGTCAAGATACGATCCGGCGTCGCGCACGTAACGCCGAACTGCGGAATCCGACCACTTTGCGTCGGTGTAGCCGAAGAATCTGAGGTGTAGTTCTACGAGGCGACCGACAGCCTTGATGGTGTCATTGTCGTAGCGAAGCTCTCGAAGTCGTTTCTTTGCCATCTTCGAGCCGACAACATCGTGATGGTGAAAGGTGACAACTCCGCCACCCTCAAAACGTCGTGTGGAGGGCTTACCTATGTCGTGAAGCAGGGCGGCGAGCCGGAGGACCAGGTCTGGGACGGCATCCTTTTCTCGTGAGCGTTCCTTTTCAAGCGAGATTGCCTGCTCCAAAACAGTAAGGCTGTGTTGGTACACATCCTTGTGTCTGTTGTGATCGTCTGCGGTAAGTTTCAGCTCTGGTACTTCGGGAAGGAAATGCTCCATCAACCCGGTATCTACCAAGATAGAGAGACCAACCCGAGGGTTGTCCGTGGAGAGTAGCTTGTTCAGCTCATCCCTTATTCTCTCTCGTGAAATTATCGCGAGTCGCTCAGCCATACTCTGCATTGCAGTAAACACGCCAGGGTCGACCTCAAAGCTCAGCTGAGATGCAAATCGGGCGGCGCGCATCATACGAAGGGGATCGTCGCTAAACGATTGCTCCGGGGTTCCAGGAGTGCGGAGCCGGGCTTCAAGCAGGTCTTCTACGCCCCCGTAGGGGTCGATGAGGACCTGATCGGGAAGTCGGAGGGCCATCGCGTTCACAGTGAAGTCTCGGCGTCGCAGATCACCCTCGATATTGTCGCCAAATACGACCTCTGGTTTTCGCGAGTCGGAGTCATAACTATCCGCTCTATACGTTGTTATCTCAACGCTTTCCTCCCCGATCTGAGCTGCGATAGTGCCAAAAGCTCGACCGACATCCCACTGCGCAGAGGAATGCGGCTTTACGATGCGCAAAATCTCGTCCGGGGATGCCGAGGTGGTGAAATCAAGGTCGTTGACTGTACGTCCAAGTAGCGCGTCCCTGACAGGTCCCCCAACTAAAGCGAGTTCGTGGCCGGCATTGGAGAATGCGGCCGACAACAAACTTACAACGGGAGACTCGGCAACTGAACGTAGCGCGGCAACGGAGTCAGACATGTTAAGCATGATTGCAATGTTAGAGGGTCAAGCTGCGCAAATTTTGCAATGGACCAGTGAAAATCCGACAGAAAATGCACTCAGCGGTACGCCACGAATGTTTTCCACAGGGTTACATCGTAGAATCTCGTGTATGTCCGAAGCGCGTAAAACCCGTTCTCGCGCTCTCCGGTACCCTGCGATCGTGGCGGGCGGCGCTGTTCTGATCGCGGTACTACTTGGCAGCTTGGCCTTCACTGGGGTTACTTTCGAGTCCGCCCGCTCAGCCATTGGATCTGTAGTTCAACCTGTTTCCGAGGTAAATACGACTCAGATCACGTCTGACGTTCCAGCCGAAGTGAAAGATTTTTCGCTGGCGATGGCACCGAGTTCACCCCTCGTCGCAGTTGATCAGAGCACACTGTCGGTATCGGTAAGGGTAAATAACAATACCGACGTGGATGTTACGAGCCTAGCCGTCAAAATCCACGTTGACCGTAACCGAATTCCCGATACTGCTAACCTGAGCGAAGCTGTGAACGAGGAGAATCCTCCCGAGGGTCAGCTGGGAACAATTGTGTATACGGGCGGAATTGATCGGATCGCAAATCATTCCAGCGTTGAACAGGGTTTTACGTTCCCGGCGGCTTCTCTCGGGCTAAATCCTGCGGAACCTGGTGTGTATACGATTGCCGCTAATGTCACGGGAAAAGACATTAGCGACCCGCTATCCGGACGCAGCAGCATCGTATGGGGTCAAGTTGCTGCGAAGGGATCGGTAATAGTAACCCCCATAATTCCGCTGGTTCTCCCTTCCGATATCTTCGGTCTTGCGGGCAGCGACAAACTCGCAGAGCTGACTGCAAGCAATGGCTCGCTCGCACAATCTCTGAACGCTGCGATAGCGGCTAACGCTGTTCTTGCAATCGATCCCCGGGTGATTGCTTCAATTCGAATCCTTGCGGACTCGGCCCCTACATCCGCCAAAGATTGGCTGAAGCAGTTGGCCGCTGCCACCAACCCTAGTTTCGCATTGCAATTTTCAGACGCCGACCTCTCCGCACAATCCCAAATCGGGTTGGACCGACCCCTCAGCGTGAAGAACCTCGATTTCTATGATCCTAAGCGAGACGTCTCAAGCCAGCCAACGTCAACAGAGGGTACAGCTCTCACCGCAGATGAGCTAAGCGCATGGAACTACACACTCCCCAAAACAGCATGGCCTTCTGCTAATTCAATCGTGGCAGATGATCTTACTTTTATGTCCAATAATGGTTTCGATACCATCATCATCGATTCTGACAACCTGGATATCCAGCCAACTCTGTACACAAACGCACGAGCTGCTGTGAGCGGCTCAAAATCGCTCATTATCGACAGCGATACCACAGCCTCCCTCGGCGAACAGCTATCTGCAACGAATAGCCTGGAATACGCTGCGGGAGCCAGTCACACTGCCTCAGACCTTGCCCTGCTTGCTCAGAAGGGCGCTGGTGCGCGTCAGCACATCATGGTAGCCCTTGACCGTTCCAAGATTGCGGGAAATAGTCGCATCACGGATACGGTAAATTCACTTTCTGCCCTCCCTTGGACTCAGATGTTATCGCTGAACGATGCTTCAACTACGCTCACCTCCGAGGGGGGCTCAGTTCCCGAACCGCTCAAGCTAGACCTGACTGAGAGGGCGATCAGCCCCGATCGGCTGTCTACGCTTCGCGAGGGACTGATATCAGAAAATAAAATTGTTGATTTCTCAGCTATTTTCGAGAGTCCTCAATTGCCTATCGGTATTCAACGGGCACGGGTACTCAACCTTTTTAGCACCTCGATCGCGAGACCGGGCAACACCTTCTCAGACAGAACAATTCCTTATTTCGAAACGGATACTGCGACTCTCAATTGGGTCAGCATTACCTCTTCACAGACGATTACTGTAGCCTCAGCGCAATCTGAAGTTCCAGTTCAGGTAAGTAATTCTTCGCCGTTTCCGGCCAAAGTCGGTATCCACACCGAGGCATCCAACAATAGAATTACGATTACGGATGCTGACGAGGTCACGCGTGTGGAAGCAAACGCGCAAAACACGATCAAGGTTCCCGTTACCTCGCGGGTATCTAATGGGGAGGTAAACCTAACGGTGACTCTCCGCAGCGAAGCAGGACAACTCATCGGAACTCCCGTCCATATTCCGCTCAGCATTCGGGCACAGTGGGAGACGATCGGACTGGTCGTGATGGGGATTCTCGTTGCTGGTTTTCTCGGTTTCGGGGCGTGGCGCAGCGTAAGAAATCGTAAACGACGGCTGGATCAGGAAAATGATCCCGAAAATGAGACTGCGCACCAGAATTCTCTTCTTCCCAGGTAATACACGCATCGGTGGGAATAACTGAACAATAGGATGGGTTATATTCCCCGACACATAAGGAGAGTTTCGCTTGCGACACATCATTATCATTGGCTCAGGTCCCGCCGGATACACTGCAGCCATTTACGCATCTCGTGCCGGCTTTGAGCCATTGCTGCTTGCAAGTTCGGTGGAAGCCGGTGGTGAGCTCATGAATACTACTGAGGTCGAAAATTTTCCTGGTTTTCCCGAGGGAGTTCAGGGGCCTGCTCTTATGGACATGATGCAGGAGCAGGCAGAAAAGTTCGGTACAACCGTGGCCTATGATGATGTCACGGATCTCGACCTGTCTGGGGATATCAAGAAGGTTACACTCGGAAACGGCGAAACCCATGAGGCTCATGCCATCATTTTTGCCACGGGATCCGCCTATCGCAAGCTCGGATTAGCTGATGAGGAGCGACTATCAGGCCGCGGGGTGTCCTGGTGTGCAACGTGTGATGGTTTCTTCTTCAAAGAGAAAACTATTGCAGTTGTGGGTGGTGGAGATTCCGCGATGGAAGAGGCTACCTTCCTCACCCGCTTCGCCTCAAAGGTGTATGTGATTCACCGTAAGGACACATTACGCGCCTCAAAGATTATGCAACAACGCGCCTTTGATAACGAGAAGATCGAGTTTGTGTGGAACTCCGAGGTTGTCGGTATCTCAGGTGAGGAAGCCGTGGATGGGGTTTCCCTCCGCGATACCGTAAGCGGCGAAACGAGCGAAATCCCGCTTGACGGCTTATTCATCGCAATCGGTAATGATCCTAGGACTCACTTGGTTCATGGCAAATTGGATCTTACTGACGAAGGCACAATTGCCGTTGCCGGACGCAGTTCCAAAACATCTGTCGACGGTGTTTTTGCGGCAGGCGATGTGATCGACCCCACTTACCGTCAGGCAGTGACGGCTGCAGCCTCAGGTACGGTTGCCGCCCTTGATGCTGAACACTACCTTGCCGCCCGCGGCAAATAACATAAACCCAAAGGAGATTTATTATGTCTGCACACGATGTAACCGAAGCAACTTTTACCGAAGAAGTTCTCAACAGCGACAAGCCAGTACTCGTTGATTTCTGGGCTGAATGGTGCGGTCCTTGCCGTTTGGTTGGGCCTGTACTTGACCAGATCGCCTCAGAGAATTCGGATAAAATCACCATCGTCAAACTGAACGTTGACGAAAACCCTTCTCTTGCTGCCAAATACCGTATTACCTCTATCCCCGCGATGAAGGTTTTCAAGGGTGGCGAAGAGGTAAAGACAATCATCGGCGCGCAGCCAAAGGTTGCCATTGAAAAAGAACTCGTCGACTTTCTCTAAATTTCGAACGTCCTTTCCTTTAGCCATACCTGCTTGGCGATAAGGCTCACAAATAAAAAACAGTAAGTGGCTTTGCGGCATTCGATGATCGGATGCCGCAAAGCTATTTTTATGTCATCTCTTGTCGTTCCGTTGCCCCTAAAACCGTGCCCGCGCGTTTGTGCGCGATGAACAGCGTTAAGTTTTCCTGGTTGCTCAGCAAATTCCAAGCAACAAAATAACTGAAGGCGATAATCGCAGGATTTACTTGCCATCGCATTGTTGGAAGTTTTTCTAGGTCCTGATTTATGACTTATGTTGAATAATATTAATAAATTTCCGCTTATTACCGAATAAATTAAATAATGATCGGTAGTTACTGCAGTCATTACCGAATTTTATTCGGAGTAGGGTTGTTGTATCCGGAGTATCTAGAATCTCAACCCCGACAAATTAAAGGAACCTGCGTGACGGCACAGACCATCATCGGAAATAGGCTCGACCCATGGTATGACCACTATGCCGCGAGAGCGTCCGGTCTTAGCGTTTCTGAAGTGAGGGCACTCTTTTCCGTAGCATCCAGGCCAGAAGTTGTCTCCCTGGCCGGAGGAATGCCGTTTGTTGCTGGTCTGTGCTCTGACAACATAACGGGTGCGTTTGAGCGCGTAATGACCCTTCACGGGCCGCAAGCGCTCCAATACGGATCTGGTCAAGGAGTTCCTGAGCTGAGACACCAGATTACGCAGGTCATGGCTGCGGAAGGTATAGCTGCAAATCCTGATGATGTGGTCGTAACAACGGGATCGCAGCAAGCGTTAGATCTGGTTACCAAGATCTTCATCGATCCGGGGGATGTTGTGCTCGCCGAATCACCCAGTTACGTCGGAGCGATCGGCATTTTTCGTTCCTATCAGGCAGAAATTTCGCACGTTTCCATGGATGAGAACGGTCTCATTCCCGAGCTACTCGAAGAACGGATTATCAGACTCCGATCTGAGGGCAAAACCATAAAGTTCCTTTACACAATCCCCAACTTTCATAATCCTGCCGGAGTCACTCTCAGTGCTGAGAGACGCCTACAAGTCAGTGAAATTTGCCGACAATATCAGATTCTCATTCTTGAAGATAACCCATATGGGATGCTGTCATTCACGGAAAAAGCGCCCGACGCTATCCGATCAAGTGATGAAGGGGTCATCTATCTGGGTTCTTTTTCGAAGACCCTCGCACCGGGATTTCGAATTGGATGGGCTTTAGCTCCACACGCAATCCGTGAAAAGCTAATACTTGCGGCAGAGTCTGCCATCTTATGTCCTAGCTCTTTCAGTCAGCATATTATTTCCGATTACCTGGCCAATACAGATTGGTTAGCTCAGATCAACACTTTTCGAGGTATTTACCACAGCAGAAAAAATGCGATGATCACTGCTCTTGAAGATTCTTTACCGGATATGGAGTGGACAAATCCTAACGGCGGTTTTTTCGTCTGGTTAACAGTCCCTCCCCAGCTTGATTCCAAAGCAATGTTGCCTCGGGCTGTCAGGGAATTGGTTGCTTACACACCGGGGACGGCATTTTATTCTGACGGAAATGGGAAAAATAATATCCGTTTGTCGTTTTGTTATCCGGATGAGACCGAAATTACGATTGGTATTCATCGCCTTGCAACCGTCATCCGCGCGGAACTTGATCTCAGCGGGACTTTTGGTTCTCCAGCAGTAGGGTCTAGCTTAAGTAGTACATCCAGTTTTTACGCGCCACCACCAAATCTCAATTGATTGATCGTCAAACGAAATGATCTTTTCCGGATGAAGGAGACAGTGTTGAATTCAACTAATCAATTGACAGTGATGATTCTCGCCGGCGGGATTTCCCATGAGAGGGAGATCTCGTTGAGGTCTGGTAGACGCATCAGTGACGCCCTCATCGCAGCTGGGTATTCCGTCGTTGAGCGAGAACCTGATTCAGAGCTTGTGCCCTATTTGACTGACCAACGGCCGGATGTTGTCTGGCCGGCCCTTCACGGTTCAAGCGGGGAAGATGGTGCACTACTCGATATCATCTCAGCGTTGGAGATACCCTATGTTGGTTCATCACCGTCCGCAGCGGCTCTCGCCTGGTCTAAACCCCACGCGAAGGCGGTGGTTGAGCGCTCAGGTGTAAACATCGCTTCGGGGATGACTCTCCCGCGGGATATCTTTCGTGAGTTGGGTTCCTCGAGTGTTCTTCCTGTCGTGATTGATCGGTTAGGGCTCCCCCTTGTCGTCAAGCCTAGCCAAGGGGGATCTGGGCAGGGTGTAACGGTAGTTCACTCTGCAGAAGAACTTCCGCAGGCTATGATCGAAGCCTTTACATATAGCGATTGTGCTCTTATTGAAAGCTTTGTTTCAGGATTAGAAGCTTCCGTGACAATCTTCAATGATGGGGATGCCCTCAGAGCCTTTTCGCCAATAGAGATCGTCCCCCGAAACGGGATTTACAGTTTTGAGGCTAGATACAACGCAGGAGAGACCACTTTCTTTACCCCTGCGCGTGTTAGTTCACACGTGCTGGATACTCTCACGAGTACTGCCCTTCACTGTCACACGTCTTTAGGGCTGGGTCTACTGTCGCGGATAGATTTCATCGTGAACGAGGATGCCTCACCAACGTTTCTTGAAGCAAGTGTGATGCCAGGGTTTACAGAGACATCTCTCTTACCTTTAGCTGCAGAAGAAGATGGCATTTCCTTGCCGGAATTTTGCTCTAGCTTAGTTCTTGCTGCATTTGCGAGTAACAAATTTCGCAAGAAAGCCTAAAAAGATAGTTAGTCCACATATTTTTTACTTAATTTAAATTCGCAACCACTCTAAATATATGGTAGTGAATTTTATAAAATTTCTATCTTTTTCGCACTGAAACGAATCCTAAGCGAAAAATGACTTAAGTGGACCCACCCCTTACAGAAAAACTCGCTTTTGCGTTCCCGTTCACGATTTACGACGACTAGCTGGTCGACATAAAATTTGAGCGTAAAGATTCAGTCACGTTTCACGTGAAACATAAACTGCGTTGTGCACGATTGACGTTTCGTGGAATTCAATATCTTCTTTAATCTGAAATTTACTTCCCGAACCCCTGATCGCCCAATTCGTTTAAGATGCGATTCATGTCTTGGACAGTTGCGAACTCAATAACAATCTGTCCTTTTTTGCTTCCAAGATTAATCCGAACTCTAGTGTCAAGTCGGTCACCTAATCTCTCTGAAATTTCAGCAAGTTGGGCCATTCTGCCGCCGGCTTTTGGTTTGTTCTTTTTTTTGGGAGATTGAGCAGCTACCGCCTCGGCAGCCCGGACAGATAGATCTTCGTTTACAATTTTGTCCGATAAAGCCAACATCGCATCGGAGTCACCACTCAATGACAATATTGCTCGTGCGTGACCGGCAGAAAGAACCCCAGAAGCTACCTTATTTTGAACTTTCTCGGGGAGCTGAAGCAAGCGCATTGTATTGCTAATTTGCGGACGAGAGCGACCAATTTTTTTCGCAAGTTGTTCTTGAGTAATTCCGAAGTCTGCAAGCAATTGCTGATACGCAGAGGCCTCTTCCAGTGGATTTAATTCCGCACGATGCAGGTTCTCGAGGAGGGCGTCTCTGAGCATATCCTCATCTGCCGTTTCCCTGACTACTGCTGGAATACTCTTGCGTCCGACCGCTTTGCTTGCCCGTAGTCGACGCTCCCCCATAATAAGTTCATATTGAGGTTCTCCCGCCGGAGGAACAGGGTCAATTGGGCGAACAACGATGGGCTGTAATACACCAAACTCCCGAATGCTGTGTTCAAGTTCGGCAAGTGCTTCAGGGTCAAATTCAGTTCGCGGCTGGTTCGCATTTGGAATGATGTCAGAGGGCGACAATTGCGCAAGTCTAGCTCCGGGAACTTGAATAAGTTCAGGAACGTCCGGTGCCGTTATCGAGGGGCTTTTAGGTTGGGCATCAAAAAAAACATCTACTGGACGTTTTCCTGAATCTTCTGAATTGGGGATGAGAGCGCCGATACCGCGTCCCAGACCTGTTCTTTTCTTAGTTGCCATTAGTATTGTCCTCCCGAGGGGCGCCTCTGTGTCCTATTTCTGCTGCTGCTTCGAGATATGCGAGTGCTCCAGTCGACGACTCATCATATTCGATAACGCTCTGGCCGTAACTAGGCGCCTCGGATATCCTCACCGATCGGGGAATCACTGTTTTTAGCGTCTGTTTAGGGAAATGTGCCCGAACTTCATTGGCCACTTCTAAGGCCAAGTTCGTACGTGAGTCATACATCGTCAGGAGAATAGTGGATACTCGAAGATCAGGATTAAGGTGAAGTTCAATGAGCTGAATATTTTTAAGTAGTTGACTCAGACCCTCTAGCGCGTAGTATTCACACTGAATTGGGATAAGAACTTCACGGGCTGCTACAAACGCGTTAATCGTCAGTAGCCCGAGAGAAGGTGGACAATCTATAAAAACATAATGAAAAGGATTGTCTTGACTAGCCAAAAATATATCAAGAGCACGTCGAAGCCGTTGCTCTCTAGCAACAAGAGAAACTAGTTCAATTTCGGCACCCGCAAGATGAATCGTTGCAGGTACACAAAAAAGGTTATCAACCTGTGGGCTTTTCTGAATGACGTCGGCCATCGGCTTATCACCGATAATAACGTCATATACGCTAGGGGTCTCTTCACGATGTTCAGCCCCGAGCGCAGTGGATGCATTTCCCTGTGGGTCAAGATCAATTACCAGTACGCGCGCTCCAGACATAGCTAACGATGCGGCGAGGTTGACTGTGGTGGTGGTTTTACCCACTCCCCCTTTTTGATTGGAAATCGTAAGCACCCTGGTTTTTGTTGGGAAAGGAGCGGGGTTCTCCTTGAGTAGCCGACGGCGTCGAGCCTTATCAGCCACCTGACGTCCGAGTGGCGCACTTGATTCTAAACTCATGATTCCTTTGCTCTGACGAAGTGAACGGCTGGGAACTGAATAAGGTATGTTTCACGTGGAACACTAACAGCCACCTCAGACATCTCAGTTGGGTGATATGCCTCCGCCAACTGTAGCCCTGAAGACGCGAGTTTCTTCAATGAGAATACCTGTACCTAAGACTAGTACCTCAGAATTCAGAATGTGATTCTTTTTAATTTGTTTCGCCGCAGCCGAAATCTCATTTTCAACATTGGCACCCTTCATCAACACAAGTTCCCCACCTGGTCTCACCAGGGGTGCTGTCAGTGGTATTAGCTTTTGAAGAGAGCTGACTGCTCGTGCAGTAACCTGATCAAGAATTATTGAGGAATCTATTTCTTCAGCTCTAGCCCTCATAACCGTCACGTTTTTGAGGTTTAAAACCGAAACCTGGCTTTGCAGCCATGAAACTCTTCTCTCCATTGGTTCGACAAGGACAAAGTTGACATCAGGCCTAACAATGGCAAGCACAAGACCAGGTAAACCCGCTCCTGATCCAATATCACCAACAGTGCCTGGCCGTAGCAACGGAGCGACGATTGCACAGTTGAGAATATGTCTTGTCCAGATTCGAGGAAGTTCCAAAGGACCAATTAGCCCAAGTTCTTCCCCTTTGTCACAAAGATTATGAGTGAATTCTCTGAGAAGTTGAATACGATCAGGAAATAATTCCTGGGCAATCGCAGGTTCTGTTTCGATCATTACGTGAGTCACTGTTTCACGTGAAACTAGGCAAGTGGAGATATAACAATATGGCGATTACGCCCTTCGCCTTCTGATTCAGAATGGTAACCAGCCTCAGAGACGAAGTCGTGAATCAGTTTGCGTTCGTACGACGACATTGCCGGGAAAGATTCTCGATCACTACCGGCTTCAATCTTCACGATAGCGTTCTCAACCATGAGGTTAAGTTCTTTCGTACGTGCCTCACGGGATCCACCTATATCAAGGATCAAACGAGAAAACTCACCAGTTTTATTCTGAACAGCAAGTCTTGTTAGTTCTTGAAGTGCGTTAACGGTGTCCGGCTGAGAAAGAAGACCAAGTCCACTGCTTTCAGCCTCACCATCGTTCACTGAGATATATGCACGACCATTACGCGCTGTTATATCGATATCTCCATCGAGGTCAGCTATATCTAGCAACTCTTCAATATAGTCAGCTGCGATATCTCCTTCTTCGTCAAGTTGTGCATGTGATCGGGAATCTCCAACTAGTAATTCTGTTGCGTCTGCTTTTTCAATTTGATCGGTCACTGAGAAAATCCTTACTACTTCTTGCCTGGGTTCTTTTTGGCTCGCTTTTTACCTACAGGTTGCTGCCGTTGTGTTTTAGGCGTTGCGTCTTCTTCAGCTTTTTCAGCTTCTGTGATCTCCAATTTGCCTTTACGAGCTAGCCTCTCTTGTCGCTCACGGAAGGCAGCACTGCCAGGCGTAGGCATCTGTCGAATAACGATATATTGTTGGACCATTGCCCAGACATTTGAAGAGAACCAATAAAAGTTAAGTCCTAGTGGGAACGTCACTCCCGAGAAAACAAACATGAACGGGATGATATAAAGCAAGATTCGTTGCTGTTTGTACATCGGAGAATTCTTAGTCTCATCCGAAACGTTCTTCGATGTGATCTGAAGTTGTGTATAGAACTGAGATGCAGTCATCAGTACAACGAGAGTTGTTGCAATTACGATAACTTCCCAGGAACCATTACCGTTGACAGCTCCCATAAAAGTCGCGTTGAGGGGAGCCCCAAAAATCTCAGCCTTACCAAACTCTGTTGCAAGATCCTTTGTCATAAGGCCTACACCGGCCTTATCCTCACTTGCATTCCTCAGCACAGAGAAAAGACCGAAGAAAATAGGCATCTGAACCAAAATTGGCATACACGAGGCAAAAGGACTTGTGCCGTTGTTCTTGTATAGTGCCATTGTCTCGCGGGACATAGCTTCACGAGAAAATTGGTCTTTTTTACCCTTGTATTTATCTTGAATTTTCTTAAGCTGCGGAGATATCTCCATCATCCGCCGCTGAGATTTGATCTGCCTCACAAAGAGTGGAATAAGGGAAGCCCTGACCACAACAACGAGACCAACAATAGACAGAATCCAGGTAATACCTAGATAAGAATCAAGACCGATCCAGGTAAAGAAATAATGCCAAGATACGATGATAAGTTCAATAGCCCAGCGAATAGGCCAAAGTATGGTCCCTAATAAGTCCATGCGGTGTTACTGTGCCTTTCTCTGGGGATATGCGATAACAAATCCCTTGTTAGTAAGGGATATATGTTTATGTTCGCGTTCCGGTACATCATCGATACCACCCGAGGACCACGGATTACATCGAAGCAATCGCCACGCTGTCATACATATTCCTCGTAGTAAACCGTAAGACTGCATCGCTTCAAGCGAATAACGCGAGCAGGATGGGTAATAACGACACACATCACCATACATCGGAGATATGAGAAAACGATAAATTTTGAGCAGTAAAACGGCGATATTCCTCGGGATGAGAAAGATAGTAATAAATACCCTACTCACGAGGCCGCAGCCTTGACAGGTTTTTCGCCAAAAACTCGGATCTGTTCGGCACCGCGTAAAACATCCTGGCGAAGCTCGGAATACGTTGCTGTTGCTGAACTCGGATGTGCTCGAAAAACCACATCGACCGATATCATCCCGTTGGCTATGAGTTCATACGCAATCGCCTTCAACCTTCGTCGAACAAGGTTTCTGGTGTGTGCTATGCCAACAGATTTAGAAACGATAAAACCAAATCGGGCCACAGCCCCGGCATCTAGTACCTGAACATGGCCCAAATAGTGGCGCCCACGAACACGCTCTCCCCCACGAACAGTCCGACGATAGTCGATCGCCGAGGTTATTCTATGTTCATGCGAGAGCACGATGAGTGTACTTAATTTGTTAAGTTACTACGCAGAGAGCTTACTGCGGCCTTTAGCACGGCGTGCCGAAAGGATAGAGCGACCCGCACGGGTACGCATCCTCAAGCGGAAACCGTGAACCTTTGCGCGACGACGGTTGTTCGGCTGGAACGTTCTCTTACTCATGTCAAACTCCACACTATTGCAATTAGCCGATCAAAGTCTGACCGGAAAGTCTGTAGGGCACACAAAGCACCCATCCAAAGAGTTAAAAATACGCTGAATTACCGCTCACGTCAAACTGCACAGGGAAAACGGCCATTTTATCCAGATTTTTCTCAGCAGAAGAATAAATCGGTGATCGCGTATTTCGTCTCAACTTGATTACTTGGAGATCAACGGGTTACCGTTGTGAGTAAGTTATCCACAGCTCAGAGTTCAGAAGCTCCGTAGTACCGATTTCATAGGGTAAATTGTGTAGATAACTCTGTGAGTAAACCATCAAGAATGCCGAGGATTGATGTCTGGTCCAAATGATGTCGTGTGGGCATGGTCAACTATTGTTGACACGCTTATTGCCGACGACCGAGTATCTCCAGCGATGCGGGGTTTCGTAGCACTTGCCGAACCTCGTGGAGTAATGGCTGGGACCATCTACCTCGAAGTTCCCAACGAATTTACTCGAAGTATGATCGAACACCGGCTGCGCGCACCCCTTATGAAAGCAATTTTGGATGTTGGTGCAAGCTCAGGAATCAATACTTTTGCCGTGGTTGTCAATCCGGAGATTGATCCAGAACGCGAACCACAAGATAATTCCACTTCAGATGAGCGAGCTGAGCCTTCGGTCGATGAAAACGCCGTTACAACGCCCCAGCGCGAACCACAGCAAAGTATCGAAGATAGTCGATTAAATCCCAAGTACAGTTTCGATAACTTTGTTATTGGCGGGTCAAATAGATTTGCTCATGCCGCAGCAGTCGCGGTGGCAGAGGCACCCGCAAAAGCATATAACCCTCTCTTTGTTTATGGAGAGTCAGGACTGGGAAAAACCCACCTGTTGCATGCTATTGGGCACTACGCTCAGAGTCTCTATCGTGGAATTCGTGTTCGTTACGTAAGTAGCGAAGAGTTCACAAACGATTTCATTAATTCGATTGCAAATAATCAAGGCAATCAATTCCATGCCCGATATCGCAACATCGACATTTTGCTTATCGATGACATCCAGTTTTTGCAGGGTAAAGCAGAAACACAAGAAGCTTTTTTCCACACTTTCAATACCCTTCATGATCACAATAAGCAATTGGTGATCACTAGTGACCTTCCTCCGAAGCAGCTGACCGGGTTTGAAGACCGGATGCGTTCTCGCTTCGAATGGGGTCTAATCACCGATGTTCAAACTCCCGATTTGGAAACTCGTATCGCAATTTTGCGCAAGAAAGCTCAGAACGATCAGCTTCAAGTCTCCGATGAGATTATGGAATACATCGCTTCGAAAGCATCCTCAAATATTCGCGAGCTCGAGGGAACTCTCATTCGAGTGACTGCTTTCGCAAGCCTTAACCGTCAAGTTGTTGATCTTCCTTTGGTGCAAACTGTACTCAAAGATCTGATTACGCTCGACGAGGATAATGTTATTTCCCCAATTGACATCATCAATCACACCGCCGACTATTTCAAACTCAGTGTGGATGACCTTTATGGTTCATCGCGTTCTCAGACACTAGCCACTGCTCGCCAAATTGCGATGTATCTGTGTCGAGAACTTACTAATCTATCGCTCCCAAAGATCGGACAACTTTTCGGAGGACGTGACCATACAACGGTAATGTATGCTAACAAAAAAATTAGTGAGCTAATGAAAGAACGTCGTTCGATTTACAATCAGGTCACTGAACTCACAAGTCGTATCAAACAAACAAACCGCTAGTCCGGGTACACGTAGCAATTTCTGTGAGGGATTGAGAAAAATCCCAGATTATTGTCTGGGATAAGACCAGAACAAGTGAATAAGCCGCTCGTAGCTCGAAATGGTTCCACAGAATCGATTCTGTGGAACCATTTTGCTGTTAAGAACAAACAGAACTTGTCACAGCTGATTCCCCTACGTTTCCCCACCGATAAGAAATAGCTACAGCTACTTCCCATCATCGACTAGCTGTAAAACCTGAAACTGTTTCAGGTTTTGTCGTTTGAGAGATCTTGAAACACTTGTGAATCACTGTTGAAAAGGACACGCGGAATTTATCTTCTTTCTGAAACACCAGATCTGAAAATTCAGACGGGCTGAAAAGAGAAGGTTATCGAGTGGAGTTAATTAACTAGGTTCTCGTTAATAATCTTAACCCCTGTGGAAAATGTGGATAACTCTGTTAAAGCCATATTTCTCTAGGGAACTACACGCATGTGACTTGTTGACGGACTGTAGAATCCCGTCATTCCGCTGTAAAACGAGCATCCCCTAGCGATAGCTAATTCCACAACTTGATCCCAGATCTCAACAGATTAATCACTTTCCCCAAAAGTTATCCACAACTCGTGTGGAGAGAGTTACAAAATCTGCGCTGTGAAAGGGTCGCCGAGAATGACAAAACAATTTAAGGCTGTGGATGAATCTCAAAAACTTGTTATTCACACAAGACCCTTTTCTGATGAAATTGGCACCATCTTGTGAAGGAAGCCTCCCCGAATGCTGTCGGATATGCAAAGATTGGGGTGCACATTTGTGTAAACACGTTTCCTACCACCGAGCACAGGGGTGACCCGAGTGAAATTTACTGTCAACCGAGATGTCTTCAGCGAAGCCGTTTCTTTTGTAGTCAAGCTTCTTCCGCAGCGGACCACATTGCCACTGCTGAGTGGTGCCCTCATTGAGGCAGACGGTTCGACTATCACACTCTCCTCTTTCGACTACGAAGTATCTGCACGAACCAGTGTTTCGGCAGACGTTGAAAGTGGCGGACGGGCTCTTGTCTCTGGTCGGCTTCTCAATGACATCGCTAATAAGCTTCCCCAGGCACCCGTAATTATTTCTACTGAGGACGGCCGAATACAGGTTAAATGCGGATCTGCTTCGTTCAGCCTTCCCGCTATGCCCGTTGACGAATATCCCACAATTCCTCAGGTCGATACGGTTTCTGGACTTGTACCGGGGGACGACTTTGCAACTGCAATTTCTCAGGTGTCTATGGCTGCATCAAAAGACGATGTAACTCCAGTCATCACAGGCGTGCAATTCGAAATCACCGAGAACAACCTTGGGCTGATCGCAACTGATCGATATCGTGTAGCGGTTCGTGAGATTGACTGGGAAAACTCGATCGAGGCAGAACAGCTTACGGCGCTTGTACCCGCACGAATAGTTGCCGAGGTCGGTAAAACATTTGCGCACAGCAAAACCGTATCGGTAGCGATTGTGAGCAAAGACGAGCGCGAACTAATATCCTTTTCCGCAGATAACAAGACCGTTACTTCGCTTCTTATCAAGGGAAACTTCCCTCCAGTACGCCGCCTTTTTCCGGAAACTGTTGAAAACTACGCGGTTGTCAACACAAATGATTTAATCGAAGCCACAAACCGTGTCGGACTCGTCCTTGAGCGTGAGGCTGCTTTGCGCTTTAGCTTTACCGAGGGCAGGGTCACTCTTGAGGCTGCGGGATCGGAAGCAGCCCAAGCATCCGAGACAATCGATGTTCACCTGGTCGGCGGAGATACCGTTGTGTCACTCAAACCTCAATTTTTGCTTGATGGTTTGCGTTCAGCTCATTCTGAATATGCACGAATTTCGTTCACCAAAACAGATAACCCGAATAAGCCGGGTCCTGTTCTGATCACGAGTCAGACCAGCAAGGACGAAGCCGGACTCGACAGCTATAAGTACTTGCTGCAGCCCAATCTTCTTCTCAGATAAGGTATGGAAGGCTTGATTGAATGAGGGTCACTCATCTCAGTGTGGCCGATTATCGTAACTATGTCATCGGCGATTTATCGCTGGAGGCAGGACCAAATCTCCTTCTAGGTAGGAACGGTCAAGGTAAAACCAATCTTGTAGAGGCAATCGGATATTTCGCAACACTTGGCTCACACAGAGTCGCCGGCGATCATGCACTGGTTAGGCAAGGACAGGATGCCGCGATTGTTAGAATGCGGGTCGCCCATGAAAACCGAGAATTACTCCTTGAACTTCAGATTAATAAATCTGGCGCAAACCGCGCTCAGGTTAATCGAGGTCCGAGCAAGCCACGCGAATTACCACGTTATTTTTCAAGCATCCTTTTTGCGCCGGAAGATCTGAGTATTGTTCGTGGCGACCCGTCGCTTCGTCGAAAATTCATGGACGAGAGAATAGTCGCAGACTCTCCCAGAATGATTGAAATCCTGGCTGATTATGATCGGGTGGTCAAACAAAGAAATACGCTATTAAAATCAGCCAGACAGGTCGGAGCACAGAACTCTCAGCTCTCAACCCTTGATGTCTGGGACGAGCGGCTTGTCGCGCTGGGCTCTCAAATAATGGATGCTCGAACCAGCCTGATCGAGCAATTGAGGCTTCCCGTTCACAACGCCTATCGCCACATTGCTGACGATGACCACTCCCCCAGGATGACTGTGGTTCACAGTATCGACTCCATTTCCGCCGGAGGCGATGTCGATGAAAACCCGTCGCCAAGGTCAGCGCCAACCGCTGAACGATTTCGGAAAGCCCTCGCATCCGTACGATCAAAAGAGATTGAACGAGCGATTACACTTGTTGGGCCTCATCGGGATGATCTTTATTTGGAATTGAACGGATTACCTGTCAAAGGATACGCAAGTCACGGTGAATCCTGGTCGTATGCACTTGCTCTGAGACTCGGTTCGGCAGAGAGAGTAAGGGAACGAAGTACCACGGGAGACCCCGTACTTATTCTTGATGATGTTTTTGCGGAATTAGATCTGCGCAGAAGGGAACGACTTTTAAATGCTATCGGTGGGTATGAGCAGGTTATTGTTACCGCCGCGGTAGAGGAGGATGTTCCTGACGGTTTCACGTGGAACATCATCCGCATATCGGGCGGCACCATTGTCGGAGCTAAATAATGGTGGGCAACGTTCCATCCCCAGAGCCTGTGGATAACGAGTCGACTAGGCTCTATCTTCACCTCAAACAGGTCTGGTCGGGCAAGCGTCAGGGCGCGTCGAAACGTGGTAGATCCGGGGAAAAGGGAGAATCGGTTCCTTTCGGAAAGGGTCGAGACCCGCACTCGCTTGGGTCCACGATAGGAAATCTAACTCAACAGCTCGGTTGGACTCCGCAGTTAGCGCAGTCGCAGGTGTTACTTGGGTGGGCGAAACTCGCCGGTGAAAACGTAGCTGAACACGCACATCCAGTCGATTTGGCTGATGGCGTTTTGGTTGTTCAATGCGATTCAACGGCCTGGGCTACTCAGCTTCGACTCATGCGTTCGAGTATTCTCGAGCAGATTTCACTGACCCACCCAGACGCGCGTGTTGAATCAATTCGATTTCTCGGCCCCGACGTACCTTCATGGAAACATGGCTTCAGGTCCATTCCAGGGCGCGGCCCGCGCGATACCTATGGCTAGGGACACAAAACAGATCAAACTGGAAAGAAACGTCCGTTAGATCGCAGAATAGCCAACTTCTCCGTGGTTAACTTGGTAGACTTAATAGTCGGATGTTCCATGTCAGGAGAAACGTTTCTATATGAGTCCCGAAGTAAATACGGATCAGAACGAAAACGAATACGGAGCTGGAGATATCCAGGTTCTTGAGGGACTCGAGGCGGTACGCAAACGCCCGGGTATGTACATCGGTTCTACCGGTCCTCGCGGTCTTCATCACCTTGTGTATGAGATTGTGGATAACTCGGTTGATGAAGCCCTTGCCGGGTACTGTGATCACATCGAAGTCACCATTCTCAAAGATGGTGCGGTGCGAGTTGTTGATAATGGGCGCGGCATCCCGGTAGACATTCACCCTGTGGAGAAGAAGTCAACCGTCGAGGTCGTACTCACTATTCTTCACGCCGGCGGAAAATTCGGCGGGGGCGGATATGCGGTCTCAGGTGGACTTCACGGTGTTGGTAGCTCAGTTGTGAACGCACTGTCGACGCATCTCGCCGTTGAGGTTCGTCGTCAGGGAAATGTTTATCGTCAACGCTTCACCATCGGAGTCCCCGATGCTCCCCTGGAAATGGGTGAGGCATCCTCCGAAACGGGAACTACGATCACATTCTGGCCAAGCCCTGATATTTTTGAGACCGTTGAATTCGATTACGATACGCTCCGCAATCGCTTCCAACAGATGGCGTTCCTCAACAAGGGTCTGCGAATCAGTCTCACCGATGAGCGGGTAGAAAAACCTGTTGACGATGAGGAGAGCAATGATTCCACCGAGATTAAGCTCCGCAACGATGTTTTTTTCTACGAAAATGGCCTGGTCGACTATGTTGCATTCCTGAACAAAGCCAAGCGCGCGGATATCGTGAATGACGAAATAATTTCGTTTGAACTTGAAGACCCTGAGAAAAAGATTGCCCTCGAGGTCGCGATGCAGTGGACAACCTCATACACGGAGAGTGTTCACACCTATGCAAACACGATCAACACTCATGAGGGTGGCACCCACGAAGAAGGTTTCCGTGCGGCTCTCACAACACTTGTAAATAAATATGCCCGCGAAAAGAATATTCTTCGCGATAAAGATGAGAACCTCTCCGGCGATGATGTGCGTGAGGGCCTCACCGCTGTTGTCTCGATTAAATTGGGTGAGCCCCAATTCGAGGGCCAAACCAAAACCAAGCTGGGTAATACAGAAGCCAAAGCCTTTGTTCAAAAAGTAACCGGTGACCAGTTGGGCGATTGGTTCGGTCGGAACCCGAACGTTGCGAAAGAAATCATTCGCAAGGCTATCTCCGCGGCGACAGCGCGAATGGCAGCCCGAAAGGCCAGGGAAACTGCACGACGCAAGGGCCTCCTCGAGGGCGGTGGAATGCCAGGAAAACTCAAAGATTGCCAGTCGAAAGACCCGTCAATCTCAGAGATCTTCATTGTTGAGGGAGACTCGGCCGGCGGTTCCGCCGTTCAGGGCCGTAACCCCGAGACTCAGGCAATATTGCCGCTGCGAGGAAAAATCCTCAACGTTGAAAAGGCCCGCCTTGATCGTGCCCTTGGCAATGCCGAGGTTCAGGCAATGATCACGGCGTTCGGAGCCGGAATCGGCGACGAATTTAACGCGGAGAAGGCTCGCTACCACAAGATTGTCTTGATGGCCGATGCCGATGTCGATGGACAGCACATCACAACGCTGCTATTGACGCTCTTGTTCCGCTACATGCGCCCGCTGATCGACCAGGGCTACGTGTACCTGGCGCAACCTCCGCTGTATCGCCTCAAGTGGACCAACGCCGAACACGAGTACGTGTACAGCGACGAAGAACGCGATAGACGTCTCGTAGCAGGGCAGGCCGCTGGCCATCGCATTCCCAAGGACAACGGGATTCAGCGTTATAAGGGTCTTGGCGAGATGGACTACAAGGAACTCTGGGAAACCACGATGGCCCCGGAAAGCCGCACGCTTCTTCAGGTAACCCTGGACGACGCAATCGCTGCCGACCAAATCTTCACAACCCTCATGGGCGAAGATGTGGAAAGCCGACGAAACTTTATTCAGAAGAACGCAAAGGATGTGCGGTTCCTCGATATTTAGAAAGGATGATGCGGTTAACGCCCCAGCCACGGGCATCCGTTCGCGAATGGATACGTAACACCGGCATCCCGGTCAATTGAGACCAACAAATATTGAGGCACCCGACTCGACCTGAGAACGACGAGCGAGAAGAGACATGGCAGAAGAGACGACAGCACACGACCACGGCAAGATTAATCAGGTGGATCTCCAAATGGAGATGCAGCGCAGCTACCTCGACTACGCGATGAGCGTTATCGTTGGCCGCGCACTGCCAGAGGTTCGCGACGGGCTCAAGCCCGTGCATCGCCGCGTGATCTACGCGATGTACGACGGAGGTTACCGTCCTGACCGCGCTTTTTCCAAGTGCGCTCGCGTGGTTGGCGACGTCATGGGGCAATTCCACCCGCATGGTGACAGTGCGATTTACGACGCACTCGTGCGTCTCGTACAGCCATGGAGCCTGCGTTATCCGCTTGCCCTCGGCCAGGGTAACTTCGGCTCCCCGGGTAACGACGGCGCTGCTGCCCCCAGATACACCGAGACCAAGATGGCTCCGCTCGCCCTCGAAATGGTACGCGACAT
Organism: Lysinibacter sp.; assembly: GCA_040400085.1. Taxonomy (GTDB): domain Bacteria; phylum Actinomycetota; class Actinomycetes; order Actinomycetales; family Microbacteriaceae; genus HNR. Next base: position 28,894 of record JBBAQX010000012.1, on the reverse strand, counting down.
TGACGAAGAAACCGTTGATTTCCAAGACAACTATGATGGGCGCACACAAGAACCTGCCGTTCTTCCGAGCCGTTTTCCCAACCTGCTCGTTAACGGATCCGTTGGTATCGCTGTTGGTATGGCCACCAACATTCCTCCGCACAACCTGCGCGAGGTATCCGACGGAGCTCTCTGGCACCTGGCACACCCGGAGGCCTCCCGCGAGGAGCTACTCGAGGCGCTGATGGAACGTATCAAGGGACCCGACTTCCCTACTGGCGCTCAAATCTTGGGAACGCAGGGAATTAAGGACGCTTACACGACGGGTCGTGGTTCTATCACGATGCGCGCCGTTGTGAGTGTGGAAGAACTCCAGGGCCGTAACTGTCTCGTGATCACAGAGCTGCCCTACCAGGTCAACCCCGATAATCTCGCGATTAAGATCGCTGATCTGGTTAAGGACGGCAAGATCGGCGGTATCGCTGATATTCGTGACGAGACCAGTGGCCGCACGGGCCAGCGCCTCGTTATCGTGCTCAAGCGTGACGCCGTAGCCAAAGTTGTCCTCAATAACCTGTACAAGCACACGCAGCTGCAGGAAAACTTTGGCGCAAACATGCTCGCGATTGTGGATGGTGTACCTCGTACCCTGCCTATCGATGGCTTTATCACGGCGTGGGTCGCGCATCAGATCGAAGTGATCGTTCGCCGCACCCAGTTCCGCCTACGCAAGGCAGAAGAGCGTATGCATATCCTGCGCGCCTATCTGAAGGCATTGGACGCCCTTGATGAGGTCATCGCCTTGATCCGACGCTCCCCTACCGTTGAAGCGGCACGCGACGGCCTCATAGAGCTGCTCGACATCGACGAGCTTCAGGCCCGCGCGATCCTTGACATGCAATTGCGCCGTCTGGCAGCCCTCGAGCGTCAGAAGATCAATGAAGAAGCCGACGAGCTTTTGGCCAAGATCAAGGAATACAACTTCATCCTGGAAACTCCCTCCCGCCAGCGCGAGATTGTGAGCGAGGAGCTGACCGAAATCGTTGATCGATTCGGGGATGACCGTCGCACTGAGATCATGATGGGTTACGGCGGTGACATGTCCATCGAAGACCTCATTCCCGAGGAGGAGATGGTGGTCACAGTTACCCGCGGTGGCTATGTAAAGCGTACTCGCAGCGATAACTATCGCAGCCAGCACCGCGGCGGCAAGGGGGTCAAGGGTGCGCAGCTGCGTGCTGACGACATTGTCGAGCACTTCTTTGTCACCACAACGCATCACTGGCTTCTCTTCTTCACGAATGCGGGCCGGGTGTACCGGGCCAAGACATACGAGATTCCTGAGGGTGGTCGTGACGCGAAGGGTCAGCACGTAGCTAACCTTCTTGCGCTTCAGCCGGAGGAACAGATTACTCAGATTCTGGACATCCCCAATTACGAGGCCGCGCAATATCTCTTGCTTGCTACCAGAGAAGGTCTTGTAAAGAAGACGGCTCTTACGGAGTACGACACCAATCGTACTGGCGGTATTATTGCCATCAAGCTGCGTGAGGGAGACGAGTTGGTCTCAGCGCTTCTTGCGAACGAAGACTCTGATGTTCTCTTGGTTTCGCGTAAGGGTATGTCCATCAGATTTACAGCAAATGACACGGCTCTACGCCCCATGGGTCGTTCTACCAGCGGTGTTCGAGGTATGGGCTTCCGTGACGGTGATAGCCTTTTGGACGCGAGCTCCGTTACAGATGATGGTTTTGTTTTTGTCGTCACTGAGGGTGGCTATGCCAAGCGCACGAAGGTCGACGAATACCGTGTCCAGAACCGCTCCGGTTTCGGTGTCAAGGTTGCCAAGCTTGATGAAAACCGCGGTGATTTGGTTGGCGGTTTGATCGTCGATGAGTCGGATGAGGTACTTGTTGTACTTGCGAGCGGCAAGGTTGTTCGCTCCTCCGTTGCAGAAGTTCCTGCTAAAGGACGAAACACAATGGGCGTTGTCTTCGCACGATTCCCAGACAACGACCGTATTATTGGAATCGCTCGAAATTCAGAACGCAATCTCGAGACCGAAGAATCCGATTCCGATAACGCCGTAGGCGAGGTCGTGACGGACGTAACAGAGAAGGACGCAACGAATGAGCAATAGTGTCGCTGACAAGCTGGCGAGTAAATCTCGAAAGAAAGCGCCGGCAAAGCAGGTTCGACTCAAGCTTGTCTACGTGGACTTTTGGTCCGCTGTAAAGTTTTCGTTCCTCCTGTCACTCAGTGCTGCCATAGTTATGCTTGTAGCAGTCTTTCTGATCTTTACAGTGCTCACGCAGACCGGGATTATAGACAAGATTGGTTCGGTCTTTACCGATATCGCTGGTGATGAATTCAAATTGACAGATGTGCTCGGCCTTCAACAGGTCATGGGGTTCACCGTCGTCGGTGCTGTACTGAACACAATCGTTGGGACAGCTCTCGGTGCCGTCGTTGCAGTTATTTATAACCTTATTGTGAAAATTACGGGTGGATTTCAGCTCGGGTTTACGAGCAGTTAAACAACCGTGCTCGAGGAGACACGCCGTGATTTTCTGCGGTTTTTGCATCTCGATTGGGAGATCTGCAAAAAATCCGGTAGTGTTTCTTCTTGGGTCTTCGGGGCTATAGCTCAGGTGGTTAGAGCGCTTCACTGATAATGAAGAGGTCCCAGGTTCAAGTCCTGGTAGCCCCACGAGATGTGTATAATAGAACGGTTGCGTTCTGAAAGCATCTCACCCGTAAGGGGCCTTAACTCAGTTGGTAGAGTGCCTGCTTTGCAAGCAGGATGTCAGGAGTTCGATTCTCCTAGGCTCCACAAAATATAAAACCCGCCGCCTGCCCAGTGCAGGAGGCGGGTTTTGTTGTTCCGGCTCGACATGTTATCCGTACTCTGGGGCCGTTAGACGATGACACTGAGACTCGTTCTACGCTGAGCGTTGCGAGGATCGTCTCTAACGGGCTTTGTTTAGTCGCATTGCAACCCAGGGACCAAGAGATGTGGTTCGTGGCTTGAAAGGCGATTTTCGACTGTGCCGCTGTTAAAATAGGTGAGGCCTTGTTCCCGAACCGGGAACAAGGCCTCACCTATTAGGTGTGAGGGGCTACTCTGAATCCTCAGCAGCGATCCAGAGCTCGTCGTCAGCACGGAATGTCTGCCAGAGAGCGTAAGCCACGCCAGCAGCCGCAGCAACCCCAAGGCTCAAAGCGATGACTCCTCCGACGGAACGCTTCTTCCTAGGGGCCTTAACTGCGAACCCAGCGCGATTACCGAGCTGAACGATGCGTTGCGAAGCGCGACGTGCACGTGGGTCGTCTGCAGCCTCGAGCGTGTTCACAGCGCTAATAAGTGCTGCGGTGACAGCTGGGGCTGCTGCGCGTCGGATACTGCTCATAGCCTTGCGGGCGCTAACAACACCCCGCTCTACTGTTGGGCGAACGGTTTCATAGGCCTCATTGACACGAGGGGCTACGTACTCGTCCGACAGGTGTTTTGCCTGTAGTCCTGCCTCGAACATAACGTCCTTAGCCCGATCAAGAACAATTTTCTGATCGTTGAGTACGTCTTCGGCATGGTTTTTAAGCTTCTTAAGCTCGCGCTTGCGCTTGCGTGAGAGCGACACAGTGGGTTCCTCCGCTTCTAATCGGCGCTTTGTGATTGGCATCTACGCCTAGTTATCAACGCTACACCGAATTGTTACAAAATTTCATCTACGTCAAAGCAATTTCGTAACTCGGGTGACGAAAAAGATTATGTTTGGTGGGGCATCCGATCATCGATAGCGATTCGTTACCTCTTCCTAGAACTCCCAGACGTCTACAAGTTTTGTTGTTGATAGCCAACTAGAATTAGCGACATGGCTCTTCATACATCTATCGCAACAGTCCACACTAACCACGGCACCATCAAGATCAATCTTTTTGGAGATCACGCCCCCAAAACGGTAAAAAACTTTACTGACCTGGTCGAAAAAGACTTTTACAACGGTGTTATCTTTCACCGCATTATCCCCGGTTTTATGATCCAGGGTGGAGACCCCACCGGAACCGGAACGGGCGGCCCCGGCTACACCTTCGATGACGAGATCAATACCGATCTCAACTTCGCCAAACCCTACATGCTCGCAATGGCAAATGCAGGAAAGCGAATGAACAGCTTTGGAAAGCCTGAAGGCACGAACGGTTCGCAGTTCTTCATCACCGTTGGCAACACCGATTGGCTCATGGGAAAGCACACCATCTTCGGCGAGGTCGCTGATGACGAGTCTCGTGCAGTCGTCGACGCAATAGCCGCAGTCGCTACAGCCGGGGCAGATAAGCCGATTGAGGATGTTGTGATGAACAGCATCGATATCGAAGCAGTCTAGTCTTAGACTCCATTTTTACTCACAAATAACTATCAGGACAGGACATCTTCGATCGTGAGCGCACACTACGGTGAACAAGCATCAGAGAAATCATCTGATACCTGTTATCGGCACCCAAAGCGGCAAAGCTTTGTTTTGTGTCAGCGCTGTGGTCGCACAATCTGTCCAGAGTGCCAAACCCAGGCACCCGTTGGTGTTGTCTGCCCCACCTGCCTGAAGAACGGCCAAATGCCTTCTCGGTCGGTGGGGCGCCGCATCAACTCGTTTCTTAGCTCAGATAAACCAGTCGTAACGTATGCGATCATCGCTATCTGCGCCGCAGTGTTTGTTATTCAATGGGTCGGCCAGCCAATAGGCGTGACACAGGCCCTCTGGTACGCACCTCTTTACGGAACTCCCGAGCGTTTTGAGCCCTGGCGGATGTTCACTTCGATGTTTGCGCACTCCCCCAGCTTCTTCCTACACATCCTTCTCAATATGTATTCGTTGTGGATTTTCGGGAGGATACTAGAAAGTTTTCTCGGCAAGGTACGCTACGCGGCTTTGTACCTGATCGCAGGCTTTGCGGGATCAGTCGTTGTTATGTTGTCTGGGTATATCTCGCAGCAATACGCCACGACGGCTGTCGTGGGCGCTTCTGGGGCAATCTTTGGTTTAATGGGTGCCTTCTTGGTTATCCAAAAGAAACTCGGTTCAAACGTCAGGCAATTATTGGTGCTTCTGGCCATAAACTTCGGGATCACGTTCCTGCCTGGAACAAACATCGCATGGCAGGCACACGTTGGCGGTTTTATTGGTGGCCTAGTTGTCGGAATTATTTACCTCTACACGCGTAAGCCGTCACAAAAATGGATCCAGGTCAGCCTCATATCGGTATGGGCGCTGATACTGGTAGCTTTTAGCTTCGCCTTTTGGGTGCTGCCGATTTACACCTTTTGGTAAAACGCGACAGACGAAAATAGTTATACACATAGTTATCCCCAGCTGGGGAGAACTACACGGGTGTAATTCTTCTGAGCTGGGGATAGCGTGCAGTGAAGATCTGAAGAGATTCGCTTAGCGCCAGCGCGTTGTCATCAGGAATCCAACGAACATAATTCCGAAGCCAACAAAGATGTTGCTTTGCCCCAGCGCCGGAATTGGCCACGCCGCTCCCGCGCTCAGGTAGAAAACAATGATCCAGGTGAGTCCGAGTAGCATGAATCCAAACATCACCGGCTTGAACCACACCGGGTTGGGTGCATCCTCAGCGCGCGGAGTTTTGGGCGTGCGCTGAGCCTTCTCGATGCCGGACTTCTTCTTGCTGACCTCTTTTGATGCTGCCATAGCAATGAGTTTAGCTAATAAATGGGGCGTAGGCATCCGTTATATGCGGTTTTGGTGTGCATTTGATGACCTTCCACAGTTAACTGACAAGTTATCCACATATCTATCCCCAGCTGGGGAGAACTACACGGCTGTAATTTGCATGGTCCTGATGCTTTATTTGTACGATGATCACGAACTCAGAAAATCAGGCGGTAATGTCCACTCTGTTAACAGCGTCGACGCAATAGAATAAAGCGCATGGCTACAGATCCACCACTAAACGAGCAATCCTCTGGTCTGGATGATCTCTTGGGAGCAGGTACTGACGATAAGGGTTCCTACGAAGCTCGTCGACGCCCCCAGAAGCGAACCAGGCAGCGTAAGGCTACGGTGACCGGGGTGCTGGGAGAGATCCTCATCACGGGTGGAGTTCTGGTGCTCGGTTTCATTGTCTGGCAGCCAATCTGGTCCTCAACGGTCGTGGCGAGCCAACAGCAAACGGCCTCACAGCAGCAGAGTAAGGCTTGGCAAGAGCAGGCTCAATCCTCGCCACCCCCCGGAGACGTCGGCGGGATCATGTACGACGGCGATATCCCTCTCCCTACTCCTGTTGCCGATGGTGAGCAGCTTGGCGTGCTCTACGTTCCCTCTTTTCGCCCGGGGTTTCAATCAGGAATCGGTGGGGGAACGGATCTCCGCACGGTTCTTAACAGTTATGAGCTGGGAATTGGCCACTACTCCGACACGCAGCTGCCAGGGGAAATCGGAAACTTCGCGATGGCAGCCCACCGCTCCGGATGGGTTCCAACTCCTTTCCGAGAAATTATGAACCTTCGTGTGGGGGATCCGATCGTCGTGGAGACACAAAACGGCTACTACACGTATCGATTCCGCAACATCGAATACGTCTTGCCGACCCAAATCGACGTGCTCAATCCGTTCCCCAGGCTGGAGGGTAAGCCGGCCGTAGATCGCATCCTCACGATGACCACGTGTCACCCCAAGCTCTCGGGTAGCCTCGAGCGATCCATCGGCTATGCGGTTTTTGAAAGCTACCAGCCCCGGTCCGCTGGTATGCCGCAAGAGCTACTCACACTCGACCCGACACTGAAACAGTAAGGAATAGCAACGAATGTATGCTGCGATTTGGCGAATACTGCCCGGCCCAGCCTGGCTCAAAGTAATCGAGTCACTGATCCTAGTGGCTGCCGTCGGTTACTCGCTGTTCTACTTCGTGTACCCGTGGGTAGCAAGCCTCCTGCCGGACCCAGGTTCAACCGTTGGCTAGCATTAGCCAGCACCCGTTCAGAGACAAACGAGAGTAACCCATGACGCGCATCCTTGTAATCGATAACTTCGACAGCTTCGTTTACACCCTGAACGGATACCTGCAACAATTGGGCGCGGAAACGCACGTGGTCCGTAACAACACCATCGCTGATGAGGATGCCGCTGCCGCACTCGCTGGGTACGACGGCGTTTTGGTCTCACCAGGCCCGGGCACGCCCTCCGGGGCGGGGGTCTCGATAGCCATGGTTCATGCGGCGCTGCAGACGGACACCCCTCTGCTGGGGGTCTGCCTGGGGCATCAGGCTATTGCGGAGGCGTTCGGCGCAACGGTGACCAATGCTGATGAGCTTATGCACGGAAAGATCTCGAGTGTAGAGCACGATGGCAGCCAGTTTTATGAGGGAATCTCATCCCCCTTCAATGCGACCCGCTATCATTCTCTCGCTGTCGTGAGTGACACGGTTCCCGATAACCTTGTCGTGAACTCGCACACTGCCTCGGGAATTATCATGGGGCTGCGACACCGTAGTGCAGAGATCTACGGTGTACAGTTTCACCCTGAGTCGGTATTGACCGAGGGCGGATACACGATGTTAGGAAACTGGCTAGAGCGTGCCGGCCTGAGCGGGGCATCCGTGACAGCTCGCAGTCTGAGTCCGCTGATGTCGGCCGCATCCATTTAAGACCGGTTGGATACCTGCGGTTATCCGCTGCAATACGAGATCGTTATCGCAGAACTCTGTGGCTGCTGCCCAACGATGGACTGAGCGACAACCGGCGACCCTGCCTCTTGTTTACACTCGGGCTTCGGCAGAAGATCGACAGTCAGCTTTAGATTGCTCAGAAGGTCCTTGGCCGTTGTTATTCCCTGGCCCATGACATCCGGTACCGTGACCATTCCTGTTGAGACAGTCAGGTTTATTGTTGATCCCTTATCAGTAGGTGACCCGAGAGTCGGATCACTAGAGATAACCGTGTTTGCGGGCACCAATGAGTCATCCACGCGATTGAGTGTACCAAGTTTGAGTCCAGCCGCGGTGAGAGCAGCAGTGGCCTGATCGACAGTCATTCGTGAAACATCCGGCACCGAGACGCTAGCTTTTCCCGTTGAGATGTAGATCCTGATAACGTCCTGGGGAGAGACACGTGCGTCTGGCCCGGGGTCAGTGCGGGTAACCTTACCTGCTTCGATCGTATCGCTTGACTCGAGGATGGGCTGGGCAAGAAGGTCCAATGAGTTGAGCGTCGTTGTCGCATCGTTTTGGGTTTCGCCCGTGAGAGCAGGAACGATCCTGGTGCTGTCGGGAATAATTTCTTCTGATCTCATGGTGAGTAGCCAGAAAGTAACGGCAATAATTATCACGCCAATACTGAGGATCGCAGCCCATGTCCACATGACAGGGGGTCTGCTCTGAGTGCGAACTACAGAGGTATTCTCTGAAAGCTGTTTCAGCGCGAGTTCAGACTCAGAAAGGTGATCGCTACTTGTGCCAAATATCGAATCTTCGAGGTCATTTGATTCGTCAAACTTAGGCATTTTTCCACTGCAAGCGAGTTTGACGTTTTCACGGAATTCGGCCGCAGTCTGGAAGCGTTTTGTGCGGTCCTTAGCAAGCGAGTGTAAAACGACCCGGTCTAGTGCGGCCGGGACAGCAGGATTTCGGGTACTCGGTGCAACCGGAATCTCGCTGACGTGCTGGTATGCCACTGAAACCGCAGTATCCCCACTAAAAGGAACTGAGCCAGCCAACATCTCGAAAAGTACGATTCCCGCGGAATAGAGATCTGCCCGGGTATCAACGGTTTCGCCCTTCGCTTGTTCCGGCGAGAAATATGCTGCCGTTCCCAGAATAGCTGTGGTCTGTGCGACCGTTGAAGAGGTATCGGAAAGCGCTCGAGCAATACCGAAGTCCATAACCTTGACCTGACCCGATGGGGTGATCATGATGTTTGCCGGCTTGATATCGCGGTGGACAACACCCGCACGGTGCGAATACTCGAGAGCCGTTAGGACGCTCTCGATGATTCTGCAAGCTTCTTCAATGGCTAACGGGCCAGCGCTGAGGACCTCTCGGAGATTCTGTCCTTCTACATATTCCATCACGATGAACGGAAGCATCATCTGCGTACCGTCGGGGGTTTGCATGAGGTCATCGCCCGCATCGTAGACACGAACGATGGTTGGATGAGCCATGCGCGATGCCGACTGAGCCTCTTGCCGGAATCGATCCCGGAAGGCAGTGTCGTGAGCGAGCGCAGCTTTCAGAATCTTAATCGCGACTGGCCGTCCGAGTTTTGTATCCGTTCCTCGGAACACTGTTGACATACCGCCGGTACCGATAAGTTCGCCAACTTGGTAGCGACCTGCAAGTATGCGTCGTGCTTCGGTCACAGGCGGCCTTTCCTCGGTACGTTCGGAGATCTTTTATTCTACTTCGTGAGATGTAACGGAAACCTGAGTGGATGGGCACAGCCGTATGCCGTCCCATCCACTCAGGCTAAGGTGCAACCGGTGTGGTAGGCGGTGGTGTCGCGATGACGCTTACTGCAAGGGCGTTAGATGATGGAGAAGTCTGCTCCGTGATGGAATCAGAACCGCACACAACGTTGAAGGTAACGTTGATGTTGCCAGTGCTCGCCCTGATCTCGGCTGTTAGCGTGTTTCCAGGAGCACGGGTAACGGTCGCTCCTCCATCCACCTGGACGTTGTAGCTGCGAACGTTTGTTCCTGCGGGGCAGCTGGCGGACGAATCGCTCCACTGCACCACAAAACGGCCTTCCTGGGGAACGCTGCTGGCCGTCGTTCCCTTATCGGACTGATTGATGATGATACTCGGTGTGCTCGTCGGGGCCTTCGGAGCACCGATCTGTGTATAGAAGGTGATAGTGATTGGCTGTGTAAACGCGACACTGTTACCAAGCGGTGTAATGCTGTACACCGTATTTACGGCAGCGGTCGACGGGGCAACAGAGCCTGCTACCGGGTTGATCACACTGTAACCGAGGGCAGTGAGGCCAGCGGTGACGTCCTGCACCGACTTCCCTTCCCACTCAGAAAGAACGATAGGAGCTGCTGTTGGTTCGGGAGTAGACGTCTCTGTAGGCGTTTCAACTGTTGAAGTTGTCGGGGGGGAGGACACCTTATCTTCGGCCTTGTTAGTGGAGAGCATCGCGATAAGTGTCCCACCAAGCACAATAACCAGAATCGCGATAAGAGCTATCAGGGGCCAGGTCCACGGGCTGCGTTTTTTCTTCTCGAGAGCGTTAGGATCTTCATCCTCACCAAACTCGGGATTCAAAAGAGACGTTACGCTCGTGGCTGCGCCCGGGCTCGTGGACAGAACAGTCGTCGCGTCCTCGGCCGGAATCGCGGTTGTAAGCAAGCGCGTGGCATCCTCTGTTGCCCCAGTACCGGAAATGATTGCGGGCACAGCCGCTGCTGCCGTACGAATATCTCCACGATGCAGCGCTGACGCCGCCTGCGCAAGTTTCAAAGCACTTGCAGGACGTTCCTTTGGATCTTTAGCCAGACAGGCAAAGACGAGGTTACGCACTGGTTCGCTGACAGTCGCTGGAAGGGGCGGCGGCTGTTCGTTGATCTGCGCCATGGCGATTGCGACCTGCGATTCGCCCGTAAAGGGACGCTTACCTGCGAGGCACTCGTACGCGACGATCCCAAGAGAATACACGTCAGTCGCCGCAGTGGCCTGGTGGCCGCTCGCCTGCTCAGGCGCAAGATACTGCACCGTGCCCATGACCTGACCCGTTGCCGTGAGCGGCACCTGGTCGGCAATGCGCGCGATTCCAAAGTCCGTGATCTTGACGCGGCCCTCCGGAGTAATCAACAGGTTGCCAGGCTTGATATCGCGATGAACAAGTCCGGCTTCGTGGGCAGCGTGAAGCGCAGAAGCGGTCTGTGCGATGATACCCAGTACGCGATCAGCAGGAAGGACACCTTCCCTCTCGATGATTGTTGAGAGAGGCTCCCCAGGCACGAGCTCCATCACGATATATGCCGAACCCTGTTCTTCGCCATAGTCGAAGACATTCGCTATGCCTTCATTGTTGACCAGGGCAGCGTGACGTGCCTCTGCCCGGAAGCGTTCGAGGAAGCCAGGGTCTCCCATGTACTCGTCTTTAAGAATCTTGATTGCGACGGTACGACCAATAATACGGTCGGTGGCCTTCCAAACCTCGCCCATGCCACCAATGGCAATCCGCGAGATGAGTTCGTAACGTCCACCAAATGTCAATCCTGAAGTTGGTCTCATTGGTTCAGCACCGCCTCTATAACTTTCTTTCCAATTGGAGCAGCAATGCCTTCGGACGTACCAGCCGTCCCCAGCCCACCACCATTTTCGATAACAACTGCCACAGCAACTTTGGGATTTTCCGCCGGAGCAAAACCTGTAAACCACAGCGTGTAGGGTTTTGGATTATCAGACGCATCGTTGCCATTTTCGGCCGTTCCCGTCTTACCCGCAACGCTCACTCCGTCTATTCTTGCAGTCTTCGCGCTACCGTTCGGTGATGAAACGACCTCGATCATCATGTCTGTCAGGGTTTTTGCGGTTTCGGGTTTCATCGCCGTCGACAGCTCCTCCTCCTGGTAACTCCGAAGGGTAGTCAGATTCGGATTGACAACGCTTTCGACAAGCTGCGGTTTCATGAGTTTTCCGCCGTTTGCGATCGCCGCAGATACCATCGCCATCTGCAGTGGTGTCGCAATCACATCCTTCTGCCCGATCGAGCTGAGAGCTGTGCTAGCCCCGTCCATGTTTCGGTCAAATTTGCTCGGGGTTACCTCGAGAGGAATCTTGAGATCCTTGTTGAACCAGAACTTCTCGGCCTGATCGTGAATAGATTCGCTACCCATCTCGACCCCCATCTCGGCGAAGGGGGTATTGCAGGACATAGTCAGACCCATCTCGAGGGTTGTCGTTTGCCCTGGACCACACGTACCCCGCCAGGAGTTCTGAATAATAGATTCGCTTTGCGGCAACTGGTATCCCCCGGTATTGGGAAACGTCGATGATGGTGAGTATTCGCCGCTTTCGAGACCGGTTGCGGCGACAACGAGTTTGAACGTTGAACCAGGGTGATTGAGGTCACCCCTAATACTGCGGTTGAAAAATGGCCCTGCAGGATCAGCGATCAGGGTATCGTAGGCGGTTTGTACGGCATCCTCATCGTGAGAAGCCAAGAGATTGGGATCGTAGGTCGGCTTGGACACCATCGCCAAGATCTTGCCGGTTTTCGGATCAAAAGCAACTGCTGCACCGGAATTCTCACCGAGAGCATCATATGCCGCCTGCTGCACGGCAGGGTTGATCGTCAAATTGACGGATGCTCCCTGAGGCTGCTGACCGGTAACGATACGGGTAATCTTGTCGATGAATTGAGTGTCGCTCGTGCCGCTCAGCTCTTTGTTCATCGCCTCCTCGAGGCCGGTTTTGCCCTTAGTTAGTGTGAGATGGCCGGTGATGGGAGCGTAGAGCTCGCCCTGAGAGTAGACGCGTTGAAAACGATATTTGTCATCGACAGGAACAGATTCTGCAACGGGTACCCCTCCTACGAGGATAGCGCCGCGTTCAATTTTGTAGCCTTCTTCGACAGTCCGGGTGTTTCTCGGATCTTGGGCAAGCGTATCCGCCTCGACAGCCTGGATGATCGTGGACGAGGTCATGATCGACAGGAACATCACGAAGATCACGATGCTCACACGCTTAATCTGCTTATTCATTACTCGACCACCAGCTTAGGTTGATTTCTAATGGTGTCCGAAAGCCTGAGGAAAAGGGCAACGATAATCCAGTTCGAGAGAAGAGATGACCCGCCGGCTGCGAGGAACGGCGCGGTGAGACCTGTGAGGGGGATCACGCGAGTCACGCCGCCCAACACGATGAAAACCTGAAGTGCCATCAGGAAAGCAAAGCCCGTCGCCAGAAGTTTTCCGAAGTCGTCACTGCCGGCAAAGCCAATTCGAAGACCGCGGCCGATGAGCAACATATACAGGGCGAGGAGGATGAAGACTCCAGCTAAACCGAGCTCCTCCCCCAGGCTCGAGAAAATGTAATCGCTCTGGGCGAGCGGTGTGATCTCAGGCCGGCCCTGACCCAGTCCCGTTCCAATCATCCCCCCGTGAGCGAGGCCGAAAAGGCCTTGCACAAGCTGGAAGCTACCCTGATTTGCCTCAAAAACCTCGGGGTTGAAAGGATCAAGCCAGTTTTGGAATCGCGCGCCGACGTAACTCAGTGTTTGGCTTGCGATAAGGGCGCCGCCGAGGAACAGCGTGACGCCGATGAACACCCAACTGACTCGCCCAGTAGCCACATACGTCATGACCAGGAAAAGACCGAAATACAACAGGGCAGTTCCCAAGTCGCGCTGAAAAACTAAAACGGACATGGCCATCAGCCAGAACAGGAGAAGGGGACCGAGGTCGCGAACCCGTGGGAAAGACATCCCCATGAATTTCTTTCCCACCATTGAGAGGGAATCGCGGTTGCGCACCAGATACCCCGCAAAAAATACCGCGAGAGCCAGCTTGGCGATCTCGCCGGGCTGGAAGTTGAGAGCACCCCCAAATGAAATCCACACCTGCGCGCCATTAATCGGTGTACCGAGTCCTGGAATCAGCGGTAGAACCAACAGGACAACCGCGACTAAGCCGGCCACATACGTATACCGCAACAGCACCCGGTGATTACGAATAACCACGATAACGAGAAGGGCGATCAGAATGGCGAGGCCCGTCCACATCACCTGGCGAGTTGCGGGGGCCTCCAATCCGCTGAATCCGTTCGCGATGTCGATGCGATAAATCTGGGCGATGCCGAGGCCGTTGAGAAGCGTTGCTATCGGGATGATCAGTGGGTCAGCATCCGGCGCCACAAATCGAATCGCGATGTGAAGAGCAAAAACGATTATGGCTAATACTGAGCTCAACATCAGGGGCGTTGTATCGAGGGAACCAAGCGCCCCCCACTGCACCAGGACAATAGCCGCGCCGTTAATGAGGCTCGCAAAGATCAGGAGCGTAAGCTCGAGATTACGCAATTTGCCAGGAATTTTTGACGATGAAGGTGGCTTAATTCGCTCGACAGATTTGTCAAGTACCGGCTCTTCGAACGTGAGGGATGACTTAGCCACTTAAATCCTCCAGCCGAGTTACAACCTCTCGAGCGCTTTCAAGGGAATCAGTGCTAATGGTTTCCGTGACCCGCTGCTGGTCAAATTTCCCCAGGCTCTTAAGTGGGATTTCGGTATCTTCATACTCAGAAGAAAGCGAAATGGGCCCGACATCCTGCTGAACTCCCTGATAGATTACCACGGTAGAACCGTTGGTACCCACGAAGAAACGGGTCTGCGTCCACTGGTAAGCGATAAACGCGGCCGACACAATAACGACAATCACGAGTGTAATCGAGAGCAGCCAGAAGAGGCGCCGCTGGCGAATCCTACGTTTGGATTCTGCGATGATCTCGTCGAGGTATTCGTCACCGCCCGGCTCGAAGTGGCTCTCGGGAACCGGCGCTATGCGGCGAACGCTACGTAGCCATCCCGTCTGTTGAAAACCATCCGAATCATTATCGCCATATGCGATAGGAAGCGAAGCCGCGCCAACCATCTTGGACTCAAGCTCCGGCTGCGGAGTCTGATGGGTCTCGAGCAGAACCGCCGTGACATTATCGGGAGCACCATGAACCAGGCTTTTCTCGATGAGCTTGTCTACGCCGTTATTGAGAGAGATTCTATTGGCCAGGATGTCGTGCATCTCATTATCGGTCACGTAACTGCTGAGACCGTCCGAACACAGTAGCCACAGATCCCCGGGTTGGGTTGTGAACACCATGGTATCTATCTCGGGGGATGAATCCACGTCGCCCAGAACGCGCATCAGAACCGAACGCCGCGGATGGGTCTTCGCTTCTTCTTCCGTGATTCGTCCGCTGTCCACGAGGCGCTGAACGAAGGTGTGGTCTTCTGTGATCTGAGAAAATTCACCATCTCGGAGCAAATAGACACGAGAATCACCGATGTGGGCCAGGGCTAGCTTGTCTCCAACCGCGATTAAACCGCTGACAGTGGTTCCCATGCCTGCGAGTTCCGGATGCTCATAAACCGTCTCGCTCAGCAGGGTGTTAGTAGTGAGGAGTTTTTTACGGAAAGCAGCCGCTGCTTCTTCGGGGGTGTCGAATTCGCGATCCAGATCATTGATGTTTTTGATCGTCAGCGCTGAGGCTACGTCACCACCCGCATGGCCCCCCATACCGTCTGCAACAACAAACATGTGTTGACCCGAATAGCCAGAGTCTTGGTTATTCGCTCGGACCATCCCAACGTGGGAGCCTGCTGCGGTCGAGAAATACACAGTCATCCACGCCTCCCTGCTGGGAAGCGGAACGGATGCCGACCGTGCGCTGTATTCTGAACCATCACGTCTTAGTGTCTCAGTTCAAAGGTAGTTTTACCGATTGTTACCGGAGTGTTGAGCGGAACCTGTGCGGATGAGGTCACTTTTTCCGACCTCAGGAAAGTGCCGTTTGTCGAGCCGAGGTCATGAAGATACCAACGTTCTCCCTCGAGAACGAGGCGCGCGTGATGGGTCGAGGTATATTCGTCACGGATAACCAGGCCGGAATCACCGGACCGGCCGATGGTGAGGGGGTCTGTTCCCAGCTGGAACTCCTCGCCAGATTTGGCGCCGCTTGTGATGACTAAGCGACGGGCGGGGCCTGATGGTGCCGCGGAGGGTGCCGTGAGTATGTCCGTTTCCGGTTCCGGGTTGAGACCGGGTGACACTACTTGGGGAGCGATGTATGGAGCAGGCTGTTCAGCCGGGCCGACTGGGGAGCTCTTGAGCTTGCGCACAGGGGAACCAAATAGGTCGCTTTTCAGAGCATAAACGACTGCGAAAATAAAGCCCCACAAGACGAGAAGGAAGGCCAGGCGCAGCACCAGTAGCGTTATCTCACTCACAGATCTCTCCAGAAGTCATCGTTCACGTGGGGCTGAGCAACCGTGTTGTCGTTCGGCTGTACTCCAGCATCGGGCTTGGGTGCGGCTGCGCGAGGCAGCACCCGATAGATAATACGCGTTTGGCCGATGGATATCTCGGAATCGGGCTCCAAGACAGCCTCTGTGACGGATTTTCCGTTGACCTTTGAGCCGTTTGTGGAGCCGAGGTCGCGGACCTTGCTGTTGCGGCCATCCCAAACTATCTCGATGTGCTTGCGCGAGGTTCCCGTATCGCTCAGAGTTATATCCGCGTCGCTGCCTCGGCCAATAACTGTGCGGGATTTCGTGATCGGGTAGCGTTTGCCGTTGATATCGAGAACGGGTGTCCATGACACCGATCCTTTGAGTGTCACCGCATCCACTTCCAGCACGCCGTCTGTTATGTTCGGGTCTTGTCTCAGCTTGAGGGAAATTGGGCCGGCAAACTGGTAGTTCTGGCGTTTCGCGTGTTTGTTCAGGATTTGAAGGAGCTCGTCCCGGAGGGCCTGGCCCAGGTTTGACATTCGCTGGTAGTCGGTGGGGGAGATGCGCACAACGAAAGAGTTGGGGGCGAGGATGCGGTCGCGGTCGACGACGACGGCATTGATATCAAGCTCGCGTTTGAGTGCCGCTGCGATTTCTACGGGTTGTAGGCCAGAACGGAACGTTTTGGCGAACGCTCCATTGACCGCGCGCTCAAGCCCGCGTTCAAAGTTCTCTAGGATTCCCACTCGCGCTCCGTCTGTTTTGATGACACAGTTCAATGAGAATGTTACTGGTCTTGGCTGAGAGTGAGGAGTCAGAATGCTGATTATTACTTTGATCTGGGGTTTTGGTTTTGGATTTTGGCCTTGATGTGCGCGGTCGCCCGCGGAGGGTTCCCCCCGTGCTCCTGCTCCCGGTGGGCCCAAGGTAGCTGATATCGGCCTAAGCTGCGCCATAGTCCTGGCGCGTTAACGTGGGCCGAAGGAGTTCGAGGGGCCTCCAAGGGGTTCTGTAGTGGGGCCCAAACCCTTCCGAAAGCAGTTTGGGGCCGGTGTCAGTTTGGGAAAATGGCGGGATGCTGATAATCTCGCTTAGTCGTCGCGTTTTGTTTAGTCAAAACAAAACGACAAGAAACGCGCGAGTGGCGGAATTGGCAGACGCGCTGGCTTCAGGTGCCAGTGCCCGCAAGGGCGTGGGGGTTCAAGTCCCCCCTCGCGCACGTTTTAGTGAACAGCCTCTAACCAAGTTTCTGGTTGGAGGCTGTTTTTAGTTTGAGGGTTGGGACCCAGGTGTGGCTGAACGCTGAACCTGCCCCTACTTGCCAGGGGGCAATGGGAGTATGCTCAACTGGCAGACTCACAAGAGAGTAAGGAAATGGGAATGATCGAATTCGCGACCAGAAGCGTCGGTCCCGGGTCATATCCGTACCCCGCCACGACTTGGCTGAATCAGGACTGCTTCTGATGGATTTGTTCCTCGCCGTGACGGCGCTACTCACTTTGGCTCTTGTGCTGGCGTTCCTCTACCGGCCGCTCGGAGACTACATGGCCTGGGTGTTTACGTCGGAGCGGCACTGGCGCATTGAACGTTTGCTTTATCGGCTGTCTGGCGTTCATCCGGAGCGACAGCAGTCCTGGCGAACCTACCTCAGATCGATTATCGGTTTTTCCGTTGCAAGCCTTGTGCTGCTCTACGCGATCTTGACACTGCAACAGCTGCTGCCCTATTCGCTTGGCCTGCCGCCGATGAGGCCGGATCTTGCCTTTAACACTGCTGTGTCCTTTGTCGCGAACACAAATTGGCAATCGTACTCACCGGAGCAGACGGTGGGATATGTGGCGCAGATGGCGGGTCTGACCGTCCAAAATTTCGTATCTGCGGCTGTTAGCATGGCCGTTGCGGTCGCGCTTATCCGCGGCATTGCGTCGAGGGGCGGACGCAGCGGTCTCGGAAACTTCTGGGTAGACCTCGTGCGAGCAAACCTGCGTATTTTGCTGCCGCTTTCGATTGTTGCGGCGGTGCTGCTGCTTGCGGGCGGGGTGATTCAGAATTTCTCTGGTTTTACCAACGTTGAATCCGTTGCTGGAATCACACAGACAATCCCGGGCGGTCCGGTTGCTTCTCAGGAGTCGATCAAGATGGTCGGCACCAATGGTGGCGGATTTTTTAACGCGAATTCCGCGCATCCCTTCGAGAACCCCACACCCTGGACGAACATGCTTGAGGTTTTTCTCCTACTGGTGATTCCGTTCACCATGCCGCGCACCCTCGGCACGATGGTTGGAGATCAGCGCGCAGGATACGCGTTGCTTCTCACGATGGCTGTGATTTTCGTCCTGGTATACGTACCTCTCACGGGCTTTGAGCTTGCCGGTTCAGGATCCGCGCCACAGTTGGCAGGCGGAGCGATGGAAGGTAAAGAGCAGCGATTCGGGATCATCGGGTCTACCATCTTCGCAACTGCAACGACCGGAACGACCGGAGGTGCCGTGAACTCGATGCACGGGTCATACACGGCATTTGGTGGTCTGATGCTTATGTTCAACATGATGCTTGGTGAAGTCGCCCCTGGAGGGGCTGGATCGGGCATTTATGCCCTGTTTATACTTATGGTGATCGCGGTATTTCTCACAGCGTTGCTGCTGGGGCGTTCTCCCGTCTACTTAGGAAAACGGCTCGGTGTACGGGAACTGAAGATTGTGAGCATGGCGATCCTCGTGATGCCAACGCTTGCGATTGGTGGTATCGCGGTGTGCTTCGCGATCCCACAGGTCCAAGCCGAGATCGTTTCGAGCATGGGTAATAGCGGATCACACGGACTCTCCGAGCTATATTACGCGTTCATCTCGGCGGCGATCAATAACGGATCAGCTTTTGCAGGCTTGAACGCAAACACGCCCTTGCTCAACATCGTGCTTGGTGTGATAATTCTGCTCGGCCGGTTTATTCCCATTGTGCTTGTGCTCATGCTTGCGGGCTCGCTTGCCCAGCAAGGAAAAGCCGAGAGCACGCTTGAGCTTCCATTGCACCGTCCTCAATTTGTTGGCTTGCTTGTTTCCCTCATTATTTTTATTGCTGCCCCTATGTTTGTGCCGATTCTACTCGTCGGGCCATTTGCTGAAGGGTTTATCAAATGACCTCACCTCTCCGCCGCAATGGAGTCCTCACCTCGAGCGCCATCGATGAGGTACTCATCGACGCGCTTCGCAAGTTTGACCCCCGATACCTGTGGCACAACCCTGTTCTGCTCCTGACGGAGATCGGGGCCGTGTTGACGACCTGCATCGCGATTGCTGAGCCTTTTGTTGGTGGCGCACAGCCTTCGGGAGGATCCGTCATGCCGCCGGGTTTCACCTGGGCGCTCGCGATTGGGTTTTGGTTGTGCTTGTTCGCCGCAACGCTCGCGGAATCGATTGCTGAGGGCCGAGGACGTTCGCAGAGCGAGTGGCTGCGGAAGGCCGGAAACAGCATCGTAGCG
This sequence comes from Lysinibacter sp., assembly GCA_040400085.1. Classification (GTDB taxonomy): domain Bacteria; phylum Actinomycetota; class Actinomycetes; order Actinomycetales; family Microbacteriaceae; genus HNR. The sequence goes on along the minus strand of JBBAQX010000012.1, from coordinate 9,472 downwards.
CACCGGGTCTGCGACTACGATTACACGAAGGATCGGGCGGCGCGAAAAGCTACTCTCGAAGAGGTCGATTCACACGAATTGATGCCAGGTGACGTTGTGGTTGTCGAGGCAGGAGAGGTGATTCCCGCAGACGGAGAGGTGTTGTCGGGTGCGGCCGAGATTGACGAATCTGAGTTCACTGGACACGCCGGTGCGGTTATTCGGGAAGCCGGAGGTGACAAGACTGCGGTCACCGGCGGTACTCGGGACCTTTCCGATCGCCTGGTCGTTCGGATCAGTGCCTCTTACGAATCGAGCGCTTTTGAACGCACGATCCGCCTCGCGAGCAAGTCGCGCCGCAAGAAAGCCCCGATTGAGGTCGCTTTCAGCGCTCTGATCGCCTCATTCACGCTGTCATTCGTGCTTGTCTCTCTCACTCTAAATTCGGTTGTGTCGCCAGTCGCACCGCCTGTTTCCGTTCCGATACTCGTTGCCCTCGTGGTCTGCTTGATTCCGACCGAGATTGCGGCGTTGATGTCGGTGACGGGAATCGCCGGGATGTCTCAGCTGCAGCGGCGCGGGGTGCTTGTGATCTCATCCAAATCGCTTGAGACGGCGGGAGATATTACAACCATACTTTTCGATAAGACGGGAACCGTCACCAAGGGGAACCGCACCGCGATTGCGTTCCGTCCACTTAGTGGGGAGGATTCCGCCGAACTCATGAGGTTCGCGGCGCTAGCGTCCGTTGAGGACCCAACCCCCGAGGGTGCATCGATTCTTCGCTTAGCTGCCGAGTCGAACATCGAGCCGAAGGCCACCGACACCGAGGGAGGCCACCCGATACCCTTCAGCGCTGTGTCGCGAATCTCAGGAATTGACCTCGCGAACGGGACGAAAATTCGTAAGGGTGCCGCCTCGGCATCCGTCACTTGGCTCAAAAAGGTGGGTACACAGCCGCCGCGCCCTGTTATTGAAGAGCTGCAAGCGATCACCCGCGAAATTGCAAAGACGGGGGGGACCCCGCTCGTGGTTGTGTTGAAACCTGCCCATGGACCGGGGCGCGCAGTTGGTGTCATCCACCTTCAGGACGTCATCAAAGATACTGTTCCCGAGCGGATCAACGAATTACGCGCGCTGGGAATTCGCACTGTCATGGTTACCGGCGACCACGAGCTGACCGCAAAAGCGATCAGTGAGGAAGCCGGGATTGACGAATACGTTGGTAATTCGACGCCCGAGGACAAACTTGCCCTGATCGTGCGGGAACAAGAGCGGGGACACCTGGTTGCCATGGGTGGCGACGGCATTAATGATGCTCCTGCGCTTGCCCAGGCCGACATCGGTATCGCGATGAATACAGCGACCTCGGCGGCCAAGGAATCGGCTAACATGATTATCTTGGATGATGATCCAGCGCATCTTGTCGATATTGTTAAGGTCGGTAGGAAACAGATGGCGACGCGCGGCGCCCTTCTGACATTTAACCTAGCGAACGATGTCGTGAGGTATTTCACTCTCTTTCCAGCTCTATTTGTTGGGGTGTTCCCGGGGCTAGAGGCACTTAACGTTTTGAACCTTCATTCCCCCGCGTCGGCGATACTTTCGACCGTGATCTTCAGTAGTCTGGTCATGATCATCCTGATTCCGCTTGCCCTTATCGGCGTCCCGTATCGCAGCACAGAACCGAGATCGATGCTCAATCGAAACCTTTTGGTGAACGGGTTCAGCGGCCTGCTCGTTCCGATCATTGGAATCAAGCTCATTGACCTGGTCATTAGTCTGCTACCGGGGTACTGAGATGAGGAGCCAATCATGACCCATCACGTCACACGCAGATTCGTGCCCCTGTTCATAGGGATACGAATCATACTGCTCCTCACCGTGCTGCTCGGGATCGCCTACCCGTTGCTCATCACCGGTATCGGTCAAGCAATCTTTCCTCAGCAGGCGAACGGCTCGCTCGTGCAGACGAGTGACGGGGAAGTTGCTGGTTCATCGCTCATCGGCCAGCGTTTTGAGGCGGCTGACGGTTCGCCGCTGCCCCAATACTTCCAACCGCGCCCCTCTGCCGCGGGGGATGGGTATGACCCGACGGCCTCGTCCGGTTCAAACCTCGGTCCGGAAAACCCTGACCTGATGGCGCAGATCATGGAGCGCAAATCGCAAATCGCCAGGTTTAACGGCGTTCAGGAGTCCGATGTTCCTGTCGATGCGGTAACCGCATCGGGATCGGGTCTTGACCCCCATATCAGCGCCGAGTATGCGCGTATTCAGGTGAAGCGTGTAGCGGAGGAGCGAGGCCTGTCACCTGAGACGGTCACCGTGACCATCGAAAAGTTCACCACGGGGCGAGACCTCGGTATCTTCGGCGAATCAACGGTCAATATTGTCGAGCTCAACCTTGCGCTTGATCAGCTTGGATGATTCCCGTTTATCGGGGTGAGAAAACCCGTTCGGATGGCTGACGTTACGATACGGGATGACTGAGTATTCTTAACTGTACGTAATTTGTTATCACTTTAGTATGCGCATCCAATATTATTGATATCACGTGACAACTTCACAGTGGAAGAGGAATCATCTCATGAAAAAACGTAGCGCATTATCCGCCCTGTCTCTTCTGGTGGGAATTGGGCTCGTGCTCTCTGCTTGTGCTTCGGGGACCACGAACGAAAGCGGCTCCGCGGGTTCGACGAAGAACAGCATCACCTACGCAATCGGGGGAGAACCCCTGTCGCTCAACCCCGTCACCGTGAATGACCGCTGGGGACTTACCATCACGAATATGATTTACTCCCCGCTCGCACGAGTAGAAGCAGACGGTTCTTTCTCCAACGATTTAGCCGAATCAATCACAATGGCTGAAGATAATATGTCAGTTACCGTTGTGCTTAAGCCAGATCTTTTGTGGTCGGACGGAAAGCCTCTCACCGCCGAGGATGTCGTATTCACCTACAACAATAAGATGGAACCCAAGAATGGTAACTCCGACCAATTCTTTATCGGTGGACGGCAAATCGTCGTTTCCGCTACGGATGAACGAACAGTCTTATTTAGCTTGCCGTCGCCCAGCGCCGCTGCCATTAGTAATATCGTCACCGAAACCTACATCATGCCGAAGCACACCTACGAAAAAGTTACGGATTTCTCGGCGCCACAGCTTGACCCGGTTGCATTAGGGTCCGGCCCCTATATGCTCAAGGAGTACAAGCGAGGCGAATACTTTACCCTGGAGGCTAATCCGAAATTCGCCGGTGATATCCCCAACATCCCCGAACTCAACGTGAAGATCGTATCAAACGCAGATACGGCCAAAACAGCCCTGCAGACGGGTGAACTCGACGGTGCCCTCATCACCACTCAGCAGGCCGACGAGTTTGCAGGAAGCGATGTGAAGACCTATGTTTATCCCGAGGGTAGAGTTGCTTATCTCGGAGTAATCTCCAACAAAATCGCAGATCCTGATGTGCGACAGGCCCTGTTCTATTCTCTCGACCGAAAACAGCTATCAGACGCCTCCTGGCTCAATTCGTCGTATTACAAGTTGGCATACTCGATCCTTCCGCCCAGCAACCCCTTCTCCAGCGAGGATGTCCAGAAATACGACACCGATGTAGATAAGGCTAAGGCCCTTCTTGCGGATTCGGGCCAAGCTGACCTGCGCCTCGTGCTCGGATACCCCAATAGCGATCCTGCATACAGTGCACAGGCCACTCTTATCCAGGAGCAAGCATCGAAAGCCGGAATAACCGTAACGCTCGAGGGGCTAGATCAGGCTGCCGTAACAGCAGAGCTTGAGAAGGGCAAAGAATCGCGGTTCGATATTTTCCTCGGCGGCTACATCATGGGAACCGAACCCGACCTATACAGCAGTCTGTTTCGTACTCGAGGATCAAACAACTCGTTTGCGTTTTCGAGCCAGCGAGTCGACCAGCTTTTTGACCAGGGTATCGCCGAATTTGATATGGCAAAACGTAAGCCTATTTACGCGGAGCTGCAGAAAGATATTAGTGATGCCGCGATTATCTACCCGATCGCAGAGAATCTAAAAGTGTTGGCAATGAACAAACGCGTCACCAACGTAGAGGAAGCAAAGACAGTGCCAATCTATGCACTTGAAAACTTCGGAAAGCTCAATCTCAAGTAATACTCATGCGCTGGTGTCACGGGTCTCGGGAGATTCCCGTGACATCGCCATGTAATCAGTTATTCGCTACAACACTAGAAGGGGCGACGTGGCTCGGTTTATTCTCCGACGGCTTGCTCAACTCGTGCCGATGCTCCTCCTGCTGAGCTTCGTCGTCTTTACGCTGATTCATTTCGCTCCCTTTGACGTCATCAACGCCATCACGACCCCTTCGATGTCCGAAGAGACCAAGCAGATGATGCGCGAGAAATTCGGTCTTGACCAACCATTTTGGGTGCAATACTGGCTCTGGCTGAGCAATCTCCTGCAGGGCGATCTGGGCTACTCTCTCGTGAGTCGCTACCCGATTGCCGATGAGCTGGCCACCCGTCTTCTCAACACATTCGTGCTCATCTTTCCTGCATATCTCACAGCTTTCATTCTTGCTATTGCTCTTGGCCTTATCGCTGGCTCACGTCCTGGCAAACGGGTGGATCGATTCGTGGATGGTGTGTGTTCCGTCGCGATCGCAACGCCCACTTTCTGGTTTGCCCTCCTCGTGATCGCGTTCTTCGGCTTCACTCTTCGGTGGTTTCCGATTTTGGGGATGCATTCGGTGGGTAAGGACGGAGATCCTCTCGATTTCCTTGCTCATTTGGCGATGCCTTTCCTGGTGCTCGTGATCGCGCTTTTTCCTGAGCTCACCAGATATGTGCGGGCTGCCACGATCACCCAATACGGGCAGGAGTATGTGCTTGTGCAGCGAGCATACGGCGCCTCGGAGCGAACGATCCTGACCCGGCATGTGAGCCGAAACATCCTTCTCCCGATCATCACCCAATTGGGGCTTGCCTTGCCGTTGCTGGTGACCGGTGCGATTATCACTGAGAACATTTTTAGTTGGCCCGGCATTGGTCAGTACATACTCCAAGCTTCCCTGAGTCTCGATTATCCGGTGATTCTCTCGATTCTGTTGTTATCGGCAACGCTCGTGATCCTGGGGAATCTGCTCGCGGATGTGCTGTACGTCGCGGCTGATCCGCGCATTCGTATTGGGAAGAGGTCCAGATGAGTGTGGTAGATGAATCGCAGAGCGGGCAAGGGTCTCGCAGCTTCCGTCGCATATTTTATGCCCAGCGCGGATCGGTGATCGCGTTGTCGGTGCTGGGCGTACTCGTGCTGCTGTGTATTTTTGTTCCGCTGCTACCGTTCGAGGGCAGCAGTACGAACCTGGGCTTGCGTTGGCTTGCGCCGAGCGGGCAGCACTGGTTGGGAACAGATGAGCTAGGGCGTGACTATCTGATCCGCGTGTTTGAGGGCGGACGCATTTCGCTTCTTGTCGGATTCGCGGCGACAGCGCTGTCCATGACGATCGGCGTGATCGTTGGCCTGGCATCCGGCTATTTCGGGGGACGTGTCGATGGCGTGCTGATGCGCGGTACCGATTTTCTGTCGTCCGTGCCCTGGATGGTGCTCGTGATCGTGGCCAGTGTGTTCTTCAAGCCGGGGCTGGTGACCATCATCCTGATCATCGGTTTCCTGTCATGGGTGCCGACGGCTCGACTCATTCGGGCGGAGACGCTTTCAGCGCGCGAACGAACCTTCGTGGGGTACGCGAAGTTCATCGGAGAGAATCAGCTGAGAATCATTGGGCGCCACATCCTCTTCGCGGTTATTCCAGTGGTTGTGGTTGCTGCGACGTCGACGCTGTCCAGCGCGATGCTGACCGAATCGGCGCTCAGTTTTCTGGGGCTAGGCGTCCAACAACCGCTGGCCTCGTGGGGTAGCCTGCTCAATACCGCCCAAAGTTCGCTGCAGCGCGCGCCGCTGCTCGCCGTTATTCCCGGCTTTCTCCTCGCGCTGACCGTGTTCTGCGCCAACATTGTGGGCAACGGGCTGCGAACCGCGCTGACCAGGGAGAACGAGCTATGAGCAACAACTTGCTGCGCATTCAGGGGCTGAATGTGAGCATCACGAATCGCAGCGGGCAGACCGTTCAGATTCTGCGTGACGTAAGCGTCTCAGCGCAGGACGGGGGCATCCTCGGTATTGTGGGCGAATCCGGTTCGGGTAAAACGATGCTGCTGCGGAGCATCATGCGAATTCTGCCGGAGAACGCCACCCAGGGTTGGGGGGCGATCGATTTCGATGGACGGGATGTTCGTGAAGACTTCGCGCGCTCGCGCCTGCCGATCTCGATGGTCTTTCAAGACCCGCTGACCTCGTTCAACCCGTTGCGGAGAATCGGGGGTCACTTGACCGAGGTGATCAAGCGCTTTCAGGGTGTGCGCGGCAAAGCTGCTCATGAGCTGGCCGTGCAGGCTCTGACCCAGGTGGAGATTCCCGAGCCTGCCCGTGTGCTTGGACAGTTTCCCCACGAGCTCTCCGGGGGAATGCGTCAACGGGCGATGATCGCGATGGCCCTCCTCGTGCAGCCGAAACTCCTACTCGCCGACGAACCCACCACGGCGCTTGATGCGACTATCCAAGCCCAGATCCTGGCGTTGCTCGCGAAACTGAGGCAGGAAGAAGGGCTTACGGTGATGCTCGTGACTCACGACCTCGGGGTCGTGGCAGCGCTGTGCGACCGGATGCTCGTGATGAAGGATGGCGTAGTCGTGGAAGAGGGAGACGTGGAGGCAGTGTTTGCTTCGCCGCAGCATCCGTACACGAGGCAATTGTTGGATGCTACGCCCAACGTGATGGGAGGGGCGCATGAGTGAGGCTGAGGTGCCGCTTGGCCTTCCTCTTGTTCGGGCGACAGATGTGACGAAGACGTTCCGGGTGCGTGATCGGGGCGGTTCCGCGCGCCACATTACCGCGGTTGACCGGGTGAGCCTTGAGGTTTTTCCCGGCGAGACGCTTGCGGTGGTGGGGGAATCCGGTAGCGGTAAATCTACGCTGGGACGGGCGATTCTGCAGCTAGATACGCCGACATCTGGGTCTGTCGAGTTCGAGGGGACCGAGCTGACCACTCTTCGCCCGCGGGAACGCCGAGCGTTTCAGCGCAAGATGCAGATCATCTTTCAGGATCCCTACGCATCCCTCAATCCCGGTCGCACGGCCCTGCAGCAGGTGCTTGAACCCGTGCAACTGGCTCACGAATCGGACCCGGTCGCCCGCGCGACCTGGGCGCTCGAACAGGTCGGTATCACCGGCGAACAGGTACACAAGCTGCCCCGCGCATTCAGCGGAGGGCAGCGCCAGCGCATCGCCATAGCTCGAGCGATTTCGGTTCGCCCGTCGTTGATCGTGTGCGATGAACCCGTCTCTGCCCTCGATATGTCGATCCAGGCGCAGATAACGGTGCTGCTTCGTGAACTTCAGGCTGAGCTGGGGTTGAGTTACATTTTTATTTCGCACGACCTGGCCGTTGTAAGGGAGATCGCACATCAGACGGCCGTGATGTATCGGGGTCGTATCGTCGAGCTCGGGGCGACTGAGACGATTTTTGGTTCCCCGCAGCATCCCTACACCAAGCGATTGCTCGGGGCTATTCTGGTGCCCGACCCGGCCGTTGCTCGTGTGCGATTACAGCAGTTGAGTGCGCAGGTGAGCGAACCGCTGGAGTTGGACCCCGCCGGTGGGCTCGTGGAGGTTTCGCGCGGGCATTTTGTTTATCGGTAGGTGCCTGTGCCCGTCCTGGGGGCCCAAGGTGTCGGGTTTCGGCCTAAGCTGTGTCTTGGGCCGGGCCGTACGACTTGGGCCGGGTAGCCAAAGTTATGCTGGCGCCGCAGTGGCGGGCGTTTTTGGCGGCTTTGCGAATACCTCGCGCATATGGTCGCTGCGGAGATAATCGCTGATCCCGATCATCAGGATGCTGAAGATGATCTGTTCAATGACCATCCAATAGGGATACAACCCGGGGATTGTTGCGACAATCAGGGTCACGATTGGGAAGATTTGGCTGAATAATCGTAGCCGGGAGTATGCCCAATAGTAGCCGCGCATCGCGATTCCGGCGAAGACTAGGAGAGTCATCGTCATGACGAGAACGGCGACGCCGCGAAACCAGACCGCAAACGTGACCAGTTCGGGGTTGTCGCTGTTGACGAGGGCGAAGATGAGCGCTGCGACGCCGACAAGGACCTCGGCGCAGATAAGAACGATGATAGCGCGCCATGCTTTGCGAGTTCGCGGATGCTTCAGCCATTCTTCGCCGATGCGATACTCCGCGTGTCTGCCGCCGATAATCCTACTCGAAAAGAGGGCGTCGAGGTTCATGAGTCTTCTGTCTGTGTTATCTGGCGGTGTCAGTGGTGTCAGTGGTGTCAGTGGTGTCAGTGGTGTCGGTGGTGTCTGGGCGATACTCCCAGAATACGCCTCGGGAACGCTGGTACTGCGCGATTTCCCGCGAAGTCGGGTACGAGCATCCCTCAATTGACGGATGCTCGTACCCAGCTAGCCGCGGAAGCCAGCGTGAGTCTAGCCTTCGCCACGCAGGTGCTGTTCCGCGTATGCGTACAGCGCGCTACGCACAAACTCCGCGCCCTGTGGATCTGTGCGGGTGTAGTTCTGGGCGAATCGCGGGTCGGCGACATACATATCGGCGAGTCCTTTGAGCGCGGCGGCACCTGGGTGCCTGCCCTGCCAGGAATCGACGAGCCAATCGTAGTGCTTGCTGGCGATTTCTTGGACGTCAGCGCCCTTTGGATCCTGGCCTCTGCTGAGTGCTTCGTCGTAGGCGTCCTGCAGAGCGCGATGTTGGGCGAGGAAGTTCTGCTGTCCGCTTTCGCGCAGCCCCTTCCACCAGGTGGCAGAGGATTCTGCGGTTTCCTGTCCCCAACGTTGCTTGACCTCGTCGTGATATTGGGTGTAATCGAAGCCACCGAACATTGTTTCAGCCATGAGTTCTTCACCTTTCTGTAGTGCTTGCATTGTGTTGTGCACGGATCTGATCTGGGTCTGGATTCGGTTGCTCTCGCACTCGAGCCAATGCAGATGGTCTTGCAGGGCACGTATGTCGTCGACGTTGCCGTCGAGCACCTCGGCGATGACGGGCAGGCCGAGGCCGAGTTCGCGCAGCAACAGGATTCTCTGCAGCCGAACGAGCGAGCGCTCGTCGTAGTACCTGTAGCCGTTGCTGGCGACCCGCGCAGGTGCCAGAAGTCCGATGCTGTCGTAGTGTCTCAGCGTGCGGGACGTTACGCCCGTGAGCTCAGCGATGTGCTGGATTGACCATTCCATGCGCGCGTTCCTTTCCGTGGAGTCCCAGAGTATTAGTTGACGTTACGTCAAGGTCAAGGGGGATGTGCCGGGGTACGGGGTTTTGGGCCTGGGTTGTTCCGTTGGGCCCATCAGATCTGATGGGCCGGCAGTTTCTAGTGGTCAATGCAACACTCGTGAGTTGTGGGAGTGTTCGTT
>JBBAQX010000011.1:0-89980 GCA_040400085.1 Lysinibacter sp. | reverse complement strand
TTGTTGGGGTAACTCTTATCATCACGGCACTCACCTACTTTCCGGTGCTCGCCCTCGGACCGCTCGCGGAAGGCTTGCAATAATGTCCACAGTTTCTCATCCACAAGGCAAATCCTCGACGGGAGCCTTTAGCTGGTCGGGCCTCCGTGAGGCCATACCAGGCGCAATCGCTAAGCTCAACCCGCGACTCATGTGGCGCAATCCGGTGATGTTTATCGTCGAGGTTGGCGCTGTGCTCACGACTGTCATGGCTATCGCCGAACCGTTCTTTGGGGAGCATCAAGTCTCGGGAGGATCGGATGTACCCGCGTCCTTCACCTGGCTGATAGCCGTGTGGCTGTGGCTAACAGTGATCTTCGCCAACCTGGCAGAGTCCGTTGCAGAGGGCCGCGGCAAGGCGCAGGCAGATAGTCTACGCAAAACCCGTACGAGCACGCTCGCGACCAAGCTGATGTCTTATGACGCCGCGTCAGACCCCGGGGCAGCGAAAGCTGCGACCGAACAGCTCTCGTCCGCCGATCTCACGCTCGGCGACGTGGTGGTGGTCACGGCCGGGGAGCTCATCCCGGGTGACGGGGATATTGTGTGGGGCATCGCTTCCATTGACGAATCGGCCATCACCGGGGAATCAGCGCCCGTCGTGCGGGAGTCAGGGGGCGACCGTAGTGCCGTCACCGGGGGCACCAGAGTACTCTCAGACAGGGTCGTGGTACGCATCACGAGCAAGCCTGGCGAAACCTTTGTGGACCGCATGATCGGCCTCGTTGAGGGGGCCTCGCGACAGAAGACGCCGAACGAGATCGCCCTGAACATCCTCCTAGCGGGCCTGTCAATTGTGTTCCTCGTCGTGACGCTCACGATCAACCCTGTCGCGATTTTCTCGGAGGCCCCTGCAAGCGTCCCCGTGCTGGTCGCGCTTCTTGTCTGTCTTATTCCTACGACCATCGGTGCGCTGCTTTCTGCAATCGGTATTGCCGGAATGGACAGGCTCGTACAGCACAATGTTCTCGCAATGTCGGGGCGTGCGGTAGAGGCGGCAGGCGACGTAACAACTTTGCTCCTCGACAAAACCGGCACGATCACATACGGAAACCGTAGGGCTGCCGAGTTCATCCCCCTGAAGGGAATCGATCAGGAACAATTGGTCAGTGTTGCTGCCCTCTCCTCGCTCAGCGACCCAACTCCAGAGGGAAAGTCAATTGTCGAGCTCGCCGCAAGTTGTGGTTTTGTCGCGCCTCACGCGGTCGATGCGGTTATTGTACCGTTCACCGCACAAACCAGAATGAGCGGATTGGACCTTGCTGACGGCGGTTTTATCCGAAAGGGTGCCGGCTCAACCGTGCTCGAGTGGGTCTCACAAACCGCTGAGCGCGCAAACACCAAACAGCTCTCCGAAGAGATAGAAAGCAACCTCAAGACCGAGGTAGAGCGGGTAGCTCAACTCGGAGGAACTCCTCTAGTTGTCGCAACGGGCAGTGCAAATAGTACCCCCACGATTCTTGGCGTTGTCTACCTCAAAGACATTGTCAAGGAGGGAATGAAGGAACGTTTCCAAGAATTGCGCGCTATGGGCATCCGTACCGTGATGGTCACGGGCGATAATCCTCTGACCGCAGCCGCAATCGGCGCAGAGGCAGGCGTCGATGACATACTCGCTGAGGCAACTCCGGAGGAGAAGCTCGCGCTTATCCGCCGCGAGCAGGAGGGCGGAAATCTCGTCGCAATGACCGGTGACGGTACAAATGACGCACCCGCTCTCGCCCAGGCTGATGTCGGGGTCGCGATGAATACGGGAACGTCAGCCGCGAAGGAGGCCGGAAATATGGTCGACCTCGATTCTGACCCAACCAAGCTCATCGATATCGTTCGGATCGGTAAACAACTGCTGATCACACGCGGCGCTCTGACAACATTCTCAATAGCAAACGATATCGCTAAGTACTTCGCGATTATCCCCGCGATGTTTGTGGCCGTATTCCCGGGGCTGGCCGTGCTGAATATCATGCAATTGCACTCCTCGGCATCCGCTATTCTCTCGGCAGTTATTTTCAATGCGGTGGTCATCATCATTTTGATTCCGCTCGCTCTCAGGGGGGTCAAATACCGTCCTGCGGGTGCCGGACAGATTCTCAGCCGGAACCTTCTGATATACGGCCTTGGCGGAGTCATCGCACCATTCATTGGGATTAAGCTGGTGGACCTCGTGATTTCCCTCCTACCTGGCTTCTAACAACATATTTCTCACACCAGCATCGCTCGAATTCATACAGCACGCATTCACGCCTCACGGCTACAGAAAGTTCAGATCATGAGCAAACGAAATGTAAATACTAGGCAATTGTGGGTCGCCCTCCGGGTGCTTCTTTCCTTCACGGTTGTCCTGGGAATGTTATATCCCCTGGTAATCACGGCCGTCTCACAGGTAGCTTTACCCACACAGGCCAATGGCTCACTCATCCAGGAGAATGGCAACGTTGTGGGTTCCGCCCTCATCGGACAGGCATTCACCGATAAAAAAGGCATGCCCATTCCGGGTTGGTTCCAGCCCCGCCCGTCAGAGGCGACCTCGGACGATTCCACCGATATACCCGACCCCGGCTACAACGCAGGCGCTTCGGGAGGGTCAAACCTTGGTCCTAATAATCCCGAGCTAGTGGAAGCGATCGAGCAGCGGCGACAGGCGGTTGCACGGGACAACGAGGTATCCCCTGACCAGGTCCCGGTTGACGCCCTCACGGCGTCTTCTTCTGGCCTTGATCCTCACATCAGCCCAGAATATGCGCTTTTACAGGTGAATAGGGTCGCCAAGGCCAGGAATATGCCAGCGGGCACCGTTAAGTCGCTGGTTGAGTCTATAATTCAACAACGGGACATTGGAATCCTAGGCGAGCCTACAGTCAACGTTTTGCAGCTGAATATCAAGCTGGAACAGATGGCACCAATGAAGCTTGCATCACAAAAGATGGATGGCTAAAGCATGATTCGTGGGCGGCTTCGAGTTTTCCTGGGTGCAGCACCTGGCGTAGGCAAAACCTACACCATGCTTGAAGAGGGACGCCGCCTACAACACGAAGGTAAGGACGTGGTCGTAGCGCTCGTTGAGACACACGGGCGCGCGGCTACGGCCCACATGACAGAGGGACTCACGGTGCTCCCCCGATTGGAGGTGGAGCACCGCGGGGTTATTCTCACCGAGATGGACCTGGATGCTGTAATCGCCAGGTTTCCCGACATCGCCCTGGTTGACGAGCTCGCCCACACAAACGCGCCAGGATCTGAGAACGAGAAACGCTGGCAAGACATCGAGCGGCTACTCGATGCGGGCATCAACGTCATGTCGACCGTGAATATCCAGCACATTGAATCGCTGAATGATGTTGTGGAAGAGATCACCGGAGTTCCCCAGCGCGAGACCGTCCCCGACTCGTTCTTACGCGCCGCAGATCAGATCGAGGTCGTCGACCTGGCTCCGCAATCTTTGCGCGACAGGCTCTCGGAGGGGAACGTTTATCCGGCATCCCGAATCGATGCTGCTCTGTCGAATTTTTTCCGACTCGGGAACCTAACCGCACTGCGCGAACTCGCCCTGCTGTGGCTGGCCGACGAGGTAGATAACGCCCTCAAAGTCTACCGAATGAAGCACGGCATCAACAATAAGTGGGAGGCTCGCGAGCGTGTCGTCGTGGCCCTCACCGGTGGCCCCGAGGGTGAGACGTTGCTGCGCAGGGGCGCACGAATAGCTGCACGCTCCGCAGGGGGCGAATTGATCGCGCTGCACGTTGCCAGCCAAGACGGGCTGAGGGCAGCGCATCCCGGAGCTCTCGCGAGTCAGCGCGCGTTGGTGGAAAAATTGGGTGGCAGCTACCATCAGGTCGTGGGAGATGATATCCCCGAGGCGCTTGTGGAATTCGCTAAAGCTTCCAACGCAACGCAGCTGGTCATCGGGGTGAGCCGTAGGAGCCGACTGAAGGCTGCGCTCAGCGGCCCTGGCATTGGCTCGACGGTCACCCGGACCTCGGGCGATATCGATGTTCACATTGTGAATCACTCCGCTGCCGGCGGGCATGTGATCCTTCCCAAACTTGTAGGGTCACTCACCTGGCGCAGGCGGATAGCGGGATTTGCGCTTGCGATAGTCGCGGGCCCACTTTTGACCTGGGTGTTAGTGTCATATCGATCTGGCGAGTCAATTACCAGCGATGTTCTCGCTTATCAGCTACTTGTGGTGGTGGTGGCCCTGATCGGTGGTATTTGGCCGGCGCTCCTTGCCGCTCTACTCTCGGGCCTGACCCTAGATTTTTTCTTTATCGACCCCCTCAACACCATAACCGTTGCCAGGCCCCTCCACCTGCTCGCCCTCTTCCTCTATATCGTCAACGCTGTGCTCGTAAGTTATGTCGTTGACCAGGCGGCACGGCGCACGCGAATTGCCCGGCGCGCCGCCGCCGAATCAGAACTTCTGGCGACGGTCGCAGGCAGCGTACTGCGCGGCCAAGATGCACTGCAGGCCTTGATAGCCAGAATCCTTGAGGCGTTCTCCCTTGACGGAGTCCGGCTCGTGGCCAACGGGGTGACCCTGTATCAGGAGGGTGACCTTACGTCCCTCGACCGGATCAATATCATCTCCGTAAAAATACCGGCGAAAAATGCAGAGGGCAGCTCACCATCATCAGCACGCCTGGAACTCTGTGGTCCCGACCTAGCGGCTTCAGAACGTAGACTCCTCGCCGTCATAACAGCCCAGATAGAGGCGGCGCTTGAACACAGTGCCCTGGCCGAAACGGCCGAGTCGGTCGGTTCGCTGACCGAGACCGATAAGATGCGCAGCGCCCTGCTCGCAGCGGTTGGCCACGACCTCAGACGCCCGCTGACAGCAGCAACAGCCGCCATCAGCGGGCTTCGCAGCGAGGACATCGTGTGGTCAGATGCCGACCGCAACGAGCTTCTTGCGACGGCGGAGGAAAGCCTCGAGTCGCTCTCGGCGCTCGTCACCGATTTGCTCGATGTGAGCAGGGTCCAGGCCGGGGTGCTCGCGGTGTCAATGACAGAGCTCGATGTAGAGGAGGTGGTGCTCCCCGCGTTGGACGAGCTAGGCCTCGGCCCGTCGGATGTGGAGCTTGATTTGTCGCCAAATTTCCAACAGATTCTCGCGGATGCCGGGCTCCTGCAAAGGGTTATCGTTAACTTGCTGTCCAACGCGGTGCGTTATTCACCCCCCACCGAAAGGGTCTTGGTAACGGCGAGTTGTTTCCGCGACCATGTCGAGATTCGGGTGATCGATCAAGGACCTGGCGTGGCAGAAGAACGACGAGACGATATTTTCGTCCCGTTCCAGAGACTCGGCGATACGGACAATACGACGGGCCTCGGGTTGGGTCTTGCCCTGTCGAAGGGCTTCGTCGAAGGAATGGGAGGTACATTGGAGGCGGACGATACCCCGGGTGGAGGTCTTACTATGGTGATTTCGTTACCCGTGGCATCCGCCAATCGAGACCGTGCCCCGTGTGAACACAGCCAAACACCGTCGGAGGAGACCAGATGAAGATCCTAATCGCGGACGACGATCCACAAATTCTCCGCGCGCTTCGGATCACTCTTGGGGCTAAGGGGTATACCGTCGTCACAGCGAAGGATGGTGCGGAGGCTCTTACCCAAACCATCGAGCATCACCCCGACCTACTGATGCTCGATTTGGGGATGCCCGGCCTCGATGGAATGGACGTGATCGCTGGTATTCGTGGCTGGTCGAAGATTCCTATTCTCGTAGTGTCGGGACGAACGGGAGCCGCCGATAAGGTCGACGCGCTCGATGCCGGGGCTGACGACTATGTCACCAAGCCATTCTCTATCGATGAACTGCTCGCCCGCATTCGGGCCCTGACCCGGAGGCAGGCCGTAAATGACGAAGAGCCCGTCATCTCATTTGGAGAGGTTACCGTTGACCTCGCTGCCAAACAGGTCGTTCGAAACACCGGGGGTACGCAAGAGACGATTCGCCTGACCCCAACCGAGTGGTTGATATTCGATCAGTTGCTGAGGCATCCTGGCAAGCTCGTGACTCGGGAGGCGCTGCTCACGGCGGTGTGGGGGCCGATACGAACCAGCGACAGCGGATATCTGCGCCTGTATCTCGCCCAGCTGCGCAAGAAGGTAGAGGCCGATCCTTCGCATCCGCGTTATCTTCTGACGGAACCGGGGATGGGCTACCGTTTCGTTCCCGAATCTTAACTGCTCCATATTCTTAGAAGGTTTGTAAGTCTCAGGATCTTCCCCTGTTGTTCGGGCCGCCACGGGTCTACATTGGAGTCAACGGAACAATACCGATAGCAGATAGGAGACGGGCAATGATTAACGAAAACAGCTCGGAATGTGATTACGATTTTGATCTGGAATCGGCGTTAGAGTACGGCCGGGCAGAAGAGCTGCAGGACAACCTCGGCCAGGAGATTATTGACCCGTCTCAACTGGGAATTGTTTCTGAGCACAGGGATGGTTTCGAAGTTCTCGATAGCCTCATCCAGGATGACTATGGCGACGAGATGGAGGATGCCTCCGAGGACTCCCCCGACAGGGTCCTTGACGCCCCGGAACCGCTTGAAACTGATTCCGATCTTCGGCCAGGAGAGAAGTGGCTCGAAGAAACGACGATAACCGATGGGCGTCACGTGTTGGACGAGTTCAGCGAAGATGTGTCTACTTCCGTGTCCAGGATGGCCGAGTAGATATTCTGAACCACGAATTCTTAGAGACAGTTTCAGTCGCACCGGAAAGCAATCAACCGGGGGGAGTGATCCTCGCATCAGTGCGGCTGAAACTGTCTATTAATAGGCTATAGGCCTTACAAACAAAGGTGTCATAGCTTGGCGCAAAAAACATGATCACGTGGCGGGCCCTGTTTGATTCGTTGATTTCGGGCGCTTCAGCTTAAACATATAGCTCGAAATTTCGGGCGCTAAATGGCTCTTCGAGTTGTTTTGCCTCAATCGAAAGAATTCTTGTCCTAAACTTTTTTGACCACGCTCGACTTGAGCTGCATCGGTCCGACCCCATCAATCTTGCAGTCAATGTCGTGGTCACCGACCCCGTCAACCAATCTGATGTTTCGTACCTTTGTTCCGACCTTCACCACGGTTGAGCTGCCCTTGATTTTGAGGTCTTTAACGACTGAAACGGTGTCACCATCGGCGAGTATGTTACCGACGGCGTCCTTGATCACACGCTCTGCGGATTCCTCATTTTCGGGGTTTTCAACAGGCGCCCACTCGTGTGCGCATTCGGGGCAAACGAGAAGCGCACCCATCTCGTAGGTGTACTCGCTATTGCACTTGGGGCATGGGGGTAAGGTTTCATTCACAGTGCTATCGTACTCGACGCGAGTCTGAGGAAGGTCCCGGCCGGTTTAGGCGCTCGATACGTTCGCGTTTTCGCAGCCGCACGAGCGCCGAATCACTAAGCGCGTTGGACGAAGCATATAAGACTCATCGGAGGTTCCGGCTAGTAGCCTCTCCACCGCATCCACCGCGATCTCGTCTATCGGCTGCCTCATAGAGGTAAGCGGCGGTGCGCAATACTCCCCTTCGAGCGACCCGTCGAAGGAGACAATCGCCATATCCTCGGGGACCCGAACCCCCGCCGTTCGCAAAGCAGCCAGAACGCTCACAGCTTGCTGGTCTGAACTCACAAATGCGGCGGTAACCGCGCTCGCGACCGATGCGAGACGCTGCCCCGCGACAAACCCGCCCTCCCTCGTCCACGGCTCGTGGATCTCCGGGCCCCGTGGCAGCCCAGCCTCGGCGAGCGCATCCGCCCATCCCAGCTCGCGACCGTCTGTGGGCGAATCGCCACCGAGGAAGGCAATCGAACGGTGACCGTGTCCGATGAGGTGATTCACGGCATCCCTGGCCCCTAATCGATAGTCAACACCAAACGATGGCAGCTGGGAAACATTTACGAATTGGTTCATCAGGACGGCGGGGATGCCCTGAGATCGAACGAGCACGGCATCGTCCGGACTGAGCTCCGACGCGATAATCACACCGTCTACTTGGCGAGATGACAGGCCCATGATGTTCCTGGACAGGTCACGAGATTCGTCGAGCGTATTGATAATGAGCAGGACTAAGCCGTGCTTCGCAGCGGCCACTTCGACGGCGTGGCACAATTCCGCGTAATACGGATTACGGATATCCGGCACGATCAGACCAATCATGTCCGAGAGCCCACGCCGCAACGTGCGGGCGGCGGCGTTGGGACGATAGCCGAGTACCCGAACCGCCTCAAGCACACGTTCGCGCGTTGCCGCTGCGATTGGTTTCGGACCGCCGTTCAACGCGTAACTCACAACGGCTGTACTCACCTGTGCGTATCGCGCCACGTCTTGACGGGTGACACGTTTTTGTGACGGTGATGCAGCCGAGTCCATAGCGCCTTCCAGAATCTCACGGTGAGTGCCGGGTCAGCGGGGCTGCCCGGCATGACGGACTATCCGTCTCACATGAATGCTACAGGTGAGACGGTACGGAAACGATCATTCGGTCAGAGAGACAGGCGCATCTCCGAAATCTGGAATCGGTAGCCGCTCGCCGCCTCGTTGGGCGGATTCATGGGCGATAATTCCCGGAAGGGTAAATCGCGCCGCAACCCATGCGTTTACCGGAGGGAGCGTTCCCTGGTTGACCGCGGTCACGAAGTCGTCCACGAGAAAGTGATGGCTTCCTTCATGCCCATTGTGTAGACCGTCGAACTCGGCCGGAAGACGGTCGGCGTCGTGTACGGGGGCGAGTCCAGATACGAATGCGTCGCGAAGCTCTGGCGCGACATGCTGCAGCGTAGCGTCATCGGCGGAGAGCGTCGATTCGGTGTTCAAAAGTGTGCTGACGTCTTCAACGCCCTCTTTGTTCTGGAGAAAAGCAACAGTAGCAAGCTGCTCAAAGCTGCCCTCAGTACCGAAGAACCTAAACCGGGATTCTCTGATATGCGAGGGATATCCCACCCGCCGGAATTCGTTGATACGCATCGAACCGCCGTCAGCCATTTCAAAGAGGGCGGATGCGTTGGAGAAGTCGTTCTGAAACTGGCTGACGCTGCGGTCAAAGACGCCGTCGCCTCGGTCATCCCGTATTCCCGTGCAACTCACGCTCACAGCGTGCGTGTTCCACGCGCCCAGCACTCCCCCGATGGAGTGAGTCGGATAGAGCATCGGCGGGTAGCTCGCCGTTTGCTTCCAGTTTTCTCCCCCGCTATATTGATATGCCGCGTAGAAACCCAGGTCCATATCGTGGACGTAGTCTCCTTCGGCGTAAAAAAGGCGGCCGAAAGTACCCGAGGCGGACTGGTCCCTCGCGAACACTGTCGCCGGGTTGTAGTAGCTGGTTTCTCCCATCATGTAGACAAGACCTGTTTCGCGGACTGCGGTGATTATCGCTCGAATTTCTTCCTCGGAGATGGCCATCGGCACTGCCGAGTAAACGTGTTTTCCCGCGCGTAGGGCTTGGACGACGAGAGACCCGTGTGTCCAGCGTTGCGTAAAGATCGCGACCGCATCTACATCTGATTCGAGCATCCTCTCGAAGCTGTCCACTGTCCCAGACAGCCCAATTCTCCGGCTTAATTCTGTCGCCCGCTCCGGAATCAGGTCTGTGACCGTCACCGATTCGACTCCGGGATGGCGCTGGAAGAGCGTGGCGAATTGACCGGCGAATTGACCGGCTCCAACGATTCCAAGTTTAAAGGTCATAACTATTCCTTCTGTTGTGGTGGGCTGGGCACGTGGCGGGCACGGCCTGGTGATGGGATCCTCGTGGCGCGTTTATCGCGTTGATTGGCCAGGGAGTAGGAAGAATCTAACAGATGAATCTACACGAGTCAACTGGATCATAATTCGTAATATTGACCGGAAAAATAGATAATTTTCATTACTTGCAAAATTTTATCTACTCGTATAGATTTTGTTTTGATCACAGTCAATAGCCGAAGCTAACACACGAGCTTCGTGCGAACCAGTAATAAGGATCGACAATGAAGTCTCGACTCACAATCATCGCCGCACTAACATCCATCCCACTCTTCCTGACAGGTTGCAGCACAGGGGGATCAGATGAGGGCAGCATCAAACTTGAATTTCAAACCGGTCGGCTAGCGAGCGACGCGATTCAAGAAAAACTTGTGTCGCTCGCGAAAAGTTACGAAGAAACGCATAAGGGTGTGAGCATCGATGTCATTCCTGCTACCCAGACCTACGAAGCAGATATGAAAGTGCGGCTGGCCGCTAACGATATGCCCGATATGTGGGGCACTCACGGCTGGTCCTTGCTTCGCTATAGCGAGTTCCTCGAGCCGCTCAATAACCGATCCTGGGCGAAAGACATGAACCCAGCCCTCGATACCGCAATGAAAAACGAAAAGGGCGAGTTTTTTGCGCTCCCCGTCGACACCGACGTGTCGGGCATCCTCTATAACGCCGATGTGCTGAAAGCGAATAGCATCGACCCGACCAGCATAGACACGATCAGCGATTTTGAGGCCGCAGCCAAGACGCTGAAGAGCGCAGGCATCACCCCGATTACGAGCTCGGGCAAAGACAATTGGTTTGCAGGCAACCTCACCGATTGGCTGGCCCCAGGAGCCTTCACCGACACAGAGCTCGCTTCTATGAGCAAGGGAACGTTCCAAAGCGAACCGTACACAACCGTGCTTCAGAAAATCGCCGATTGGAAAAAGGACGGCTTCTTCAATGCCGACTATTCCGCCGCAACCACAGACGATATCGCTACGGCACTCGCAACGGGCAAGACAGCCTTCGTCTTCATGCAAAACAATCTGGTGACCAACGCGCTCACCTTCAACCCTGACGCGAAGCTCGGCTACATGCCGGTCCCGGCCATCAACGGTTCGTCGAAATACCTGATCGGCGGCGAGGGGCTCGCCGCATTCGGCGTCGCTAAATCATCACCAGATAAGGATGCCGCGCTCGATTTCATCGATTTCCTCGCCGAGCCCGCCAACGAGTCGGCTCTGGCCACCGCAGCCGCCGGAATCCCGGGCTTGACCACAGCAACCACCGATCTCGCGGGCCTCACCAGCAGCTACGACGAATTTGTCGCCTCCGACAACTACCCTCTCGTCCCCTACTTTGATCGCGTCTACCTACCAAACGGCATGTGGAACACCGTCGTATCGACGACTGATTCCATCATCTCCGGCCAGGCAAATCCCAAGGACGCGGTCTCACAGGTACAAAAAGACTTCGCCAGCCTCTACGGACAAAACAAGTAACCGTTGCCAATCGCGCTCCCCGAGGACACACTATGGCAACGTCACCACGCACACAAAAATCCTGGCGCATCAATCTGCTCTATCTGCCAGCAATCATTTTATTCGCAATCTTTACCGTCTACCCGCTCATCAACGGCGCAAACCTCTCGCTCACCAACTGGAACGGATACAGCGCAGACCGCTCCTTTGTGGGCCTCGATAACTACCTGCGGTTGTTTACGGATGAGGTATTCCGTACCTCGCTCATCAACACCTTTATCTATGGGTTCGGGAGCACGCTGATTCAGCAGATTCTCGGCCTTGCGCTCGCCGTAGCACTCGACCGAGCGCTACGGGGCCGCAACGTGGCACGCGCGATCATCTACCTACCCGTCCTCGTCTCCCCCGTTGTCATGGGGACAATGTACTACCTGCTGTTCAACTTCAACAACGGTGCTTTCAACGATATTGTCGTGGCGCTCGGCGGCGAACGCATCGCCTGGCTCGGCGACTCCGGATCAGCGATAGCCATTATCGTGACCGTCAACTCGTTGCAATTCGTTGGCGTCTCGATGATTATCTATCTGGCCGGTCTCCAATCGATTCCGGGGGAATTGTATGAGGCATCCACTCTCGATGGAGCCACGGGGTGGAAGCAATTCCGCGCGATTACCGTGCCCATGCTGCAACCGGCGTTCGCGACGAGCATCGTGCTTAACCTGATTGGTGGGCTCAAGCTCTTCGACATCATCAAGGTGCTCACCGGCGGCGGGCCGGGCTATTCCACGAACTCGGTCTCGACCCTGATCGGGCAAACCTATTTTGAAAACCAAAGCGCCGGCTACGCCTCGGCGATGGGCATAGCGCTCTTCTTCATCATCGCGGTATTCACACTCCTGCTTAACACCGCGCTCAATCGCCGCAGATTGGACCTGTCATGATCACCACCAAAACGCCTATCCGCAACGCGATCATCGGGGTCGGGCTTGTCATCGTGATCGGCATGCAATTGCTGCCGTTCTATGTGGCGCTCACCACCTCGTTGAAACCCAAGACCGACCTCAGCTCTCAGTGGGTTTTTCCATTCGGAAATATCTACTGGGAAAACTTTGCGACGGCGATCGGGGATGGAAACATTCTTCGCGCGATTGCCAATAGTGCGATAGTGACGATTGGTTCGACGCTGCTGATCTGCCTGCTCGGGGCGCTGGCGGCCTACCCGCTGGCGCGCCGAAACACCACGGGCAATAAGCTCGTGCTGCTCAGCATCGTCGGACTCATCATGGTTCCGCCGCTCAGCATCTTGGTGCCGCTATATACGATGCTTACCCAGATGGGCGCTGTCAATACCTATTGGGGAACCATCCTCGTAATGACGGCGAGCCAGCTGCCGCTCAGCATCTTTCTCTACACGGCGTTTATGCGAGGGCTGCCGCTCTCCGTCGAGGAGGCGGCCACTGTCGACGGTGCCTCCACCATCCAGCTGCTGTTTCGCGTGGTGTTCCCCATGCTCAAGCCGGTGACCGCCACCGTCATGATCCTCACGAGCGTCACGGTGTGGAACGAGTACGCGCTCTCGGTATTCATCTTGCGCTCGCCCGAGATGCGCACAATTGCCCCGTCAATCGGCGCGTTTTTTTCCACCCAAAACAGCAACCTCGGGGCGGCCGCGGCAGCGGCGCTCATCGCGGTCGTGCCGGTGCTCATTATCTATCTGGCGCTGCAACGCTACTTCATCAAGGGGATGGTTGCGGGTTCAGAGAAGTAACCGCGCTGGATCGCGAACGGATGCTGTTGTCGCGGGCTTCCCGGCAGCAGCATCCGTTTCTCGCGCCTCGGCCTTGGTTAGGCCCGTGGTCTAGGCTCATGGTCTAGGCTCATGGTCTAGAGCTTTGTGATCTAGAGCTTTGTTGCGATGCCTCGTGGAAGTACGACGAGACGAGAGTCACCCGCGCGGGCGATAAAGTCACGCACGAAGTCCTCGAGCGGCTCCGTGAAGTGCTCCCAATCGCTGACATGCACAGGAACGATCTTGGCCTGGGGCATGAGCTGAGCCAGTTCGACGGTTTCTGCTGACGTAAGGGTAGTGGGAATATCGCCGAACCGCCCAACATTCGCTGCACCCGCAAAAACAATCGCGAGTTCGATCTGGGGAAAGATCTTAGCTATCTCGGCAACCAGATCCAGCGAGGCGTTATCGCCAGAGACATAGGTCGTCGGCCATCCGTCTGCCTCCAGCACAAAACCGGTAACCCTACCAGTGATCGGCTCGCAGCCTTCGGGGCCGTGTAGCGCCGGAACTGCGGTGATCGTGATCTCACGAGCACCGCCCGATTCCTGATTTCCGCCACGGAGAGCGAGCTTCTGCCATGGGTCCAAGCCAGTGACTCCGGGAATTCGCTCCGCAGCACTCAGCGTCGAGACAATTGTTTTTACCCGCTCCAGGTATGTACGACCGGAATGGTCCAAGTTGTCGACATGCTGATCATGCGAGAGCAGCACGATATCAACGGCACCGAGCTCATCTGCGCTCAGTGCTGGACCCCTGGTCTTTGTGACGTTGAGGGGGATATTCGCATATTCTTGTGGTTCATCAAATGTCGGGTCAGTGAGAAAGCGCAGACCAGCGTAGGTGAAGTGAAGTGTCGGTCCGCCGATAAAGGTTAGTTCTGGTGAATTGTTCATGTTTCAAATCTATTCGGGTACTTCGGTGAACAAAAGTGACCCTGAGGCCATAAATCGATAAGATTGGGCCATGAGTCTCTCAGTCGCTGTTTTAGCCTTCCCAGGCATCAGTCCCTTTCATCTTTCCGTGCCTTCCATTGTCTTTGACAACAGAGCATTGCATAAGGTTGGTGCTGACTATCGGGTGACAATCTGCGCAGAAACCCCAGGGTCTTTTCCGACTTCTGCAGGTTATGACATATTCGTCCACACAGATCTCGACGCTTTCGATACGGCAGACACGATCGTGATTCCTTCCTGGCATCCGGGGCTACCGGCATCCGATGCTCTCTTGAACTCACTCAGAGCGGCTCACGCCCGCGGGGCGCGGGTTGTTGGCCTGTGCCTCGGAGCGTTTCTCGTGGCTGATTGCGGCATCGCCGACGGGCGCGAGATAACCACGCATTGGGAGTTTGTTCAACAGCTACAGGAGCAATCACCGCTGGCCGAGGTTCGCGGGGACCCGCTGTGGGTCGACCTCGGAGACCTCGTAACTTCAGCGGGAGCTGCAGCTGCTCTTGACTGTTGCCTGCATATCGTCCGCAAGGACTATGGCGCAGCCGCCGCAAACGCGGTTGCTCGGCAGGTCGTCCTCGCTCCGCACCGCTTAGGTTCGCAGGCTCAATACATCCCGCCGTCGGTCCTGGATAGCGACAAAACGGGGCCCATCCAAACGGTCATGGAGCGGGCACTGGCCCGATTGGACGATCCGATTGACCTCGATGATTGGGCTCGGCAAGCACTGATGTCACGCCGAACCTTCACCAGAAGGTTCCGCGAGCATACCGGCACAAGCCCAGCGCAGTGGCTACTCACGCAACGCCTGTTTCACGCAAAATCGCTGCTTGAAAGCAGTGATCGAACCGTCGAGCAGATCGCCACCGATGTGGGATTCGCGACGGCAACCTCGCTGCGACAGCACTTCCAGCAACATTTTCAGACCAGCCCTCAGGCGCACCGACGCGAGTTTAGCTCGGTGCTTTAGAAACCTGTTTCAAGACTAGATCTGTTGAAGCTGCTCCTCAAGGAATGCTCGTTCAATATTATTAGTGGTCTGCGATAACGCCTCCGTATAGGCGGCGCGCGCCTCGGCGAGGCGACCCAACTCACGCAAACAATCACCTCTGGCTACGGCGAAGTAGTGATATTGCGTGAGCTGGGACTCTTTCTCTAAATGGTCGAGTGCGGCTAGCCCTGCGCTCGCACCCTCCGCAAAGCGGATGGCTACGGCCCGGTTCAACGCGGCCACCGGAGCGGGCCACACCCGAATGAGCTGCTCATAAAAGACCACAATCTGCGGCCAATTAGTAGCCTCCCACGAGGGGGCCTCATCGTGAAGGGCAGCTATGCTTGCCATCAACGCAAATTTCCCGGGACGCTGGACGCGCATAGCCTCGACGGCAAGAAGCGTCCCCGCGGTAATCAGCCCTCGATCCCATCGGGAACGGTCCTGGTCCGCAAGCAACTTTAGCCGCCCCGCAGCATCCATTCGTTCACCGCGGCGAGCATCTGTCAACGTGAGCAAGGCCAGCAATCCAGCCGCCTCAGCGTTCCCGGGCATAAGCCGACGAACTAGGTGAGCAAGTTCCATTGCCCGATCAAGAAGCGCATCTTGGACTAGCCCGTCACTTCCCTGCGACGAATACCCGGCGGTAAAGAGAAGGTGAACCACCTCAAGAACCGCGTCGATACGCTCCGGGATGTCATCGATCTCGGGAATGCGGTAGGGGATCCTGGCCTGCGCGATTTTTTTCTTCGCCCGAGTAATCCGAGCCGCCATCGTGGATTCGCTCACCAGGAAGCTTCGCGCGACCTCTCCCGTCGTCATTCCGCAGACCATTCGAAGGGTGAGCGCAATTCTCGCCTCATTAGAAAGAGCGGGATGACAACAGGTCAATATGAGTCGCAGACGATCATCGCCAAGGTACGTTTTTTCTTCAGCCTCGTTACGCTGGACAGTCGCGAACTCGTGTTCGTGTTCGCCTTCGTGTTCAACGATGAGCAGGGGCATCGTCCGCTGGGCTACAGCGCTTCGGCGAAGCAGGTCAAACGCCCGATTCCGCGCAGTGGTTGTCAACCAGGCCGCTGGATTCTTGGGGATGCCTTCGCCCGGCCACCGTTGAGCGGCACGGACGAAGGCATCCTGCACGCAATCTTCCGCCAGTTCGAAGCCACGGGTAGCACGAAGAGTTGAGGCGAATATCGACGTCCAGTCGTTGCGGTAGGC
Organism: Lysinibacter sp.; assembly: GCA_040400085.1. Classification (GTDB taxonomy): domain Bacteria; phylum Actinomycetota; class Actinomycetes; order Actinomycetales; family Microbacteriaceae; genus HNR. The sequence continues at coordinate 73,776 of JBBAQX010000011.1, read as the reverse complement.
CGAGGATATCGCCGCCTCAACCGCTCGATTTACTACTGCGCTATCGGGATCGGCGGAGTCAGGATTCATCGTCGATAATCAGGATTCATCGTCGATAGTCGGGCGCACCTCAACCCCCGCCGAACTCCACAGGGGAAGTTCCTTAGCCAGGGCTAATGCGTTGTCTAGCGTTTCGACCTCAACAAGAAAATAGCCGCCTAGAGCTTCCTTCGTCTCGGCGAAGGCTCCATCAGTCAGTAGATGTCCGCCTTTACCGTCGCTCCTGATTGATGTAGCGCTCTGGGTGGGGTGTAGCTCTGCTCCCCCACGGATAACCTCGGAATGTCGCTGACTAAACAACTCATACTCCTGGAATATTTTCTGTTGCTCTTCTTCCGACAGCGATTCCCAGGCAGACTCTTCCGCGTAGAGAAGGAGCAGGAACTGTGACATAGTTTTTCCTTTCATCGTCGAAACCCCTAGCGAGTTCCGTCTACTTTATCGACGTTCCAACTTCCCGCAAATCGACAACGCGGTAGAAATCTTTGCCTATTTACCTCAACTGGAAACAGCTACCCTTCCGAACGGCGCACAATCTCAGCGATCCAGAGGGGCGCATAAGGAGAGGTACACCCCGGCGGTGTCGGATAGTCCCGAAGAACCTCTAGCCGCTCTCCTATGGCAATGGCTCTTGCCCTGAGCGGCTCGTGAGTGATTCCGATCTGGGCCAGGCAGGTATTCATGCTCCATTGCAATCGGTCGGGGGCATCCTTCATTTCTGCCTCAATCGTGTCGAGCAAACCGCTCAGGTCTAGTCCCTCTGGTCGCTTTACGACACGATCGGCGGTCAATTCCCAGCCACCGCTTGCAACCACCGGGTCTTCATCTGTGAGCCATCTCAGCCGGAGTTCTTCGGCGTGCGGCCCCTTCTTCACAATATAGTTCAGGAGCCAATCAAAGACTTTGCGTGCTCGTGACTCTCTCAACATCGCGTCGAGCTCGTCGGAGGAGAAGTCTTTCGGCTTGCTGAGGAGAACAGCGACCAACCTTGCCGCGGTGTCGCCTGTCGCCCACAGCTCCCGCGCCAGCGAACCATTCGATTTGATCTGCTTTGCAAGAGCGCGAATTTTCGAGAGATTTACACCGTGGTCGTCACCGTGTTTCTCGTTTACTGCCCGCATTCTGGGGTCCTCATACCCTGCAATCTCTGCCATCACAAGGTCGAGTGAGTAAGCCGTTTCCATGAGCACATCATAGCGTTGCTCCCGTGATCTGCAACCATTCTGAAATAACAGATTCGACGATCCTGGAGTCACCAGCTTGACTCTGACAGAGTGTAAGGGTGTGCACTGAAAAAATGGAACATGAGGAAGCAGGACTCCTGCGCATCGGAATATTCTCGCGCCTCACACGCGTGAGCGTAAGGATGCTTCGCCACTATCACGAGCAAGGGTTGCTCGTCCCAGAGATTGTGGACGAGCATTCCGGCTATCGCTACTACCGAACCGAGCAGCTCGAAACGATGAGGCTCGTTATGGGGCTGCGCGAGGCGGGGTTCTCGATTGGTGAAACCAGCGATGTGCTCGATTCCCGTCATGATCCTGAGCGCATTCGCGAACTGATCGAAGCTCAGCGCAATCGCCTCGATGGCGAGCGCGTTGAGCTCAACAAGCAGCTCAGCGCGCTCGCATTGATCGGTATCACACTCAAAGAGAAACCAATGGAATTTACCGTCCACACACTCACTATGCCGGCGATGACTGTCGGCGCGCTACGTGACCGCCTCCCAACATACGCAGACGAGGGTCGACTCTGGGACCAGATTATGCCGCTGCTTTTGCAATCGCAGGCGGTGTTCCCTGCTGGTGGAATGGCAGGCGCAACCTTTTACGACGAGCAATATCAAGAGACAGATAACGATGTCGAGGTCTGGGTGCAAACCGCGGCTCCGTTCGTCCCGACTCTACCTCTTCGGCTTCTCGAAATACCGCAGCGCGACGTTGTCACGGTGACACTCGAAGGTGACTTCTCGCTCATGCCTCAGGCCACAGCGGCAGTCGGGGAATACATAGCCGAGCATAAACTCACCACAGGCCCGATGTTTAACATCTACCGGGTCGGTCCGGCCCAAGAACCGGACCCAAGCAAGTGGGTGACCGACTTGTGTTTTCCGGTGGTACCGAGCGAAGCATCCGTTCGCTAATCGAGTAGAAGCCCACAATTGCTAGCTTCCAGGTCACGGGGCATCCCGTCGAGTAGTCTGGTGCAATGCGAACAAAACTGTGGGCAGGAACGCTGGGGATAACAGCAGCACTCACTGTGTTGGCGGCTGCGGAGCTTGGAGCGTTGTTTGCGAGCCCGCAGTCGTCACCGCTTTTCGCGGTGGGGTCACTGCTTATTGACTTGGCTCCGCTGTGGCTGAAGGAGCTGATGATTTCGCTCTTCGGCACCGGCGACAAGGTGGCGTTGTTCGTGATGTTGGGGGTCGTGTTGTTGGCGTTGGCAGTTGTTGCCGGCATCGCCGAGTTGAAGCGCCGCAACGTGGGTTCGCTGATCCTGCTGGCGGTCTCGGCAGCCTCGATAGTGGCGATTATTTCGCGAACGGATGCACAGGTCACCTGGACGCTCCCCACTCTCGTTGGAACCTTCCTCGGCTTGCTCGTACTCCGCCACGGTCGCCGCCTGCTCGTGTGGTGGGTTGGGGCCGCGAGCCCGGACGTCACACCCCCCAAGGGCACTGCTTCCCCCGAGCTCGCCTCAACGCCAGAAGCAGCCCTGTCGCGTCGCAGCTTTTTACGTTTTGTCGCGGGCACGTCGGCCGCGGCCCTGGTAGTGGGCATAGGAGCCCGGGTAATGAACGCCAGCTCGGCCGCGGTGACGGCGTTACGCGCGGCAATCTCGTTGCCCACCCCTGCCGTCGCTGCCCCCGCCGTACCTGCTGGCGCATCGCTTGAGGTGCCGGGCATCACGCCGCTCTTCACGCCCAACGCTAACTTTTATCGCATCGATATTGCGCTCCAGGTTCCCCAAATCGATCCCACCGAATGGAAACTGGAGATTTTCGGGATGGTAGATCGGCCCTTCACAATCACCTACGACGAGCTGCTCGCGTTGCCGCTCGAGGAACATATCAGCACGATCGCCTGCGTATCCAACACCGTCGGCGGTGACCTGATCGGCAACGCGACCTGGCTGGGGTATCCGATCAAGGACTTACTGGCACGGGCAGGGGTGTCTGCGGATGCCGATATGGTGCTCTCCTCCGGCCCGGACGGATTCACGGCGGGCACACCACTCGAGACGCTGACCGACCCAAACCGTGCGGCGCTGCTAGCTGTCGGGATGAACGGCGAACCGTTGCCCACCGCGCACGGCTTCCCCGCGCGGATGATCGTGCCTGGGCTTTTCGGCTATGTCTCGGCGACAAAGTGGATAACCTCGATGAAGGTCACGAGATTTGCGGATGCCGAGGGCTATTGGACCCCGCGCGGCTGGTCTGCCCTCGGTCCGGTTAAAACCGCATCCAGGATCGACACCCCGCGTGAGGGCGAGCTGGTCGCGGGCCGCACTATCCCGATAGCTGGTGTCGCGTGGGCTCAGCACACGGGAATCGCGAGTGTTGAGGTCCAAGTCGATGGTGGAGAGTGGCAGAAGGCCACCCTCGCCACCGCGATTTCGGACGATACCTGGGTTCAGTGGAGCCTCCCGTGGACGTCCTCACTTGGTTCTCATACCGTGCAGGTGCGGGCCACCGATAAGTCGGGCTATACCCAGACGCAGGACCAGGCTCCCCCTGCGCCGGACGGCGCAACGGGGTGGCATAGCGTGCGGTTCAGGGTGTAGCAGCAGATCAACGCAACCGCGGCTCAGCGCAGGCCAAGCTCAGCAGCCGTTGCCGGGTGCGCTGAGCTATCTTCGGGCACATCGACCGCACGGGTCCAACCCTCGTCTTCGATCGACACACCGCGACGAGCGGCTGCCGCGAGCGCATTATCAACAGCGACTGTAAAATCACGGCTACTTTCAGGCCCAAAGACCAACGAAAGGATCATACGGATATGTGTTTCTGGAACAGAGGTCGACCACACCACCACACCACCACGCCTCCACGAACAGACAACGGCCCAAGAGTAGCCGTAATCAGCGAATCGTGACGAGTTATTTCTCATCCAGGCCATCCGTATACTGCCTGATACACAAGGGAAACGAAGCATTCCGCCCATTTCTCTGTTGTCCTGCTGATATTCTCTTCAAGGCTAGAAAGTTTAACCATTTTAGCCAGCCAATCGATTTGAGCGGTCCAGTATGAAATTTGTGCCTCACCGCTCCGTCTGGTCGAGAGTATGTTATTTTCCGCCTGCGCTGTTCCATACCTGCAGAGATTTTTGACTAGCTATTGTGATTTCTTGTGCAAGGATTGTCGCCGATACCGGGTCGAGCTTTAATTCATTCATAATTTATCCCTGTCCTCGGTTAGTATCCCTTGAAAGCGCGCGACGAGTTCTTCACCTCTCGCAGCAGTCGAGGCTTGCATCTCACTTAGCTCTGCGACAGGATCGTCTTCTCCTTCATTGGGAAGTTGTCTACACAGCGTCTCCGCTGCGGTAACTATTAACTTTGAGTTAATAGTTAATAACGAAGCTAGCTTTTATGCGCGTCGCACAGACAAGCTACACAACCTCGACATAATCATAACCATTGGACACAACCCGAACTCAACAGGAACAGAACAGCTCCGGCGGTGGGCAGCGAACGCATCCTCCGTCCAAAAGATTTTCCCCCCTGTAAGCGGCTCACCCCGCGCCACCAGCAAGCATCGTGGTGATCAACGCGATCATGAGCTCCTTCTCCTTCGGCTCGCTCATCGCCACTACCAACGTAAGCGCAGCGAGAGCATTATTCGAAATCACCGGCTGACCTTCGTCATCGAACAGGGCGCCGTTCTTGGCCAGGAATATCACGAAAAGGGATGCCGCGCTTCGCTTGTTCCCATCAGCGAGCGGATGATCCTTCACCACGAAATACAGCAGATGCGCCGCCTTCTGCTGTGTGCTGGGGTAGAGGTCGCTCCCGGCGTATCCCTGATAGATGGCCTCGATCACGCCCCGCAACGCATCCCCTCGCTCCGAGCCCAGCATGGTGTCTTCAGGGAACTCTGCACCGATTCGGTCGATCACCTCACGTGCTTCGTCGTAGCTCAGTCGCCACTCTGGGATGCTTCCCACCGGATTCGTAAGGTCTCGCGCATCGTACCCGCGGAGCAGGTGCAGGCTCGGCAGGAATTGTGAAAGCACCTCCGCAACACCGACTACCATCTCCTCAAGGGACCGGGCCAAGATGTTCACCACGGAACCAAGCTGGTCTAACCGATGCTGGTTGAGAGCGGCTCCCTCGACAACGTATTGCTTGAGCACTCCGTTAGCCCATCGACGAAAATGGATGCCCTCCGCAGATTTCACCCGATAACCCACCGACAGAACCATATCGATGTTGTAGTGCTCAACCTGATAGGTTTTACCGTCCGCAGCAGTTGTCGCAAATTTTGCGACAACTGAAATCTCGAAGAGCTCTTCGCGCCTCGCATTAGCAATATGCTTACCAATGGTCTTCACATCACGAGCAAACAGCACGGCAAGTTGCTGTCTATTCAGCCAGACGTTCTCACCGTCGCTACGAACGTCGACCCGCACTATCCCATCGGTTGTGAGGTAGACCTCGGTTCGAGGTTGGCTTTCAGCATTCATCGTTTTCTCCTTCTTCGAGATCTACGCCACACCACGTATGAAGGCACGGTGGAGTCCACACATCGCGGGCCACCGCATCCCGCGTTCTCGATTGCCTCAAATAGTATTTTTGACGCCCAAAACGCACTATTTGGGGCAAACGAACCCCCGAAACCACACGCACAAACGAACCACGCCAAAATGGTGGACCTGAGGGGAATTGAACCCCTGACCTCCTCGATGCGAACGAGGCGCGCTACCAACTGCGCCACAGGCCCTGACCAGAAAACACTATCACGCCTGAGAGGCCCGCACCGGCACATTCGCGGGTCCTTCGCGCTTCAAATACCTAGCCCTCGAAAAAAGATAGAACCCGTACATGACGAACCCAGCCGCGACCGCCGTAAGCATAACCGTTCCCGCGGGTAAACCGGCCACGTATTTCAGCGCACCGTCGATTCCACCCGCTTGCTGAGCATCCGCAAAAACCGCCGCCAACACAAAAAGAATCCCCACGATCACAAAGGCAATTCCCTTTGCAATGTGCCCGGCCACCCCAAAAACCGTAATGATGACGTCACGCACCCCGCCAGGAAAATCAATCTCCTCACGAAATCTCTGAGATATCCCTCGATAGGCGATGCTCACCCCAATACCCGCAACAATCGCACCTATCCCGCACAGCAGGATGACCCCTCCGGGTGTGCCAAGAATGATCTCGCTGAAACTCCTGGTCGCGCGTTCTGCGTTGCTGCGTCCGCCCGAGGCGAAGAACAGCGTCGCCCAGCTAATCGCCGCGAAGGCGCTCGCCTTCAGGACATAGCTGAGGCGACCAAACCACAGACGCCACAGCGTGTCGGCACGCACCCAGGCCGCATCCGTCAATTGCCACAGGGCCAGAGCCGCAAGCGCAACTCCCGATATCCACAACAAGAGGTTGCCGCCAGGCGAGTGCGAGATCGCACCGAGTGCACCCGTCTGGTCCGCGCTGCCACGGCCACCGCGAGCGACGGTGAACGCGATGCTGCCGATCAGGATGTGAACGACCCCGTTCGCCACAAGTCCGGCGCGGGCTGCCGCGCGCAAGGTTGGACTCGTGTTTGTTTTACGTACGACAGCCTTGACCCGCTGCCGGGAGGAAAAGTCCGGGTTAGCCAACGTTACGGCGACGGCGCAACACGTCGTCTAGGTTAGTGAGCCCCTGTTCGGCGTCCTCTACGACGCCCATCGAGCGAAGACGCGAAGCGTCTGGAACGTTCGTCCCGCTAGCGCGCTGAGGCGCTTGCTGACGCGGCCGAGACGCCCGCGTGGGCACGGTCGGTTCCATGTCAAAGAACGTTCCGGCAATCGCGCTACCTACCGCATCTTCACCCGCGGAACCCACGGAATCGGCAGATGCACGCCTCGTCGAAATATTAGGAATCTGCGCAGCCCGCTCCGCAGCGCGACGTACTTCCTCAGAGAGGGCCGCCGCGCGCAGAAGACGCTCCTGCGCGTCCTCCGAAGACTGAGAACGCTGAATCGGTGCCTGTCGCGTCAGGTACAGGGGCTTGGGCAGCTCACGGGGTGTCCACGACCGGTCTTCGTCCTGCACCTGCTCTTCTGCGACAGCGGAGGCCTCATCCATCTCAAACGCGTGCACGACAGCGGGCGCAACTCGATGCGCAACCTGCCTCTGGGGCGCAACCAGTTTCAGCGCCACGAGACTCACGGCAACAACGATGGAGCCAACAATCAGCGCAACAATCGAGCCACCTGCAATCGCCCCGACAATCCCAGCAACAAACGTAATCACCCCGGCAAGAAGAATTAGGCTAACGGATGCCCGTACCCGACGAGCCCGCGCCTTACGCGCCCTGGCAACAGCTCCGGCCGTCGCAGCCTCTTTTCGGCGCGCCACAATCTTCTCGTTGCGCGCTGTAGATTTCTGTTGCTGTGCCATTTTCTTCGCCTCCACCTGTGCCTCGCGGGCAAGCCGGGAGGACTTCATCTGTGCTACACGCTCCGCCTCGGCGGCAGCGGCTTCAGCCTGTCGCCGAGCGAGAGTAGCCTCGGCCTCGGCACGGGAAATCTTATGGTTACGCTGGGCCTCTTGTTTGGCCTGTTCGCTGCGGAGGATACGCTCCTGAGCCGCCGCGTGACGCGCGGTCGCCTCGACACGGACCTCGTGAGGCACCTCTGTCGTTTCGGCAAGAACGCGAAGCGTCCGCTGGATGCGGATAGCGTTCTGCTCGGTTGCAGCAAATTGTCTTCGGCGAACCCACAGGGGCAAAAAATAGGCAGCCCACAAAAGGGCGGCAATACCGACGATTACACCGCCTCCGAGCATATCTCCTGTCATGCCTCAAGGGTATGAGACGTTTGGGGTATTATGCGCTTAGCTGAGGGGCGTGTTTAGCGTGCGCTGCCAGCGAGTTAGCACGCCTTCAGGCACATCTTCAGAAACCAGCGCGAAACACTTATGGTCTCGCCAATCTCCATCGATATGAATATAGCGTTCTCGCAATCCCTCGTATCGAAACGCTAGCTTCTCCACCACCCTCAACGACGGTGCGTTCTCGGGCCTGATACAGATCTCCATCCGATGCAGCCCCCTCGCAAAAAAGAAGTAATCGGTGACCAGGGCAACGGCCGTCGGCGTCACACCGTGCCCAGCCGCGTTCTTCGTCACCCAATAACCCAGCGTGGCGGATCCGAGCGAACCTCCGGCTATTCCTGACACACTCAGTTGGCCCACAACTTCGCCGCGAAACTCGAGCAAATATGGCATCCCATACCCCTGTCGGGCATTGGATATCAGGTTCCGTACCGATTGCTTCACGCTGAATTGGCCAACGAGCGGGCCACGCACATGCGGCAGGCTCGCCTCCCATTTCTGAAGCCACTCACGATTCTCCAACAAGAGCCGTTCAAGCACGCGCACGTCCCTCATCCGGATGGGTCGCGCGGTAATGTCGCCGAAAGTTAGCGCGGGGGCAAGGTCATTCATCACTCCAGGCTGTCTCTAGTCGAGGGTCGCCACAAAAGACTTGAGCCACTCGGTCAGTTCCGGACCGATATCGTCTCGTTCGATCGCTAGACGGATGCTCGCCTTAATCCAATCCGAACGGTCACCAGTGTCGTAACGCCGCCCCCGAAAAATCACCCCGTACACGCCACCCGCGATGCTGTCGTCTGCGGCGAGAGTTTGCAGGGCATCCGTCAATTGAATCTCGCCGCCCTTGCCGGGAGGCGTGTTCTTCAGGACCTCAAAAATTTCCGGACGCAACAAATACCGGCCGATAATCGCCAGATTTGAGGGAGCCTCCTCCGCAGACGGCTTCTCTACGAGGCCGGTTACCCGCACAACGTCGGGATCGTCGGTTGGTTCAACCTCGGCACAACCGTACAGGTGAATCTGGGAGGGTTCAACCTCCATGAGCGCGATGATGGTGGCCTCTCGACGCGCGAGCTCCGTTTTCATTGTGGTCAGCAGTGGGTCGCGCGGATCGATGAGGTCATCGCCCAACAGCACCGCGAACGGTTCGTTACCCACGTGCATGCTGGCCCGGGATACGGCGTGTCCCAGCCCCTTCGGTTCACCCTGCCGGACGAAATGCACATCTGCAAGATCAGTCGACTTGGTCACTCGACTGAGCCTGCCGGTATCACCCTTGTCTACGAGGGATGCCTCGATTTCCGGAACACTATCGAAATGATTCGCGAGGTTGTTTTTATTCCGCCCGGTGATGATGAGCACATCGGTCAGGTCGGCCGCAACGGCCTCCTCGACAACGTATTGAATGGCGGGCTTATCAACCACCGGGAGCATCTCTTTCGGCATCGCCTTTGTCGCCGGCAGAAAACGAGTACCAAGACCGGCAGCAGGGATCACAGCTTTTCGTACATGGAATGTCATTACTCCACCATACCGACTTATCGGGCATCCCCCCGAAATTTGTTTCGTCGGTTAAACTAGAACCCATGAGCCAGGACGTGGATAGACAGAAGAAGGCATTGCGCGCGGAGATTCGCGAACGCCGCCGAAGCGCACCCGCCACCACAAACGACGACACCACCGCCGGATTCACCAATCAGCTCATCGACCTCGTCGAAAAAACAGGAGCACGATCCTTGTCCTGTTACCTTCCCAGCAATTTCGAACCCAATACCCGACCGTTTCTGAACTGGGCTCATGAGCACGGCATCCGTTCGCTACTCCCGATCTCGCGAGAGGATGGCCTGCTCGACTGGGTCGTCAGCGACGGTACCAGCGAAACCGAGGGCCTCTTTGGCATGCCTGAGGCTGTTGGCGAAATTTTGAGCCCACTCGCGGTCAATGATGTAGACCTGATGCTCATACCTGCGTGCGCTGTGGATGTGCTCGGCATGCGAGTCGGCTGGGGCCGCGGATATTTCGACAAAACAATCGGCTCGATGGGGAAGAAACCACCGATCTATGCTGTTATCTTCGATACCGAGTTGTTCGACAGCGTTCCTCAGGAGCTTCACGATCAACCCGTGACAGGCATTGTCACGCAGACGCGCACAATGACGTTCGCCTAAACTTTTTCACTAACCATTCTGTTCTAAGGATCCGTTTCACATGCCCACTTACGCCTATCGCTGCGCAGATTGCAATCACGCTTTTGACATCCGTCAGGATTTTTCGGATGCTTCGCTAACCGTTTGCCCTGAGTGCGGTGGCACGTTGCGCAAGGTCTTCAACTCGATCGGGGTCACGTTTAAGGGCTCGGGTTTTTACCGAACCGATTCGCGTGCGGGTTCGAGTTCGAGTTCGGTCTCAGGGGCTGGTTCAGGTTCAGGGTCCCCGGATTCCGGGAGCTCGTCCTCTGGTGGTTCGTCAGGATCCTCAGGCTCGTCAGGATCCTCAGGCTCGTCAGGATCCTCGAGCAGCGCAGGGTCGTCGGGATCCGCGTCCCCGTCGAAGTCGCCGACTCCCGCGGCCAGTTAACACTTTCCCAGCGCTTACGTCACGGCGGGCCCAAGTTATCGGTTACCGGCCTAAGCCGTTTATTGGGCCCATGACCAACTACCTGGGCCCAGCCGCACAACTTAGGCCGAACACCGCAGCCAGCCTAGCCACGCCACGCAACTCAGCTGGCACCCGGCCGAACAACGCAGCGTTGACCCGGAAACTCAGTCCTAACCCCAGTGCGGCGGCTTGTTTCGCTTGAGATCGCTATCGTTGGACTCTGAGTTGTCGCCCCAGGCAGCATCAGTGTCTTCAGCTGCTCGAGTCACCTCTAACCCAGATTGCGGGGCGGGGTCTGTCCCAGGCACCGCGGGAACCTGAACTCTTCTCGAACGACGTGTCCCCGGCATAGCAGCGGGCTTATCCGTGTTCGAGCCAACGCTCTCGCTCCCCATCAACGTTTATGTCCGTCGCGACGCTTCACCAAAAACATATATCCCGCATCAACCGCATCAACCGCATCAACCGCATCAACCGCATCAACCAATGCTGCGTGATGCTGCCTCGGTAGCAGGCTTGGCATCGGATGATACTCCGTATCCCACAACCGTTGCGATACGGATAGCAACAGAGTCCGGGTCGCTGAACAGATCAAAGCTGTGTACCCTCAGGTAGTGCCAGCCAAGGCGGCGAAGCACAGCCGGGCGCAAGCGCAAAGCCTCGCGTAATCCGGTCGGGGCCAAAGCGAAATCGGTTTCGATAGCGATTGCCTTTCCACCATAAGACGCAACAAGAGGCAAACCCGCACCATAGTCAAGCGCAACAGAAAGCCCCAGGCCTCGCAGTCGCTCTGCAAGATCCGCGAGCATCGGATCGGTCTCTCCCGGTATCTGAGCAGGGGCATCCCCCGGCTCGACCGCGGCAAGAACCTCCGCGAGCGCGGCGACGCCGTGCAGGCGGCGATTGTGATCGAGATCATCGGGGTGAAAACACGACACAATGGTCATGGCACGGCGCGCACGGGTCATCGCCACTGCAAGCAGGCGCTCCCCACCGGGTCGGGCAAGGGCCCCAAAGTTAGAGAGCACGCGTCCATGAGGGGTGCGTCCATATCCAACCGAGAAAATCACCCTGTCACGACTCTGCGCGGTTGCTTGTTCGATGGTCATCACGGCGAACGGTTCGGAACGGTCTCCCAGCAGGAAGTCGCCCAGCTCAGGCCTCTTCGAGAATGCGCTCAGCACGGCCTGATGAACGCGAACCGCGTGACGCGCGCTAGCGGTTATCACCATCAGCGTCTCGCGTGGGCGCTGCGAAGCATGCTCAACGACGAGGGACACAACTCGCTCGACCTCGGCATCCGTACTCTCGACAGCTCCCGTGACACGGTCGGGCAGCCCATGCCCGCCCTTCACGAAATCGTAGGTGAGGCTGTTATGCCCAAGGAAACTACCGGCCCACGGCAACGAGACAATTTGCCCACCGTAAAAGCGCGTATTGATGAGTTCCGCGAGATCTTCGCCTCCAGCCCTGTAGCTCCGCGTGAGCTTGTAACAGGGCAAAAGCTCGGCAAGGACAGAAAGCGCAGAACGGGCATGAAGCTCGTCAACATCGGCCACGGGGACAGGGTCACCGTCTTCTCGCGGCGCGGTAATAGCGATCTCGAAGGCCGAAGGAGTTTGCGTAACTGGGTCTCCGAATGCGACTACCTGACGAGCGCGACGCACGGCACCGATCGTTTCTACGAAAGTGTTGGCCCCGGCATCCACCAAAAGAACAGCGTCAAAGGTGAGCCCCTCGGGAAGGTTCGCAACCTCGTAAGGACTCATGAGCCACACGGGGGCGAGCAGATCCATGAGATGAGGGGCCGAGTTGATGAGCCGTTCGGGGGTGGCGCGATCAGCCTTAAGCAAAGACCGAAGTGCGTGCGCCTCCTGCGGATAGTCAACGAGCGCAATTTTCCAGGCGGCAGCACGTTGTGCCGACATGACCTGGCCGTTCGCAGAGGCATGCGCATCATCAACAAGCTTAAAGTCAGCCTCAAGGCGATCAAGGACCGTCGTGTTTGCGCTGAGCAAAGACTTATTGGTCTGCAGCATCCGCTCGAGCGCAGATTGCCACCACGCCTGCTCAAGCTCAGCAGCAACCTGATCCGCTGCCACGTGGCGTTCAGATAGATCCTCAAGCAGCGGACCCATGTGGGCATCGTTCAATCTCTCAAGAAGGGATGTCCGTTCCTGGATGTTCTGCAACACCTCGGATTCTGCGGCCAGTTCCCGGATCAAGTATTGGGTATCTTCGATGCTCTGACTCTTGAGGGCACGTTCGGTTCCCGTGTTTGCAAGCACATCGTCAAGCAGCGCACAATTCTCAAACACAGCCTGATAACTCACCAAAACGTCCGAGATTCCCACGGGAACTTCCGGGCGAGTACCGGCAACGGATGTGTAACGCTGCCAGAGCAGCCGTTGTTGTTGAATCTGACGAAGGGATTCGAGCATGTCTGTCACGTTCACGCCCGGCCGAACATATTCGCGGGCGAGGCGGCGGAGGCGACGACGGTTGGCAGGAGACATATCGTCGGCTCCCCCGCGCGTAGCGTGTGCAGAAATCAGTTCTGTCAGCGACCTGTCGTATACCTCGGGGGTAAAGCGATCGAGAGACTCTCGGATGCCCATCAACAGACGCAGGTACACACCCATTTCAGTGAGCGTCTGGAAGGGACGCATCGAAGTCTGCTCGATGAGAGTGGTCGACAGACTCAACAGCCGCGGAAAATCGTTTTCGTGGAGCGTCTGAGCGGTGCGGTGCGCGCGCCTGGCATCATCCGTCGCAGCGAACGTCACTCCATACCATGGTGAGTCATCCGGTCCGTATTGGAACTGTCCGAGTGAGGCCGCCTCTGTGAGGTCCTGCACGATGCTGTCTCGGCCCGTGGAGAGCGACTCAAGCGCGACATCATCCAGCCGGGCGGTTGTCGATGGTGGATGCTCGCTCACAGCGAGTCGGGTGAGCTCACGGACTGCCTGTATTGGGGAGATGCCCAGCACCGGGTCGATGTTCTCAAGCGAACCCTGGTAATCCAGGATCACGCGACGAAGACGCACCAGAGCATCGTCAACATCCCCCATTTGAGGGGCCTGAACCGATTCGTTTCTCTTGATGGACTCAACGAGGTTTCGGCGCAAGATACGGGGACTTGCTCCGAGGCCGGCGAGACCGACTCTGGCAAAGCGGTGGCTGATGCCGTCAAGCGTGGCCCGACGCGAGGACACGATCAGGACTCGCCGATTCCGCGCGATAAGGGCACCTGCGGCGTTTACTACAGTTTGGGTTCCCCCGGTACCTGGTAACGTCTGGACCACGATTGAGTGCCCGGCCTCGATCTGGCAAACGACTTCGTCTTGTTCGCTGTCGGTGTCCAACAGAAGTCGGTCGGTTTCCGGGCTTCTATCGTTAGGAGAGGTTACGGGCGACGGTTCAAAAGACTCCGCAATCTGCCTGCGCGCGAATTCGCTTCCGGCAACGGCGTTGAGTACCGGATGATCAAGATTCCTGGCATCGGCGACCATATCGCTCGCTACCTCGCTGAAGGATGACACGATCAGCCTTGGCTGAACAGCAAAGTTAGCGATGTGGGCTGTCATCGCACGCAGCCTGTCAATAACGGGTTGCGGCTTAAACACGCCGGATTCCAGAGATAGTGCGACGAAACTATCCACGTCGATCTGCATCCCGTATTGGATGCTCAGCGCGCGGGCAAGGGCGGGGTTGAAGAATGGGCGGGACTTGAGCTTGAGCTCGAAATCCCTACCATAGCGACGAATAGCGAGTGGACGCATCAGAACGGGTGCGGTAAAATCTTCACCCTCGAAATGCCACTTGGCCAGACCAATTCCCAGGTGGATCGTTTCGATTCCGCGCACGCTGCGCATCTCAATCGCTTTATCGGTGATCTCTCCTGCTGCAAGACGAGCGTTTCTCAGGGCGAGGTCGTCTCTGATGAGGCTCGACAGGAGAATCTTTTGACCTGTAATGAATTGGGGAAGACCCCCGGGGTGTGTCGTGGACAGCTCTAGGCGCGTGCGTGGGGTGTCTTCAAAATAAAGAAGTGGCGAGCGCCCGCCGACCTGTGAAAGTTCTTCTTTCCATCGGTGATGTTCTTCGGCAAAATGATCAACCGCCAGCAAATGAGGCTCGGGCGCAGGTTCAAACATGTCCTCCGGTGCGGGAGCAACAGAGCTCATGTTCACAGCTGCAGAGGTTGCCGGTGTGTCGTTATTGCTCTCGCCCACCCTGTTTTCGGGCGCGCTCTGCGCTACGGCATCGCCCAGGGCGGCTTCACGCGCCGATTCTTCTGGCTTATTGGCGCTCGTTTTGCGCCTTCTTTCCACAGTCCACACACCGTCACCCTACGCGTGCCACCCCCCAAAAGCGTGCATTCACACGCGAGTTTCACACTTCACACAGATTTTCTCTACAAGTTGTCTGCGACGAGCGGTAAAGTATGAGAATGTTCGTTAACGCAGCCAACGCAATTTCCCCAGTATCCGAGTCAGTCGCGGCCAGCTCTAACGCTGCCCTTCCGCAGACAGGCCAGAGCATCGCGCTCTTCATCATCATCGCCGTCATTGTTCTTGCTGTAGGCGCCTTGCTCATCATCGCCGGGCGCATCCGCCGACGCAAACAGAACGAAGCCGCTGCGAACGAACTGGGCGGTACGAGCGCGCATGACGCCCCCGAAGGTTCTTCCTCTGACGCCGATATCGAGAGTGCTCCCGAGGCAGATACGACGGGGGTTTCCCCGGATTCAGCCCACGTAGGCTCGGCTTCTGCTGATGGCGAGGCTCCAGCTGCCTCGGCCGATCCGACCGTCAACTTTGGCGCGCCAGCAGAACCCGCGTCGGCAGAACCCGCAGCCACGGAGCCCACAGCCACGGAAACTCCCGAGCAGCCGGACGAAGATAACACGCAGAAGTAAGCCCGCTGCCCGCCACTCAAAACAGAATCACGGATGCCCGTGGTACGAGATCGTTACGGAACTCGTACCACGGGCATCCGTCGTTGAAGTCGCTTCTCGTGAGTCTGTTTCTAGTGAGCCTGTTGAGAGGCTTTGAGCCACCGAAGTGGGATATCAATGGTCACCTCGGTACCAGACCCAACGATGGTGTGCCAATCAATGGTTCCACCAAGCTCACCCTGGATAAGAGTGCGTACGATTTGGGTTCCGAGCCCCGCGCCGACCTGCCCCTCGGGCAAACCGGAGCCAGTGTCGGTCACCGTCACGCATAGTCTGTCGGTGCTCCGAACGGCTCGAATAGTGACGCTACCCTCCTGGCCGGCGAGACCATGCTCAACGGCGTTTGTCACGAGTTCGGTCAGGGCAAGGGCCAGCGGCGTGGCGTATTCGCTGGGAAGTACACCGAACTCGCCCTCCTTCTTCGGGTGAGCCGTGGTGTTATGCGTGCTCGCAACCTCTGTCACAAGCATCAGGACCCTGTCGAACACCTCATCGAAGTTCACATTCTGTGATAGGCCGGTAGCCAGCGTATCGTGCACAACAGCGATAGCGGCGACTCGACGCATTGCCTGTCCGAGCGCCTCCTGTGCCTCCTCCGACCGCGCCCTCCTCGCCTGAATCCTCAGCAGCGATGCCACAGTCTGCAGGTTGTTCTTCACCCGGTGGTGAATCTCCCGGATCGTAGCGTCCTTCGTGATCAGCTCCTGCTCTTGGTTACGCAGCTCAGATACGTCCCTCGTCAAGACGAGAGCACCGGTGCGTGTTCCGCCGATCCTGGTTGGAATAGCACGAATAGACAGGGTGACACCGTTTGCCTCAATATCTGTACGCCAGGGTGCACGACCCGTCACTACAACGGGTAGAGACTCATCTACGGCGTGGGCCCCCGCGACGAGTGCTGTTGTGATCTCCGCGAGGGATTCACCCTCAAGCTCCTCAGCGAACCCCATTCGGTTGAATGCTGAGAGGGAATTTGGGCTGGCAAAGGTGACAGCCCCGTCAACATCAAGGCGGAGGAGACCGTCAGATGCACGGGGAGCCCCCCTGCGCGGACCTGTAGGAGTTCCCCAGTCAGGAAAATCACCCGAGGCAATCATCCGGAAAAGGTCGTCCGCGCTGCTGGTGAAAGCTGCCTCCAGCCGAGACGGCGTTCTAGCATCGCTGAGATTTGTATGGGCGGTGATAACCGCGATAGGTCCGATGGTATCTTCTTGGTTCACAGAAAGCCTTCGGATGACTGGGATCGCTCGAACCTTCATCGGCATTTCTTCGAACCATGCCGGGGAGGTTGACTCCACAATCTTCGAGCTCGAATAGGCCGACCCCACCTGCTCCTCCCACTCGGCGCGAACCATCGAGCCTACAACGTCACGGTAGAAAAGAGTTGCTGCGCTCGATGGACGGGCATGAGCGACAGCAACAAAGCTGTTGCTGTCCGTGGGGACCCACAGCACCACATCGGCGAATGCAAGGTCCGCCAGGAGCTGCCAATCCCCCACAAGGAAGTGGAGCCATTCGATATCCTCCTCGCTCCGTGAGCAGTGCTGGTTGACGAGATCGCTGAGTGTAGACACAGCAATAGCCTAATGCCCGAAGCGGGGGAAGAATGCCCTCCACATACCTCGATTTTGTCCACAGGGCCTTTTTGCACTGTACCCCGGTTCGTCGCGACAAGTAAGTTACAAGGATTATCCCCGCGGGGGAGCGAAAAAGCTCTCTCCGCTGTCGCGCACCAAGCACCAGTGCAGAAAGGAAAGTCCCAATGTCACCTGCCGCCCAGCCGCAGCGCATAGCCGACGCCTCACCGGCCTCGATTCTACGACCAAACCTCGTCCTTGTATCAGATCTTGATATGCAATCTCCTGATCCTCCAGATCGGCCGCAACGAGCATCACCCGGTGATCCTCTGCCAATACTTCAAAACGTCGCGCTCGGAAGCATAGAGGTGATTGCCGGATTGCGAGATATTGATTCCATCGCACGATGGCTGTCTGAGCCGGTCACAAGAATGGTCAGACACCGATTGGCACTCCGACAGCAAAAGCAGCAGGCGCTGGATAACCTACCCAAAAGAACACCTATGGCGTGCGGGCGTGTTCGATACGCTTCGCCAGCAGAGGGAGTCGTTGAGGGTGTCGTAGTCGTTCACTCGCGCACAAGAACGCGCGCGGTAGCGGTACGACTTGAGTCGCCAGAGGGCCGCTGGCGGGTAACCTCTTTAGCAATACTCTAGAATTTCAATTTCTTCACCAAGAGAAATAATGATGGCGCTGTCCACACAGGAGTGAACAGCGCCATCATCAAGCCATGGCCTGTAAAAAGATACCTACCGAAAGCTCAGCTCAGTCGTCACGAGCGAGTCGCTGACTGCTCGGCACGAAGACGCGAGATCTCGTAGAGGGTTACGCTCGCAGCAATACCGGCGTTGAGCGATTCGGTTGCTGCCGAAATAGGTATGGAGACAACCGCATCGCATGTCTCGGTCACGAGACGGGACAACCCCTTGCCCTCGCTTCCGATCACAACAACCACAGGACTCGTCGCGAGGTCAAGCCCCGGCAGCGAAACGTCTCCCCCGCCGTCGAGTCCGATCACAAAGATGCCACGCTCTTTAAACGCTTTGAGCGTCTGAGTCAGATTTGCTGCCATTGATACGGGGATGCGCGCCGCGGCACCCGCCGACGTCTTCCAAGCTGAGGCAGTCACACCAACCGATCGGCGCTGCGGTACAATCACACCTTGCCCGCCAAAGGCAGCGGTAGAACGGATGATCGCGCCCAGGTTACGAGGATCGGTAACGCCATCAATCGCAACGAAGAGCGGGGTCTTATTCGACGCCAGGATGGCATCGGCCATCTCGAGAGGATGCGCGTACTTATAAGGCGGAACCTTCAGCACGACTCCCTGGTGAACGGTGTCGATACTGCACATACGGTCCAGCTCAGGACGCATAACCTCAAGAACGGGGATGCCTCGGCGAACGGCAAGATTGGTGATCTCGCGCACCCGGTCATCCATCTCAATTCGGGCAGCGATATAGAGCGCGCTCGCGGGAATACGGGTACGTAGGGCCTCAACAACTGCATTGCGGCCGGTTACAAGCTCGCTGTCATCGTCTTTTTTGCGGCTTCCACCGCGGGACCCGGCAGAGCCGGTATTGGACCGGGCAGGCTTACGCGTTTCCACCTTGCTCCCCCCGGCGGCGATGTAACGCTCGCGTGCGAGCTTTGCCTTACCGGCAGGATGATATGGCCGATCCTCTGCCTTCGGGGTAGGCTTGCGCCCTTCGAGGGCCTGGCGACCCTGACCGCCGGAACCAACGGGGGTTCCCCTACTCTTTTTGCGGACTGCGCCCGCGCGTGGTTTATTAGCCATTGAGACTCCAGTGTGAACCGTTCGTGTTTTTGTCAATTGACGTGTCTGTGAGCGTAATTCCAGCCCGATTGAGAGTGTCCCTGATCAGATCGCTCGCCGCATAATCGCGGTTTTCTCGTGCCTGCTGACGCTCAGCAAGAAGGTGCTCAACCAGAGTTTCCAATGCGGCCATTGCGGACGAATCGTCCGATCCAGCCCACTCCTCAGAGAGGGGGTTGATACCAAGAACGTTAACAATAGCCCATGCACCCGTGAAAAAGCCGGTTGCGGCTTCTTTTTCCCCAGAGTCAAGCGCGGCATTGCCAGCCCGCACCGTTTCGTGGAGCACGGCAAGGGCCTGCGGGATAGCGAAGTCGTCGAGCATAGCCGCGGCGAAAGAATCGGGTACGCGAGCATCCGCCAAATCGAGATCCGACAACCCTCCGACCTCTCTGCGCCAACGGCTCAGGAAGGTTTCGATGCGATCAAGCGCCGCGTCTGACTCCGTCAGCGAGTCCTGTGTGAAGTCGAGCGTGGAACGATAGTGCGCGGAACCGAGGAAGTAACGAACCGCGAGAGGGCGGGCCGCAGCGAGCAGATCATCCGCAAAAATCGAGTTGCCCAGGGATTTGGACATCTTCTGCCCGCCCGTGTTAACCAGCCCATTATGAATCCAATGCGCGGCAAACTCGTCACCGACTGCGCGGGATTGGGCGAGTTCGTTCTCATGGTGTGGAAAGCGAAGATCGAGGCCGCCCCCGTGAATATCGAAAGCCGGCCCAAGATAGCGCGTTGACATTGCCGAGCACTCGATGTGCCAGCCGGGACGCCCCCTTCCCCAGGGTGAATCCCAGGAGGCAGATTCGGGCTCGTCCGTCTTGTGTGCCTTCCACAGCGCAAAATCGTGTGGGCTCCGCTTACCTCGCGGATCAGAGTCGGCGGCTGGCTCCATCTTGTCGACGCCCTGGCGGGTCAGCTCGCCGTAGGAAGGCCATGAGGCAGTATCGAAGTAGACGTTGGCGGTTCCGTCGCCGGCGGCGTATGCGTGCCCTCGTTCAATCAGCCGTTCGATGAGGTCGATCATCTGCTGAATATTTGCTGTTGCCCGTGGCTCATATGTGGGTGGAAGAATCCCGAGTGCCTCATAGGCTGTGTTAAATTGGCGCTCAACTCTATAGGCCAGAGCCCACCACTGTTCGGTAGCGCCCTGGGTCTGCGCGAGGGATGCGTTGTCGAGGATTTTATCGTCGATGTCTGTCACGTTGCGCACGAGGGTAACATCAAGTCCCTGGTAGCTAAACCAGCGGCGCATTTGATCGTAGACGAGGGCGCTGCGGAGGTGCCCCACGTGAGGCGCGGACTGTACCGTCGGGCCACAAACATAGAGACCAACTGCTCCCTCCACACGGGGAGAAAAGTCTTCTAGCTGCTGAGTTCGAGAGTCGTAGAGTCGCTGCGTCATAATACTAAGCCTACTTTGACCGAACACTCATGTTACATAAGACGCGGCAGACATCAAGGGCGTGTTCTCGCGAGCCGATGCTTTACCCGTTTTCTCGTCTAGTCCCTAGCGATAAGCGCGGTCGCGTTTGCGCAAAGCCCTTCTCCCCTACCGGTGAAACCCAACCCGTCAGTGGTCGTGGCAGAGAGGGACACGGGAGCGCCGAGTATCTCGCTGAGCACGCGCTCAGCTTCCAGCCTTCGGGGGCCAATTTTCGGGCGGAGCCCAATGATCTGAACAGCGACGTTCTGAATGGCGTAGCCCTCGTTTGAAAGCAACCGCACCGTCTCTTTTAAAAACACCTCGCCTCGCGCGTTGCGGAAGCGTTCGTCAGCGGTACCAAATGTCCCGCCGATATCTCCGAGGCCCACGGCCGAGAGGAGGGCATCAACTATCGCGTGAGCGACAACATCTCCGTCGCTGTGACCGGAGAGACCTATCTCACCTGGCCAGTGAAGCCCCGCAAGCCACAGCGGCTCGTTCGCGTCGAAGGCATGTACGTCTGTTCCTACTCCCACACGCATGCGCGCCCCCTGCTCTGTGCGTGGCGCACTATCTGGTCGTTGTTCTGTTGACGGTTGTTCCGTTAGCCAGGCGGAGACACGCTCAAGGTCTGGCTGCGTTGTTATTTTGGCCGATTTATGATGACCGGCTACGCTCGTGACCGCATACCCGGCAGATCGCATCACGGAGGCGTCATCGGTAAACTCTTCGTCTCTAGCTTGTGAATATGCGTCTTCGAGCTGGGCACGACCAAATCCCTGGGGTGTCTGAACAGACGCAAGGGATGCTCGATCAACGGATGCTCCAACAAACCCGCGCGAATCAATCAGGTTCACCGTGTCAACCACTGGGACAACAGGAATCGCCCCGTCGGCGCCCGCGGCAATTGCAGCAATAACCCGAGCGAAAACCTCGGAGGGCGTTGCCGCTCGTGCAGCATCATGAACCAGTACGATCTCGATACTCTGATCGAGTGCGTTTAGACCCGCACGAACCGATTCGGTGCGGTTGGGGCCCCCTGCAACAATGTCTACCCTGAATTCAGAAGGAGAGCCGGGGGTGCGGGACCCGGGACCACCGACATGCCGCTCGCCAAGCGTAGCTCGCGCTGACGACGCCGGATAACTCGCTTCACCGTCGGGGGTAACAATGATGACCTGGCACAGAGCGTTAATCGCGGCGATGGGCTGCAGCGCCCACTCCACAATGGTTCTGTCTCCGATGGACACAAAGGCTTTGGGAAGCCCAGCGCCTAGTCGAGTACCGCTCCCGGCAGCAACCACAATAACGGCTACTGCCGGAAGCAACACAGTATCTTCGGTCGATACCACTGCACTCACAACGTTCTCAACGTTTAGGAACTCGCTAACGGCTGAGCCGCTAGGATGCCAAAACTTCGTCGAGTACGAGCGATGCTGCTTCTTCGTCGGTTTTCTCGGCTAGTGCAAGCTCAGATATCAAAATCTGGCGAGCCTTTGCCAGCATTCGCTTCTCTCCCGCGGAAAGACCGCGGTCCTGATCGCGACGCCAGAGATCACGGACTACCTCAGAAACTTTAATCACGTCGCCAGACGCGAGTTTCTCAAGATTAGCCTTATACCGGCGCGACCAGTTTGTCGGCTCCTCCGTAAAGGGGGTACGCAGAACCTCGAAGACCTCGTCAAGTCCGTCTTTATCGATGACGTCTCGGACGCCAACCATCTCAACGTTTTCGACGGGAACCGTAATTTCTAGGTCGCCCTGATTCACCTCAAGCTTAAGAAAAACCTTTTCCACACCATCAATGGTGCGATTTTTGACCTCGACGATTTTTGCGGCGCCATGGTGTGGGTAAACGACTGTCTCGCCAACCTCGAATTGCATAGAATATAACTCCCTCGCTCAACTATCTAGTTTACCACATCCTTTTTTAAAACACTTAGGCTCACCTAACCTGTAAGTTGACGTCCTCGTGGCTAGACTAGTTACGTCTATGTTTTGCGCCGGTATGCCTATGGCTAATCGACGAACACCCACACACTTACCGGAGGGTCCACGTGAAGGCTCGCATCGTTTCATCTGTTGTTTTGGCAGCCGCCGTTGCCCTGGGCGCTACCGGCTGTAACCTCATCAGCCCCCAGGCAACGACCTACAAATACGACGCTAGCGATGGTGTCAGCGGCGATACCGGCGCTGTAGCGGTAAGAAACGCCATCCTTATTGCAGGAAAAGATGAGGGCGTTTTCAATCTGGTCTTCACCGGAGTCAATTCCACGGACAAAACGGTCAAGCTCAACGTGCAGCTCGGGGTTGACGGTGCCAAGTTCGATCAGACCGCCGAGATCAAGCCAGGGGTCAACAACTTTGGCGGCAAAGACGAAGAGAAGATAGTTTTTGAAGACGTTGAAGCCCTCGTCGGCTCCATCGTGATCACCTATTTCCAGGCAGGCGATGACCCGGGGGTAGAGCTCGACGTTCCCGTACTTGACGGCACCCTCGATGAGTACAAGCCCTTCGTCTTGGACCGCGGGTTCACGACCAAGAATTCATCGAACACCACCACGGACAAGGCTACTTCAGCACCGTCGAACCCAACGGCAACGGCCGAACCGACCGCTGAACCCGCGCAGTAAAACGATTTTCTGGGCGATGCCCTCATCGCCTCGCCCAGAAAATCGGCAGTTACTTTTCGAACCGGTATCCAACACCTCGCACGGTTTGAACTAGTTGCGGACGCGACGGGTCCTGTTCTATTCGGGACCGAATGCGTTTGATATGGACGTCAAGCGTCTTTGTATCACCGTAATAATCGCTCCCCCACACCAGATCGATGAGTTGGCCCCTCGTGAGCACGCGTCCAGCGTTCCGCATCAATAATTCGAGCAGCTCGAACTCTTTCAGTGGGATTGTAATCTCACTTCCCCGCACGGTTAACGAGTGCCGTTCCGTATCCAGCGTGACTTCGCCAACGGCCAAGACCGATTCTTCGGTGGTCTCGTAGGGCGAAACAACCCGCCTCAGTGCCGCACGGATCCTCGCAAGAAGCTCCCGCGAAGAGTACGGCTTCGTCACGTAGTCATCTGCGCCGAGCTCAAGTCCGACGACGATATCAACTTCAGAATCCTTGGCCGTCAGAATAATTATGGGCACCTTCGATACGGACCGAATCTCGCGGCATACCTCCGTCCCCGGCTTCCCAGGAAGCATGAGGTCTAGCAGCACTAGGTTTGGTTCGACAACGGGAAACGCAGCGAGCGCTGCGATACCGTCCTGCACTATATCGACCTCATAGCCCTCCTTGCGGAGGAGGTACCCGAGCGGCTCCGAGATCGATTCTTCGTCTTCAACAAGCAGGATTCGAGTCATGCTTTCTCCTTGGTTTGCGCCGTTTTACGAGCTGGCCGAGTTCATCTTATTTTTTTAAGCTTCTTTTTAGCATTCTTTTTTGCCAGGGATTTCTCCCGGCCAGATAGCTCGTGAGGAACGGTAGCCTTCACGTTTTCTTTGTGCCCCGATTGCCCCGATGACGAATGCTGTGGTTGCGATGCCGACTCAACAGCATCATCCTCCGGGACCGAACGATACAGCGGAAGCGTTACGGTGAACGTCGATCCGGCACCGGGTCGCGACCAGACGCGAACGCTACCGCCGTGCCCCTGGATGATGTTCTTCACAATGCTGAGGCCGAGCCCCGTTCCGCCCGTACTCCGCGAGCGGGCAGTATCCACCCTGTAAAAGCGTTCAAAGATACGCTCGACGTCTTCAGCGGGAATACCGACTCCCTGATCGGCAATGCTAATCTCGACCATATTTTCCTCGGATGAAACTCCTATCCCCACGTGGGAACCATCCGATGAATAGTTGATCGCATTGCTCACGATATTCGAAAAGGCCACTGTCAGGGCCTCTTGATTTCCCTGAACCGTTACAGAGTCAACGGTTGCTAGTATCAGGCCGATGCCACGCCGCTCAGCAAGGTTATGGTGTTCAGCGACAACGGCATCCAGAATCGATTGGAGGGACACGGGGAACTCATACCGAGCAGGCGTCCCCTGCTGTGCCGCGGATAACTGAATAATATCCGAGGTTAAATTGGCTAGGCGCGAGCTTTCAGCGAACAACCTACCAGCGAAATGGGCGACCATCTTCGGGTCGTCAGCTGCCTCCTGGATCGCCTCCGCCAGAAGCGAGACCGCGCTCACGGGAGTCTTGAGCTCATGGCTTACGTTTGCGATAAAGTCACGCCGGATGGCCTCAAGACGCCAGGCCTCTCCCCTGTCCTCCACAACAATAAAGACAAAGCGAGATCCCAGGCGCGTCCCTTGCACCCAGAGATTTTCTACCGCGGCATCCGTCAGGTGATGATCGATTGGGGGATGCTCGTGATTTGAGCGATCCGCCGATGCCACCTCGTCGCGCAGCTCAAGCGTCACAGTTTCACCGGATGACAGCACAGACGCGGCTACCTCTTGGAGCGCACCGTGACGAAGCAGGCCTTCCCCTACAAGATCACTCTGCTGGGCGACACCGTTGGCATAGATAATGTTGAGCGACGAATCCAGAATAACGGCAAACGACTCGATAGCCTCGAGTACGTCTGCGACCTCTGTTGATACGGTTGCGCGGCTTGCTTCTTTATTGTCGCGTCCCCTTTTTGCAGCCAACATCCCTATGAGGGTAAATCCAATTCCCACTATCAGTCCGAGACAGAGCGACAGCAGAACCAACCAAACGGTGTCCATACTTCTAAGCGTAGTGAATCGGCGAGCAGTCTACTCGCATGATATGTTCTAGGAGGCTTTGATTCACCCATTGTTGAGATAAATGGCACCAATTGTTAACCTTGGGGGTTAATAATATATTAAGCTAGCGCGCACTATAGGTGCGCATCCACATTATCGATCGAAAGGCCAACAACGCGATGCGTGAAGTTTTCCAACAGGAATTGCGTGAAGTCCAGACGGGTCTCGTAGAGATCTCCGAGCTCGTAGAATCCGCGATTCAACGGGGAACTCAGGCTTTTCAAAAATCGGATGTCGGGCTCGCGGAGGCCGTGATCGAGGACGATGCTCGCATCGACAGCCTCGCTACCAGCCTCGATGAATTGGCGATCACGATTCTGGCGCGGCAGCAGCCGGTGGCCAAGGATCTTCGGATCATCGTGAGCGCTCTGCGTATTAGCGCCTCGCTCGAGCGGATGGGCGACATCGCCGAGCATATTGCGCAGCTCGCGCGTTACCGTTTCCCGGAGAGCGTGATCCCGAAGGGTCTCGGAAAGATTTTCCGGGAAATGGGCGAGCTCGATGTGTCGGTCGCGGCGGACGTGACCCGGCTCCTGAAGACCGAGGACATCCTCCTCATCGATGGTATCCGCAATACGGATGACCGCATCGATGAGCTCCATGCGAAGGTGTTCGAGAAGGTTCTCAGCGACACGTTCAAGGGCGAGGTCACGAACGTGGTCGATGCGACCCTAGCGAGCCGTTACCACGAACGCTTCGCCGACCACGCGGTGTCTATCGCCAAGAAGGTTCAGTACCTCGCGACGGGTGAGTACAGCTAACAGCTGCGCCAGCCCAAGAACACCGACTTAAACAGTTTCGGCCCACGTGAAGGGTTCTGGGCCCAAGCTCCTGCTTGGGCCCAGCCCGCCAACGTGGGCCGAAACCGTTTTAACCCTTGTTGTTTTAGTCCTTGTTGCCCTGCGCCGCGACGGCCGCGGCTCCCGCGGCCGCTGCCGCCGGGTCGAGGTACTCGCCGGGCCCCAGGGGCTCGAAGTTCTGGTTGAGCTTGTACACGAGAGGAATGCCCGTGGGAATATTAAGCTCAGCGATATCCTCGTCGGAGATCCCATCGAGGTGCTTCACCAAGGCGCGCAGCGAGTTTCCGTGGGCCGTGACCAAAACGGTTTTGCCTGCCGCAAGGTCGACCGTAATGTCAGAGTGCCAATAGGGCAGCATCCGATCGATCACGTCTTTGAGGCACTCTGTCCGAGGCACAGCATCGCCCAGATCAGCGTAGCGCTCGTCGCCAACCTGCGACCACTCGCTCGAGTCGTCTAGCACCGGCGGTGGCGTGTCGAAGGAGCGGCGCCACGTCATAAACTGCTCGGGGCCGTACTCTGCGAGGGTCTGGGCTTTATCCTTCCCCTGAAGGGCCCCGTAGTGTCGCTCGTTGAGCCTCCAGGAGCGCTTGACGGGAATCCAGAGCCGATCCGCGCTATCCAGTGCAATGTCTGCGGTCTGAATAGCTCGGCTCAGCATGGAGGTATAGAGCACATCGGGCTTAATGCCCGATTCGGCAAGCAAGACTCCGGCGCGCGCGGCTTCCGCCCGCCCCTGCTCGCTGAGCCGAACATCGACCCAGCCGGTGAACAAATTTTTCTGGTTCCAGTCACTGTTACCGTGACGGAGCAAAACGAGAGTGAGTGGTTCAGTCATGGGTCCAAGCCTACTCGTATGCGGGGCACACCACAGTCAATCCGATAGCTCTGGACAGTCAAAAACAACCTCAGTCCAATGCGGGTATCAGCCTCCGGGCATCCTCCATCCTCATACCAGCGGCACAGAGCAGATCAACCATGAGAGGGCGAAGTGACAGCACGATGGCCACATCCCCCAGCGAATCCTGGACACCGGCGCGTTCAGGGTCTAACCGGGGCACGAGTAGCGTTAGGTTGTCTCGCGCGGCAACCTTCAGCAGGGGATCATCGATGCTCTGCCCGAGAAGGCTAATCGCGCTCGTGAGCGATACCACAAGCTGGGCAAGACGCGGTCGCGCAAGTCCGTCCTCAAGTTTGATCGTGCTCTGCCTGGCAATCAGTCGCAGGCTCCTCGTAGACAGGTCCATGTAGCGCTGAGCGGCGGCAAGATCTCGAAGCTCGTCCGTGTGACGATGCGCGAATGGGGAGATCTTTGCCAACGATTGAGCCGCTTCGAGCGCATTCGCCCAGCCGTCCAGGATTCTCTGCGTCGCACGCAAGCGCTCGAGAGCACGGACCGCCTGCGAGGTGTCCCCCAGGTTCAGAGAGGCCGAAAGCGAAGACAACGAGGCGTTTAATTCACCAAAAAGATGCCGCGCGGAACGTTTCGGGGATCGACGCGGATCACGCGGGATGAGTGCTGTAAAGATCAAAGCCACCGCCCCGGCCACTAATCCGTCCAAACTGCGCGTGAATACCCCGCCCGTCGGCGGAGGCAGCACCTGCACCATGGAAGCCTGGATCGCGGCGATGATTGCAAAGCCGTAAGACGCCGAGAAGAATCTCCCGGCGGCCAACACCACGACCAGCACGAGCGCGAGTTGCCACACTCCCGACCCGAGAAAAATCAACGATAACTCAGACAGTGCGATCCCCATCACAATGCCGATGGCTGTCTCCGCGACGACACGAGGACGCGCATCCCGCTGAAGACCGAGACTAGAAATCGTCACAACGAGGGCCACAACGGGATACGGGTGCCCAAATGCCAGCGTCGCAATCAGGTATGACACCACAGCGGCGGCCGTTATCTGCAGGATAGGCACCGAAGACTCGGTTACCCTCGACGATGCCGCACGAAACGACTCACCGCGAGAGCCGAGCCGCATCCACCGCCGCGCCCTCTGACGCGCGGTCACTGAGCGCGAGGCGCGCCAAGCCTCGGCAGCCGAGGCACATCGGCCACGGATCCTGCATCTGGCGGAACAATCACGTTCTGCGCGGCCGCGATATCGGTCTGGTTACCGGCGGACCCATCAGCGTTTTCCGCGAGGCCCGCGAGGACGATAAGTTCCCGATCAACCGGAGCGGACCGTTTGAGTAACGCGAGCGCGATCCCACCCAGCTCATAGTGCCGGGCGGCTGTGGTGACGATTCCCACCTGGGTGCGCGAGTCACCCGTCACCAGGTACACCGGGTCGCCATGGCGCGGAAGAATAGATTCGCTGCCATCAAGGTGAAGCATCGCCAAACGGCGCGGAGGGTGACCCAGGTTATGAACTTTCGCTACCGTTTCTTGGCCCCTATAGCATCCCTTATTGAGGTGAACGGCCGTGCGCATCCAGTCGAACTCGTGCGGAATCGCGCGGTCATCGACCTCGAGCGCCTGTCGCGGCCGCCAGGCCTCAACGCGGAGGGCCTCGAGCGCGTGCCAGCCGGAAGCTATCAGTCCGGCATCCGCTAGTCCGTGGGCAAGCGAGGCAATACGCGCGCGCGGAACCACGGCCTCAACATAGTGCCACCTCGATGACGGATGCTCGTCCTCCTCCTCTCCGAACCCACCGGCATCGTCCGGCTCAGCGCGAGCAACCCCGGCCGGCGCGTATTGCCACCCGCCTGCGGGCGGGCTGTCCCATGCGTCTCGCCAGATAACGGGAAGCTCGTTGGCCTGCTCCGCGAACGACTCAACGTAGCGCACTGCTGCGGAAGAAAAGTCGGCAGAGGAAGCAGCCTCACCTGAAGCAGCCGGAGCTGCGCCGAAGAACGCCCCAACGGTGGCGTATTCGGCGGTACTATCGGATACCTCAACGCGCATCATGAACCGCATCTTGTTGAGGAATTCCACGAGGGATTCGACCTGTTTCGCTTCAACGAGCAGCCAGGCGGTTTGCCCATCGTCGAACAACCGGATAACGTGCTCGATGCGTCCGGTAGGGCTCAGGAGTATCGTCTCGGCTGAGGAACCGGCACGAAGACCGAGAAGGCTCTGACTGGTGATATTGTGCAGCCAGGTGAGGCGATCGGCCCCTGTGATGGTGATCACGCCGCGACCGCTGAGGTCGACAACGGCTCGGCCTGCAGCTAGTTCACGCTGCTCCCTGCTGGGAGCGCCGTAATGCCCCGCGGTCAGGTACGCATCCGGGCTTGCCTCGGCTTCAGCTTCGGCAACAGCCGACGGGAGGCCCAAAAAAGCACTGGTTACTGGGGACAATGGTTCGGACACAACAACCTCGATCTGTATGGACTACCTGAGTTAACCGTCGAGAGCTCGAAAGAATTCCGGTTCGGACGTGATCAGTCCCGCTTTGCGAGCCGCGCAGACGCGTGGCTCTTCATCGGCTGCCCGAGAGCTGCAATGTCCCACGCCCACAGAAGATGCCCGTCGACAAGCCCGTACATTCGGGTGGCCGCGCTGTATTCTTTGGATCCGGCTGTACGCATCACGTAATCGGTGGCGAGATCAATGCGGGGTCCCGCGATTCTTCCGAGATAGACCTCACTCACACCGGTGGGATGCACCAGCGACACTTCGAGGGGGAAGCCCTCACCCTCCGCGGGCGGAACCCTCAGCGTTTCCACGGAGTCAGCAGTGGGGTACGCGACCAGGCCGCTTCCCGGTAGCAGACCGGGGCCCGTGTCGTGTTCGGTTTGTGTGCGGCTGAGTTTCCAGTACCCCGTCTCGCTGACGAGGGGGCGTTCAACCGGTTCGGCCTGAGGGCCACTCTCGCCGGCTTCTGCCTCGTCAACGGCCTCGGCGTTTTGAACGGATTCTGCGGAACCTTCCGTGCCCGCAGAATCGTCCGCATCGCCCAGTGGCGACCCGATGAGCCAAGTATACGAACTATAGTTCAGATAGGGCAGGCCGTCGTGACTGAAGCTCACGCGCTGCCCAAATTCGTGTGAGACCCGCTTGCCATCGATGGTGTAATCGATAACACCGCTGCCTTCCCACACTCCAAGAAGCCAAGACAGGGGCCCGAGCTCTGCGGGCAGATCAGTTCGAATATCAATCACGAGAGGATACTGTGCCTGTAGTGGCGCGACTTAGCGCTGACCCTTGAAAAGCTTGAAGATAACCACGCCAGCAATCCATGCGATGGAAAGCGAGGCCAAGCCCAAGAGGCCGATAAAGAAAAGTTCCAGTGCAAATAGCGGGTCCATAAACACCAGTCTATGCTACGAGCACGGCAACCGCCGAAAACACGACGACGATAAGTAGCGATCCCGCAACGCTCATCGCTAGACGGTCAATGAAGCCTCGCCTCTGAGCCGTGCCCAGTTGGAGCGCGAAGGTCAATAAAGTAGCTCCGGCAAGGACCACCAGGAGCCAGTCAAAGCGCAAATGTGCGTCAACCGCTGTACTGACAATTGCGGAAGCCACGATCGTTGCCACCCACGCAACGATCATGCGAGGCCAGTGCCAATAGCTCCCCCCGGCAGCTTTCTCATCGGCAGGAGTTTGTGCAACGGGCGCTGAGCCGGAGTTCTCGGACTCGGGAGTGAGGTGAACTGCTGCATCTGCCATGGCCTAATTCTGGCATGTAAAAGTCGATAGTGCAGCACCGCGACCAAAGTAAGAGTAAGATTGCGCAAGGATTAGTTTCGGGAGGATATGTGGCTCAGCTTCTTCTCCTGAGTAGCGCGGCAGAAAGCGATCCGCTTCCATCCCTTGAGCTGCTCAGCCATCAGATACTCCAGATTCCGCTCAATACGAGCATGCTTCTGAACTCGCCCGAGAGCGACCTGATTCTGATCGACGCGAGGCGAGAGCTTGCTAACGCTAAGGCTGTGTGTAAAACGCTCAGAGTATCTGCAATCGATACCCCGGTTATCCTCATCGTCACGGAGGGAGGCTGCGCCGTCGTCAACGGGGATTGGTCGATCGCCGATATGATCCTCGACACGGCAGGCCCAGCGGAGACAGAGGCAAGGTTGCGGCTCGCGCTCGACAAGACAGTCATGGAAGAGCCCTCGCACAGGATTCATGCGTCCGGAGTTACCATCGACGAAGCTAACTATTCGGCCAAAGTCAAAGGAAAAGCGCTCGATCTCACCTACAAAGAGTTTGAACTTCTGCGTTTCTTCGCGTCGAATCCCTCGCGAGTCTTCACGCGGGAGCACCTGCTCAGCGAGGTGTGGGGATACGATTATTTTGGGGGAACTCGAACGGTAGATGTGCACGTGCGACGGCTTCGCGCGAAGCTGGGCGATCTGGAACAACTCATCGGAACGGTGAGGAACGTTGGCTACCGATTTAACATCGCCGACGAAAAACCACCAGAGCAGAACGGTGCGGAAGAAACCGCGGAGGACAGCAAATGACTGAGAACAAACAATCGACGATTCAGCTAGACGCGACCCAGGAGTCGCATCGCGCGCTTCTGGATACGCTCATCAGACGCGTCACCGCCGCGGACGGCATCGCACCATTCTCGGATCAGGGAATCGTCGATTGGAAGCTGGGCACGGCATCCCTCATCGCGATCCCTGACGGTAAAATCCCCCCGTCCATCGCGGGGGCAGCACTCCTCAGCGGTTCCGACACGGGAGGTTCCACGGAACTTGAACTCTCGATTGATCCGGATGCCCGCGGAACAGGCCTCGGTTCATATCTGCTGGACACCGCACTCGGCGCTGTGCCAGACTCGGCGTCTGGCGAGATCCTGGTATGGGCGCACGGCAATTCCCCCGCAGCTCAGCGCCTCGCTCGGTCTCGGGGTTTCTCAGCTATCCGCACGCTGCTGCAGCTGAGTGCATCCGTGCGGGATGCGACGAACGAGTCCGATGGCGAACCGTATCCCGGCATCCGCCATTTCGAGACGGGACGAGACGAAGAGGAGTGGGTTGCGCTCAATGCAATCGTCTTCGCCGATCATCCTGAGCAGGGAAAATTGACGGTGGAAGACGTTCTGGTCCGCGAGGAGGAACCCTGGTTCAACGAGGCTGACTTCCTGCTGCTCACAGATGAGCATGGCACGATTCTGGGCTATAACTGGCTGAAGATTGCGGCAGATGCGTCAGCCGGCGAGGTCTACGCAATCGGCGTGTCGCCTGATGCGGCGGGGCGTGGCCTGGGACGACAGCTGCTTCTCGCGGGCTTTGACAGGCTGAGACGCAGGGGAATCGAGACCGTCTCGCTCTATGTCGAGGGGGACAACGGACCGGCGCTCGGGCTATACAGGTCGTCGGGTTTCGCAGCGGCCAATACGAGCGTGCATTACCTGCGCAGCTCAGATGATGCCAAGATAGAGGGATGAACGAAATGTCTGCACCCGCATCGATTGTGAACACAGGCGACTCTCTCGAGCTCCCTGGGCTTCCCGGAAACCGCTACAGTGATCGCGAACTCAGTTGGCTCGCTTTCAACCAACGCGTGCTGGAGCTGGCTGAGGACCCCAACCTCCCCGTTCTTG
This sequence comes from Lysinibacter sp., assembly GCA_040400085.1. Lineage (GTDB taxonomy): Bacteria > Actinomycetota > Actinomycetes > Actinomycetales > Microbacteriaceae > HNR. Next base: position 41,188 of record JBBAQX010000011.1, on the reverse strand, counting down.
AGCGAGCGAATTTCCTGGCAATATTCGCCAGCAACCTAGACGAATTCTTCATGGTCCGGGTGGCCGGCCTCAAGCGGCGTATCGTGACGGGCCTCGCCGTTCCCACCAATGTTGGTCGCGCACCCTACGATGTGCTTTCGGACATTTCCGAGAAGGCTCACGAGTTACAGACCCGCCACGCCGCGGCCTATCAGGAACTCGTTGGCCCGGCTCTCGCCCAGGCGGGAATCCATGTGGTCACCTGGGATTCGCTCGATCAGGCCGACAAAGATATCCTCTACCAGCACTATTCGCAGCATATTTACCCGATCCTGATGCCGCTGGCTGTTGATCCGGCGCATCCGTTCCCCTATATTTCGGGCCTGTCGTTGAACCTATCTATCCGCGTGCAGAATACGAAGACGGGTAAGGAAGAGTTTGCCCGGTTGAAGGTTCCGCAGATGATGCCTCGGCTGATCCGTGTTGATCAGAGGGAGGGGCTTGACTACGTGCGATATATCGCGCTTGAGGATCTCATCGCGAACCATCTCGACGGGCTCTTCCCCGGCATGAAGGTACTCGACCACCATGTTTTCCGCGTGACTCGCAACGAGGATGTAGAGATCGAGGAAGACGAGACCGAGAATCTGATCCAGGCGCTCGAAAAAGAGCTGCTGCGTCGCCGTTTTGGTCCACCCATCCGGCTCGAAATTAGCGAAGACATGGACGCAGATACGATCAGTCTGCTGCTGCGCGAGTTCGACATCACGGATCAGGAAGTCTATGTACTTCCCTCCCCCCTCGACTTGCGCGCGCTCTTTGATCTGCAAAAGATTGATCGCCCCGAGCTGCACTATCCCAATCACATTCCTACGACTAATGCGTGGCTTAAGCCGTCATCGAGCAACGAACGTGCTGACATATTCAAGGCGATCTCGCGTCGGGATATCCTGCTCCACCACCCCTACGAGTCCTTCGCGACCAGCGTGCAGGCTTTCCTTGAGCAGGCCGCACACGACCCGAATGTGCTCGCAATCAAGCAGACTCTCTACCGCACCTCGGGGGACAGCCCTATCGTGGCAGCCCTCATCAAGGCCGCAGAATCCGGCAAGCAGGTTTTGGCACTGGTCGAGATCAAGGCCCGCTTCGACGAAGAGGCCAATATCTCGTGGGCCCGCAAGCTTGAAAAGGCAGGCGTGCACGTGGTGTACGGCATTGTTGGGCTCAAGACGCATTGCAAGCTTGTGCACGTCATCCGCGAGGAAAAGGGCGTACTCAAGCACTACAGCCATATCGGAACGGGAAACTACAACCCGAAGACCAGCCGGATCTATGAGGATCTCGGTCTTCTCACGGCGTCCGAAACCGTGGGCAAGGACCTGACCAAACTCTTCAACGTGCTCTCGGGCTACGCGATCGAGAAAAAATATAAGCGGATGCTCGTGGCCCCGCTTCATATGCGGAACGGCCTGCTGGCCCGCATCGAGGCAGAGGCTGCGGCCGCACGCGAGGGCAAGCCCAGCGGCATCAAGATCAAAATCAACTCGATTGTGGACGAGGTCATCATCGACGCCCTCTACCGAGCAAGCAACGATGGGGTACCCATCGACGTGTGGGTCCGTGGAATTTGCGGAATCAAGGCGGGGCAGCCCGGCTATAGCGAGAACATTCGGGTGCGTTCCATCCTTGGTCGTTACCTTGAGCATTCACGCATCTTCGCATTCCACAACGGGGGCGAGCCCGATGTGTTGATCGGTAGCGCAGATATGATGCACCGCAATCTTGACCGGCGGATCGAGGCGCTGGTAAAACTCGTCGCACCCGAGCATGTTGATCGGGTGAACGAGCTCTTTATCTTGGCCTTCAGCGATAAAATTGCCGCGTGGACGCTTGAGCCCGACGGGCGGTGGGAACGCAACCACTTGGACGCGCGCGGTAAACCTCTCGAAGACCTGCAGGACGTCCAGATGGTCCTAGCCCAGTCTCGCCGCAGGGCGGGAAGCCGATGACCGAAAGAGACCGAACGATTTTTAGCAACTCATGACCGAAACGGTATACGCCTCGGGTGCGATCTGCTGGCGACGCGTCGGCGACGAGATTATGGTCTTGCTCATCCACAGAACCCAGCACCGGGATGTCTCGTTCCCGAAGGGTAAGTTGGATCCGGGAGAGACGCTCCCCCAAACTGCGGTGCGCGAGGTCACAGAGGAGACGGGTATCTCGATCAAACTCGGAATCAATCTTGGCGTGATAACTTACCCCATCTCGAAGGGCCGCACAAAGCATGTGCAATATTGGGCTGCCGAGGTCACGGACAAAGCGGTTGCCCGCTCGACATTCACACCCAACAAAGAGGTGGATGCCTTGCTTTGGACGCCCCTCGACCGGGTACGTTCCGAACTGAGCTACAAAAAAGACAAGGAAATATTCGACGTCTTCGTGAAGCTCGTGGAGCACAATGCGCACGATACCTTCTCCGTTGTGCTGCTTCGCCACGCGAAAGCCGCACCGCGAAGTGCGGAGTTTCCGACAGATACGGAGCGTCCCCTCACTGAGCTTGGGCACGCCCAAGCTCAGGCAGTCGTGCCGACCATCGCGGCGTTTGGTAGGCATCGGATCCGTTCGAGTACCGCCCTGCGCTGCGAGCAGACGGTGGCTCCGCTCGCGATGATCAGCAAGCGCCCAATCGTTACGACCGATGACCTCAGCCAGGATGCCTGGGATCAGGGCGAATTCGATCTGAGAGCGCTGCTCGGTTCCATTGTACGTAAACGCAAGAACACGATCATTTGCAGCCATAGCCCAGTACTGCCCGAGGTAGCCCGCGAGTTGGCCCTCGCGACTGGGTCACTCCCTGGCGGTTACCTGTCTGAGTCGACGGCGTTGCCGGTATCTGGATTTTCGGTATTCCACCTGTCGAAGGCGCATCCTGGCGCGGGCATCCTGTCAATCGAGACTTATCCCAAGCTACTCAGATAAGGCATCTCCCGAGCCATCACGTCGGTGTGGCACTGAAGAGCACGGCGCTAAGCCCATCAAGTGGTCAAACACACAGCCCTCTTTCAGCTTCAAGAACATTGCAGGAGTGTATTATTTCATAGCTGCAATATTTTTCGGAGGGAACCACTCTGTGGTTCCATGAGACACAAAGGACCTCATGTCCATCGCTACATCGTCGGCTAGCTCAGCGCCAGCCACACAACCCTCGGGCTCGACACCGATCATGACGCATCGTCAGATCCTTCTCGTGATCTACGGCCTCATGGCAGGCATGTTCCTGTCTTCGCTCGACCAGACAATCGTCGGTACTGCCATCCGTACTATTGGCGACGACCTTCAAGGCCTTGACCAACAGGCCTGGGTAACGACCGCCTACCTCATCACCTCAACTATCACCGTACCGCTGTACGGCAAGCTTTCTGATATCTTCGGGCGACGTCCACTCTTTATTTTTGGTATCGTCATCTTCGTTCTCGGGTCACTCCTGTCTTCATTCTCAACCTCAATGCTCATGCTCGCGGGCTTCCGCGCGTTCCAGGGCATCGGAGCTGGCGCGCTCATGTCTCTGCCTCTCGCAATCATGGGAGACATGCTCGCACCGCGGGATCGAGCAAAATACCAGGGTTACTTCTTCGCGGTGTTTGGCGTATCAACCGTGATCGGGCCGCTCATCGGCGGTCTCTTCGCGGGCGCAGACGAGATCCTCTGGATTACCGGCTGGCGTTGGGTGTTCCTTGTGAATGTTCCCGTCGGAATCGTTGCGCTCTTCATGATCATCAAGTTTCTCCACCTGCCAAAGGTTGCAGAAAAGGCACGCCCCCGCATTGACTGGTGGGGTGCAGCTGCTGTCATCCTCGCGCTCGTACCATTCTTACTGGTAGCCGAGCAGGGACGCGAATGGGGTTGGACCTCAGCCGCATCAATCACCTGCTATTCCCTCGGCGTCTTCGGCGCTCTCGCATTCATTTTCATCGAGTTCCGTATGGGCGAGGACGCGATCATCCCGCTCAAACTATTCCGGTCACGCACGTTCTCCATGGCAACCGTCATGAGCGTGCTCGTTGGCTTCGGAATGTTCGGCGCCATGATGACGATTCCGCTCTACATGCAGATCGTGGTGGGTCTCAACCCTACGGAATCCGGGCTCGCCTCTATCCCCATGGTGCTCGGCCTCATACTCGCCTCGATTACGACCGGCCAGATTACGTCACGCACCGGAAAATACCGCATATTCCCTGTAACTGGTAGCCTCATGACGAGTCTCGGCTTCCTGATATTGACCTTCATGACCTACGACAAGCCCTTGTGGTTCATGATGATCGGAATGTTCGTCGTCGGACTCGGCCTCGGACAGTTGATGCAGACTCTCATCCTGGCCAGCCAGAACTCGGTCGCCCCGAACGAAATGGGTGTCGCCTCGAGCACGGCTACATTCTTCCGACAGATCGGTGGCACCATGGGAACAGCGATCATGCTCTCGGTCCTATTCACGGCGCTCCCCGCGAATATCATGAACAGTATGTCCCAGCAGAGCACGCTTGAGACCAGTCTCGATGCCGCGCTCGACCCATCCGTCGCAAACGCCCCCGAGAACGCTGCCATCATGAAGCAGCTCTGGAACCCTATCGTTGAACCGATACAGAGCAACGTTCAAAAGCAGCTCGATTCAGCAACGGCTACAGCCACGGACCAGGCAGCACAGGCCGTCACCGAACAGGTGACTGCGGCAGTTCAGGCGCAGGTAGCATCCGGGGTCATCCCCGCGGCGATGGCGGAAACCGTTATCGAGCAGCAGGTTGCGATAGCCCTACCACAGGCGCAGGAGGCAGCACTCACCGCGGTTGCCGAGAAGGCCAACGCTTCCGTAGTAGATGATAGCGTTCAGGTGGATTGGGCCAACGAAACGCAGCGCTCCTACTGGGTTGGTCAGCTCGCCCCCACGATTTCGGAAGAGATGCAGAAAGACAATAGTTCGTCCTCAGGCGCGAATAGCGCTACAAGTGACACATCATTCTTGAACGGTGCAGATCCGCGCCTAAGCAAACCTTTCATGGTGGGCTTCACTCAATCAGCCGTAACGATCTACTGGGTCGGATTCAGCGTATTGATGATCGCATTCGTGCTCAGCTGGTTCTTTAAGGTGCCACCGCTCCGACAGCGTTCCGCTTTACAAGAACAAGCCGACAAGGCAGGAACAACGGACACTGGTACAATCAAGGCCCAGGGGGTATAACCGATGACGTCCGGAGGGCTCCGCGAACGAAAGAAGTCGCAGCGTCGCCTGTTGCTCCACGAGGCAGCTCTCTGCCTCGTGGAGCAACAGGGCCTCCTTGGCACCACTATCGAGCAGATCTGTGAAGCCGTCGAGGTCTCGCCTCGCACGTTCTTCAACTACTTCCCGACGAAAGCGGCGGCAGCCCTTGGGCTCCCGGAACACGTAGTTTCCCCAGAGGCTGCAGCCGCGTTTGGAGCCTCCTACGGTGAGCTCATTCCTGCTCTCTGCGACCTCGTAGCGACCTCGATGATCACGGGAGTACACGTCACCCGACTCAAAAAACTCGTCACCGACCACCCCGACCTTCTCCCGACGCTCAACGAGTGGATAGCAGCCGCTAAGGACGAGTTCACTCACCTCGTAAGCCAGCGCGTCGAATCGCCCGAATATGCGTCAGCTGCTCTCGCCCTCACACTCGCTGCGGTCAGGCTACTCATGCTCGAGCCTCTCCCACCTGGACAGCCAGCAGGGGTCAGATTATTGGCAATGGTCGATCGGATGATCGCTTCAAGGCACGCAGAAATGATGCCGCCAACATCATAAATCGTCGCGTACTGAGCGGTACAGACTGAGCAGGATGTCCGGGTGTGCTTCCTGTCCTGTCGCATCGGTATGCCGCTGAACAACCCGCGCGAAGGCGACCTGCTGCTCCCGTGTGAGAGACACCCCGAAGTTCTGCTCTAACAGATAAGCAATTCCCCCCTTGCCCGATTGGCTATTCACCCGGATAATTGCCTCATATCCGCGCCCGACATCAGCAGGATCTATCGGTAAATACGGTACGCTCCACCGAGCCTGGCCGGACGCAACACCCTCGGCAGCGGCTCGCTCCTCGTGATGCGCGAGCCCCTTCCGAATTGCGTCCTGATGCGTACCCGAAAATGCCGTATAGACCAGGTCTCCCGCGTAGGGATGCCGCGGGTGCGTGTCGATGCCGTTGCAGTATTCGACGGTGCGGCGAATACTGTCGATATCCGAGAAATCGATCATCGGATCAACGCCCTGGGCATGCAGGTTGAGCGCGAGCGTGACCAGATCAACGTTACCAGTGCGCTCGCCATTGCCCAGCAAGCACCCCTCGACGCGTTGGGCCCCCGCCAAGACAGCGAGCTCGGCACAGGCCACGCCCGTTCCCCTGTCATTATGCGGGTGAACAGAAAGAATCACGCTGTCGCGACGTTCCAAGTTGCGGTGCATGTATTCGATCTGGTCCGCATAGACATTGGGGGTCGCAACCTCGACCGTAGCAGGCAGGTTATGGATGACCGGCCGATCGGGAGAAGCATCCCACACCCGGCTCACCGAATTACACACCTCAAGCGCATAGCCTGGCTCCGTCAGGTTGAAAACCTCTGGCGAAAACTCGAAGCGTACGCCGGGCATATCGCCGACGCACCTCAGGACCTCTTCACATCCGTTGGTAATCAGAGAGAGCAACTCGCGACGATCTCGTCCCAGTACGACATCGCGCCACACGGGGGCTGTCGCCGTGTACATATGGACCACTACATCGCGGAGGCCTCGAATCGCCTGGCAAGTGCGTGAGATCAGATCAGCCCGGGCAGGGGTAAACACCACGATCGTTACACCTTCTGGGATCGCGTCCTGTTCCGCAAGCATCCTCACAAAGTCGAAGTCTGCCTGAGAAGCAGCGGGATAACCCACCTCGATCTCGGTGTAGCCGATCGCAACCATGAGATCGAAAAAGAGTCTCTTGCGGGCAGGATCCATAGGCTCAGCGAGCGCCTGATTTCCGTCGCGGAGGTCAACGGGCACCCAGAGGGGTGCGCTCAGAATTCGGTTATCGGGCCAGCTGCGATCCTCGAGGGGAACGTGAACTCTGGTGAAAACATCGGCGTATCGATGAGATGGCATCGGGGAACTGTTCTGTGTATTCCATCCGGAAGTTGTCATAATTCGTATCTTTCTATCGCATAATTGGCGACCGGCCCGTTGCCTGCCGGATCCACAGATAGGTGCGCACGGCTCAGCTCTGCCGCGACGGGTAGCCGGTCTGGCTGCACCCGTCGCGGCAGATAAGGAGCCGGGCTCGATAAGACATGAGACATACCTTACTCATTTTAAAGTCCTCAGACAACCTGAGCTATAAGATATAAAGATGACGACCTTGAAGCGATACCCCCTTGTACAGCAGGCAGCGGAGCACCTGCTGGCAAAAATTTCTGCAGGTGAATGGACAGTCGGGCAAAAAATACCCGGCGAAACAACACTTGCGTCAACACTAGGAGTAGGGCGTTCCACCGTACGCGAGGCGATCCGCGAACTCTCCGGGTCCGGCATTCTCGAACCTCGACAAGGATCCGGCGTGTACGTTATCGCGACAGAACCCAACGCCGGCTGGGACGGAGTACTTCTTCACACATCCATTCGAGACGTCATTGAGACACGTCTCGCGATAGAGCCAGAAGCCACCAGATTCGCAGCGCTCAGACGCACGGAGGATGATCTCACCCTCATCAACAAGCGACTCGAAGAACGAAAGCAGGCGACCACTCAATCGATTACCCCAGCCGAAATAACGCGCTTGGTCGACGTCGACATTGCCTTCCACCGCGAGGTCGTCGGAGCGTCGCACAATCTCGTCATGATCGACCTTTTTAGTGCACTCACCCCTCGCATCCGCGAATCAATGACCGGGATGCTATCCACACAGAGACCGTCAGGAGTAACAGAACCGTCTTCACCGACAGATCACGACGCACACAACGATATCGCGAACGCAATCGCCGACCGAGAGCCCACAACGGCTTACAATCTCAGTCGAGCGCACCTGCTCGAACTGCTCGACGGGCACTCGCGTTACCAAGAGTCTTCTTCTCGTTAACCTTCCGTTTACCTGCAGGGTGAAAAATAGTCACTAACGCCGCTTATTGTTCAGATGAGCCCGATGGGTTCACCACAGCACAATACATAAGTCAGCACAAAGAACGGACACCTTACGTGAGTTTCTCCACAAAGAGTGCGGTAATCGCACTCGCTGCCGTCGCCGCACTCTCGCTCAGCTCCTGCGCTACGAACGAAGGCGGCGACTCGTCGACCGATTCGTCTGGTTCCACATCATCACTGAGTGGAACCATCAGCGGAGTAGGCGCGTCCTCGCAGGGCAGCGCCCAGGAAGCCTGGATCGCATCGTTCCAGACGGCCAACCCCGACGTCACCATCAACTACTCCCCCGACGGTTCCGGCGCGGGACGTAAGGCATTCGCCGCGGGTGGTTCAGCATACGCAGGTTCAGACTCAGCCTTGAGCGACGACGAGCTCAAGGGCACCTTCGGCTCCTGTGTGGCAGACACGGATCCCGTGAACCTTCCCGTTTACATCTCCCCGATCGCGGTCATCTACAACGTAGAGGGTGTCAAGGATCTCAAGCTCGATGCTGAGACCATCGCCAAGATCTTCAAGGGCGATATCACCACCTGGAACGACCCAGCTATCGCTGCAATGAACCCAGACGCAAAGCTGCCTAGCTCGAACATCACGCGCGTAAACCGCTCGGATGACTCGGGAACCACAAAGAACTTCAGTGACTACCTCTACAAGAATGTTCCTGAGATCTGGAACGCCGAGCCCACCGATGTTTTCCCCTTCCCCGGTGGAGAAGCCGCTAAGGGCACCTCGGGTGTAGCTGATGCTGTTGCAAACGGAACCAACGCCATCGGGTACGCGGATGCTTCCGCCGCCGCATCCCGCAAGCTGGGCGTTGCTCAGCTGAAGGTCGGCGATGAGTTTGTCGCTTACTCGGCTGAGGCAGCTGCGGCTGTTGTCGACGCTTCGCCCCTCGTTGAAGGCCGTGGCGACAATGACATTTCGATCAAGCTCGACCGCACCACAACAGAAGCAGGTACCTACCCGCTCGTTCTGGTCAGCTACCTGATCGCGTGCCAGGAGTACAAGGACAAGGATCAGGGCAGCATCGTAAAGGAATACCTCGGATACGTTGCCAGCGAAGAGGGTCAGAAGGAAGCTGCCGACAAGGCAGGCTCAGCTCCTATCTCCGCGTCGCTGACCGAGAAGGTCAAGGCCGCAATCGCGACCATCAAGTAACTTCTCTCTGATTCACACAAACACAAAATGGAAAGGCGCTAGTCCTCAATGAGCGAAACCGGCATTCAAGACCCACTGCGGGTTCCGCCGACTGACAGCGCTACGGCGCCTCAGCCAGATTCACTGGCTGAGGCGCCGTCCTCGGTCCACGAGACAGCTGAGTCGTCCTCAGCGACACCGTCGCAGCAAGCTTCGACGCCATCACCGACGTCCGAGTCGCTTTCACCGACAAAGAACCCTAAAACGCCTAAGCGTTTGGGCGATCTGTTGTACTCGGGAACATCACGCACTGCAGGAATCCTCATCCTTGTGGTGCTGGCAGCCGTGGCAATCTTCCTCATCGCCCAGAGCATCCCCGCTCTCGTCGGAGACCCCACACAGCTTCGCGGCACCCCTAACAGCTTCTGGGAATATGTTGCCCCGCTGGCATTCGGTACTGTCTGGGCGGCGGCGCTTGCCCTTCTTTTCGCGCTACCCGTGGCTATTGGAATCGCGCTCTTCATCTCCCATTACGCACCCAGGAGGCTCGCTGCTGGCCTCGGCTACCTGATCGACCTCTTGGCCGCAGTTCCTTCTGTCGTCTTTGGCCTGTGGGGAATCAAAGTTTTGGCTCCTGCCGTCCAACCACTGTATGAATGGCTTACCATCAACATGGGCTGGTTTCCTCTGTTCGCAGGACCCGCTTCCGGAACTGGACGCACAATCCTCACCGTTGCGATCGTACTCGCCGTCATGATCCTTCCGATCATCACCGCCCTCTGCCGGGAGGTGTTCCTGCAGACTCCCGTTCTTCACCAGGAGGCAGCACTCGCCCTAGGCGCAACCCGCTGGGAGATGGTGAGGATCGCGGTTCTTCCCTTCGGCCGCGCCGGAATAGTATCTGCCTCGATGCTCGGGCTGGGACGCGCGCTCGGTGAAACGATGGCCGTCGCAATGGTTCTTTCACCAGCGGTCGTCATAAATTTTGCTTTGCTCACCTCGACAAACCCCACAACGATTGCTGCAAATATTGCCCTCAACTTTCCTGAGGCATTTGGCATCAACGTCAACGCTCTCATCGCGACTGGGCTCGTGCTCTTCGTGATCACGCTGCTGGTCAACTCGATTGCCCGCATCATCGTCAACCGCCGCAAGGCTTTCTCGGGAGCCAACTAATGTCCTCAACCGCGACACTGAACCTCACTCGTGCGGCTTCAAATCCGCTCACGGCGGGCAAGCTTCCCCGCTGGGCTCCGCTGACACTTCTCGCCGGAAGCCTTGTTGTTTCGACTATCATGTTCCTGCTAATCCAGTTAGCCTCGACGACAGATAGCGCAGCCTCCTCGGGAGCTGATTCCTCGAGTACGGATGCAGGCGGCATCAATTTCTTCGGCATCGCCTTTGTCGGTGCGGTGCTTTACGCGGTCCTCATCACGACGTTTGCGTGGCTTGCAGAAGGACGCCGACGCGCAATCGATCGACTGATGACAACGTTAATCGTCGGAGCCTTCGTACTGGCACTCGTGCCGCTTATCTCGCTCCTCATCACGGTGATCGCGGGTGGGCTCGCGCGGTTCGACGCGGACTTTTTCACCACATCTATGCGTAACGTAACGGGTGAGGGCGGTGGCGCGCTTCATGCCATCATGGGAACGCTGCAGATTACCGGCCTCGCTACGCTGATTTCTGTTCCCGTAGGTCTTTTCACCGCTATCTACCTGGTCGAGTATGGCCGGGGCTGGCTCGCAAAGTCGATTACTTTTTTCATCGACGTTATGACGGGCATCCCCTCAATTGTTGCTGGCCTCTTCGCCTTCGCGTTGTTTGCGATCTTCTTTGGTCCCGGCGTCAGGATGGGTCTCGGTGGTGCGGTTGCACTCTCTGTATTGATGATTCCGGTTGTTGTACGCTCCTCCGAAGAGATGCTCAAGCTGGTGCCGAACGAGCTACGCGAGGCAAGCTACGCGCTCGGGGTTCCCAAGTGGCTCACGATCTCTAAGGTCGTCATTCCTACGGCCATTGCCGGTATTACGACCGGTGTGATGATCTCGATCTCACGCGTTATTGGCGAGACCGCTCCGCTGCTCATCATCGCCGGTTTCACGACCAGCATGAACTACAACATGCTCAACGGGCCTGTCATGACCCTCCCGGTATTTGTTTACAATTCGTATGCGAACCCTGGCACGGACGTAAATGCTTACCTTGATCGGGCGTGGGCAGGAGCGCTTACGCTGATCGTCATCGTGATGCTGCTGAATTTGGGCGCGCGAATAATAGCTAAGATCTTCTCTCCTAAGCTCGCCCGCTAGCCGCCTCCACTCCCAGCACCTCCCACGCAATAGCAACTTGCAGAAAAGCTCCTAAGGAACAAAGTGTCAAAACGAATCGAAATCAACAGCCTCAACGTGTTCTACTCGTCCTTCTTGGCCGTTGAGGACGTCTCCCTCACCATAAACCCTCGAAGTGTTACAGCTTTCATCGGGCCGAGCGGATGTGGAAAGTCAACGCTGCTGCGAACAATTAACCGTATGCACGAGGTCATCCCCGGCGCCCGTGTGGACGGAGAGGTACTTGTCGATGGGAATAACCTGTATGCGGATGGAGTTGACCCCGTCCTCGTCCGCCGCCAGGTAGGTATGGTGTTCCAGCGCCCGAATCCTTTCCCGACCATGTCGATTCGAGAGAACGTGCTTGCAGGGGTTCGGCTCAACAACCGCAAGATTTCAAAAAGCGATGCGGATGATCTGGTTGAGAAGTCCCTCAGCGGGGCTAACCTCTGGAACGAGGTGAAGGATCGGCTGGACAAACCAGGATCGGGACTCTCCGGCGGTCAGCAACAGCGTCTCTGCATCGCCCGCGCGATCGCTGTCTCCCCTGACGTCCTGTTGATGGATGAGCCGTGTTCGGCCCTCGACCCCATCTCGACGCTCGCGATTGAGGATCTCATCGAAGAACTCAAACAAGACTTCACAATCGTAATCGTGACCCACAATATGCAGCAAGCGTCACGCGTGTCTGACAAAACAGCATTCTTCAACATCGCAGGAACCGGAAAGCCGGGAAAACTCATCGAGTACGACGATACGACGACAATCTTTTCGTCGCCCTCCGTGCAGGCAACCGAGGACTACGTTTCGGGTCGATTCGGTTAAGGCCGGCTCCAGCCGATGCTATGTGGGCCCGACTTGTTCCGTTCGGCAGATCGTATGCCGAATCATACGGAGCAGGCCGGGCCCAACTCATAACCCCCTAAAGGGGTACGAAAAAGCCGAACCACAGAAACGCCTCTCGGCGGAAGGCCGCTCGAAGCGGCGAATTTTGGAGCCCGGGGTTACTGTGATTCGGCCTAAATAGTCTATCGCACCGGCGGAAGAGAACAAATTCCCCCGCGGCCCTCGGAGACACGTGCTTAGAGTCACGAGCGAGAGAGCACAACTCAGAGATTCCCGAAGGCTTTGCCTAATCCAGGGAATTACTGCGCCATAATGCAGCGACCGAACGAAAATCATCCGCAAATTGAGCATAGTGTGCAGCCCGCGTCGTAAGGATCCGCGCGTGGTCTGCGTCACTGCGTTCGGTGCCTTCGGCTAGAACAACGTAACCCGTGCGCATGACCCGAGCAAAAGCGCTTGCCCGATCAAAAGCAACCGCAAGGTCCCCGTCAAAAACGCCCCTGAGAATCTGGTCGCACAGGGCCGAAATTTCGTCAGGACCGGTGGGAGCCACTGCTCCGGCGACAACAGGGTCGATAGTCGCGAGGGTCTCAGCACCTCGCTGATAGGTATAGCTGGTGCTTTCAGGGTCGTTCCGCACAACGGCACGAATGAGGTAGAGGCGCCACAACGCTCCCGGGAGAGAGCGAGCGCTCGCCTGTGACCAAAGCTGAGCAATATCGTCAAGACCTCCGCGGGTATCCGCGTGAATCATCCGCTCGACAATATCTTGGGCTGCCGATTCCCTGTCAGGGCTGGTCCTAATCCGGTCCAGGAGCGCCCATGCGGTATCTCGTGCAAGGCTGTAATGAACGGCAGGATCTTCCGCCCCCCAATGGGCATCAAACTCGTAGGTAGGCCTCAACACTGGTCTCGTAAACTCTTCGGCCATATCGGTCGCCTCTCTCGCACAGTTGCTTGTGAGATCGATTCGGGATGCCGAGCCTCTCGTTGTGCAACAACGCTAGATTAGACCAGATAAGCCTGGAACAAAGCTGGTAACACGAAGATCATGCGAAGGATCAAAAAAATTTGCGCAACGCTGCGCCTCGATTTAACGAGAAGCCGCTGAACAGGGTAAGTTAGATGAGTCGGGCCTGTAGCTCAGTTGGTAGAGCATCGGACTTTTAATCCGCGGGTCGCGGGTTCGAGCCCCGCCGGGCCCACACACGAAGCGCCTGATCGCCCACAGCGATCAGGCGCTTTTTCCTTATACTCCCCCACAACCTCAGCTGGGCCGCGCTAGCTGTCAAGCCGCTGCCCCTCATAGAGCTCCGTATACAGCCCTCCCACGCCGAGCAATTCTTCGTGAGTTCCGCGCTCAACAATGCGCCCATCCTTCACCACGAAGATGCAATCAGCGGAACTCACGGTAGAAAGCCGATGGGCAATCGAGAATGTTGTCCTCCCCCGTGCTGCCTCGTCCAATGCTTTCTGCACGATTCTCTCCGATGTTGAGTCAAGCGCGCTCGTGGCTTCGTCAAGAATCAGGATGTCAGGATCCTTCAGCAGCACCCGCGCAATTGCCACCCGCTGTTTTTCACCGCCTGAGAGGCGGTAACCACGTTCGCCCACAACGGTGTCATATCCGTCGGAAAAAGACATAATTGTGTCGTGAATGTTGGCAGCTCGTGCAGCGGCAACCAGGTCTTCGTCTGTGGCGTCCGGCCGCGCATAGCGAAGATTTTGCCCGATGGTGTCATGAAAAAGATATGTTTCCTGACTCACGATACCGATTCGCGATACAAGTGACTGCTGCTGAAGGTCACGCACATCGTAACCACCGATGCTCACAGAGCCTGAAAGAACATCATAAAAACGAGGTATCAGATAGCTCAGGGTGGTCTTCCCCGAACCGGACGGTCCGACAAAGGCCACGAATTGACCTTCCTCAACGCGCAGGCTCACGCCTTTGAGGGTCGGCCCGGATGTATCTGTTGGTGACGTATCACCTGGGCCCCGAGCATCCGGATATCGAAATACCACGTCGCTAAACTCAATCGTTCCCACCGCATCAGGCAGCTCACGGGCATCCTCTTTATCCGCAATCGCAGGAACCATGTCGAGGTACTCGAAGATCCTGGCAAAAAGGGCTGAGGAGGTCTGCATGTCAAGGGCCACCCTCATGAGACCAAGCAGCGGAAACATTAGTCTGGACTGCGCTGCGGTGAAGGCTACGACAGTTCCCGCGGTCACCCCTACGACTCCCCCGCTAATCATGAGCCCCGCTACGAGATAAACGATTGCGGGGATGCTGGATAAAATAACGCTGACCGTCGCGAAAAACCACTGCCCGCTCATCGCCTGCCGTACCTGTAGGCGCACCTGATCGCGATTAGCCGACCGGTAACGGTCAGTTTCGAACGATTGACGATTGTAGCTCTTGGAGAGAAGCATGCCCGAGATGCTCAGGGCTTCCTGAGTGATCGCCGACATCTCTGCCATCGACTCAACTGTGGCAGATGCGATTTTAGCTCGAATCTGACCGATTCGGCGTTGAACGATGACGAGGATGGGCATCAGGATGAACGCCACGATGGTCATCTGCCAACTGAGCAGCAGCATCGCAGCGGCAGCGGCAAGAACGGTGACGGTGTTCCCCAGGACGTTTGACACGGCGTTGGTGAGCACTCCCGCTACCCCGCCAACGTCATTTTGCAATCGAGATTGGATGCTTCCCGTTTTAGTGCGAGTAAAAAAGTTGAGTTCCATCTTCTGCAAATGCTCAAACATCCGCACTCGGAGCTCGCCCATGACGCTGTTGCCAACGCTTGCGGTGAGATATGTTTGCCAGACCCCCAGAACTGCAGAAGCAAGATAAAGCGCAATCATCATAATTACGAGCCGCACCAGAAGCGCCATATCAAGACCGGATTCTGGAAAGAGAGCGTCGTCAAAAAGAGTCTTTGTAAGCAACGGAGGAATCACACTAAGGCCTGCTCCGACAAGGACCAACGCTACGATAAACACGAGTTGGGGCTTATAGTTCGAAAAAAGCCGTCGTATGCGCGCAAAAAGATCAGGTATCTGCGGGGCATCAGCATTTAGCCGACGTTGCAGCTCGACGTCAGCCGAGCTCAGCCTCCCTCGAGGTCCTCCCGGTCTACCTGTACTGCTCATTTGTTCAGTCTAAGGCCCTCCTGTGACATTCGATTGATGGGATGCCTACCCGGCTGTCAGCTGCACCGCACCCGCTTCAAACTCATCAAGGTCTCCGGTCTCTCCCGCAAGCGCCGAATGCCGTCCAAGAACGAGCATATAGGACAGGAAGGCTGCAAGAGCCACAGCACCGATTGCGACCTTAATCTGCCATGGCCAGGGTTGAGGCGTGATAAATCCTTCAATGATTCCCGAGATAAACAGCCAGATAACCATTCCAACCGCCACTGTAATCAGCGCACGCCCTTCTGCTGCGATGGCCGCTCCACGGGTTCGAGGTCCGGGCGACACCCATGCCCAAAAAAGCATCAAACCGGCACCCGCTGCGACAAAAACACACGTCAGTTCGAGCATTCCGTGAGGCAGGATGTACTGGAAGAACACATCTCCCTCGCCATAGCCGAACATAACGCCTGCTGTGCTTCCGACCCCGAGCGCATTTTGGAGAAGAATATAGGGAACGAAAACTCCTGTAATGCCGAAGGCTAAACACTGGGCTGCAATCCAGGCATTATTTGTCCAGACCAGGCCAGTGAAAGAGGCCGCAGGGTTCTCGGAATAGTAGTTGACAAAATCATTTTCAACGAGTTGCTTGAGCTGAGCATCGGTACCTAGAGATGCCAAAACGGCTGGGTTTGTTGCGACCCAGAAACCATAAATCACGGCGAGTAGGACGACAAAGGTACCGGCGGCTAGCGACCACCAGCGTGTTCTGTATAGCGCCGCAGGCAGTTGAATCACAAAAAAGCGCGCAAGCGCGGCAAGCGGATTCGATCTCTGCCCCGTGAGTTTCTGGCGCGCACGTGAGAGCCTCACTGAGAGCTGTTCGCTAAATGCCGTATTTCCGGCGGCCGTTGTCATCGCGGAGAGGTGGCTCGTAGCGGTTTGGTAGAGATCGACAAATTCATCAATTTCGGGTCCCTCAAGTCGACGCTTTTGGGTCAAAGCGTCTAACCTTTGCCATTCGGCTCGGTGGGCGTGGGCGTATGCGTGAATATCCATCTGCTGAAATACTAGTTGAGTGACCAACATAAATGGTATTTACAGCGATGACGAACTGGTTACGGGCGAGGCGGTAGCGCTCAGCGTACGCCCGGCGAGTTACGTCCTGCGAGCAGCTGGGCTCATTATCGACGTGGTCGTTTACCTATTGGTGCTTTTCTTAGCAGCCCTTATGCTCTCGTTCGCACTGCAAGCATGGAACATAGATCAGGCAGCGAGCCAAGCATCCTTTATCGTGTTGATGGTTTTCTGCCTGGTCGGCCTCCCCTGCATCACTGAGCTGCTGATGCAGGGACGCTCGCTCGGCAAGCTCGCAACTGGGCTCAGGGTCGTGCGCGAGGACGGGGGTGCGATTCAGTTTAGGCATGCTTTTATCCGCTCTCTCGTTGGCTTTTTCGAAGTGTATGCCACAGCCGGCGGCGGCGCTGCGATAACGGGCTTGCTTACCTCGCGAACGAAACGTCTCGGCGATATCCTGGCTGGAACATATGCTCAGAGCGAGAGGGTTCCGCAGCCGAGCCCTCGCCCTGCTTTTATGCCACCTGCTTTGGCAGAGTGGGCCTCGATAGCGGATGTTGCTCCCTTGCCAGCCGGGTTGTCTCGCCGTATCGGTCAATTCGTTGACGGGGCAGCAACTATGACAGCCATCTCTCGCATGGGCATGGCGATGCAGCTGGCGAACGAAGTATCCGTCTTTGTGTCGCCGGTACCCGGAGGCGATCCACTTGATTTTCTCGTTGCAGTGACCACGATACGTCGGAGACGTGAAGAGCTTGCCCTTGCGAACGAGGCAAGGCGGCTATCCAGACTTGAGCCAACGCTGAGTGGAACGCACGGCTAGGCGATGGGTTCTGGTTGCGATTGGCCTTGATTGCGCTAATTCTTAGAAAGAGGGCGGGACTCTACTCCGCCTAATAAGTCGTGGCGGTACAGAGTCCATCCAGAGGGAGGGGTGAGCCGCTCGCTGTGAAACTGGCACAGATCGTAACTGTTGGGATCTGCATCTGGGCTTAACGGGCCGATGGCCATTGAACATCCCTGATAGTCGTATGTCAGGGAGAAAGCGGACGGACGTTGACACGTCGCTTTCGAGCAGAGTCTTTGGCGCACCCATCAAGATTACTCCTCCAACGGGTAGAGTTGAGACATGACGGCTTCACGCTCTGGCTCTTCACGAAGGGGGACCTCCTCCGCGAGACACGGCAGAGGCTTACGCTCGCCCGTTTTAGGCCCGGAGCTTCCCATACTCGACAATCGAATCACCTCGTTTGACAGGATTGCGGGTGGCACCGTTGAATATATCAGATCGCTATGGCCCGAAGACCTCGAAAACGTACAATTCGATTTCGTATCGATACCGACAGACCCTGCGCCTCAGACCGACGAAGAGCCCCAATTGTGGCGGGTGAGCAGAGCGGAAAAACGAGTAACATTCTTCCGTGTCCCGCTGCAACGCTCAGGGCGTCTTCATGTGAACGATCAAGCGCATCGCAGAATGTTTATCGAGTATGCCGTTTACAGCGCCGTGGCTGAATACCTGGGCAAAGAGCCCTGGGAATTACTCCCGCCAGAGGGCCACAGCCACTTTTAGTTGTGACCAGGCGATAAGAGAGATCCCCGGGTGAATAGATCAGCGAGTATAAACGGTTACAGGGTCAGCGTCTACAGAGGGTGACTGAACCGGGTAACCTGCGATTGCGTTGTCACCGATGAGTGAAACGCCAGCAAACAACGGCATAGTTGAGTCGAGGGTATACCCGACACCTTCTGTGAGTTGGACCGGAGCAGCTGTCTGAGAGGGGACGGTTATCGTCTGTTTTGTCTCTCCCTGTATCACGATCACGTTTGCTGGGGATGGTCCCGCGTTATAGATACTCAGACGAGGATTTGGTCCGGACACCGTTGCGAATGCTGTCTTCCCGGTGAACGCGTCCGCGGCCTGAAACGCTGCGAAATCCGGTGATACAGTCCCAGCTGTAACGAGACGAACGCTCCCTAGAAGCAAAGCATCTGATTCTAAAGTCACGGTGTATACGCCCTCCGGAAGCTCCGGGATAACGAACTCGTTGACAGTGAGTGGAACAACATCGAAAGTTCCCAGCTCTTCACTCGAGCCATCGGGTCCGTGTGCAATAACTTTCACTTGAGAGGTTGACTCACCAGAGGAAAAAACTCTCAAAACTCGGGAAAGGTCGTGTTCATGGTCGTCAGTTGCTTCTCCAGCGATTGGGGCTCCTACGCGTACCCCCGGGATGCTTACCTGTTTTGAGGGGCCAGCCACAGCGGTTGATGTATCAATTCCGATGGCATCGAGTCCCTCCGTGATGGATTCCTGAAGCGACGCGGCTATCTTGCCGCCACGAGACTGGACATGGACTACAGAAGCGTTTACGCCAGGCGCGAGACCATTGAGCGATACGACGCGCTGGGACCGTGCCTCAACCACAAGATTCGTCGATCCCGGTGTATCGACGACACCGTTCTCAGAGTAGACAGTCAGTGTGACTGTCGAGGTAACGTTACCGGGATTCGTCAGTAACACCAGTGAGGAAGAACCTGTTACCGTCGACCCCGCTACCAACCAGCTCTCCGCCAAAGGCTGGTTACACGCAGAAGCAGTGAGGCCCTTCATCGTGTCGCTTGAGACCATCTGACTCTGAGCCAACGCAGAGGTGCGCCTCTCATCCGAATCCAGCGTCGTACCTTTCGGCTGGGACGCCGACGCCTGCTCATCGATACCCGTCCGGGAGAGGAGGAAGCTGTCAAGAGTTGTTCCAGCCGGTGAGGTGGCGCTGATTTTGGCCTCGCCTACGTTCGTGATGCCAAGCGGGTTCGTCGGGTCCGAGCCAATCTGCACGGCGGAGCCGATGCATGCCATTTCAGAGCTGGATGATGCCGAAGTATCGACTTCGGAGGACACCGCGGCCCTCGTGATAGTTGGCAAGCTCACGATACCCAGCATATAAATAGCACCGGCTGTGAGCGACCCGGCGGCAATACCCGCGATTATCTTGCCGGAGAGCGTGAGAGCTTTCTTTTTCCTAGACATCGGTAGGCTCCTCTCCCGTCTTCTTCTGCCCGAGGACAGTATCGTCAATGTCTTCGTCGTCGACGGAGCTTTCAATCAGGTGAGGTCCCTCAACACCGGGGCTTTCAAGATGTGCGTCTTCGAAGGTCTCGTCTGAATCGTCTGCACGAACAGCAGGATCCTGCAACTTCGCTTGCTGAGGAAGTTCGCCTCCAGGAGCTACAAATTCAGGGGGTATGGCGCCCAGGTCCCGAGAGCCAGAGTCCTGAACGATACTGGCCGTAAACTCGTTGCTTTCACCAGATTTTTTTTCATCTGCACCGCCGTGAAGAGCGACGTCTTGAACGACCTCGTTCTCAACGGCCTCGTTCTCAACGCCGCGCTGTTCGATAGCGACTTTACCTCGTTTACGGTCCTTTTTATTTTTCGACTTTGAATTCTTGAGCGCAGAAATGTCCGCCGCTGGAACCTCTTCCTGGTCGATACCCTCTTCCGGCACAACCGGGGTTTCTTTCTTCAGGAAACGTGAAGGTTTTCGACGCGTTGGCTTCGGCGGCCTCTCAACTACCGCACCGGTGGGCAAAGCGAGGAGGAACAACGCCGCAATGGCAATCAGCTGGATCGTCCAGACTGTATTTGCATATGCTTGTTCAACGGCTGGAACTTTAACCGGGGTGGATGCGGTAACCTCACCGTTTACCTTCCACAGGTCACCAAATTCCGTAGGCCCAACAGCAGAGACATCGGAGTTGCCATCAAGAGCACCCTGAATTCTCGACGTTGTTCCAGAGATTACTGGGTCATTTGCAATCGGACGCCCTTCTGAGACATCGCTCAGCACAACAAAGTTAATTCCAACGCGCCGTAGTTCTGAGAGTTGTGACACAGCCCCCTCGGAGAGGAGGCCTCCAATGATTTTTACGCGTTCCTGCTCCCGTGCTGTCGGTTTCAACGAGACGAATTCGAGAGTAGACTGCTGATCTAATTTTGCACCGGTTCCGCGAACTACCTGTCCTAGGACTCCACCATTCGGCTGGGGAGTAAGAACGAGGGTTCCAACGTTTTGGCCGCCCTGCGCTGCGGCCCGAACGACTGCTGGGACGGTATATTCAGGACTCCGGAAGGCTCCGTGCCCCAAGAACAGCGCAATGACAACGGGAACGACCGCGATGGTGAGTGCGAGCCCGGAAAGAACACTTACCGTCTCGGACAGCTTGGGAAGTGCCGACAGCGTAGCGATTGCCAACGACAGCAAGCCAAACCAATAGATGCTCACGCTCGCACCAGCCCACACGCCAACGCTGTCGGATCCCGCGGACGAAAGAACAAATTGGTTTGCGATAAGGGCACCTGCAAGGCCGACCCCCGCAAGTAAGAGTCCAATCGCAACCCTGCGCGCTTTGGATAGTGCAACCCCAACAAGGGCGAGAAGCCCAAGGGGGGCCACCAGCACTGCCACGATTATGGTGTAAGGCCAGGTACCAGCTCCGATGCTGGCAAGAGCGGTATTCCATCCGGCAAGACCCGCGCTAGGGAAGCCCAGCAGCAGCTGGGCCGGCGTGGCGGCGTCAAACGGAACCTGAACTCCCGGATCGATAAGAATGAGCAGCAGATTACCGTGCGCAAAGGCGTATGCGATGAGTGGAAAGTACAGGGCCGCAGGCACGATCGCAATCGTAAGAACACGAGCAACCCCGCGTCCGCTAAAGGCAAGACCCACGAGGAACAAAACGGCAACCGCGGGAAACAGTGACGGCGCACACGCAAGAACTACCGCCAAGATAATCGAGCTTGTCGCCGCAGCAGACCAAGACTTTCGTGCGCCCATGAGCGCCATGACCAGGCACGGGAGAAGAATATGCACGATCACGGCGCCGATGCGGCCCTGCGCGAGTGAGGCAAGAAGGGTCGGGCTCAGCATCCATGCAATCGAGATAAATCCGCGCGCAATCGGACGCTCCGTAATACGTGCTGCCCAGAACCACGCCCCAAGTCCCGCGAGCGGTATAGCAGCGAAGTACAGAAGGACAAGAGAAAACGATGGTTGCCAGAAGGTCAGTGTGCCCAGAAAAGCCAAGACAAAATTGAACGGATGCGAAGGGCCCACGATTCCAGCATCGATCCCGTGCAGACCGTAGCTGGTGTTAGCCCAGAGATCACGTACGGTATCGCTCAGCGGCAGCAACCCCGCGCCAGACAATGCTGTGGTGCTAAAAAACGAGTAGAAGAGCGCAACTGATAGCACCGCGCTCACCATCAGAAGGGAAAGCCCACCCGTGCTGATGAAGTGAGACTCGCGTTTTACCCTGCCTTGTCGTGCAAGTATTGCTTCCCTGTCAATCATTTGCTGGGTTCGCACTGATTTGTTATCGATGCGCAAGGGCCGCACTGCATCCCAGCCAACGGTTTTTTGTGACGAGAGGAGCCTACGAGCATCCGTTATTTTGCGACCTGAGAACGCGACAGAGAATGATGCTGAAATCTCACCTGGGATTCGCCCTGGCAATTCGCGCAACAAGTACCAGAAGGTTCTGAGAAGCGCAAGCGGAAGCAGGGATAGCCAGTGAGCAGGAACTGCCCAGGCGGGTGCATATGCGAGGCGACGATGGAGTTGGGCTGCGCGGGCGTATTTATAGTTTCGCCGTGCAACAGACATTTTTCTGCTTATGGTGGGGCCAGCCACGCCGTCACCGGCAAATCGAACTCTCGATCCTGGCGCGACAACGACTCGGTATCCCGCAAGGCGTGCACGAATGCAGAGGTCCAGCCCATCATCATAAATTGTCAGGGCTGGGTCGAAGCCGTCCATCTGTTCCCACAGCTGGCGCTGGATCAACATACCGACCGGTCCTACAGCAAGGGTGTCCTGTTGGGTGTCTCGCTGTTCCTGGTCGAGTTCTTCCGAGCTGAGCTGCCAGCGAGCGCCGAAGCGGGTGAGAGTTTGCCCAATCTCACGGATATGATCTGGCCTGTCCCAGGAAGTCAGCTTCGGGCCTGCTATCGCAACGGAAGGCGCCCGCTGTACGGTCGCGAGGATGGCTTCGAGGGCTTCAGGCTCCGGAGCGCTATCGTGGGTCAAAAACCAGAGCCACTCGTCGCTCGTCGAGTCATCGGAAAGCAAACGAACGGCCATCTTTATGGCTGCGCCGAAAGGCAGGACCTCACCTGTTGAGATGATCCGCTCGGCCTCGACATTTGCGAAAATAGCAGCAGTGTTGTCGGTCGACCCGTTGTCAACGAGGATGACCCGATCGGGTTTACGAGTCTGTTGCGCGAGCCCTTCGAGGGTTCGCTCAAGTCTCTCGGTACCATTTGTGGCCACAATTAGGGCAGTAACTCGGCTTTGCATCGTGATACAGCCTATGTCGAAGGAACACTATCTCAGCCGCGGCACTCCGAAGCGAGGGGGATTCACAGTCACATTACAACGTCCAAGTTAGACGGAAGTAGGGACCCTGAACAAGAGATACTGCGCTAGACGGCCCTCTTGCGAAGTTTGCGTCGCTCACGCTCGGAGAGACCTCCCCAAATACCAAAACGCTCATCATTTTCCAGAGCATATTCTAGGCAGTGCGCACGTACCTCACACGAGGTACATATCTTTTTCGCATCGCGGGTCGATCCGCCTTTTTCGGGGAAAAAAGCCTCCGGATCAGTCTGCGCACAGAGAGCATCAGCTTGCCAGGAAAGTTGGTTATTTTCTTCGTCAACATGACGGACGCCCGGTACTCCGAGTTGGACGGGATCGATAAACCAATCTCCCGGAACCCCGGCACGGTTTTCAGGAACCGACACTGCGTTCTCCATCTCTTTTCGGCTTGCAGAAAAAACTCACTTTGACAATTACACCGGTGTAGTTCGCACAAGTCAAGCTGGAATGTTAAACCCTCAAGAGTAAATAGAAGCTTTACGACACGGCATTAAAAGCTGATTCGCTGCCTAAAACGCCGAAAAGACGGGCCTTCCGTTGCCGAACCGTTATCCGAGGGCCACAAAAAACGATACACAAATAATTATTAACTCACGGGAATTTTTTCAGGTGACACCCCAACGGTAGCCACAAAAACGGTCCCATTTCCGTCAAAGCTCACGGGCCCTGACTCCCCCGCCCCACCCCAGAAGCCCGCAAAAGACTCACCGCGGGCGCAACGAATTGAGCCATTTTTATCAGCAATCGTCATCTCCCCATCCGTGACAAAACCGACAACCGGTCCGCACAGGTCGACGATTCGGGGCGAGTCGAGACAGGCCACCACCTTCCAGACGCTGAAGTCCTCCACCCCAGGCACCCATTTCGAAATCCCCGGCGATACTCCAACAGCTTCCATCCGAGGCGCATCCAACGTGGCGAAATCGAGAATACTCACGAGTTCCCGCGTATCCACATGCTTACTCGTAAGGCCACCGCGGAGAACGTTATCGGAGGCCGCCATGACTTCAACTCCGAGACCCTCTAGATACGCGTGAATATTCCCAGCAGGCAGATAGAGCGACTCACCTGCAACAAGAGTTACCCGATTGAGCAAAAGCGAGACAGCGGCACCTGGGTCACCCGGATATGCATTCCTGAGGCTCACAAATGTAGAGAGGTTAGGGCTCCGCTCTGTAAGCCCGGCATCGGCTGCGAGCGCACGGTCGAGAGCTTGCATCAGCGTTTCACTCTCTTCCCCCGAGGAGAAAAGCCATTCGATGAATTCGCTACGAGCCTGCTGGGCCCACGTTTCTGAGGGCTTAGGCTCCTCTTGGTTTCCTAGCCGGGCAGCGGCATCCGTAATCGATACACCCTCTGCTTCTCCCAATAAGGTTGCGGCAGCACTTAGATCGAATTGGACCTGTTCGAGAGGGCGAAAGCCGCAGAGCGCATCGAAGGTATCGCTCAGGGCGATAATAATTTCGGGTTTATGTTCACGATCGCGATAGTTTCGGTTCGGAGCGTCAACAGGAATCTGCAGCTCCTCCTCTCTGTGAAATCCCCTCGCGGCCTGCGCGCGCGAGGGATGAACCTGAAGCGAGAGTGGATGCGCCGCCGCCAAGATCTTAAACAGGTACGGAAGGCTGCCTGTCAGTCCGGCCTCTGCGAACCAGGACAGCAGGGGAAGCTCCGAACCGTCTGCTCGCACGGCGATGCTGGGAGACCCGGGGTGGGTACCCAGCCACAGCTCGGCTTGGGGCTGGCCGGTCGGTTCACTGCCCATGAGAGCCGGTATCGCCGTTATTGACCCCCAGTCGTATCCGCGGGGGGTATTTCTAATATGTACGATCACTGTATCCTCCGTGCACGACACTACCAATGTTGTCGCTATGCGCTCATACGAATCGCTCAACCCGATTACACTCGTAATCATGAGCGATGCAAAAACCAGATTGGCCATCAGCGCCCTTGCCATCGTTACTTTTATTCATGCGTTGGGTGCAAACGCGGTTCGCAACCTCTTTGGTTGGCCAGGATTCATTGCGATAACTCTTGTGTTGGTTGGCCTGAACCTGTGGGCTTTCCTCGCAACAAAGCCGGTCCAGTTCCGTTGGTATCGAATTCCCAAATCATTGTGGCTCTTTATCGGCCTCTGCCTGATCTCAATCGCGTGGTCCGCTTATCGCTTTGAAACGGCGCTCGGGGCAGCTGCGCAGATCCTTACGACGATTCTCGCCCTGTCCATGGCCTTTGTACTCACCTGGCCGGAGCTTATTCGCGCGCTCGGGACTGCCCTGCGGTACTTGCTCGGATTATCGCTGGTTTTCGAGTTGTTCGTTTCGGTCTTCATCGGGGAAAGGATTCTTCCGTTCTGGATGGATCGACCTGCCAAGGTGTCTCCCCTCCTCTGGTGGAGCCGGGATCTCCTGTTCGAGGGCGGTCCGATCCAGGGTATTCTCGGCAGCAGCGTCATGCTCGGTTTCCTGGCGTTATTGGGGCTTATCGTTTTCGGGATCCAGCTCGCTGGGCGCAGCATCCGTCCGTTTCAGGGGGTAACGTGGCTCGCGATCTCCGTCCTCTGCCTGGCGCTCACCCGTCCCGCAACGGTCATCATCGCGCTCGCCTTCGTCCTGGTAGCCCTTGGCTTCGCGCTCTGGGGGCGAACCGTCAAACCCGAGTCCCGACGCCCGATGTATATAACTGCAGGGTCGATCGCTGTCGTGTCAGTTCCTATGGTGTGGCTATTACGGGATCAAATTCTCGGCTTGTTTGGCAAAAGCAGTGACCTGACCGGGCGGATAGATATTTGGGATGCTGTGACCCACCTTGCCGAGCAACGCCCGGTATTCGGCTGGGGTTGGGTGAGCTACTGGCCAACCTGGGTTGAGCCGTTTAAAGACCTGTATACCCGAAACGGCCTTCCAGTCCCCCATGCCCACAACGCTTGGCTTGATGTGTGGCTCCAGCTAGGCGTCGTCGGGGTTGTCATATTTGCGCTCTTGGTTGGGCTCACACTGTGGCGCTCCTGGTTTCGTGCGATAGATCGTCCGCAGCGCTACCCCGGCGAGATCCTTCCGTATGCGGCATCCACACTTTTGCCTCTGCTCGTGTTGGTCGCGCTGATCGTACAGTCCATGAGCGAAAGTCGCATGCTGAGCGAGGGAGGGTGGCTGTTGCTTGCCATCCTCGCGATGAAGACGAAAACTGACTATGCGGTGCCCTCAACCTCAGGCGACGAGCCTATCCCTGCCTGGCGAGATGTTCCGCTAAGGTAGCCACGTGCACAGCCCCCAGCGGAACCCGTTAGAGGGCGTTCGACGGTTTTTGTCGAGCGCCGAGTTTGCGTCGGTTTTGACGACCGTCATCTTCGGAGTTCTTCTGTGCTCGTATTTGATCCCTCGGCTGATGGGGGCTCCCGCCTACACGACCATGGTGACTGCGCTTGTCATCTGCGCGCTTCTCTCAGCCGGGTGCAGACGGCGAGAGATCTCCTGGGGAGAGCAGATACCGATTACACTGGTCGTTTTTGTTCTCTGGTGCTGCATCAGCATTGCCTGGGCCAGCCGCCCATCGGCAACCTGGAGTTCCTTGCTGTATCAGGTTGCCGTGCTTATTCTCGGCCTCTATATTGCGTGTTTCCGGGATCATATCCAGATAATCCGTTCGCTGGGCAATGCGTTACGAACCGTTTTAATCGTGTCTCTTGCTCTTGAGATTTTGTCGGGGGTTCTGCTTGATCTCCCGATAGTGTTCTTACGAATTACAGGCAACATTACGAGCGGCGGCCCCGTCCAAGGAATTTTCGGTTCTCGAAATACGCTCGCATTTATCACTGTCATTGCGGTAATTACGACCGTTATTGAGTGGAGAACTAAATCGATCCAACCGGGGCTTGCCGTTTTTTCTCTAGCAGTTGCGGCCTCCCTTCTTATCTTTTCGCAGTCGGCGATTCAAACGGGGGTTATCGCGGGAGTGTTCCTCATGCTCTTGGCGATTCTCATCATTCGTCGTCGATCGTCCGACGAACGTTCTCGATGGCAATTCGGGCTTTTCGCGTTCATCGTTGTATTCGCTGTCATTGCATGGCTGATGCGGAACACGATTGTTTCTCAGCTGCGCGTAACTAACGAACTTAACGTCCGTCTTACGCTGTGGCAGTCGGTGCTCGACACAGCCCGGCAAAACCCTCTCGAGGGATGGGGCTGGGTTGGGGCGTGGCCAAGCGGAGTACAGCCCTATTTCGCGATTAACTTTGACATTGGACAGAAACATCAGTCTGCGCTGAGCACCTTTTTTGACGCATACCTGCAGGTGGGCATGGTTGGGTTGGTGTTATTTCTCGCGGTTCTCGTGCTGGCATTTATCCGAGCAACGCTCGTGGCCTCGTCTAAACGGAGCAGCGTATTCATCTGGCCGGTCCTTATCATCACGGCCTTGGCGATTACCGGTTTGGCACAGAGCGATCTGCTTGTGGGATCGGGTTGGCTTTTATTGGTGGTCACAGTTGCTCTCACCTCTCAGAATATGTCCTGGCGTAGCAGGCTTCGTCCGTTACCTGCGTCGGAGCAGGATGGCAGCCTAAGGCTCTAGCCGGGTCATCGATCCGGCTGCACCAGATCGCGAAGCGCGTCTTTCTTGCCGTAGTCGTAGAGGGAGTAGCGGCCCGTCTTAAGCTCGCGCAGGATCGATGGAATACGACGGATGCGCAACTTAGCCAGGTTAATCCGCACCGTCTCATGCTCAAGCTTCTGTTGCGCTGCCTCCACGCGGCTGCGGTCAACTAGTCCTGTGTCGGCCAACATCTCGAGCCGGGGCAGGAGCGTTCTGGCCCGGTCATACAGTCGCTGGTTTCGCTTTCTGCGGGGCAAGAAGAGCTTACGGATTTTCGCTCCGAGCCCCTGCTTGCGAGCACCGATCTGGTTTGCCCCATGCTGTCGATATTCGATAAGCGGTTCATCAATGAACCGTATTTCACCTGTAGCCGCAGCGATGACCGCGAGCCACTCATCGTGCACCCATTCGCGAGGAAAGGGTAGGGCCCTCTCGAGCAGCGACCGGCGGATAGCGACGGTTGCTCCAGTCACTACGTTACGCCGAAGCAGAACGCCGAATGCTTGCCCGTGTAGGACGGCCTCGCGCTCCGCGCTATTCAACTCGATCGCGTCGAAAAGACTATAGCCGAGAGATTCCCTCCGCTCATCAACCATCAAAGCATCCGAGAAAACAAGCTGAGTATCCGGGTAACGTTCAAAGGTAGCTAAAATGCTCTCAACTTTGTTTGGCTGCCACACGTCGTCTTGGTCGCACAAGAAGAGAATATCCCCCGTGCACGAGGCAAGGGCCTGCTCGAAGTTCTTTGTCACGCCAAGTGCAGGCTCGTTGCGCAACAACTTTATTGAGACCAATGGCAAGTCCGATTTTGAATTGTGTTCGTCTACGGTTTGTTTTGCGAGGGAAAGAGTACCGTCCGTTGAACCGTCATCAGAAACAACCAGTTCCTGAACATACCGTTCCTGAGATAAAATGCTTTCAATCTGTTCCACAAAAAAACGCGATCCATTATAAGTTCCAATCGCAGCAGAAATTGAGTTGATCGTGCCTACAGCAGATGAATCAGGATTACTCACAATTGGTCCTTACCTCTTCCACTCTTTTCTGAGCCCGAACGTCTCTGAAATTTTCGAGAAACTCTGCCCAATTCGAAATCAGATTCTTGTGTGTGGTTGATACTCAAGCATAGAGCTGTTTTGGCTTCATCAGAGGCTCAGCGCATAGTTGCACCCGCACCAGTTTTTTCACAGCAATACCTACACTAGATACACAAACGAAATCAATGCTCACTCTATTCGCCGTAGATTTGTTTAACTTGCGTGGGAAGAATCGCGCTTGCTGCTATTGAACCAGACACGACCTGATAGTCATTACCAAAGGCTCGTAGCCATCGAAGTTTAATTCGACTCCACAGTGTGGGAAATCCATTCGTTTATTGCGACACCAATTTCTCCCCGATCACTACTAAGTCTGTCGAGCCCATAATGCGATACGTTCCGCTCAGATAGCTCTAGATGATTCTCTACGCGAGCTACTTCACGCTCCGAGAAGCCGTGCCGCGCCATACCAACACTATTAATCTTTTGCACGCGAGCAGGAGTCCCATATGCAACCACAAATGGCGGCACATTACGGGTCACTAGAGCTCCCATTCCTACCATCGACGAGGCACCAATAAAAAGACGCTGGTGTATTACTGCGCCGAGACCGATGTTCGAGTTATTCCCTAATTCAACATGCCCCGCAAGTAAAGCTGAGGATGCTATTGTCGCGTTGTCTCCGATAACACAGTCATGAGCTACATATGCTTGATTCATGATAAAGCAATCGCTGCCTATCAGCGTTTTATTTTGCCACCCCTGATGGATCTGCACAGCTTCGCGTATAACATTTCCATTTCCGATTGTTATCCCCGACCCATCGTTATAGGCATCGAGATCGCTCGGGTGCGCGACCGAGCGAACCTCAGCCGGCGCACCAATTATCGCACCGGCACCGATCCAATTTCCGTTTCCGATTGTAAGAGGCCCTGATAACACAACGAAAGGTCCGATTGTATTGTTCGAGCCCATTTTAACGTTCGACGAAATTATCGCTGTTGGGTGGATGAAATTCATTTGTTGTCCTTGAGAAGATTTTAGCGGTTTTCACTTCAATGCTGCGGGCGATGTAAAGTTGTCCAGGAAGAAACATATAAGCGCTGGATGATTTACGAGGTCTAACGGAGGTAGTTTTATGATTCCAATTACCACAGTACAGTTTGGGGTGGAAGAAGAGCGACGGGTACTCGAGGTCATTCGGTCAGGTTTGATTGCTCAGGGTCCGGTGGTAGCTGAATTCGAGCAAAGATTTGCTCATCTAACCGGAACAAAGCACGCGATAGCTGTTAACAACGGCACGACAGCGCTTATCGCCGCGATACAGGTTCTCGATTTGCAGCCTGGCGACGAGATCATCACTTCTCCATTCACCTTTGTAGCGACCTTAAACGCGATTCTTGAGGCTGGCGCAACCGCGGTCTTTGCAGACATTCGGTTGGATGATTTTAATCTTGACCCGACATCAGTTGAAAAGCTAATTACAAATCGAACTCGTGTAATTATGCCAGTTCACCTGTATGGACAGACTGCCGACATGGATCCTCTAGTCCAAATCTCGGAAAAACATAACTTACTTATCATCGAAGACGCTGCTCAGTCTCACGCTGCTCGCTACAACGGTAAAGCGGCAGGTAGCTTTGGATTAGGCTCGTTTTCATTTTATGCGACAAAGAATATCACAACAGGCGAAGGTGGAATGATAACCACCGACGACGATCTCATTGCCGACAAACTTCGCGTGTTACGTAATCAAGGTATGCGAGCGCGTTATCAATATGAGCAGGCTGGCAACAACTATCGGTTGACCGATCTACAGGCCGCATTAGCCTTGCCCCAGCTCGATCGATATGCGGAAACCATCAAAACTCGCCAAGAAAACGCCCAAAAACTCATCGACGGGCTTCAAGGAATTGCTGGTTTAGCGTTGCCGTCCCAATTGCCGGGTAGAGAACATGTCTGGCACCAATTCACAGTTCGAATAACAGAAGAAGCGAAGATTTCTCGAGATGAGTTCGTTGAAAATTTGCAACAACGTGGAATTGGGTGCGGTATTTACTATCCGAAAGTCGTTTTTGACTACGATGTGTATCGCAACAACCCTCTCGTTCGCATTTCTCCGGTTCCCTTAGCCATGACCGCGGCACAGCAAGCGGTATCCCTTCCGGTACACGTTAACCTCACCGATCAAGAAATCGATGAAATTGTTTCTGTAGTGCGCGATGTTTTAGGGACGGACAAATGAGTCAAAAACCACGGATAGCCTTAATTGGTGCCGGAAACATGGGTAGTTTGCACGCACGAGTTGTTAGCCAGTCAGAACATGCCGAGCTTGTATATCTGATCGACCCGCGCGAAGAGATTGGCCGAGGCTTAGCTTCAAAGCATAACGCTAAATGGCTTCCGGAAATCCCAGATTTACGAGATGTTGACGCGGTTATCGTCGCAGCTGCAACCGAAGCCCATTATTCTCTCGCGATGCAAGTTCTTGAATCAGAAACAGCTCTTCTGATTGAGAAACCTGTTGCAGACAGTTTGTTGAGAACAGAAGAGATTCTTGAAGTCGCTGAGCGTAAAGATCTTCCTTTTATGTGCGGCCTTCTTGAGCGTTTTAATCCCGCAGTAATGACAGCACGCTCTCTGGTGCAAGAGCCAAAACATATTGTCGCTACAAGGCATTCACCTTATGCGCCACGCATAAGGACCGGAGTATCGTGGGATCTACTTGTCCATGATGTTGATCTGGTAATTCAATTAATGAACGACGAGCCCATTCAAGTTGAGTCACACCTCGGATTCTTTCATCCAGACTCGCTCTCGGGGGCAGAGGACGTTGTTGAAGCTATTCTCTCCTTCGAAAAAGGCGGAATTTCTCGCGTTTCTGCCAGCCGTATTGGCCAACGCAAGATACGCAAGCTTTCGATATATGAGGAAGAAAGACTAATCGAAGTAGATCTCCTCCGCCGGGCGGTAACAATTTACCGAAATGTTTCTGAGAAAGCAGTTGATGAGGGGCTTGGTTATAGACAGCAAACCGTGATTGAGATTCCCGAGATCGCGAATAATCGCGAACCGTTATCTGCCCAATTTGAACACTTCATAGATGTACTCAATGGAAAAGCGGATGCCGCTACCGAGCGTCGATCCATCGCTCCTTCACATCGTGCTATTGATCTCATTACACGAAAGAGACCAACGGGAAAAGATATGTAAGTGAAAATAACTCACATATAATCGAGATAGCTAACTAGCTTGCACGTTATTGAAATGAAGCTTTTGGGAACTACACTAAGTTTTTAGTTCGAAGTTGGACCCTTGTTGCTGCGATGACCAATTATGTCTTCTCTGAGACCTTATTCACTTGCGAGGGACCCGATCACGCTGATAACAGGTTTTGATCGCTTTTGGTCTTCGCCCTTTTGAAAATAGTGTTTCTACGTTTAATCCAGAAAGAAATAATCGGAAAGTTTTATGCCACTAACTCAGATCCACTCGCCACAGCGCTTTGCATACCTAAAGATATTTTTTTTCTTAGTGAGGATAAGCCAGCCGACCCGCTGCCTCAATGTTGTGCCCACGAATAAGGAGTTACAGAAGTAATGTACAAGGGCGCAAAAGTCGCTGCAGTCGTTCCTGCATATAAGGAAGAAAAGATGATTGCTCAAGTCATCAAAACAATGCCTGCATATGTCGATTTCATCGTTATTGTTGACGACTGCAGTCCGGATGATACCAGCAACGTGGCAAAATCTGTCGGAGACCCCAGGGTAACCGTAATTCGCCATGAGGTTAATCAGGGTGTAGGTGGGGCAATTATTACTGCTCATACGGAAGCCATGCGCCTGGGGTCTGACGTTAATGTCGTCATGGCCGGAGATGCGCAGATGGATCCGGATTATCTCCCGGGCCTTCTGGATAAGGTCACCGATGAAGGATATGGATTCGCCAAGGCGAATAGATTTTATTCTGCTGAATCATTTGATGGAATGCCGAAATATCGCATTTTTGGCAATATTATTTTGTCTTTTCTGACAAAAGCAGCTTCAGGCTACTGGCATCTTTTCGACCCGCAAAACGGATATACAGCAATACGCTCGGAAATCCTGAGAAGGATACCCTTCGAAAAGGTAGCCAAACGCTACTCCTTCGAGAACGATTTACTTATTCACCTAAATATTTTGCAAGTTCCTGCATGTGACGTATCAATACCAGCTGTGTATGGCTCCGAAGTATCTTCGATAAGACTTAGCAAGGTTGTACCCGAATTGGTTAGCCTTCTAGTTGGCGGTTTCTGGCGGCGAATTTGGTACCGTTATGTTCTATGGTCTTTTTCACCGATAGCACTTCTGTTGTTTGCGGGGGTCCTGGCTGTGATATTTGGGATGGGAATTGCCATCTGGACAATAACTGAAATTGTTCAGACAGGTCAATCTACTGCGGCCACGGTGATGCTTGCAGCGCTACCGATATTAATTGGCACCCAAATGTTGATCAGCGCGCTACAGCTAGATATTCAAGAGAGTCCTGACAGACCTAACCTTCCGCGTTTCTTGGATGAAACAGGAAATAATCATACTAAATAACTTGCATAATAAATATAACAATTAGCATCTCTCTGATAGGCCTGTCCAAAAAAGAATTCAGCTACCCTATATCTTGTTCCTGAAGCCCTCTGACTTTGTTAGAGATTCCTTACCCTCTGAAAGTAAATGGAGTCATGGAACACACAGGCAACAGAGGGCGCCGTTATTCGGTGGCTGAGAAAACTGCTGCGGTTCGCATGAATATGTACCCTCTAGGCGGAGTCGACACGAGCAAAGGAACTGTTCAGAGCGTGGCCGATCAACTCGGCTTCGGTATTGAATCAGTGCGGTCATGGCTGCGACAGGCAGACATTGATGACGGCATCAGGGGTGGGGTGACTACGGACGAGCAAGCGCGTATGCAGCATCATGAGCAAGAAACTCGTGGGTTGGAGCGTGCGTGTGCATACTTGAAGCGTCTCGTGTCTTTCTTCGGGACGGAACCGGGCCGCCAACATCGGAGTTAGTGGATTTCATCAATCGCAACGAGGACGATGTCGTCGCTGGGCGTCGTCGCTGGGCGTCGTCTCGGGGTCGAGTTCGTGTGCGGTGTACTTGCAGGCGGCCCGTCAACAAACTATGCTGCGAACGGAAGAGCTGTGTCTGTCCGTCAGATCAGAGAGGCAGAGAGCACCCCCCAGTTCCTCGAGACTGAGGAAGTGCGCTGTGATAGACGGACGAAGACGACCAAGGCTGATCCCAAGATTCCTCGGCATCCTGATCGCGTGAATCGGGCATCCTCTGCGGAAGCTCCTAATCGGCTGTGGGCGACGGGTCTAACGTTCATGCCGATATAATAGGTTGTTAGCCTACATGTGCTTCATTATTGATGCATTCAGCCACATGATTGTGGGTCGGCAGTGTGCATCGAAGGTGAGGGCCCAGACAATTCTCGATGCGATCGAAATGGCCCGCTGGTCACGCGGTAGAAACTCTGAGAACTTCGCTGCCACTCGGATGCGGGGTCGCAATTCACTTCCGTTCGTCACGGGGAAGGTCTCCCCGAGACGGTCAGCGGGTATTAAAAGGCTGAGCCAGTGCGCGGGTCCGCGAAGTCGGGTCGGTGGAAGACGATCGTTGGACTCGAGCTCGCGACGCTTGGCTGGGTGCATTGGCATGACATCGGGCGGTTGCATGGCTCCCTCGGCAATATGCAACCGGTCAAGTGCCAGGAAGGGTTCTCTGCTGGAGTTTCAGCGCCACAGGACTGGTAGAAATCAAATGAACTGAGTCTCCCAGGAGCCCACAACGCTTCATAACTCTCTACCGTGAAATATAGGTACAGGGTTGCGTGGGTTAATAGAATAGAACCGGCTTGCATGGCTATTGTGGGATGGCGCTACGCTCGAGTTTGAGCAGACATACTATGCTGAGTTGATAGCAGGACTAACCGATGAGGGTGCCGACAAAGCGTCACATAGAGTCGGGGATGGTTATATATTGACTTTGTGGAGGACCGAATTATCGTGCGCCTCGCCCAATCTGCTAGCCAGCATGAATAGCAGGGAGAATAAATTTATAATCTCAAACACGGTTAGCACGAGATTGACCCGAAAGATTTCCGTCCCAAACAATAAACTTTAAGTTCGAATAGATAAGATTTTCGGGCGCTGAGCAAACATGAATGCAGCAATACGCGGGCAAATGATGTCTAATTTTAAGGAAAGCCATGCACCAAAAAATGAACAATAATAAAAATTCGCATATCGATGCTTCACGTCATTCGATCCGAAGGTTCACTCCATTAATGGTGTTCTTGATGGCATTTACCGCAATTTTTGCTCTCTCTCTTACCTGGGCAGTTACAACCCCTCTCGGCGCAAGTCCCGACGAGCCAGCACATTTCATCAAAGGTGCTTCCGTGGTACGTGGGCAGCTCATCGGGGTGCCGTCAGAACGCCCAAATGCTCAAGACCGAAAAGTCTTAGTTCCTCCGTCAGTTGCGAACACAACAGAAATTGGATGTTACGCGTTTAAGCAAGACGCTACTGCTGGTTGTTTTGTTCAGAAGCAGGCAAGTGACAAACTAGTCGAAAGTGTTACAACTGCAGGCTTGTATAATCCTGTCTACTATGTCCTCGCAGGTTGGCCTTCTCTCATTAGCACCGGGCAGGACGCTTTGTTCATGATGCGAGCGATGAGCGCACTATTGTGTTCATTATTCTTCGCTGCTGCGATCACTTTTTTGTCTCGGCTTCGTAAGCCCACGCTTCCTGTTTTAGTTGGATTCGCACTAATAACTCCCATGACATATTTTTTAGCAGGGTCGTTCAATCCAAACTCACTTGAGATTGCAACAACTGCAGCATTTTTTGCCGGGTTAATTTATTTCATACGAGAAAAACCACAGCTAGTTTTGTCTCAGTGGTGGACGGCAGCAGCGTTAGGAGCATCTGGAGCAATTCTTGTTCAAATGCGGGGAATCTCACCTTTATGGCTAGGTTTTTCTGTCCTGGTCGCGATGATATTAGCAGGACCAGCTATCTTTCTGAAAGAAATAATTAGGCCACCATACCTCTGGTCTGTAATTACCGTGGCTCTTTCTCTCGTTATGGCTGTGATCTGGACTGTTAAATCTCAGTCTCTTCCAGCTGTTGGCGAGCATAGCGGGGCAGGAACAACATTTATTGGTGGCGTCTGGAAAATGCTCGAAACGACGTTTGATTATCTCAAACAAGGGATAGGAGTATTTGGTTGGCTTGATACCCCCGCTCCCTCTTACGTGATTTTTTCATATTTTGTTGGATTAGGACTCCTTGTCACCGCTGCATTGCTTGTGGCACCTCGCGGGCGCCAACGGGCCTCTATCGTTGTTGCCACCTGCGGCTTTTTGCTCTTGCCAGCAATAGTTCAGGGAGCAAGCGTCACAAACTCCGGGTACGTATGGCAAGGACGGTATTCGCTCCCTGGATTGGTTACTTTGATGATCCTTGCTGCCGCTTTAGGAGCTAGCGGGTTTGAGCGGCTTTCTAAAAACATCCGAGCAAAGTGTATCTGGACAATTGCCATCGCTTACGCTCTTATCCAATACGCAAGCGTGATGACTGCGCTAAAGCGCTACTCAGTAGGACTTAGCCAATCGTGGGTTGCCGTTTTTAATGCACCAGAGTGGAGACCACCGATTCTTGGAAATCTCGGCTGGAGTCTTGTCGCAGCATTCGTCTGCTCGGTTCTTGCCGTAGTAATGATAGTTCTTTCGAAGTCTCAGCTACCGTTTAGCAAGAATCCTGAGTCGTTAACACAACGTGCAAAATCGGAAGGCATACAATAGCATCAGTTCTTCAAGATTGGAGTTGGAAACACTTTAGGTGATTTCCAGCTCCGAAGTTATCTGACTACCGTATATCCAGCAGCTTCTGAGCTCCACTCGGATTGCTCTCTTATCACGTTGAAACGGCCGACGTAGCCACTTTTGATGCGCACAATTATCCCTAAAGACCTGTGAGAGCAAGTAACTTATCAAACACAGTGATATGCCAGACAGTCCGCTAAGAGTTCCTGGCTGGTCGCCCATGGTTACCAATGAACCCTTTGGTTTTATGCGTGATAGCTGTTTGCTTGGTACGCGTAGCTGGCAAGAAATATTCACCAAGTGAAGTGATGGGCTATGTGATCTAAGTTGCAGGGTCAAGAGTGTGGATGTATACCTGCCGCGAGCGTCAACGAGCAGCACAGAACCCACAGATAACGGTTGTTGTTCCGAGGTATCTCGGCTTGCCGCAGATCTCGATTGTTACAATCTCGATAGGATATCTAGGGTGGATCATTTATCATCCATCGCAAGAATTGGGTCCAAATCCAAGAACGAAAGGCCAAACTAAATGTATATTTCGGTTATTGGATGCGGATATCTCGGCGCTGTTCATGCTGCTTGCATGGCAAATCTGGGACATTATGTGATCGGAATAGACGTTGATGAGTCTCGTGTCATCTCGCTCAATTCCGGAAAACCACCTTTTTATGAGCCGCAATTCGAAGATGTACTGCATGAAGCGCTTGCTTCTGGACGCCTTCAGTTCTCAACGGACATTTCTCGCACAGAAGCCGCACAAGTTCACTTCATTACCGTAGGTACCCCTCAGCTGCCGGGAAGCAATGCAACGGATATGACATATGTTGACTCTGCCGTGTCTGGGCTTATCCCATACGTCTCAGAGGGCGATCTGGTTATCGGCAAATCGACAGTTCCAGTGGGTACCGCGATAAAGATAAGTCAGGCTTTTGAGGAAGCCCAAACCGGGGCGATTGTTGCATGGAACCCGGAGTTTCTTCGGGAGGGTTTTGCCGTTAAGGACACCCTCTACCCGGATCGCATAGTTTATGGACTGCCAAGTAATAAATCTAGGGAAGATGCACTAAGTCTCCTAAACAAAGTTTATGCGCCGATAATTAACGATGACACGCCTATAGTTGTTACTGATTACCAAACTGCTGAGCTAGTAAAAGTATCCGCAAATGCGTTTCTGGCCACAAAAATCTCATTCATAAATGCCGTATCCGAGATAGCACATACCGCTGGCGCTGATATTACTCAACTTGCCGATGCTTTAGGATATGACAGCAGAATTGGGCGGAGTTTCCTCAACGCTGGGGCAGGCTTCGGAGGAGGGTGCCTGCCGAAAGATTTGAGAGCTTTCATTGCACGTTCAGAGGAAATAGGTTCATATGGGCCCGCGGAGCTTCTCCGAGAGGTCGACTCAATAAACCTGCGGCAGCGTGATCGCGTTGTTAATCTGGCTGTTGAAGCGCTCTCTCACGATCCTAAAGGAAAAAAAATAGCTATTCTTGGGCTAGCGTTTAAACCCAACTCAGACGATATAAGAGATTCTCCAGCGCTTGATATTGCCCTAAAACTGAAGAGCTTGGGAGCAAACGTTGTCGCAACTGATCCACAGGCAATACCGACGGCCACGATGAGACATCCTGATCTTAAGACAGAAAGGGCAACGTATGATGCCCTGTCGAGTGCAGATTTGGTAATTGTTGCTACTGAATGGGCAGATTTTGTGACGATTGACCCCTTTCAAGCCCACGGATTGGTCAAGTATCCCGTCGTAATTGATGCAAGAAACTGCTTAGACGAGGAAGCCTGGAGCCATGCAGGCTGGACAGTGATTGGGTTGGGTCGCCCAGTGAGAAAGCCTGTTTAGCTGTCGATGCCGAACGTTATTCAAGGCTTGAGATCAAAACACAATTTATTTGACGGATACTGATAACACCAAAGGCCTTCGAGGGTTTGGTATGCAACTGAATCGTGAGATTTTTGTTGTAAATCACAGAACCCTCAAAAGAAAGAGAAAATTTTGCGATTGCTCAAGAACAGTGCGGTACGCTACCTTATCGTAGGCGGGTTAAGCTTTGTAGTTGATTTTGGATTACTTGCGTTCTTCTATCAAATAGTGGGCCTCCAAATATGGCTGGCCACGGGGATAGCATTTGCAGGAAGCTTTGTTATCAACTATCTTCTTCAAAGAACTTTCGCATTTCAGTCGGGAATCGGGCATGGGCGCGGCCTTTTCAGATACTCAGCCCTCGTAGCGTTTAACACCCTAGCTACGACCGTCCTTGTTACTCTCCTAGCGGCCACTCCGGTTGGATGGGTTCTGGGAAAAATCATTACTACAGGCTTGACAACAGTGTGGAATTTCTTCGTATACAAGTATTGGGTTTTTCCTGCCATAAAGGATTCGTCAGAAGACACAGAGCCTCACCCATAGATAGCTCCTGCTGATGGAGTTAGACAAGAGCCAAGACACGTTGCAGCGCGTAGCCGGTTGAAGCGCCCTGGATTTAGTGGAGACTAGTTCATTTGATTTCTACCAGTTCTTTGGCGCTGGTAACTCCAGCATAGAACGACTCCTCATACTCTGCTGATGGCACGTCTCCAAGGTAGCTATGCAGCCGCTGCGTGTTGTGCCAGTGCACTCATCCGAGCGTCGCGAGCTCCAGATCATCGATCGTCTTCCACGGCCCCAACTTCGCTGGTCCGCGGACAAGCTTAGCCTTGTAATACCCATTGACGGTCTCGGCTAGGGCGTTGTCATAACTGTCGCCGACGGTTTCGATCGAGGGTGTCGCTCCGATCTCCGCGAGACGTTCCCCGTAACGAATGGACGTGAATTGCGACCCCGCATCGCTATGGCAGCGCAAACCGGAGAGCTGTTTCCCACGTGACCAGCCGGCCATCTCGATCGCGTCCAGCAC
This sequence comes from Lysinibacter sp., assembly GCA_040400085.1. Taxonomy (GTDB): domain Bacteria; phylum Actinomycetota; class Actinomycetes; order Actinomycetales; family Microbacteriaceae; genus HNR. The sequence continues at coordinate 1,639 of JBBAQX010000011.1, read as the reverse complement.
GGTCTGGGTCTTCACGTTCGATGCGCACCGCTAACCCACAATCATGCGACTGAACGCATCGATAATGAAGCACACGTATGCGACGCCCTGCCCGGTCGGCACGAACGTCACATCCGTCACCCACAGCCGGTTCGGGGCATCCGCAGAGAACACCCGCTTCACGAGATCCGGATGCCGAGGTACCCGGGAATTAGGTTTGGTGGTTTTCACCCGACGCTCACGGCGTGCCCCTGCAATCCCGAGGATTTTCATGAGTCACGCGACGTGGTCACGTCCAATATCAACCCCGGCACGCTTCACAATTTTCCAGAGCTTGCGCACCCCATAAACCGAGTAGTTCGCTTCCCAGATGCTGAGCAACTGCGGGGCAATCTGCGCGTCTCTTTCATGACGGGTTGACGCGGGTCTGCCGTTCGCGGCATAGCACGTCGACGGGGCCACCTGCAGCACGCTACACATGAACCAGACCCCGAGACGACGCCCAGCGGCCACATCGTCCTTGTTACGCTTAAAGAAGGCCACTAGTTCCGGTGTTGGCGGTCTGGCTGCGCCCCGAAGAGAGACGCCGCGCGTTTCAGGATTTCATTCGCACGCTTGAGCTCGCGGTTCTCTTGCTCAAGCTGTTTCATGCGCGCCTGCTCGTCCGTGCTCACCCCAGTCTTGACGCTGTCATCAGTGTCAGCTTGACGTACCCATGACCGCACTGATTCAACTCCGTAGCCGAGCTGATCGGCGACGCGCTGCATCGTTCGTTAGCTCGTGCCTAGCTCCGATTGGAGGGTGCGCACCATCCGAGCTGCAGTCGCTTTTTCTTCAGCCGAATAACGGCGTCCTCGGTTGCTTGTTCATTCCATGACTCCATGTTCTTTCCACAAGTATGGAATCTCCAACAAACCCAGGGCGCTTCACAACCCAATGAGCTGAGCCTCAAAGAAGCCCCGAGCGCGGCATACAGCAGCCCCGTTAAACCGTTCCAAGCTAGATCACGATTGTTGTTACAGCCTTACCCGAATATTTTTGATCTGAAAATTCGACAAGAATTTTCCACTCACCAGTCGAGCCTGTTGGTATTGCAACATTCATGTTTGAGCAATAAGTAACCTGTGCATCCGCCTCAGCGTTTACCTCAGTTCCAAAGGAAGACTCACCTTGAGAAACAGTTATTTTACACACACCGGTCGAGGAGAGCATATTAGAAACCATCGCGACAGCGCTAACCGTCGAATTTGCCGTGGTAAAGACAGCATTAATGAACTCAACGGCTGCAGTCGGTCCAGGTTCAACGGGGCGCTGATCATCCATAGCAGGATTATCGGGGTCGCCTTCGATTCCCGCTGCTGGTTTTTCAGAAGGAATCGGTGTCGCAACCTGATCAGCCGGAACAGAAGCATTCACATTCGCGCCCATAGTAGTCATAGAAGTTGCCGAGGGTGCCTCCGGAGCGCATCCAGCAAGAAACAGTCCCCCCATACAAGCTGCTGCGACAAGAAGAACAAGCTTTTTCTGTACGCCGTGCACGGTCACCTTTACCAGTCCTATCCAAAAACAAAGAGGTCTAAAATTTGAAACGGCAAAACGGTTTAGGGGATCGTTACAGTCTTGCACCCGAGCGTAGTATTCGATCCACCAGCCACACTAA